>NZ_CAXUPT020000017.1:0-88084 GCF_964252975.1 Acidovorax sp. LjRoot38 | reverse complement strand
GGTGAGCATTGCCAACTGGGCGAGACCCGCCAAACAGCCCAAGCCATGAACGGGCCAGACGCCAGCGCCGGGGCTTTCAGTGCGCCACCAGCAGCTGCACAAACATCTGCACCTTGGCGTGGCATTCGGCACTGATGGAGGTGAACTCCAGCCCGGCCACCCACTCGTCGCCTTCCTGCTTGAGGGTGATGACCCGCGCATACACATCGGCCACGCGGTAGTCCACCAGTGGCAGCTCAAACTCCAGCTTGATCTCGCTGTGCGGCTCCAGCGGCTCGATCAGCTCCACCAGCAGGCCGTGGTAGCCGATGTCGCGAATGGCTCCGTGCACGATGTGTGGCACCACGATCTTGTCCTGCATGCGCTGGCACAGGCAGGGCAGGCGCGCATCCACACGGTGGCTGCGGCGAAACTCCTGGCGCGGCACCTTGAGCTTTTGCGAAGGGATGGCGATCAGCTCGCGCAGGCTCACGGGCTGCGTGCGGCCCTTGACGTAGACCTGCATGGGGGCAGACGCCGACACCAGACCCCAGCAGCGCTGGTACGTCGTGTCGCTGATGAGCACCTGGCCACGCAGGCTCAGCGCCTCGATGCGCGAGGCCAGGTTGACGGCCTCGCCGATCACGGTGTATTCGGAATACACGTCCGAGCCAAAACGCCCCGCCATCACCGTGCCCGTGTTCACGCCAATGCCCAGGAAGACCTCGGGCAGCCGCTCGCGCAGGTGGGCGAGGTTCAGCTCGCGCATGGCCATCTGCATCTCCACGGCGCAGAGCAGCGCGCGATCCACATCGTCGTCGCGCGCCACAGGCGCACCGAACAGCACCATGATCGAGTCGCCCATGAACTTGTCGATGCTGCCCTGGTACTTGAACACCACTTCGGACAACCGCGCCAGGCAGCGGTTGAGCGCCGCAATCACCACCGACGCCGGTTGCGAGCCCGACAGTGCGGTGAACCCGCGCAGGTCGGCCAGCAGGATGGTGACCTCACGTGGGGCCACAGACCGGTCATCGGTGGCGGCACCTTCCGGGCCGTCGCCCTGGCGCAGGATGGCAGCCATCTCGGCGAGGGCTTCTTCGCGCAGCGGCGTGCCGGTCTCGCGCTCGATCAGCGTCTGCAGGCGGCGCACCGCATCGTGGTGGAATTCTTTGTGCATGGCGCGGGGGAGGTGGGGGAGTTCGTTGGTATAGGGGGCATCACCGACCCCTGCCAGCCAGAATAGGCGCCGCCCACCGTCTGGTCAACCGGTGAAAACACCCCGGGCTGCGCGGCGGAAGATGAATCAGTATGCCCCCTCGCCCCTGCTGGGAGGGGGCCAGGGGAGAGGGGGGCACCGAGCCCCAGAGCGCCCCCTCTCCCCAGCCCTCTCCCGCGAGGGGAGAGGGAGAAAGACCCAGCGCTGCGGGTGATGGAGGGTGAGGCGGCGGCCCCACGGCGCGATGGACTGGAGCGAAAAATTCAAGGTTTTTTGGCCTCTATCGCACGACCATCAAGCCTATATAGCTATCGAAATAATAGCATCTAAAGTATTCACCCGCCCGGGGCCCACCGCGCCGCCCAGCACCACCACCTGGTCGATCACGCCAAACGGCCCGGGATGGCCCTGCCCGTCCAGCGCCACCATGCGCACCCGCTCGCCAAAGCGCAGAAACGGCGTGTGCGGCGCGCCGTCGGCCAGCGCCTCGACCATGCGGCGCTCGGCGATGCAGGACGAGCCCACGGCCACATCCGCATTCGACACGGTGCCCGAGCCAATCAGGGTGCCTGCCGACAGCCTGCGCGTGCGCGCTGCATGGGCGATCAGCTGGCCGAAGTCAAAGTGCATGGCGCCGCCGTGCGGGTGGCCAAACCATTCGCCGTTGCGCTGCGTCTGCAGCCGCAGGTGCACGCGGCCGCCGTTCCACGCTGCGCCCAGTTCGTCGGGCGTGATGGCGATGGGCGCGAATGCGGTGGAGGGCTTGGCCTGCACAAAGCCGAAGCCGCTTTTGGCCTCGCGCGGGCCGAAGGCACGCAGGCTCCAGTCGTTGATGAGCACGATGAGGCGCACATGCTGCAGCGCCTCTTCAGCGGTGACGCCCAGGGGGGTTTCGCTGAGCACCACGCCAAACTCGCCCTCAAAGTCGATCTGGTCGGCCTCGGACGGCAGGGGCACATCGTCGTGCGGGCCCAGAAAGTCGTCGGCTGCGCCCTGGTACATGAGCGGAATGGTGTCGAAGTCGGCCACCGGCGGTACCTTGAACGCGCGCTCCATGAGGTGGCCGTGGTTCAAGAACGCTGAGCCGTCCAGCCACTGCCAGGTGCGTGGCAGCGGTGCCAAACACTGGCGCGCATCAAAGGGCATGGCGCCCGGGGCTGCGGGCGCGTTCACGGTGCGGGCCAGGTCGTGCAGCGCGGGCTCCACCACGCTCCAGCGCTCCAGGGCATCGAGCAGCGTGGGGGCCACGGGGCTGGCATCGATGCAACGGCGCGCATCCGTCGACACCACCACCAGGCGGCCATCGCGCAGGCCGTTGCGCAAGGTCGCAAGCTTCATGGCGCCACTCCGGCCGCAGACTGCAGCGGCAGCACCGGGTCGAAGATGGCCACAGCCCGCGTCCAGCCTGCCGAGGCGCCGCGCACCTTGACCGGAAAGCACGAGATATAGAAGCCGCTGGCTGGCAGCGCCTCCAGGTTGTGCAGTTTTTCGAGGTGGCAGTAGCCAATGTCGCGCCCAGCCTTGTGGCCCTCCCAGATCAGCGATGCGTCGCCGCTTTCGGCATAGCGCTGCGCGGTGTAGGCAAAGGGAGCATCCCAGCTCCAGGCGTCGGTGCCGGTCAGGCGCACGCCGCGCTCCAGCAGGTACATGGTGGCCTCGTAGCCCATGCCGCAACCCGCGCGCGTGTAGCCCGCCGTGCCGTAGGCGCTGCCAGCGCGGGTGTTGACCACCACGATCTGCAGCGGCTGCAGCGTGTGGCCGATGCGGGCGAGTTCGGCCTCTACATCGGCGGCCTGCACCACGTAGCCGTCGGGCAGGTGGCGAAAGTCCAGCTTCACGCCGGGCTGGAAGCACCAGTTCAGATCCACCTCGTCAATGGACAGCGCGCGCTGCCCGCCATCCATGGTGGACGCAAAGTGGTAGGGCGCGTCCAGGTGGGTGCCGTTGTGGGTGTTGAGCTGCACGTCCTCCACCGCCCAGGATTCGCCGTTGGGCAGGTCTTCCTTCTGGAGGCCTGGAAAGAACTGCGCCAGGTCCGCAAAGCTCATCTGGTGGTCGATGTAATGGATGCGCGGGCCCAGGCCCGGCGGGTCGGAGACAACATCGTTTTCAAGGTGCATCGAGATATCGACGATGCGGCGCGCAGGTGTGGCGAGCGTGGTGGTCATGGCGGGGTCGGGTGGAAAGGTCGAAACAAGGCGATCAGGATTCGGCCGTGAAGCCGGTCTGCTTGATGAGGCCGCGCCACTGGTCGGTATCGGCCTTGAGCATCTGCGCCAACTGGGCGGCGGTGGAGGGCTTGACCTCCAGGCCGTACTGCTTTCCGTAGTCCACCACCTCGGGCTGGCTCAATGCGGCCTGCAGGGCATCGGATGCGCGCTTGATGGTCTCGGGCGTGGCCTTGCCGGGCAGAAAGAAGCCGTACCACTCGCTGACCTTGAGGGGGTAGCCCAGCTCCGTCAGCGTGGGCACCTGCGGCAGGAACGGCGAGCGCTTGCTGCCCGCAATGGCCAGCACGCGCAGCTTGCCGCCCTTGCCATGCTGCAGGTAGTCGCCAATCGGCCCCCAGAACGCAGGGATCTGCCCGCCCAGCAGGTCTTGCATGCCGGGCACCGTGCCCCGGTAGGCGATATGGCGCATGTCGATCTTGCTGAACTGCCCCAGCAGCACGCCCACCATGTGCGGCATGGAGCCCGCACCGGGGCTGCCGTAGTTGGCGCTGCCGGGGTTGGCGCGCATCCAGTCCAGCAGGTCGGCCAGCGTGCGCACGCTGTCGGGCACACCGGGGCCCACGGCCAGGCCGTGGTCGAACATGGCGCCCAGTGACACGGGCGCCACATCGTCCAGCGTGTAGCGCAGCTTGGGGTAGGTGTAGGGGTAAATGGACAGCATGGACGACGGCGTGATGAGCAGGCTGGTGCCATCGGCCGGGCTGTCTCGCAGGTTGAGGATGCCGATCTGCCCGCCTGCGCCAGGCTTGTTGTCCACCACCAATGACGCTGCGTACTGTCCACGCATGCGGTCACCCACCCGGCGCGCCAGCGCATCGGCCGTGCCCCCGGCCGGAAAGCCCGAGATGATGCGCGCCATGTCGGGCATGGCATCTTTGCTGGTCTGCGCCCAGGCGGCAGGAGCACCGCCCAGGGTGGGCAGCAGGGCGGCAGAAAGCTGGGTGAAACGGCGGCGGGTGAACATGGTGTCTGTCTCCTGTTGGAATGGATAGAAGTTGCAGCGACACCCCGCAAGCCAGATCTGACAGGGCCTGCAGCGGGTGGCATGAAAAAATTATACGAACGTACAAATTCAAATCGACTGGGGTTTGTACGAGTGTTCAATATATTTATACAACCGTATAAACCAGCCTATGCCCAAATCCCGATCCACCCCCCAGACTGCGGCCACCGTGCCCGCCACCCCTGCCGCGAAAGCCCCGGCGCGCAAGCGTGCTGCGGCCCGCAGCGCCACCAGCGAAGAAGCGCTGGCTCCCAATCGCCAGGCCAACATCCTGCAGGCGGCCGAACGGCTGTTTGCCACGCGCGGTTTTCATGGCGTGTCGATCCGCGACATTGCCGACGAAGCCGGTGTGCCGCTGGCGCTGGTGGGCTACTACTACGGCCCCAAGCTGTCGCTGTACCACGCCATCTTTCGCGCGCATGCGGGCTACATCGATGTCCGGCTGCAGTCACTGGCCCAAGCCCAGCAGGCGGCCCCACCCGGTCAGCTTCTGGACGAAATCGTCAAGGCCTTCGTGCTGCCCGTGCTGGAGGTGGCCAGCCAGCCTGCAGGTCACCACTTTCTGCGGCTGCTGTCGCGCGGCATGAACGACCACCTGGAAGAAGACGAGCCCATCATCCGCGAGCTGTTCGACCCGCTGGCCCATGCGTTCATCGATGCCATTGCAGCCGCCCTGCCCCAGGCCACGCGCAGCCAGGCCGCGTGGTGCTACCAGTTTGCACTGGGGGCCCTGCTGCACCATGTGAACGACCAGCGCATCGAGCGCCTGTCGTACGGCCAGAACCAGCCCGGGGACGAAGCCACGGCCGGACCACTGCTGGTGCGTTTCATCGCGCAAGGCATGCGTGGCGCCTGTGAAGGCGCGGTGCACTGACGCCGAACCGCTGACACGCCCACCCCTACCACCCGCACTGCCGCGCGAGCGCCGCATGCCAGGCACAGCCACGCCCATCTTTCTGGTCCCTGCCCACCGCCACCCCAGGTGGCTGGGGCCCTGCGCTGCCGCCTCACCCTGGGCATCGGCACGCCAGACCGGCGCACCCTAGCCGCACCGCTTTCGGCGCACACAACGCGCTGACCCCCTCCCCCGTTGAACTGCGTTTTCGGAACAGCCCTGGCTGCGCCGTGGACCGGTTCGCCCACCGCTTGCCCCTCACCCATAGAAAGACACCATGAAACCTCGCACCTCCCCCACGCACCACCTCTTCCGCCCTCGGGCCCGTCGGCGCTGGACACGCGCCCTGGGCACCGCTGCAGCCCTGTCTGCCACCACCCTCGCCGCGCAGGCACAGCCAGCATCCGGCCCCGGACTGCAGCTGTATGGCTTGGTCGATGCCGCCGTGGGCCGCTTTGCGGGCCCCGCCGCCGGCATCAACGCGCAGGACCGCGCCGTGACCAAACTGGACGGCGGCGGCATGTCCACCAGCCACTGGGGCGTGCGCGGCACCGAAGACCTGGGCGGCGGGCTGTCGGCACAGTTTGAGCTGTCGTCTTTTGTGCGCAACGACTCCGGCGCCACCGGCCGCAACGATGCGCTGCCCGCACCGGTGAATGTGGCGGCCGACCCCGTGTTCTCGCGCGCCGCCTGGGTGGGCGTGTCGCACCGCGACTGGGGCCGCGTGCGGCTGGGCAATGTCACATCGCTGCTGTTCCTGAACTCCATCACCTCCAACGCGTTGGGCGACTCCACCGTGCTGGGGCCCCTGAACCTGGTCACCTTCATCGGCAGCCCGCTCACGGGTGGCACGGCATGGGCCAACTCGGTGGTGTATGACAGCCCCAACATAGCGGGCTTCAATGCCTCGGTGGCACATGCCATCTCCGAAGGCCAGGGCGGCGGCAACAGCGCGGCCCGGCTGGCCTATGCCCAAGGCCCATGGGCCGCATCGCTGGCGTGGCAGAGCGTGAAGAAGAACCCCGGCACCTTTGCCGACGGCACCTCGCCCAACGACACCCGCGCCTGGCAGTTGGCCGCGTCGTACGACTTCGAGCTGGTCAAGCTGTTCGCCCACCTGGGCCGCATCGACAACCGAGGCACGGCTGCTGCGCCGCTCAACGTGTCATACCGCGTGTGGGACATCAGTGCATCCATGCCCGTGGGCGCAGGCCGCGTGCTGGCAGGCTACGCCGTGCGCCGCACCAGCGACACCGTGGGCCCCGTGCCCGCCACGGTGGCGGGCGGCAACGTGAAACGCAAGGTGTTCACCCTGGGGTACGACTATTTCCTGTCCAAGCGCACGGACCTGTACGCCATGGTGATGCGCGACAGCACCCAGACCCGCACGCTGCCTGCGCCGCCGTCTGTAGTCAGCGCACAGGGCACCGGCTTTGCGGTGGGGGTGCGCCACCGGTTTTGATCCGTTTTTCAGAAAGGTTTACGGAGAGTCCCAAGGTTGGGGCGCCTTTGGGCGCCCCTTTTTTATCAAGCGCCGCTCCCGGCCTCCGCGGGTCCACGATTCACTCCGCCCCCACCGCCTGCCGCAGCACACACACAAACTCCCCTGCCGCTTCGTCGTAATCCCAGCGCGCGGCATAGCGGGCCCAGCCCCCCACGGCGGCGCCTGAGGCTTCTACCGTCAGCACCACCAGGCTGTTGGGGCTGCCGTGGCGCAGGCGGTGCGATACCGCCGTGCCAGCGCGGCAGGCCCACAGGCCCGGCAGGGGCTGCAACACGCTGGGTTCATGCACGTGGCCTGACAGCAGCATATGGGCACCCGCCGCGCGCCAGCGTTGCAACGCTTCGTCCGCCCGGTGGGGCCGGTGCGCGCGGTCGGCGGCGTCGCGGGACACCAGGGGGTGGTGGCTGGCCACGATGCGCCAGGCATCTGGCGGGGCGCGCGCCAGCAGCATGGCCACATGATCGATCTGCGCCGACGACAGGCTGCCCCGCTCGTGCCGCCAGGCGCGGGTGGTGTTCACGCCCACCACATAAAAGGCGCCCATCTGCCGCACGGGCTCCTGGTCGATGCCGAACTGGTGGGCATAGCGCTCGTAGGCGCGGCCCCAGCGCATCCACCAGGCAAACAGCGGCAGGTCGTGGTTGCCCGCCAGCACCAGGGTAGAGCGGGCATGCAGGCCTTTGACAAAACGCGCGGCCTGCTCAAACTGCACGGCGGTGGCGCGCTGCGTAAGGTCGCCGGACACCACCACCATCGCCACGCCCAGCCGCTGCGCCAGCCGTTGGGCCGCCGCACACACCGCAGGATCGTGTGCACCAAAGTGCAGATCCGAGAGGTGCATCAAAACGGTCATCGGTGCTTTCAGGCCAATGTCATGCAGGCATGAGACCGGGCACCGACGCGGGCTCTGGCGCTGCAACTGGTGCACCCTGGGTCTCGCCCTCCTGCTCATCATCACGCATCAAGGTGGTGGGCGCCACCAGCCACAGCGGGCGCTCGCTCAGGCGGAAATGGAGGGGCGGCACCATCCATTCGCGCTCGCCATCAAACGCCAGCTTGACTTGCGGTGGGCGCCAACTGGCGGGGGTGACGGTCAGCTCGGTACAGGCCATGCTGACCACGGCATTGTCTTTGTGCAGCTGCCCCGTGGCCGCGTTCCACACGGTGCGCGCTATGGCCCAGCGGCCTTGGGGCTTGAGCATGACCACGGCCAGCTTGCCGCCGTCGGCCACGGTTTGCGCCTGCGGCAGGCCCATGCGGTCGAGCTGCAAAGGGTTGTTGCCCACAAACAGCGTGGTGACCAGGTGCTCCTCTTGCTGCGCCTGGGCACCACGGTCGGTCTTCATCACTACGCGCCAGCGGCGGCCCGCCGAGGGGCGGAACATGCTCCAAACCGCAGCCGCCACGGCCACCCAGCGCTTTCGACCAAAGCGGCGCGAGGCCATTTCGCGGTCGGCCAGCATCTTGGGGTACAGGCCCACACTGGCGTTGACCACAAACATGCGCCGGTTGACAAAACCGACCTGCACCGGGCGCAGGTCGCCGTTGCGCAGCGCCTGCAGCAGGTCTTGCACGGCGGTTTCGGGGTCCAGCGCCAAGCCGTGTTCGCGGCTGAAGTAGTTGAACGTGCCCATGGGCACCACCCCCAGTGGCACCCCCGCCAGCAGCGCCGCCGAGGCCACGGCGTTGATGGTGCCGTCACCCCCTGCCGCCACCACCAGCCCGCCATCGGCCAGCGCAGCCTGCGCGGCATCGCGCGCCAGCTGCACGATGTCGCCGCGCTGGTCGGGCACATGCCAGACCACGTCGTGCTCCTGCAAGGCGGGCACGCCTTCCAGCTTGGCGCGCAGCAGGTCCAGGTCGGCCCCGGGGCGCTTGGGCACCACCAGGTGGATGGGCCCGTGGGGACGGACAGGATGGGGATGCTCGGAAGGGGTCATGGTTCGACGGCTGCGTCAGGAGGCAACGCCTGGAGCGTCGGGCACGGATTGTGCCCGGGAGCCCCCTGCAGCCATCCTGAATTGTGTAATGCGGTGACCTGAATGATCGCCCCGCCGCGCCCCTGCCGCAGCCAGCAGCTGCGCCCTTGCCCTGTCAGAGTTTGCCGACAGACGCCGCATGGCAAGGGGGCATACACCTTCGCTGTGGCGGGGTGTAGGGAACTCGGTTACAACGCCCGGCTCCCTCATATTGACTTCCAAAACAAAACGCAGAAAGCCACCAGCACCCGATGACGATAGCGACACTCACGACCCCGATGGACCTTGCCGCGCTGGGGGCGCTGCTGGCGCGCTACCCGATGGAATGGTGGGTGGCAGGCATGTTGGCCTCGGCCCTGGTGGGCGCGCTGGCCTTGGTCGGCTTGCGCACCGCGCAGCACCACAGCCCGCCGCTGCGCAGGTTTTTGCCCGCGCAGGCGTATGGGGTGGTGCTGGCCGCCATGGTAGCCAGCGCATTCGCACTGGTGCTGGCAGGCGCCACGATGGCCGAACTGGCCGAAAGCTGGAGCGAGGGCGGCCGTTGGGGAACGCTGGACGATGCCATTGCGCAAGGACTGCGCACGCACGCCGACACGGCCGTGCTGCAGTGGTTTTCGGTGCTAACGCATCTGGGCGATTCGTGGGTGCTGGCCGCGTGCACCGTGGTGGTGGCGGTGCTGCTGTGGGCGTGCCAGCACCGCCTACTGGCCATCGGTTGGCTGGTGGCCCTGGCGGGCAATGGTGCACTGACCAAGATCCTGAAAAAACTTTTCGAACGCGTGCGGCCGGAACACGAACATGGCATTGCACAGGCCCACGGTTTCAGCTTTCCGAGCGGGCACAGCAGCGCGTCGATGGCGGCCTTCGCCATGCTGGCCTACCTGGCCACCCGCCTGCTGCCAAGGCCCTGGCACCTGCCTGCGGTGCTGGCAGCGGGCGCGCTCACCTTCACCACTGGCTGGAGCCGCGTGGTGCTGCAGGTGCACTACGCAAGCGATGTGCTGGCGGGCTGGCTGCTGGCGGGCACCTGGGTTCTGTGTACGGTGCTGATCATGGAGAGTGTGTCGCGCTGGCGTGGTTCACAAAACCGCCTGGTGCAGGCCTGAACGTCTGTCGCCTTCATTCAGATGGCGACCAGATTGCGAATTCCCTTGGCTTCCATCTCGCTGCCCGGGCCGCGCGCAATCACTTCGCCGCGCTCCATCACCAGGTAGTCATCGGCCAGCTCCTGCGCAAAGTCGTAGTACTGCTCGCACAGCAGGATAGCCATTTCACCCTTGTCTGCCAGCATGCGAATGACGCGGCCGATGTCCTTGATGATGCTGGGCTGGATGCCTTCGGTGGGCTCGTCCAGAATGAGCAGGCGCGGACCGGGGGCCAGGGCACGGGCGATGGCCAGCTGCTGCTGTTGCCCGCCGGATAGGTCACCACCCCGGCGCTTGAGCATCTGCTTAAGCACGGGGAACAGCTCATACAGGTGCGGGGGCACGGGCGTGGAGCCGCTTTTGTACGCCAGGCCCATGCGCAGGTTTTCTTCTACCGTGAGGCGGCCGAAGATCTCGCGGCCTTGGGGGACGAAGCCGATGCCTGCTCTCGCCCGGTCGTAGGGAGTGGTTTTGTCGATGGGTTTGCCGTCGAACGTGATGCCCCCGCTTTTGATGGGGACGAGGCCCATGAGGCTTTTGAGTAGCGTGGTCTTGCCCACACCGTTGCGGCCGAGGAGGACGGTGACTTTGCCGGCCTGGGCGGTGAGGCTCACGTCGCGCAGGATGTGGGAGCCGCCGTAGTACTGGTTGATATTTTGGACGGTGAGCATGATGAATTTTTGAGTGTTTTTGGCCTCTGGCGCTTTTCCTTCAAGCGCAAGCAGCTATTGTTTTTATAGTATTGACATCCCCTGCCCATTCGGGCTGAGCTTGTCGAAGCCCTCCGCTGATCGATCCCCATGCCTTTGCCAAGGGCGGGAGCCGGGGGGTGCGCCCGGCGGCGCAGTAACTTTCTCTTGCGTCGCCAAGAGAAAGTTACCAAAGAGAAGGCGACCCTACACGCTGCGTCCCTTCGCTTCGCTGCGGGCAACCTGCGGTGCTCGCGTCCAGCGGGGTCTCGCTCGAACTCGCTCCACTTCGTTGCGCTCAGACAATCGCGAGCCCTGATCCGCTGGCCGCTGCGCTCCTCGGCGCATCCTGAAGGGAACCCGGGGAGCGGACATCCGTTCGGGCCATTGCTTCGCTCGGCCCAATTTGCGCAGCGCGTGGCGCTTGCGCCCGCGAGGTGAGGCCTAGCGAAGCAATGGCCCGTATGGCCGTTCGGATGCTCGGCTGTCCACCCCCTGCTGGATGCGCCTGCGTCGGGGCGGTTGCGGGGGTAGCATGGGCGTCGAAGCGCCCATGCTTCGTGAACTGACTCGCCGTGGTTGTCCGAGCGGCGCGCCGCAGGCGCAAAGCGAGTTCCACGGCGCACCCCGCAACCGCCCCGACGCAGGTTTGCCCCCACGCACCGCGTGGGGGTCGCAGACTGGGGGTCGCCTTTCTTTTGCTTACTTTTCTTTGGCGAAGCAAAGAAAAGTGAGTCGCCTGCCGGGGCGACAACCCGGCCTCCGCACTCAACACAAGCACACCGCCCAAACCAGCGCGCAAGCCCCGGCTTCGACAAGCTCAGCCCGAACGGATAGCGGACGTTCTCAAGACCAAAGGAACCAGAGCGGCAAAGCACCATCACCGCCCCAAATAAACCTCAATCACCCGCTCATCCGCCTGCACCTGGTCCAGCGTCCCTTGCGCCAGCACAGACCCATCGCACAACACCGTCACGATCTCCGAAATGGTGCGAATGAAAGACATGTCGTGCTCTACCACCATCAGCGAATGCTTGCCCTTGAGTGTCAAAAACAGCTCCGCCGTGCGCGCAGTTTCCTCATCCGTCATCCCCGCCACCGGCTCATCCAGCAACAACAACTTCGGGTCCTGCATCAGCAGCATCCCAATCTCCAGCCACTGCTTTTGCCCATGGCTCAGATTCCCCGCCATGCGCGCCACGCTGTCCGCCAGATGAATCGTGTGCAGGATCTCGGCCAGCCGGTCCGACTGCGCTGAATCGAGACGGAAGAACATGCTCGACGTCACACCCTTGTGCGTCTTCAAGGCCAGTTCCAGGTTTTCAAACACGCTGAGCTGCTCAAACACCGTGGGCTTCTGAAACTTGCGGCCGATCCCCAGGCTAGCGATCTCCGGCTCGTTGTGGCGCAGCAGGTCGATGGTCGAGCCGAAATACACCGTGCCGCTGTCCGGCCGCGTCTTGCCGGTGATGATGTCCATCATCGTCGTCTTGCCCGCACCATTGGGGCCGATGATGCAGCGCAGCTCGCCGGGTGCGATGTCCAGGCTCAGGTTATTGATGGCTTTGAAGCCGTCAAAGCTCACGTTCACATCTTCCAGGTACAGGATGCGGCCGTGGGTGATATCCACCTCGCCGGGCGTGGCGATGCGCGAGAAGCCTGCAGTGCGGCCACCGGATTCGGTCTGGCCCAGGGCAGCAGGTGCCAGCCGGGCCTGAATGCGCCGCGCGCCTTCGTCCATCAGATCAGGCGTCATGGCGCGGCTCCTTCGGTCTTCTTGTTGTTGTTCTTCTTCAACTTCTTCACCAGGCCCACCACACCATCGGGCAGGAGCAGCGTGACGGCGATGAACAGCGCGCCCAGAAAGTACAGCCAGAACTCTGGCGCCGTCACGGTGAGCCAGCTCTTGGCACCATTGACGATGAACGCCCCCACGATGGGCCCGATCAGCGTGGCGCGGCCACCCACTGCAGCCCACACCGCGATCTCGATGGAGTTGGCGGCGCTCATCTCGCCGGGGTTGATGATGCCGACCTGGGGCACATACAGCGCGCCCGCCACGCCGCACATCATGGCGCTGATGGTCCAGATGGTGAGCTTGTAGGGCAGCGGCGAGTAGCCCGAGAACATGACGCGCGTTTCGGCATCGCGCACCGCCTGCAGCACGCGGCCGAACTTGCTGCGCACCAGCCAGCGGGCCAGCAAGAAGAACACCAGCAACGTCACGCCCGTGAGCACGAACAGCGTCATGCGCATGTTCTGCGTGGCCAGGGGCATGCCCAGAATGCGCTTGAAGTCGGTAAAGCCGTTGTTCCCGCCAAAGCCCGTCTCGTTGCGAAAGAACAGCAGCATGGCCGCATAGGTCATGGCCTGGGTGATGATGGAGAAATACACACCCTTGATGCGAGAGCGGAACGCGAAGTAGCCGAACACAAACGCGATCACGCCGGGCACCGCCACGATGAGGATTAAGGTGGCCACAAAGCTGTCGGACAACGCCCAATGCCAGGGCAGCTCCTTCCAGTCGAGGAACACCATGAAGTCGGGCAGGTCGCTCTTGTAGTTGCCGTCGCGGCCGATCTGGCGCATGAGGTACATGCCCATCACATAGCCACCCAAAGCGAAGAACAGGCCGTGGCCCAGGCTCAGGATGCCGGTGTAGCCCCAGATCAAGTCCATGGCGAGTGCGCAGATGGCGTAGCACATGATCTTGCCTAGAAGCGCCACGGCGTAGTCGCTGAGGTGGAAAGCGCTGCCTGCGGGCACCCACAGATTGAGTACGGGCGCCACGGCGCACACCACGATGAGCGCCACGATAAAGGCTGACCAGCCGCTGCGGGTGAGCAGCGGTGCCGGAGCAGGAAGTTGGATAGGAGATGGCGTAGTCATATCAGTCTGTCTCTATCGGCCTCAATCGGCCGTACGCCCCTTGACCGCAAAGATGCCCTGCGGCCGCTTCTGGATGAAGATGATGATGAATACCAGCACGGCGATCTTGGCCAGCACGGCGCCCGTCCAGCCTTCGAGGAACTTGTTGAGCACACCCAGGCCCAGCGCGGCATACACGGTGCCGGCCAGCTGGCCCACACCGCCCAGCACCACCACCATGAACGAGTCCACGATGTAGCTCTGCCCCAGGTCGGGCCCCACGTTGCCCACCTGGCTCAGCGCGCAGCCCGCCAGGCCCGCGATGCCCGAGCCCAGTGCAAAGGCATAGGTATCCACACGCGCCGTATTCACGCCCATGCACGAGGCAATGGGCCGGTTCTGCGTAACACCGCGCACAAACAGGCCCAGCCGTGTCTTGCTGATGAGGAAGGCCACACCGGCCAGCACCGCCAGCGCGAAGGCGACGATGATCACGCGGTTCCAGGGCAGCTGCAGGTTTTCCATGAGCTGCACGCCGCCGCTCATCCACGCAGGGTTTTCCACGCCCACGTTCTGCGCGCCGAACACGGTGCGCACCAGCTGCTGCAGCATCAGGCTGATGCCCCAGGTGGCCAGCAGCGTCTCCAGCGGGCGGCCATACAAGAAGCGGATCACGCTGCGCTCCAGCACCGCGCCCATCAGGGCCGACGCCATGAATGCCACCGGCACGGCCGCGACCAGATACCAGTCGAACGCACCCGGAAAGTACCGCTGGAACACACCCTGCATCACATAGGTGGCATAGGCGCCGATCATCATCAGCTCGCCGTGGGCCATGTTGATCACACCCATCAGCCCGTAGGTGATGGCCAGGCCCAGCGCCACCAACAGCAGGATGGAGCCCAGGCTGATGCCAGTGAACAGCGCGGCCAGCTTCTCGCCCCACTGCAGGCGGCCTTCCACCGCAGTCAGCGCGGCCTGGATGGCAGTCTTGACCTGCGGATCCTGTTCATTGCGCAGCTGCTCCAGCAGCACGGTGCGCGTGCCGGGGTTGCCGCTGGTGGCCAGATACTGCGCGGCCTTCAGGCGTTGCGACGCATCGCTGCTCGCCAGCAGGATGCGCGCGCGGATGGCTTCGAGCCGGGCTTGCAGGGCAACGTCCTTCTCGGCGGCCAGGGCCTTCTCGATGAGAGGCAGACGCGCCTCGTCGGTCTCTTCGCGCAGCGCGTCGATGGCGGTGCGGCGCTGGGCCACATCGGGCGACAGCAGTTGCAGCGAAGCCAGCGCTGCGTCGAACTCGCCCCGCATGCGGTTGTTGTTGACGATGTCTTCGGCATCGTCGGGCACAGGCACCTCGGCGCCACTCACCGGGTCGTAGCCCTTGTCGTCTTTCATGACGATGGCCTTGTCGCCTGCGATCTTGACGGCGTCTTCACCCATGGCGCGGATAAAGGCCAGCGTGGCGTCGTCGGGGGTGGCAATGGCCTGCTGCAGCGCGGCGATGCGCTCGTCGGTATCGCCGCTGGCCATGGCCCGCGCCGCCTCGGCCGTGAGTGCGTGCGCCTGCACGGCTGCACACAGCAGCAGGCAGGCGATCAGGCGGGAAAAGATGGATGAAAGCATGGCACAAGCCGGTGGCGTCTGAAAAAGCAGCGGGCCGCGGAACATGCGCGAACCCAGGCCAGGGATGCCGCGGAACCGGCTTTGCCGGGCCGCTGGCATCGTCCCCCCTCCCGAATCGCGCAGCGAGGCGAGAGAGGGGGTGAAGGCGCGCTAGCGCCTCAGGGGGGTGTACCGAATCACAGCTTCGACTTGCCGTCCGGCTCGTCCTTCTTCTTGTCGTTGCCTTCGATGTACGGGCTCCATGGCTTGGCCTTCACAGGACCAGGCGTCTTCCACACCACGTTGAACTGGCCATCGGCCTTGATCTCGCCGATGAACACGCTCTTGTGCAAGTGGTGGTTCTTCTCGTCCATCTTGCTGACGATGCCCGACGGTGCCTTGAAGGTCTGGCCAGCCATGGCGGCAATCACCTTGTCGGTGTCGGTGCTCTTGGCCTTGGTCACGGCCTGGGCCCACATGTTGATACCGATGTAGGTAGCTTCCATCGGGTCGTTGGTGAGCGGCTTGTCTTTGTGGCCGGCAATGCCCTTGGCCTTGGCGTAGTCGCTCCACTTCTTGATGAACTCGGTGTTGGCCGGGCTCTTGATGGACTGGAAGTAGTTCCATGCGGCCAAGTGGCCCACCAGCGGCTTGGTGTCCACGCCGCGCAGTTCTTCTTCACCCACGGAGAACGCGACGACCGGCACGTCCTTGGCCTTCAGGCCTGCGTTGCCCAGTTCCTTGTAGAAGGGCACGTTCGAGTCGCCGTTGATGGTGGAGACCACCGCCGTCTTGCCGCCCTGGCTGAACTTCTTGATGTCGGCCACGATGGTCTGGTAGTCAGAGTGGCCGAACGGGGTGTACTTCTCGTCGATGTCGCTGTCCTTCACGCCCTTGGACTTGAGGTAGGCGCGCAGGATCTTGTTGGTGGTGCGGGGGTACACATAGTCTGTGCCCAAGAGCACCCAGCGCTTGGCGCTGCCGCCGTCCTTGCTCATCAGGTAGTCCACCGCAGGGATGGCTTGCTGGTTGGGCGCGGCGCCGGTGTAGAACACGTTCTTGGACAGCTCCTCGCCTTCGTACTGCACGGGGTAGAACAGCAGGCCGTTCATTTCTTCGACCACTGGCAGCACCGACTTGCGCGACACCGAGGTCCAGCAACCGAAGATGACCGAGACCTTGTCCTGGCCGAGCAGCTGCTTGGTTTTTTCGGCGAACAGGGGCCAGTTGGAGGCCGGGTCCACCACCACGGGTTCGAGCTTCTTGCCCAGCACGCCGCCCTTGGCGTTGATCTCGTCGATGGCCATGAGCACAGTGTCTTTCAACACGGTCTCGGAGATGGCCATGGTGCCCGACAGGCTGTGCAGGATGCCGACCTTGATGGTCTCCTGCGCGTGGGCTGGCAGCGCAGACAGGCCAGCGAGCGTAGCGACGGCCGCAAGGGCCTTGAGGGAATAACGACGTTGCATGTGTGCTTCTCCGGTGGTGGTTTCAATCAATCAAACCGCTTCGCTCGCCGGTCCCTTGCGGGGCCCTGGGTGATCGAGCGATGGAATGGATTCTGGAGAGCGGGGCCTGCTTGGGAAATACGCCGGGTGGCGTACACGGCGGCCCGGAGCGAACGCGTAAAGCCAGGTCACCCGCGTTGTGTCGGGTAGGCGAAACGCTATGCAATCAGTAGCTAATAGCGCTTGATATATAAGCGCTGGAGGCCAAAAACACTCAAAATCTGCGGCAATCCCGGTGGTGGAGAAACGCCCCTCGGATTTACGATGGGCGGCTAAGGCCCCAACAAGGAATGAACCCATGGTGAAACGACGCACAGTGCTCCTCGGCGGCGCCGCAACAGCGGGCGCGCTGGTCATTGGCTGGGGCGTGATGCCGCCACGCCAGCGCCTGCACCCGTCCGACCCGCTGCCGCAGACCAGCGGACAGGCCGCGTTGAACGGCTGGGTCAAAGTGGGGGCCGACAACACCGTGACGGTGATGATGGCCAAGTCCGAAATGGGCCAGGGCGCGCACACGGGCCTGGCCGCCATCCTGGCCGAAGAGCTGGACGCCGACTGGGCGCAGGTGCGGCTGGAGATGACGCCCATCGACGACATCTACAACAACCTCGCCACGGTGGTGGACGGCCTGCCCTTTCACCCCGACAACGATGGCTCGACGAAGGCCGTGGCCGGCTGGCTGACTGCCAAGACGATGCGCGAGGTGGGCGTGATGATGACGGGCGGATCGAGCAGCATCAAGGACCTGTGGCTGCCCATGCGCGAAGCTGGCGCCCATGCGCGTGCGATGCTGATCCGCGCTGCCGCTGCGCAGTGGGGCGTGCAGGCGACCGAGTGCACGGCCAACGCGGGCTGGGTGGAACACACCGCGGGCCAGCGCGCCACCTTTGGCGAACTGGCCGCCCTGGCCGCGCAGCAGCCCATGCCGGGCAAGGTCACGCTCAAGGAGCCCGCGCAGTTCAAGCTGATCGGCAAGCCGCTCACGCGCATCGAGGCGCCGTCCAAACTCGATGGAACAGCCGTGTTCGGCATCGACGCCAACCCGCCCGGCCTGCTGCACGCCTGTCTCGTGATGTGCCCCACACGCGGCGGCAAGGTGGCCCGCTTTGATGCAGCCGCCGCCCAAAAGCTGCCCGGCGTGAAACACGTGCTCGAAGTGGCGCCCTACCACGGCGGCACGGGCGGTGTGGCCGTGATTGCCGACACGCCGTGGCACGCCAAAAAGGCCGCCGCCGCAGTCACCGTGGAATGGGACCACGGCCCCGCCGCCACCTTGTCGAGCGAAACCGTGATGGCGCGACTGGCCCAGGCGCTGGACCAGGCCAAAGGCTTTGGCTACCACAGCGCGGGCGATGTGGACGCG
The DNA here is from genome assembly GCF_964252975.1 of Acidovorax sp. LjRoot38. Taxonomy (NCBI): domain Bacteria; kingdom Pseudomonadati; phylum Pseudomonadota; class Betaproteobacteria; order Burkholderiales; family Comamonadaceae; genus Acidovorax; species Acidovorax sp. LjRoot38. The sequence goes on along the minus strand of NZ_CAXUPT020000017.1, from coordinate 70,099 downwards.
GCCATGCAAGGCGCTGCGACCACCATCACCGCCGACTACCGCGCGCCCTACCTGGCCCACGCCGCGCTGGAGCCCATCAACTGCACAGTGCAGTTCAAAGACGGCGCTGCCACCGTGTGGACATCCACCCAGGTGCCGGGCCTGGCGCGCCGCGCGGCGGCCAAGGCGCTGGGCATCGACGACGAAAAAGTGACCCTGCACCAGCTGCTGCTGGGTGGCGGCTTTGGCCGCCGGCTGGAGGCCGACTACGTGGCCCAGGCCGCCGCCATCGCCAAGGTGGCCGGTGGTGCGCCGGTGCAAACGCTGTGGAGCCGCGAGCAGGACACGCAGCACGACTTCTACCGCCCCGCGTGCATGGCCCGCTTCAAGGCCGGGTTTGATGCCCAGGGCCAGCTGGTGGCTTGGCACAACGTGTCGGTGGGCCAAGCCATCGTGCCGCAGGTGCTGGTGCGCACCTTTGGCCTCGCAGGCGCAGGGCCGGACAAGACCACGTCCGAAGGCGCGTTCGACCAGCCCTACGAATGGCCCCATGCGCGCATTGCGCACGAGATCGTCGACCTGCCGCTGCCGGTGGGCTTCTGGCGCTCGGTCGGGCACTCGCACCAGGCATTTTTCAAGGAAAGTTTTGTGGACGAGGCCGCAGCAGCGGCCAAGCAGGACCCGGTGGCGTTTCGCGCCGCACTGCTGCAAAAGCACCCGCGCCATCTGAAGGTGCTGCAAAAGGCGGCCGAGCTGGCGGACTGGGGCAAGCCGCTGGCACCGGGTGCAGCGGGCGAGAAGCGTGCGCGCGGCGTGGCATTGCACCAGTCGTTCGGCTCCATCGTGGCGCAGGTGGCCGAAGTGGCGGTGGGGGCGGACAAGGCCATTCGCGTGCACCGCGTGGTGTGCGTTGTCGACTGCGGCGCGGCCATCAACCCCAACCTGATTGCGCAGCAGATGGAAAGCGGCGTGGTGTTTGGCCTCACGGCGGCGCTGTATGGCGAGATCACCCTGAAGGACGGGCAGGTGCAGCAGAGCAATTTTCACGACGTGCCACTGCTGCGCATGGCCGACTGCCCACGGGTGGAGACCCACATCATCGACAGCGCCGAACCGCCCGAGGGCGTGGGCGAGCCCGGCGTGCCGCCCATTGCGCCTGCGGTGGCGAATGCGCTGTTCGCACTGACTGGCCAGCGCCTGCGCGCCCTGCCCCTGAAGCTGGCCTGAATCGATTCAAGGAACCACCATGTCCACAACCTTGCGCATCAACGGCAAAGCCATCGCCGTCACCGCCGAACCCGACACGCCCCTGCTGTGGGTGCTGCGCGGCGAGCTTCACATGAACGGCACCAAGTTTGGCTGCGGCATGGCGCTGTGCGGCGCCTGCACCGTGCATCTGAATGGCAAGCCCGTGCGCGCCTGCATCACACCCCTCTCGGCCGTGGGCGATGCCGATGTGACCACCATCGAGGGCCTGCAAGGACCCGAAGCCACGGCCCTGCGCACCGCATGGACGGTCCTGGATGTGGCGCAGTGCGGCTACTGCCAGAGCGGGCAGTTGATGTCAGCCTGCGCGCTGCTCAAGAAAACACCCAAGCCCAGCGATGCGGACATTGATGCGGCGATGGGGGGCAATGCGTGCCGGTGCGGGACGTATCCGAGGATTCGAGCGGCGATTCATCAGGCGGCTGAGGGGCGGGGTTGATTTTTGGTTGTTTCTGCCGCTGGCGCTTGTCCATAAAGCGCTTATAGCTATTATTTTTGCAGCATACCTCATGCTATCGGCTATTCGGGCTGAGCTTGTCGGGGTCTGATCGGTTCAGCTGTCCGTTCGGGCTGAGCTTGTCGAAGCCCTCCGCTGATCGATCCCCATGCCTTTGCCAAGGGCGGGAGCCGGGGGGTGCGCCCGGCGGCGCAGTAACTTTCTCTTGCGTCGCCAAGAGAAAGTTACCAAAGAGAAGGCGACCCTACACGCTGCGTCCCTTCGCTTCGCTGCGGGCAACCTGCGGTGCTCGCGTCCAGCGGGGTCTCGCTCGAACTCGCTCCACTTCGTTGCGCTCAGACAATCGCGAGCCCTGATCCGCTGGCCGCTGCGCTCCTCGGCGCATCCTGAAGGGAACCCGGGGAGCGGACATCCATTCGGGCCATTGCTTCGCTCGGCCCAGTTTGCGCAGCGTGTGGCGCTTGCGCCCGCGAGGTGAGGCCGAGCGAAACAAAGGCCCGTGTGGCTGTTCGGCTGTTGGATATTCGGGTGCCCAACCCCCTGCTGGCTGCGCCTGCGGCGGGGCGGTTGCGGGGTGGCATGGGCGTCGGAGCGCCCATGCTTCGTGCTCTGACTCGCCGCAGTTGTTCGAGCGGAGCGCCGCAGGCGCGCAGTGAGTTCTGCGGCGCACCCCGCAACCGCCCCGACGCAGGTTTGCCCCGTAGCGAAGCGCAGGGGTCGCAGACTGGGGGTCGCCTTTTCTTTGGTGACTTTCTTTTGGCGAAGCAAAAGAAAGTTACTCGCATGCCGGGCTACTCCCGGCCTCCGCACTCACCCCAAGCATGCTGTCCCCAAATACACAAAAAACCCAACCCAGTTAGAGTATCGACCTCGCGCAACCCCTGGCCCGCCCAGGCCTCTTCTCCTCCCTCCCCATGTCCAACCTCGTCGTCCACGGCGGCACCCCGCTGCGGGGCCGCATCATCCCATCTGCCAACAAGAACGCGGTGCTGCCCGTGCTTTGCGCCACGCTGCTTACCAACGAGCCACTCAGGCTGCTCGGCGTGCCCGACATCACCGATGTGCGCAAGATCCTCGACATCTTCCGCACGCTGGGCAGCGATGTGCGCATGGACCACGCCACTGGCACGCTGAACCTGCACCACCACGCCACCACGTTCGACGCGGCCCACCACCGCCTGCCCGAGGAAATGCGCTCGTCCATCATGCTGGTGCCCCCGCTGCTGGCGCGCTTTGGCGTGGCGCGGCTGGAGGACAACGTCAAGGGCTGCACGCTGGGCGTGCGCGAGATCGACCCGCATGTGGAGGTGTTCCACCGCTTTGGCGGGCGCGTGGAACGGGCCGAAGGCTCGCTGCTGATCCGCTGCGACGGCAGGCTGCAGGCCAACCACCACTGGCTGGACTACGCATCGGTCACCACCACCGAGAACTTCGTGCTGTGCGCCGCCACGGCCGAAGGCACGTCGGTGCTGACGAACGCCGCGTCGGAGCCGCATGTGCAGGAGTTCTGCCGCTTCATGACCATGATCGGCGTGCGCATTGAGGGCATGGGCACGTCGCGCATCACTGTGCACGGCGGCACCACCCTGCGCGGTGGCGAGTTCCGCTTTGACGAAGATTTTCACGAGATCACCACCTTCCTCGCCTTGGGTGCGATCACGGGGGGCGACGTGGTGGTGAAGAACAGCGCGCCCGAGAACTTTCCGCTCATCGACCGCACGTTCGCCAAGTTTGGCGTCACGATCACGCACGAGGACGGCTGGTCACGCGCGCACTGCGCGGGCCCGCTCAAGGTGCAGACGCCGTTCACCAGCAATGTGCTGACCAAGGTGGAGGCGGCGCCCTGGCCGTACTTTCCGGTGGACCTGCTGCCCATCTTCATCGCCCTCGGTGTGCGGGCCGAGGGCAATGCGCTGTTCTGGAACAAGGTGTACGACGGCGCTTTAGGCTGGGCGGGCGAGCTGTCGAAGTTTGGCGCGCATGTGTTCCAGTCCGACCCGCACCGGCTAGTGACCTTTGGCGGCAACCCGCTGACGCCTGCGGTGGTGGAGAGCCCCTACATCATCCGCGTGGCGATTGCGCTCTTCATGGTGGCGGCGAGCACCCCCGGGCGCTCGGAGATCCGCAACGCCACACCCATCCGCCGCGCCCACCCGCACTTCGTGGAGAACCTGCGCAGCCTGGGCGTGCAGGTGGAGTGGACGAGCGAGGAGTGAGGAGCGGACGGTGCTCAGGCGGTGACAACGCCGTCTGCGTCTGCGTCTTCGTCCGGCTCGATGAGTACATGGACCGCAGGGGCCCCACCCTGCTGCACATCGGCGCAGTACACGGCGTTGCGCCCCGTGCCCTTGGCGCGGTACAGGGCCTTGTCGGCACGGTTGACCAGCTCTTCAAAGCCGATGCCCGAGCCCTTGTGCATCGTGGCCACACCGATGCTCACGGTGACCGAAGCGCTCGCACCCTGCTCATTGACGGGCACGCTCAACGCGGCCACATCGTGGCGCAGTGATTCGGCCACACGCAAGGCGCTGACGCCATCGGTTTCGGGCAATACGATCACAAACTCCTCGCCCCCGAACCGCGCCACGATGTCCACACCGCTGCGCTTGCGCGCCGCGCAGGCCTGGGCCACGGCGCAGATCACGCGGTCTCCCGCAAGGTGCCCCCAGGCGTCGTTGACCGTCTTGAACAGGTCAATGTCCACCACCAGCAGGGACAGCGGGTGGTCAAAACGCTCGGTGCGTTTGCATTCGTTCGCGCCCAGTTCCATCAGCGTGCGCCGGTTGGCCAGGCCCGTCAGCGAGTCATTGGCGGCCAGCAACTCCAGCGCGGTATTGAGCTCTTGCAGCAGCTTGTTCTGCTCCAGCAGCTGCTGGTTGATCTGCGCAATCTCGTCTTCCTTCTGCTTGCGGTCATGGATGTTGAAGGTGACGCCAATCAACCGCTTGCCGGGCGTGGCGCTGCTTCGGTCCATGATGCGGCCGTAGTTGGCAAACCAGATCCACTCGCCCGCCTTGGAGCGCAGCCGGAACTCGGCACGGTACTGCGGTGTGATGCCTGCCACGTGGTCGGCCACCGCCTGCTTGACGCTTTCCAGGTCGCCAGGGTGGAACAGGCCAAAGATGTCCTGCACGCCCGTCACGATTTCGTCCTGGGTAAAACCCAGCTCCTCAAAGGTCTTGGTGGCCTTGTGGGTGACCTGGCCGCTGACCAGATCGTTCTCCCACAGGTCCAGCCCGGCGGCCTCCAGCACCAGCTCCAGCCGCTCCTTGTTCAGGTCTGCTTCATCACCCATGGCGGCAAAAACCCTTGATTCTTCAGGCCGACGGCATCGCCCCGGCGTAACCCATGTTGCGCAGCAAACCGGCAAACGACGCTACGACTCCCGGGGTGTTGTAAAGCTGGGGGGCCGTCTGTACGGCGATCACGCTCACCATCTGGCCCGTGCTTTTGCCCGTGGTGGGATCGAAGTACAGGGCCAGGTCGTCGCTGGCGTTAGAAAAGCCGCGGCCCGTGCTTTCCGAGTAGTAGCAGATGGAGTCGGGGGCGATGACATCGGGCGCCACGCTCGCAGACGAGTACATGATGAGGTTCTCGTTCAGGTTGTACAGATAGTGCGTCTCGGTGCTCAGGCTCGGGTCCTGTGTGTTGTCCAGGCGGATGATGCCCGAATCCAGCGACGCGCTGGAGGTGGACTGCGTGACCGAGGTGATGAAAAAATTGGTCACCACCGCGCTGGCTGGGCGGCCGGTGATCATGGTGATCACGTCCGCCACGGCAGCAGTGGCGGGCGGCGTGGCGGCCTGCAGCAGAAACTGCCCCAGCCCCCGCGCCTGCTCCAGCGTGCCCGGAATGTAGCTGCCCGACAACGCAAAGCCGTTGCCCGCGTTGGAGGGCCACATGGCAATGCCCGAATACCCGCCAAACCCGGCCACCACGCCACCCGCCAGGGTCTCCACGCGCGCAGCGGTAGAAGCGCCCAGCACAGCGGATTCCAGATCCACCAGCGTAGAGGCATCGCTGGCCAGCACAGCGGGGCACGGCGCAAGCTGCGCACCGCCGGTGAAGGTGGTCTGGGGCAGTTCGGGCACGGCACGGCCGGCGCCATCGCCGTTGACCACCCAGACCGCGCCCTGCGACATGGCCGCGCCAATGAGCGGCACGAGCGAATTGATGGGCCCGATCTCCACAGGGATCAAGGCGCCCAGCAGGGCACCGGTACTGGCCTCCATCACGGCCACGGTGTTGCTGACCGAGTTCTGCACCGCAGACAGCGTGAGGCTGTCGGCCGCATCGGGCGAGCCCATGATGGCGAGCACACAGGCGTTGGTGGCGCCGTCATAGTCCTGCACCGTGACCGTGCCGCTCCAGCCCTGACCAGCCAGCTCCTGAAGGATCGAACAAGCGTCGTGGTAGCTGCCGCCCCCCCCACTGGCCAAAACCGCTGCGCCCGCCGCAATCGATTGGAAATCGGCCAACCCATAGTTATAGACAACACCCATCTGGCGCCCCTCTCTTTTGGTATGGGAGGCACGATACGCCTGCCCGGTTGGTTGTCAATCCGCTGCATCCCATGCGGGCCCAGGGCGCCAACGTGGTATGGCCCGGATCAAGGGCACGCAAGTTCCACGCCCAAGAACCGCACGGCCAACACCCGCAGCTGAGCGCACCAGGGCGGAAAGCACTCTGGCCTCGCGGTGCGCCATCGCCTATGCTCTGTCTGCGTTGCAGTTTTGTTGTTGTTTTTCCTGGCAGATGCCTACCCACACCATGAGCCTCCCCGATAAATCCCCCGTCTACGGCACCGAAGATCTGCTGATCAGCCTGTGCAACTCCGTCACCCGGGTCTTGAACGTGGCCACCCACAGCCAGATCCACTACTCCGGCATGGTGCAGCGCATCAGCAAGACGTGCCTCAAGCCCGACATCGGCTGTTTTGTGCTGTTCGATGGCGGCTTCTCGGGGCTGGTCATCATCAACTTCTCGGCCCAGGCCGCGATGGAGCTGTATGCCAACTACCTGCTGAACATGGGCATGTCCAAGGACGATCTGGTCAGCTCCTACACGTCGGACGAAGTGAGCAATGTGATGGGCGAGCTGATGAACCAGGTGGTGGGCGACTTCACCGGCAAGGTGCGCCGCGAGCTGCAGACCCACATCACCCAGAACCAGCCCAAGATGCTGGTGCTGAACAAGCAGGTGATGCTGAGCGTGGACGCCAACCTGGACAAGCCCGAAGCCCGGCGTGTGACCTTCTACACCAGCAACAACAACATCTTCTACCTGGAACTGGCCATCGACCGCACCGAGTTCATCAAGCTTTACGACTTCGAGGCGCAGGAAGTGCCGGATGCCGACGCGCTGATGGCCCAGTCGCAAGAAGCCCCTCCCGTGCCCGCACCACCGCCTGCGGGGGGGCAGGACGACACGGACGCACTGCTGAAGTCGCTGGGGATGTAGTTCATTCAAAAATAATAGCTATAAGCGCTTGTAAAATAAGCGCTACAGCCGTTTTTGACCAAATTTTGGGCTCCCACTCCCTTCAGAAGACATGCGGGGCATGCGTCCTACACCCGCCCCCGCGCAACACTGACCGGGGCCGCCGGGCCAGGGCCTAAGCTGAAACGCTCATCACCCTGCCACTCTAAGGAGCCCACCATGCCACGCGGAACCTGGAGCGCCAAACGCGAGCGCCAGTACGAACACATCAAGGACAGCCTGCTGGAACGCGGCAAGGACGAAGACACGGTCGAGGAAATAGCGGCCCGCACGGTCAACAAGGAACGCGCACAGCACGGCGAAAGTAAAACCGCCGCCCCTCAGACCCTGCATGCCACGCCAGCGCCTGTGCGCGGAGGCAGGAACTCGCACCGTAGCCCGCAGGGGCGCACCCGGGATCAGCTCTACGAAGACGCCAAACGGCAGGGGATCAAAGGGCGCTCAAAGATGAACAAGCAAGAGCTGGAGAAGGCTGTGGGCCGCTGACGCGCGGCCTAGGCGGTCACACTGGCTCTTCAAAATTCATAGCTACCAGCGCTTTAGCAACCAGCGCTAGCGGCCAAAAACACCAAAATCTATCCCTCAAACTGCGGGTGCAGCTGCCGGATGCGATTCATGGCCATGGCCGCCGCTGCGGTGCGCGTCTCCACCCCCAGCTTGGCGAACACGCGCTCCAGGTGTTTCTTCACCGTGGCGGGGCTCGCGCCCAGGATGTCGCCGATGTCGCGGTTGATCTTGCCCTTGACCACCCAGTACAGCACCTCGGCCTCGCGCGCGGTGAGCTTGAAGGACAGGCTCATGGATTCGATGATTTTTGCGTCGGACACCTCGCGCATCACGATGAGCCAGTCGCCGCCGCCGGCGCTGTCCCCCGCCTGCTGGTGCAGGCGGAAGGTGAGGCGGCGCGCGCCCTGTTCCACCGCCAGACGTGGCGGTTCGGCCAGCGATGCGGCCAGCAGCTCGGCGGCGTTGTCGGCCAGCACATGGCGGCGCAGCCAGGCCTGCACCGGCTCGGGCGCCCATTGGCCAAATGCGGTGGGCGTGCCATCGGGGCTCACTTCGCCAAAGTAGCTTTGCAGCAGCTCGCGCGCCAGCGGGGTTTGCCAGACGATGCGGCCGTCCGACGCACGCACGGTGATGCTGGCGTAGCCAAACGCATCGAGCGCGTTGCGCGCCTCGCGCGCCTGGCGGGCGTCCTGCCGGGCCTTGCGGGCTGCACCCAGGTGCACGCCCATGCGCGCCATCACCTCGCGGGGCTTGATGGGCTTGGTGACGTAGTCCACGCCACCCGCCTCCAGCGCGGCCACGAGGTGCTCGGTCTCGGTCAGGCCCGTCATGAAGATGATGGGGATGTGCGCCGTGGCAGGCGATGCCTTCAGGCGCCGGGCGACTTCAAAACCGTCCATGCCGGGCATCATGGCGTCGAGCAGCACGATGTCGGGCAGGGCCTGCGCGGCACGCTGCAAGGCCGCCTCGCCATGCGTGGCGACCAGCACGGTGTAGCCCGATTCATCCAGCGCGTCGTGCAGCACGGCCAGGTTGTCGGGCACGTCGTCCACGATCAGCACCACATCGCTGTCGGTGCGGTCCAGCGCTGCACCGGGCGCTGCAGACGCGTGCAAGGAAGATGGGTTGGCGGTGGTCATCACTATGGCGCCTGCTCCAGGATCTGGCCCATGGCATCGAACTGGAACTGCTTGGCCAGCTGCCGCATGGTGCCCACAAAAGCGCTGTGCGCGGGCTGGCTGCGTTCAATGTCGTCCAGCGTGTTGAGGATGCCACGGTAGTAGCCCAGCGCCACCGCCTGGGCCAAGGCGGCAAGGGCGGTGGTGTCGGGGTACGTGAGGGGCGCATCCGCTGCCGCAGGCAAGGCGGGGGTCATATCGGCTTCGCCGTATTGCCACTGCAAGACCAAACGGCGCTCCAGCCAGTCGAGCAGCTCGCTGTGGCGCACGGGCTTGACGATGAAGTCTTCGGGGCGGATGTCCACGTCGTTGTCCAGCGCCTTGTCAAACGCATTGGCGGAAACAATGGCGCAATGCACGTTCGGCAACCGCATCTGCCGCACGCGCCGCAAGGTCTCCCACCCGTCGATGCCCGGCATAGCCAGGTCCATGAAGATGGCGTGCGGCCGGTAGCCGGTGGCCAGCAGATCCAGCGCATCGTGGCCGCTGGCCGCCTGGCGCAGCTCAAAGCCCAGGGGTTCGAGCAGTTGCACCAGCAGCTCGCGGTCGGGCTCTTCGTTGTCCACGACCAGGATGCGGCGGCGCTCGCCGGCATACCCTCGGCGCGCGCGCTGGGCTTGCACAGCCACGGGCGCCGCCGCCTTGCCCAGCGCATCCCCATGCACCTCGGGCAGAAACAGCTTGACGTGGAACACAGAGCCCACGCCTGGGGTGCTGCTCACCGTCAGCTCGCCGCCCATGAGCGCGGTGAGCATCTTGGCAATGGTCAGACCCAGACCCGCACCCGGTGCGGCAGCGGTGTTGCCACCGCCCGAGCCGCCGCGCGCAAAGGGCTCGAAGATGCGCTCGATCTCCTCGGCCGTGAGGCCCGGCCCCGTGTCCTGCACCTCGATGCGTGCCATCTCGCGGGCATAGCGCACGCGCAGCGTGACGGTGCCGTGCGCGGTGAACTTGACGGCGTTGCCCAGCAGGTTGATGAGGATCTGGCGCAGGCGCTTTTCGTCGGCACGCACCACTTCCGGAATCACGCCCAGCACATCAAACTGGAAGGCCAGGCCCTTGGCCGCGGCCTGCAGTTCAAACAGGCTGGCCATCTCATGCAGACCATCGGAAAAACGCATGGGCGTCACGTCCAGCGTGAGCTTGCCGGATTCGATGCGCGCGATGTCGAGCGTGCCCTCGATGAGCGAGAGCAGGTGCTCGCCGCCCCGGCGGATCACATGCACCGCCTGCTTGCGGTGCGGGGGCACGCCCGCGTCCTCGCCCATCAGCTGCGCGTAGCCCAGGATGGAGTTGAGCGGCGTGCGGATCTCGTGGCTGATGGCGCTGATGTAGCGGCTCTTGGCCTGGTTGGCCTGGTCGGCAGCGCGCTTGGCTTCTTCGGCCACCTGGCGCGCCTGCTCGGCCACGCTGCGCGCGGTCTGCAGGGCCTCGTCGGTCTGGCGGTGTAGCTCGATCTCGCGCACCAGAAGGCCGGTCTGGCGGTTGGATTCCTCCTGAGCCACCTGGCGGCTTTTGTGCGCCAGCACCAGCCACCAGGCCACGATGCCCGAAATGACCAGCAGTGCAAGATAGGCCTTGAGCAGGCCCGAGCGCAGCGCCACTTCGGGTGCCGCCATCACCTCGGTGTCAGTGGCCGCCTGGGCGATGGTGTTGAGCTCCTGGTGGTACAGCAGCCCCATCACCGAGGCCAGCAGCGGCGCGATCACCAGCATCAGCAGCAGGAAGTGACCCAGGCCCGTGTCCAGGTAGCGCCACATGGCGCGCGGCAGCACCCAGCGCAGCGCGGCCGACCATTGCACCGCCATGCTCGCGTGGGGTTTGCACAGGTCGCCGCAGCGCGCATCGAGCGTGCAGCACAGCGAGCAGATAGCCCCCCGGTAAGCAGGGCACTGGGCCATGTCCGGGGCTTCGTACTCGCGCTCGCAGATCACGCAGCGCTGCACGGTGTAGCGCATGGTGCTGCCCAGGTCAGCACCTTGTTTGCCGCTGACCGGACCGTGCATGGGCACCGCCACCACATCGGTCACCGCAGTGGGATCGGGCTGGCGCGCAATGTAGTAGCGCCCTCCAGTGGCCCAGGCAATGAGCGGTGCGGTGACAAAGGCCACCGCCATCGCAATCACCGCCGAGAACGCCTGCGGCAGCGGTCCGAACAGGCCCAGGTGCGCGCTGATGGACAGGATGGACGCGAGCGCCATCGAGCCCACGCCCACCGGATTGATGTCGTACAGGTGCGCGCGCTTGAACTCGATGCCCTTGGGCGACAGGCCCAGCGGCTTGTTGATGACGAGGTCGGCCACCACCGACATGATCCAGGCGATGGCGATGTTGGAGTACAGCCCCAGCACCTCGCCCATGGCGCGGAACACGTTCATCTCCATCAGCATGAAGGCGATGAGGGTGTTGAACACCACCCACACCACGCGCCCCGGGTGGCTGTGGGTAAGGCGCGAGAAGAAGTTCGACCACGCCAGCGAGCCTGCGTAGGCGTTGGTCACATTGATCTTGAGCTGCGAGACCACCACAAACAACGCCGTGGCCGCCACCGCCCAGCCGTAGTGGGGGAACACGTATTCATACGCGGCCAGGTACATCTGGTTGGGGTCTACCGCACGCTCGGCAGGCACCATGTGCGTGAGCGCCAGATAAGCCAGCAGCGCGCCGCCCAGCATCTTGAGCACGCCCAGCACCACCCAGCCCGGCCCGCCCACCAGCACGCCCAGCCACCAGCGACCACGTGTGGCGGGGGTGGATGCGGGCATGAAGCGCAAGTAGTCGGCCTGCTCCCCCATCTGGGTAATGAGCGCAATACCGACCGTGAGCGCCGCACCAAACAAGGGCAGCTGGAATGTGACGCCCCGCATTGACTCACCACCGTAGTGCACTATGCCAGAAAACGCACCAGGATCGCGCACGATCACATACACAAACGGCACCACCAGCATCACCAGCCACAGCGGCTGTGTCCACACCTGCAGGCGGCTGATGGCCGACACGCCATGCGTGACCAGTGGAATCACCACAATGGCGCAGATCAGGTAGCCCCAGGTGGGCGGGATGTCGAGCGCCAGCTCCAGCGCGTAGGCCATCACGGCGGCTTCGAGCGCGAAGAAGATGAAAGTGAAGCTGGCGTAGATCAGCGAGGTGAGCGTGGAGCCGATGTAGCCAAACCCCGCGCCGCGCGTGAGCAGGTCCATGTCCACCCCATAGCGCGCCGCATACACGCTGATGGGCAGCCCCGCCAGGAAGATGATGAGCCCCGTGGCCACGATGGCCCAGAACGCGTTGATGAAGCCGTACTGCACCAGCAGCGTGGCGCCCACGGCCTCCAGGATCAGGAAGGAGGCCGCGCCAAACGCGGTGTTGGCCACCCGCCATTCAGACCATTTGCGAAAGCGCTGGGGGGTGTAGCGCAGTGCGTAGTCCTCCATGGTCTCGGTGGCGACCCAGCTGTTGTAGTCGCGGCGCACCTTGACGACCTGCTGCGGCGCTTGCGCGTCGGCATCCGGCCCCAATGCGGGCGCCGAGGCCACTTCGGGCGGGACAAGAGAGGCGGTGGAGGGAGGCATGGACAGGGGTTGCGACAAGCCCTGCAAGTGCAGTTTCCATGCCACGGCCGCCGCGGGTGGGCACCACCCCTGCGCCCTCTGGCGTATGGCGGGCACGGGGCTTGCTGCCTATGATGAATCCGCTGCCCTTCGGACCGCACGGCCATCGATGACGATTGCCCCGCGTGTCCGGCCTGGACAACCCGCCACACGAGCCCACCCCTCCTTACATTGAGCAGAACGACATGGAACTGACCCCTCGTGAGAAAGACAAGTTGCTGATCTTCACCGCCGCCCTGCTGGCCGAGCGCCGCAAGGCCCGGGGCCTGAAGCTCAACTACCCCGAGGCCATGGCCCTGATCAGCGCCGCCGTGATGGAAGGCGCGCGCGACGGCAAGACCGTGGCGCAATTGATGAGCGAGGGCCGCACCGTGCTCACCCGCGCGGACGTGATGGACGGCATCGCCGAGATGATTCCTGACATCCAGGTCGAGGCCACCTTCCCCGACGGCACCAAGCTGGTCACCGTCCATCAACCGATCGTCTGACCCCCTTTCTCTCTGTCCCTCGTTCTCTCTGTGGAGCCCCCATGCGCATCGCACTCTCACACCGCCACACAGCCGCTCTCCTTTTCATAGCTGCCAGCGCAATCAGCACATGCGCCAACGCCCATACAGGCGCTGAATCCCACATCCACAACAGTTTCTTCAGCGGCCTTGCCCACCCCCTGTTCGGCCTGGACCACCTGGCCGCCATGGTGGCCGTGGGCCTGTGGAGCGCCCTGGCCGCGCGCAGCGCCGGGCGCGAACTGCTATGGGGCCCCGTGGGCTTTGCGGCCATGCAGCTGGTGGGCGCCGTGCTGGGCCTGCAGGGCGTGGCGCTGCCTGCTGTGGAGCCGATGATTGCTGCGTCGCTGCTGGTCACAGGCCTGCTGGTCGTGTCGCGCCTGCGCGTGCCCGGACTGGTGGCGGCGCTGGGTGTGGGCGTGTTCGCTGTCTTCCACGGCGTGGCCCATGGCTACGAACTGGCAGGCAGCGACAGCGCCTGGCAAACCCTTGCGGGCATGCTGACTGCCACCATGCTGCTGCATGGCACGGGCCTCGCGGCGGGCTGGGCACTGCGCCACCGCCATGTGTGGCTGGCGCGCGCCGCAGGTGCGGGCGTGGCGGTGTTCGGTGGTGCGCTGCTCGCGCAAATGGCCTGACCCGTTGACCCACCAGGAGCACGCAATGATCCCAGGCGAACTCTTCACCGAACCCGGCGAACACCCGCTCAACACCGGCCGCCACACCCTCACGCTGGTGGTGCGCAACACCGGCGACCGACCCATTCAGGTCGGTTCGCACTACCACTTTGCCGAAACCAACAACGCGCTGGGTTTTGACCGCGCGGCTGCGCGCGGCATGCGGCTGAACATTGCGTCGGGCACCGCCGTGCGCTTTGAGCCCGGCCAGGAGCGCACCGTGGAGCTGGTGGATTACGCCGGCGACCGCCGCGTGTTCGGCTTTCAGGGCCTCACGCAGGGTGCGCTCTAGCACTGAACCGCCAAGATTTGAGCCAAATTGGCCTCTAGCGCTTTATAGATAAGCGCTAGCAGCTATTAAAACAATAGTATTTATCGCCCACCGGAAAGCGGAGCACCCCACCATGGCAACCATTGGACGACGCGCCTACGCCGAAATGTTTGGCCCCACCGTGGGCGACCGCGTGCGCCTGGCCGACACCGAACTCATTCTCGAAGTCGAAGCCGATCACACGCTGCGCGCAGGCAGCTACGGCGAAGAGGTGAAGTTTGGCGGCGGCAAGACCATTCGCGACGGCATGGCACAAAGCCAGCGCAGCAACGCCCAGGGGGCGGTGGACACGGTGCTGACCAATGCCCTCGTTGTGGACCACACCGGCATCTTCAAGGCCGACATCGGCTTGCGCGCAGGCCGCATCGCATCCATCGGCAAGGCCGGCAACCCCGACACCCAGCCCGGCGTTGACATCATCATCGGCCCCGGCACCGAGGTCATCAGCTGCGAGGGCAACATCGTCACCGCAGGCGGCATCGACAGCCACATCCACTTCATCTGCCCGCAGCAGATCGAAGAGGCCCTGGCCAGCGGCGTGACCACCATGCTGGGCGGCGGCACCGGCCCCGCCACGGGCACGCTAGCCACCACCTGCACCTCAGGCCCCTTCAACATGGAGCGCATGCTGCAGGCGGCCGACGCTTTCCCGATGAACCTGGGCTTTCTCGGCAAAGGCAACGCCAGCCTGCCCGATGCCCTGCATGAGCAGATCAACGCAGGCGCCATCGGCCTCAAGCTGCACGAAGACTGGGGCACCACGCCGTCGGCCATCAGCAACTGCCTGGACGTGGCCGAAGAAACCGACACGCAGGTGGCCATCCACAGCGACACGCTCAACGAATCGGGCTTTGTGGAGAACACCATTGCCGCCGTAGGTGGGCGCGGCATCTGCGCCTTCCACACCGAAGGCGCGGGCGGCGGCCATGCCCCCGACATCCTGCGCGTGGTGGGCGAGGACAACTTCCTGCCCAGCTCCACCAACCCCACCATGCCGTACACGCACAACACGCTCGACGAGCATGTGGACATGCTCATGGTGTGCCACCACCTCGATGCCAGCATTGCCGAGGACCTGGCCTTTGCCGAAAGCCGCATCCGCAAGGAGACGATTGCCGCGGAAGACATCCTGCACGACCTGGGCGCCATCAGCATGATGTCCAGCGACAGCCAGGCCATGGGCCGCGTGGGCGAAGTCATCCTGCGCACCTGGCAAACCGCGCACAAGATGAAGGTGCAGCGCGGCAGCCTGCAAGGTGACACCGCCCGCAACGACAACACGCGCATCAAGCGCTACGTGGCCAAATACACCATCAACCCCGCCATTGCGCACGGCATCAGCCATGAAGTGGGTTCGCTCGAAGTGGGCAAATGGGCCGACATCGTCATCTGGAAGCCCGCATTCTTTGGCGTGAAGCCCGCGCTCATCTTGAAGGGTGGCCTCATCGCCATGGCGGCGATGGGCGACCCGAACGCCTCCATCCCCACGCCCCAGCCCGTGCACTACCGGCCGATGTTTGGCGCGTTTGGCGGAGCGATTGCCAAGACCTCCCTCACCTTTGTCTCGCAGGCAGGTTTGGCGGCGGGCATCGGTGAGCGCTTCGGCCTGCGCAAAACGCTGAGCGCGGTGCGCAACATCCGCAGCGTGCGCAAGCAGCACATGGTGCATAACAGCTACACGCCCAAGATGGAAATCGACGCGCAGACTTATTCGGTACGCGCAGATGGGCAGCTGCTCACTTGCGAGCCCGCCACCGTGCTGCCCATGGCGCAGCGCTACTTTTTGTTCTGAGGCCCACGTCCCATGAGCGCCGTATTGCAAGACCTGATGATCCGCCTGGACGACCTGAGCGACCCGCGCATTGAAGCCTTCATGCAAGAGCACCTGGTGGACATGCGCGCCGTTTCACCGCCTGAAAGCGTGCACGCGCTGGACATGGACCAGCTGCGCCAGCCGAACATCGCGTTCTGGTCTGCCTGGCTGACCGGAGCGGATGGCGACATGCTGGTGGGCACGGGCGCGCTCAAGCGGCTCGATGCCGGCCACGCTGAACTCAAATCCATGCGCACCAGCACCCGCCATCGCGGCCGGGGCATTGCGCGCCAGCTGCTGAACCATTTGCTGCAAGAGGCCCGTGCACGCGGCTTTGCCCGCGTGAGCCTGGAGACGGGTACGCAACCGTTCTTCGAGCCCGCGCGGCAGCTCTACCTGCAGAACGGCTTCGTCGAATGCGGCCCTTTTGCCGACTACTGCCTCGACCCTTACAGCTTCTTCATGACCCGTACGCTGTAAACAAACGCGCTGCCCAGGGTTGAGCCCCTGGCACACAATGCACGTTTGCCCGCTGCAACAAAGAACCTCCATGATCCAAGCCTCCAAACTGATCCCCCAAGGCAAGGGCCTTGCGCCCGTACTGGTCAAGCGAGCCACCACCATCGAACTGGACTGGGACGTGCGCCAGAAAAGCCGCTTTGCCGCCACCGACTCCGCCGGGCGCGAGCTGGGCATCTTCCTGCCGCGCGGCACGCTGGTGCGTGGCGGTGACGTGCTGGTGGCCGAAGACGGCTCCATGGTCCGCGTCATCGCCGCACCGCAGCCCGTGCAGGTCATCACGCACTGCACACAGCACGGCACCCCCTTCGACCTGACCCGCGCCGCCTACCACCTGGGCAACCGGCACGTGCCCATCGAGCTGCAGCCCGGCCACCTCAAGATCGAGCCTGACCACGTGCTGGCCGACATGCTGCGCGCGATGCACCTGATCGTGAACGAGCAAAACCTGCCGTTCGAACCCGAAGGCGGTGCCTATGCGGCGGGACACGGTGGCGGGCACCACCACCATGGTGGGCACGATCACAGCCATGATCACAGCCACGCAGCAGCAAACACCACAGCCCCAGGCCCCGGGCGCACCGTGTCCATCCCCGTGGTGGCCCAGGGGCATGTGCACGGCCCCCACTGCAACCACGACCACTGACTCCCCGCTCCATGCGCCTGGACCGCCCCGCGCCCCTGCCCGCCGCCAGCTTCCTGCAGCTGATGTGGCTGGCCTCCCCCGCGTTGCCCGTGGGCGGGTTCTCGTATTCCGAAGGGCTGGAAAGCGCCATTGAAAACGCGGGCCTCGCCAGCGAAACCGCCGTGGGCGACTGGCTGCTGGACCAGTTGCACATCACGCAGGCGCGCGGCGACATGGCCCTCATCGCCAAAGCAGCAGGCGCCTGGCGCCGCGCCGACTGGGCGCACGTGCGCGAACTCAACGACTGGGTGCTACACACCCGCGAAACCAGCGAAATGCGGCTACAGACCGAGCAGATGGGCCGGTCGATGACCGACTGGCTGCGCAACCAGCACCAGGGTAACGAAGAGTCCCTGCCCGCCATCCGCCACCTGGCCGCCCTGCCCCCCACATACCCCGTGGCATTTGCACTGGCCGCCTCCACCACCCAGGCGCCCGTGCGCGATGTTCTGCTGGCCTACGCCTTCGGCTGGGCCGAAAACATGGTGCAGGCCGCCCTCAAATCCATGCAGCTGGGCCAAAGCGCAGGCCAGCGCATCCTCGCAAAACTGGCCGATGCCATACCTGCCGCCGCCGACCACGCCATGGGCCTGATGGATAGCGAGCGCCAGGCCTTCTCGCCGATGCTGGCCATCCTGAGCGCCCAGCACGAAGTGCAATATTCAAGACTTTTTCGTTCCTAGCGCTTGCAAATACTGCGCCAGCAGCTACTTATTTGATAGCAAAAAACGCCATGACCAACACACTGCACCACATCCCGAACCGCACCAAAAACCTGCCCCCGCTGCGCGTCGGCATCGGCGGCCCCGTGGGCTCCGGCAAGACCACGCTGCTGGAAATGCTGTGCAAGACCATGCGCGATGAATACGACCTCATCGCCATCACCAACGACATCTACACCAAGGAAGACCAGCGCCTGCTGACAGTGAGCGGTGCCCTGCCCGCCGAACGCATCCTGGGTGTGGAAACCGGCGGCTGCCCCCACACCGCCATCCGCGAAGATTGCTCCATCAACCTCGAAGCCATCGACCGCATGCTGGGCGAGTTCCCCAACGCCGACATCGTGTTTGTAGAAAGTGGCGGCGACAACCTGGCCGCCACCTTCAGCCCTGAGCTCTCGGACCTCACCATCTACGTGATCGACGTGGCCGCCGGCGAGAAAATCCCCCGCAAAGGCGGCCCCGGCATCACCAAGAGCGATCTGTTCATCATCAACAAGACCGACCTGGCCCCCCACGTGGGCGCCAACCTGGACGTGATGCACGCCGACACCACCCGCATGCGCACCAACGCCCAGGGCCTCAAGCCGTTTGTGATGACCAATCTCAAAACCCTGGCAGGCGTGGCCGATGTGGTGAAGTTCATCGAGACCCGGGGCATGCTGAAAAAATCAGCACCCGCAGTCGGCTAGAATTCGCGCCTTCCCTCCCGGAGACTTGGGTGAGTGGTTTAAACCAGCAGTCTTGAAAACTGCCGACGGGCAACCGTCCGTGAGTTCGAATCTCACAGTCTCCGCCAAAACATCCAACACAACGGGCCTTCACGGCCCGTTGTGCTTTGTGCCCCACCACCCTACCCGCCGTCAGTGGCGGCCTTCGGGCAAGCCAGAAGCATGGGGCGAAATGGGTGTCAGATCTTCTGGTCGGCACACCTCCTCACTGCCGGCCAATCGGACCCACAGGCCCGTTCTTCGGATGATGACGTAGTCCACGCTGACACGTCGGCCCTTGTAGATGAATTGCGCCCCGGGCTTGTACAGAATCATTCTGGTTTTGTAATCAATAGCGGTGGCCCCACGATGACACCCCACCTGGCTGTGAATGATGCAGCCCCCTAGCGCAACGTGCAGAGGATGGGGTCAAAGAACCCAGTATTCACCTGCTCATTCATGACAAGCCCCATGTCTTGCGGTTAGCGGTGCAGGCACTGGCAGGACGGGAAACGGGCAAAAAAAAGCCCGCTGGGTGCGGGCTGAACACTTGCTTGTGCAAGCGGGAGGGATGTCGACGGGGTATCGACGGACAAATAGTAGGCCGCCCCGTGACCGAGGTGTGTAGGACATCTTCGACTTTCGAAGGACGTCTTCCAAGCCCGCTGACCCGGCGCATGCACGCTGGGCGGTCACGCACCATAAATCCGCACACAACCGCGCCCAGAGGCTTTCGCCAGGTACATCGCGGAATCGGCCTTGCGCAGCAGCTCTTCGGCGTTCGTGGCGTCGGCAGACGACATCACGATGCCTACAGAGGCTCCGATCTGGATGAAATGCGATTCAATTTCCGTCGGCTGGGCAATGGCCTGCACCAGACGCTCGCCCAGCCGAAGAGCGCTGTCGCGGTCAGAGACGCCACGCTGCAGCAGGGCAAATTCGTCGCCCCCCAGCCGCGCCACCACGTCGTTTTCGCGCGCCGCCTGGGCGAGCTGCCGGGCCACCCACGCCAGCAATTGGTCGCCCACAGCATGTCCGAAGCGGTCGTTGATGGGCTTGAAGCCGTCCAGGTCCACATACAACACGGCAAAGCCCTGGCCCTGGCGCCGCGCATCGGGCACCGCCGCCTGAAGGGTTTGCAGGAAGGCCGAGCGGTTCAGCAACCCCGTGAGTCCATCGTGTTCGGCAACATGCCGTATGCGGTGCTCGGCCTGTTTGCGCTGGGTCACGTCGGTGAAGGTGCGCAGCGCACCTCCACCTTTGATGGGCACGGTCTGGACCTCCAGGATGCGCCCGTCGGGCCGGGGGCGGTCATAGACCTGCTGCTGATCGACCCCGCCGTCACTGTTCAGCAGCATGTCTTGGATCTCTTGCGAGGCCCCGTCAAACTCGCCCCGTGCGCGCAGGTAGGCCAGCACATTCACCAGCGAGGGCTTGGAGGCCATCAGTTCGACGGGCAAATCCAGCAGCTCTAGCGCGCGGCGATTGCACAGCTCCACAATGCCCGTGGCACTGATCTTGGCCACGCCCTGGTCCATGTTTTCCAACGTGGCTTCCAGCAGGATGGACTTCTCACGCAGTTGCGCCTCGCTGTCGCGGGCACTGCGCTCGGCCTGGGCAAGCCGACGCTGCTGGCGCTTGAACTCGGTGATATCCACATGTGCATAGAACACGGTCCCGTCCAAACCCTGCTTGGCGATCACGCGGCTCCAGCGGTTGCGGGGCAAGGGCACCTCAAACGGTGCGCCTGCAAATCGCATGTGTTCGTGCAGGATGGTGAGCCCCTCATAAAAGGGCGCCATGTCACCCGGCCCATCCGCAGCCCAGGCCCCCCGGTAAATGTCCTCAAAGCTCAGGCCCGTTGCAGCGGCGCGATCAACAAGGCTGTACATCTGCATGAACGGCTCGTTGACCCATTGAATGCGCTGGTCCTCCCCACAGATCATCAAGCCATCGGGAATGCGGTCAAAAAGCTCTGTACTTTCCACCATGGGGCTGCGCGGATAGCCGGGCTCGTGGATGTTGGCATCGCCCACCTTGTCCAGCTTTTCCTGTTCTTGTGGACTTTGCACCGCCTCTGCACGCCAGACCCGCACGCGCCCTACCCCGGCGATCGGCAACGACGATACGTGGACCCGCAGGCCCCGGTGCTCAAAGCTGTAGGGGCGCGTCTGTGCGCGGTGCCGCTCCACGCCTGCCGCGATGTAGCGGTCGATATTGGGCAGCTCCTGCGCATCCAGCCGCTCGGTGTAAAAGCGCCGCAGATTGGCGTGGTAGGGCTCGCCCACGTAGACATGCCCCTCATGCTCCGGGAAGAACTTGAAGAACGTACGGTTCCATGCGAGCGTGCAATCGTTTTCGTCAAACGCGCACAAGGCGACGTCCAGACCATCCAGGGTGTCGCCGAGAGAGTGGATGAGGCTGAAGATGGGATCGTCGGACATGGTGGTTCGGGGATGCACAAACTCGGTTGCCAGAAGCCCGTGCGCTCCACACTGGCCCCGGTGTTCTGCCTACCCAGTGCGGGGCGCAGACCACCAACAGTCCATTGTGCGGACAGGGCCTTACGGCAAACCATCGCCGGGCACCCTTCGTGCAATGGAGGCGCGCTGCCTGTCGCATTCAGTCAACATTTTCTTGACCCTCATCAAGTCATCCAACCAGCTGGAGGGACAACCGCCCTCCCCCCGTGTTACGCGTGGACACCCGCGCTCACAGGGCTTCCGGTATGGTGAGGGTCTTGTTTTCTGGAGCCTCACCCATGACGAAAATCCCTTTTGGCATCTCTGGCAGCCTGGTGGTTGCGGCGCTGATGACGGGTTGCGCCAGCCAAGGCCAGCCCCCGGCCCCCTCTGGCAGCCCGGCGCCGGCAGAGCCCGCGCCAGGCGGCCTGTGCAACGCCCAGCCGGCCCAGTCGGCGGTGGGGCAGAACAGCACGGCATCGGTGGTGGAACTGGCCCGGGTGCGGTCGGGCGCACAAATGGCCCGCGTCCTGCGCCCCGGCCAGATCATCACCAAGGAATTCAATGCCCAGCGGCTCAACCTGGAGGTGGATGCCAACGGCCGCATTGTGGCGGTGCGCTGCGGCTGACCACGCGGGGACGGTGCGCTGCACACAGCGCCAACCATAGGCAGGTGCGGCGGCGCCACGGCATCAGCGGTAGCCCCGGTCAGTCCGCCAGGAACAGCTCCTGCAGGTCGCTCAGAAAATCAAAGCCCCGCTCTGTCGGGCGCACATGGGTCAGGTCGCGCTCGATCAAACCTTTGCTTTCGGCCGCCTTCAACCCCTTGGCGATGGTGGTCAGCGGCAAACCCGTGCGATCCATGAAATCCTGCAGCGCAAAACCACCGCGCAGGCGCAGGGCGTTGAGCATGTATTCAAACGGAAGTTCGGCCCGGCGCACGTCTTCATCCTGCGCCACAGCCCTGCCGACCAGGGCGTTGTCCATGTAGCGGCCTGGGTCGCGAAAGCGCACCTGGCGCACCACGCGGTGCGCAAAACTGAGTTTGCTGTGTGCGCCCGCGCCAATGCCCAGGTAATCGCCAAACTGCCAGTAGTTGGTGTTGTGGAAACACTGGTGGCCGGGCTGCGCATAGGCCGATATTTCGTAGCGCGCCATGCCCGCCTGGCCCGTCATCTCGGTGATGCGGTCCAGCATGGCATAGGCCTGGTCGTCCTCGGGGATGGCTGGCGGAAACTTGGCGAAGTAGGTGTTGGGCTCGATGGTGAGGTGGTAGATGGAGATGTGCGGCGGCTTGAAGGCCAATGCCGTCAACATGTCCTGCTCCAGCTCCTGCGGCGTCTGGCCCGGCAACGCGTACATGATGTCGAGGTTGTAGGTGTCAAACGACGCGGCAGCCTCTTCCACCGCCGCCAAGGCCTGGCTGCTGTCATGCACACGGCCCAGGGCCTTGAGGTGCTGGTCGTTGAAGCTTTGCACCCCCACCGACAGGCGCGTGACGCCCGCCGCCCGGAAGGCGCGGAAGCGGTCTTTCTCGAACGTGCCGGGGTTGGCCTCCAAGGTGATCTCGCAGTCGGGCGCAAGGAGCAGGCGGGCGCGGATGTCGCCGATCAGCCGGTCAATGGCGGCTGGTGAAAACAGGCTGGGCGTGCCCCCACCGATAAAGATGCTGTGCACCGTGCGGCCCCAGATGAGCGGCAGCGCGGCTTCCAGGTCGGCCATCAGCGCGTCGATGTAGCGCTGCTCGGGCACCCCTGCATTGCCCGCCGCATCGCTGCCACCTTCGCGGTACTCATGCGAGTTGAAGTCGCAGTACGGGCATTTCTTGAGGCACCACGGCAGGTGCACATACAGAGACAACGGTGGCAGGCTGGGCAGCTGCAGCAGGCCGGGGCGCATGTAGTGCTGGATGTCGCGCACCACGGCGGGTTCGGCCTCAGCCTGCGGCGTGATCGGGATGTGGGCCACGTTCTTGTCGTCCCTTCTACAGCCAGCGTTCGCGCATCAGCGCCAGCATCTGCGCGGCCGAGCGGCCCCGGTGGCTGTGGGCGTTCTTCACTTCCACAGGCAGCTCGGCAAAGGTCTTGCCGAATTCGGGGATAAACATCACGGGGTCGAAACCAAATCCGTTGCTGCCCCGGGGTTCGGTGGTGATCTCGCCCACCACCCGGCCCACGGCAATCAGCGGCTCAGGGTCTTGCGGGCTGCGCACGGCAACCAGGGTGCTGACCATGGCGGCGCGGCGGTTGGCGACGCCCTGCAGCTGCTCCAGCAGGGCGCGCACATTGTTGTCGTCGCTTTTCTCGTAGCCAAACTGGGTGCAGTAGTAGGCGGTATCGACGCCCGGCAGGCCGCCAAAGGCATCCACACACATACCGGCGTCATCCGCCAAGGCGGGCAGGCCGGTGTGGGCCGAGGCAAAGCGGGCTTTGGCCAAGGCATTCTCCACAAAGGTGCGAAATGGCTCTTCGGCCTCACCCACGCCCAAGTCGGCCTGGCGAACCAGCTCGACCCCGAGTGGCGCGAACATGGACTGCAGCTCGGCCAGCTTGCCACGGTTGTTGGATGCTAGAACGATTTTCATGATTCAAATTGGCATCTAGCGCTTATCCAGCAAGCGCAAGTAGCTATCAATTAGTGAGTATCAACGGGTTACGGGGTTTGCAGCAGCGCCCGCTGCTGCAACTGCACCAGCTCTGCGATGCCTTTTTCGGCCAGCGCGAGCAGCTGGTCCATCTCCGTCCGGGTAAACGCCACGCCTTCGGCCGTGCCCTGCACTTCCACAAAGTGGCCTGCGCCCGTCATCACGACGTTCATGTCGGTGTCGCAGTCCACGTCTTCCACATATTCCAGGTCCAGCAGCGGCGTGCCCTGCACGATGCCGACCGAGATGGCGGCCACGGGCTGCACCAGGGGGGACTGCGTGATCTTGCCGCTGGCCAGCAGCTGGTTAACCGCATCCTGCGCCGCGACCCAGGCGCCGGTAATGGCGGCGGTGCGGGTTCCGCCATCGGCCTGGATCACGTCGCAATCGAGCTGGATGGTGCGCTCGCCCAGCAGCTTGAGGTCAAACACCGCGCGCAGGCTGCGACCGATGAGGCGCTGGATCTCTTGCGTGCGGCCGGTCTGCTTGCCGCGCGCGGCCTCGCGGTCGCTGCGGCTGTGGGTGGCACGCGGCAGCATGCCGTATTCGGCCGTGACCCAGCCCTCGCCGCTGCCGCGCTTGTGGGGCGGCACGCGCTCTTCCACCGAAGCGGTGCAAAGCACTTTGGTGTTGCCGAACTCGATCAGCACCGAACCTTCGGCATGCATGGTGTAGCGGCGGGTGATGCGCACGGGGCGCAGCTGGTGGGCGGCTCGGTCGCCGGTGCGGGTGAAGGTGGTCATAGAATTTTCAGTAGAAAAATGGGCGTGCCTCATGCATGACCAAAGGCTCGCCCGAAACGCGCGGCCGAGGCCAGCGATCGCCGTGCGAGGGCCGCCCAGGCTGCGTAGCTGCGTCTCCCTTGCGTGCACTGGCAGTGTCCCTTTTCCCGAATCGCACAGCGATTCGAGAGAAGGGGGAAGACGCGCAGCGACTCAGGGGGGTGTCATGCTTTCCGTGCGGCCGAGCGGCGAATGGCTTCGTTGATTTCGGCGATGGACCGCTCGATGGCGGCATCGTCCAGGTCATCCACCAGGCCATCGAGTGGCCCTGCCTGGATAGTGGACGCAAATACGTCGTCGCTGATGCTGTCGGTCGAGACGCCCTGGGTGGATTCGAACGCGTCGGGCGTCTCCCACTCCAGAGCGATCACGGTCACGTTGTCGCTGCTGTCCCCCGCCTTGCGCAGTGCGTCTTCCACCAGCTCGGGCACAGCATGCGACACGGTGTTGCGGCCGAGTTGGGTGGAAATCTCCTCGTCGCTGAGGGTGCCCCACAGCCCATCCGAACACAGCAAAATGCGGTCGCCCTGCTCCAGGTAAACCGGGCCGGTGATGTCATAGATGGGCTTGGTGGGCGAGCCCAGGCAGGTGAACAGCACGTTGCGGTTGATGCGCTCCAGGCCCGGCGGTGGGGAGTTGCGCAGCTCCATGTAGGAATGGTCGCGGGTGCGTGTGAGCAAATCACCGTCGCGCACCATGTACAGCCGCGAATCGCCACAATGCACCCAAGTGGCCGTGCCGCCCTGCAAAACCGCTGCCACCAGCGTGGTGCGCGGCGTGTCGAGCATGCCCTTGTCGGTGGCGTAGCGCAGGATCTGGTGGTGCGCCGCCAGCAGCGCGCCCGACAGAAACTCCTGCACATCCTTGAGCTGCGGCTTGGCTTGGCGCTGGAACAAAGCCGAGATGGTCTGCAGTGCAATCTGTGCAGCCACTTCGCCTTCCGGGTGGCCACCCATGCCGTCGGCCAACACAAACAGGCCCGATTCGCGCGTGTAGCAATAGCCCATGCGGTCTTCGTTCTTCTCGCGGCCACCACGGCGGCTGATCTGGAAAACCGAGAATTTCATAGCGACTCACGCAAAGAGGGCTTCGGGTTCATTTGGGTTTGGCTCCGATACCGGTGGCTTCACCCACCTTTTGCACATTCTTCTTGGTGTCGGACACCAGGGTGTCGAGCTGCAGGCGCATCTTCTCGGCCACCGTCAGTTTGGTGTAGCGGCGCTCGCCCTCGCGGCTCAGTTCCTTTTGCAGCGCAAACACCGACTGCGGGCGCGACAGCGGATCGAGCGCCATGCACCATTCCACCACCTCGATGAGGTTGTCGGAGTACACGCCACGCAGCTTGGTCAAGGCCAGCGAGAGGCGGTCCTTTTCGATGCGCTGGGGCGCCTCGTTGGGCGGAAAGCCTTGCATGCAGGCGTAGATGCAGGCACCAATCGCGTAAATATCGGTCCAGGGGCCCATGGACGAATCGCGCCGGTACATCTCGGGAGCGGCAAAGCCGGGCGTGTACATCGGGCGGATGAAATTGCCCTCTTTGGACAGCACTTCACGCGCAGCGCCAAAGTCGATCATCACGGCCTTGTTGTCGTCGGTGATGAAGATGTTGGCCGGCTTGATATCAAGATGCAGCATCTTGTGCTGGTGCACGATGCGCAG
The DNA here is from genome assembly GCF_964252975.1 of Acidovorax sp. LjRoot38. Taxonomy (NCBI): domain Bacteria; kingdom Pseudomonadati; phylum Pseudomonadota; class Betaproteobacteria; order Burkholderiales; family Comamonadaceae; genus Acidovorax; species Acidovorax sp. LjRoot38. The sequence continues at coordinate 44,095 of NZ_CAXUPT020000017.1, read as the reverse complement.
CCCGCGCAGCACCTCGTCGAACAGCGAGCGGATGGTGGATTCGCGGAAGACCTTCTGTGTTTTCAGGTCGCGCGCGGTGATGATGAAGTCCTGCAGGGTCGCACCCTCCAGGTAGTTCATCACCATGTAGACGGTTTCGTTCTCGCGGAAGAAGTTGAGCACGCTCACCACAGAGGCGTGCGAGATCTGGGCCAGCGCCCGGCCTTCTTCAAAGAAGCTCTTGAGCCCCAGGCGGTAGAGCGAGAGTTTTTCGGACTGCACCTTGGGCAGCAGCTCGCCCGGTGCACGCGTGGCCAGCGACGAAGGAAGGTATTCCTTGATGGCGACCTGTTGCCCTTCGGCATCCAGGGCCAGATAGACCACACCAAAGCCGCCAGAAGACAACCGGCGCACCACGCGGTAGCCGCCAATTGCGGTATCGGGCGGCAAAGGAGCCGGCTTGATTTTTGACATATTTTGCGAAGATGACTCGGGGGTGGAGCGGAACCCGGATAATCGCCGGATCGCAAGCAACCATCAAAAAGTCCAATGCCAGTTTACAGCATGACCGGATACGCCAGCGCACAGCATGGCGCATCTGCCACTGGCGCTGAAAACGACACCCGCGCGCCCCAATCACGCAGACTGGGGCTGGAAATCCGCTCGGTCAACAGCCGCTTCCTGGACCTTTCGTTCCGCCTCCCCGATGAACTGCGTGCCATGGAGCCCGCGCTGCGCAGCCTGCTGACCGCCCGCCTCAAGCGCGGCAAGGTTGAAGTCCGCGCCGCCCTGGAAAACGAGGACAGCAACACCCTGCAAGACCCGCCCGCGCGGCTGCTGCAACGGCTCAATTCTTTGCAAGATTCCGTCAAGGCATGGCTGCCGACCGCGGCGCCCCTCACGGTAGCCGACGCCCTGCGCCTGTGCGCCAACGCCCCATCGGGCTCTGAAGACTGGAGCGATGCCGTTCCTGCTTTGGCCGAAGAAGCCCTGACCGCCCTGATGGCCGCCCGCGAACGGGAGGGCAAGCGCCTGGCCACCATGCTGCTGGACCGGGTCAAGCAATTGCGCGCCCTGGCCGAACAGGCCGTCCCCATGGTGCCGCTGCTGGTCGAGCAACAGCGACTGCGCTTCATGGAGCGCTGGAAGGAAGCCATGGCGCTGACCGACGGTGCCACCCTGCCCGAGGCCGCCCGCGACCGCGCGCTGACCGAGGCTACGGCGTTCGCCATCCGCATTGATGTGGCGGAGGAAATCACCCGGCTGGACTCCCACCTGGACGAGATCGAACGCCTGCTCAAGAAGGGCGGCGAGGTGGGCAAGCGCCTGGACTTCCTGATCCAGGAACTCCACCGCGAGGCCAATACGCTGGGCTCCAAATCTGCCGCTCTTGACCTGACCCGCATCAGCGTGGACATGAAAGTGCTGATAGAGCAGATGCGTGAGCAAGTACAGAACATCGAATAACACTCATTTTTTGATAGCGCCTGGCGCACATCAACTATGGACTATCCAGGAAATCTCATCGTAGTGGCAGCCCCCAGCGGCGCAGGCAAATCCAGCCTGGTCAAGGCCTTGCTGGAACTGGACTCCCACGTCCACCTGTCGATCTCCCACACCACCCGCGCTCCGCGCGGGCAGGAAAAGCACGGCCGCGACTACTACTTTGCATCGCAATCCGAGTTTGATGCCATGGTGGAAGGCAACGCCTTCGTGGAGTGGGCGCATGTACATGGCAATCGCTACGGCACCTCCAAAAAGGCGATCGAGGAGCGCATTGCCCAAGGCTCGGACGTGATCCTGGAAATCGACTTTCAAGGCGCACTGCAGATCAAGGAAGCCTTCGCGAATGCCATCCTCGTGTTCATCCTGCCCCCCAGCTGGGAAGAACTGCGTTCGCGCCTGGAACGACGGGGCGAAGACTCCCCCGATGTCATCGAAGTCCGTCTCAAGAACGCGGCTACCGAGATGGCCCAGGTGAGCAAATTTGACTTCGTTATAATCAATGAGTTGTTTGAGCGCGCGCTTTTCGACCTGAAAGCCGTAGTTCACGCTCAGCGACTCAAGTACGCCGCCCAGCGCCGCGCCCGTGCTGACACCTTCCAGTCGCTCAATATCACCTGAATCCCCGGAGTAAAACGATGGCACGCATCACCGTAGAAGACTGTCTGGAAAAGATCCCCAACCGCTTCCAGCTCGTGTTGGCCGCCACGTACCGTGCCCGCATGCTGAGCCAGGGCCACGCCCCCCGCATCGAAAGCCGCAACAAGCCTGCCGTGACCGCCCTGCGCGAAATCGCAGAAGGCAAGGTTGGCCTGGAAATGCTCAAGAAGGTTCCTGGTTGAGCTTCTTCCTGGGCGCAGCCCGCAAAGAGCACCGCGACAGCGGTGCTTTTTTTTGCCCCAAAGTCTCCTGATGCGCTCCCGCGCTACATTTAAGGCATGAACGCGGTGCTCAACTCACCTTCTGCAACGCAAGCCCGCCCCGGCGAAGTACCAACGGCGGGAACTTTGTCGGCAGCCGCAGCGGCAGCCAATGCGGCTGCGGCCAGCTTTGCTGCGCTGACAGACAGCCTCGACTACCTGGACGCGACCAGCATCGAACAGGTGCGCCAAGCCTATCGCTTCGCTGACGAGGCCCACCTGGGTCAGTTGCGCAACAGCGGTGAGCCCTACATCACGCACCCCATTGCCGTGGCTGCACAGTGCGCCACCTGGAAATTGGACGCCCAGGCGCTGATGGCCGCACTGCTGCACGATGCCATGGAAGACTGTGGCGTCACCAAAGCAGACCTGATAGACCGCTTTGGCGCCCCCGTGGCTGAACTGGTAGATGGGCTGACCAAGCTCGACAAGCTGCAGTTCAACACCCGCGAAGAGAACCAGGCCGAGTCTTTCCGCAAGATGCTGCTGGCCATGGCGCGCGACGTGCGCGTCATCCTCATCAAGCTGGCGGACCGCACGCACAACATGCGCACGCTGTCGGACATGCCGCGCAGCAAATGGGGCCGCATCTCCTCGGAGACGCTGGAGATCTATGCACCCATTGCCCACCGCCTGGGCCTTAACCAGACTTACCGGGAATTGCAGGATCTGGCCTTTCGGCACCTGCACCCATGGCGCTACGCCACGCTATCCAAGGCAGTCAACAAATCACGCAACCGCAGGCGCGATCTGGTGCAAAAGGTTCAGGCCGAGGTGGACACCGCCTTCTCCAAGATCGGTATGAAGGTCCGCCTTGCCGGCCGCGAGAAAACGCTGTATGCCATCTACCAGAAGATGGACCTCAAGCACCTGAGTTTTGCCCAGGTCACCGATATTTACGGATTCAGGGTGATCGTACCCACGGTGACAGACTGCTACACCGCCCTGGGCGTGCTCCACCAGATGTACAAGCCGGTTCCTGGCAAGTTCAAGGACCACATCGCCATCGCCAAGCTCAATGGCTACCAATCCCTGCACACCACCTTGGTGGGCCCTTCCGGCGTGAACATCGAATTCCAGATGCGTACGGACGAGATGCATGTCATCGCCGAGGCTGGTGTGGCCGCTCACTGGTTGTACAAGGCGCAGGACGGCGATGGCACATCGGCCGAGCGACTAGGGACCAAGTGGCTGCAGTCCCTGCTGGACATCCAGAACGAGACCCGCGATGCCGCCGAGTTCTGGGACCATGTCAAGGTGGACCTGTTCCCGGACGCTGTCTACGTTTTCACCCCCAAGAGCCAGATCATGGCCCTGCCTCGCGGAGCTACCGTGGTGGACTTTGCCTACGCCATCCACAGCAATGTTGGCGACCGCACCACGGCGGCAAAAATCAACAATGAGCAAGTGCCCCTGCGCACCGAACTCAAGAATGGCGATGTGGTGGAGATCATCACAGCCCCGGTATCCACGCCCAACCCGGCCTGGCTGGGTTTTGTGCGCACGGGCCGCGCACGCTCCAAGATCCGGCACTACCTGAAAACGTTGGCACAGACCGAATCTGAAGGCCTGGGCGAGAAGCTGCTGACCCAGGCCATCCGGGCGGAAGGCCTGGAGCAGCTCCCTCCCCAGGACGCAGAGACCCAACCGATGTGGGACAAACTGCTGCGCTTTACAGGAAACCGCACCCGCAGCGAACTGATGACGGACCTGGGCCTGGGCAAACGCATCGCCAGCATCGTGGCCAAGCGACTCATGGTGCTGATGTCCGAACACGGCCATCGCCCTGATGCGCTGCTCATGACACGGGAGCGCTACACATCCCACGAGACGCTTTCGCAAGGAGCGGTAACTCTGGATGGCAGCGAAAATGCCTCGGTGCAGTACGCATCCTGCTGCCGCCCCGTCCCTGGCGACAGCATCGTGGGCTATCTGGGCCGTGGCGAGGGCTTGGTGGTTCACAACGCCCACTGCACGGTGGCCAAGCGGCTGCAGCACAAGGACAGCGAGCGCTTCATCGCGGTGGACTGGTCGGACGAGCCCACGCGCATGTTCGAAACCGGGGTCGTGGTGACTGTCACCAACGGCAAAGGTGTGCTCGCCCGCGTGGCCGCTGAACTGGCCAATTCAGAAGCTGACATCACCCATGTGGATATGGATGACGAGGCGGCCCTCGACACCACGGACTTGCGCTTTATTGTGGCGGTGCGAGATCAGACCCACCTCGAAACCGCACTGCGCAACCTGCGGCGCACCCAGGCCGTCATTCGCGCTGCACGCATCACCCCGCAGGCCACGTAAGCACTTCACAGCGCTGAGCAGCGCCATCAACCCAAGCATGGCTTAGCGTAAAGCGGTGTTGTAGCCCCTGCTCAGTCCGCATGTGCGGCGCGCTGCGGATACTGCACTGCCACCACTTCAAGGCTTCGCACGCCTCCTGGCGTAGGCAGCAGCACCTCGTCACCCACATGGGCCTTCAAGAGCGCACGTGCCACTGGCGAGATCCAGCTCACCTGCGATTCTCGGCTGTCTGCCTCATCGATGCCCATGATGGTGATCGTGCGCTCTATACCTTCGTCATCGATGTACGTGACTGTGGAGCCGAAAAACACCTGATTGCTGCCCGCATGCAGGCTGGGATCCACCACTTCGGCAATCTCGAGCCGCTTGGTGAGAAAGCGGATGCGCCGATCAATCTCTCGCAAACGCTTCTTGCCGTAGAGATAGTCGCCATTTTCAGACCGATCTCCGTTGCTGGCAGCCCAGTGCACGGCTTCGACCACTTTGGGCCGCTCGTTGTCAATCAGGTCCAGCAACTCATCACGCAGGCGCGCGTATCCTGCCGGAGTGATGTAGTTCTTGCCGCCCGCAGGCAACGCAGGCAACACCAATTCATCCTCATCGGAAGCATCGGTTTCTTTGGTAAAGGCCTTGCTCATGGAAGATCTCCTCCGTCAGCGAGAAACGCTTTGACAAATGAAAAAGCCTGCAATCTTGCGATTGCAGGCTTTAAACATTGGTGCGGCTGGCAGGAATCGAACCCACGACCCCTTGGTTCGTAGCCAAGTACTCTATCCAGCTGAGCTACAGCCGCTAAGCTTCGAATTATAGCATGATTTCTTGGCAATCCTTGAAATCAACTTTTTTACTGTTACCTGCCGCATGGGCCTGATCAGCAAAGCTCAACTCAACGCAAGCAGCAATTGTAATGCACTCCAGAGACTCCAAAAGAAGAAAGGCGCACATTGCGACAAGAAAACTGGCCGTGATCGTGATGATCGCCCATTCGAATGAATGGGTGGTAGGGCGTGTTGGACTTGAACCAACGACCAAAGGATTATGAGTCCTCTGCTCTAACCAACTGAGCTAACGCCCCAAGCCATGCTCCAGCGCTATACAACGGGGCAAGCGCCGTATTGTAGGGGCTTTACTTGCGATGGCTGAGTGCGTTGGACACCAGCTTTGATGTGATGTCCACGATCTGAATCATCCGGTCGTATGGCATGCGCGTGGGGCCGATCACGCCTAGCGTCCCGACCACTTTGCCGTCCACCTCATACGGAGCACTGACGATGGACAGCTCTTCAAAAGGCACGACATGGCTTTCGCCGCCAATGTAGATGCGCACTCCCTCGGCCTGGCTGGAGATATCCAGCAACCGCAGAATTTGGGTTTTCTGTTCGAACAGATCGAAGGCACGTCGCAAGTTGCCCATGTCGCTGGAGAAATCACTGACCGCCAGCAGGTTGCGCTCACCAGAAATCACGACCTCGTCCTGCGCTTGGGACAAAGCCTCAGACCCCACATTCACCGCAGCCTGCATGAGCGAAGCGATCTCGCCGCGCAGCACATCCACCTCAGATTTCAGGCGCTCACGCACTTGCTCCATCGCAAGCCCCGCGTAATGCGCGTTCAGAAAGTTGGAAGCCTCAATGAGTTGCGACTGGGAGTAGTCCACGTCCGTGAAGATCACGCGATTTTGAACGTCGCCCTCGGGCGAAACGATGATGACCAAAAATCTCCGCTCGGACAGCCTCAAGAACTCAATATGGCGGAACACCGATGTTCTGCGTGGTGCCATAACGACACCGACGAACTGAGAAAGATTGGATAGCAACTGGGCAGCGTTGGCGATCACCTTTTGCGGCTGTTCGGGCGCAAGCTGGGGAGGGGTCAGAGGGTCCCGCTGCACTGTCAGCATGGTGTCCACAAACAGCCGATAACCTCGTGCAGTAGGAATGCGACCGGCTGAGGTGTGGGGACTCGCGATCAGCCCTAACTCCTCCAGATCCGCCATGACGTTACGGATAGTGGCTGGAGACAAATCCAGCCCAGACGCGCGCGACAAAGTGCGGGATCCGACGGGCTGCCCATCGGCGATGTAGCGCTCGACCAGCGCTTTGAGCAACAACTTGGCACGGTCATCGAGCATGGAATGATTTTAATGATGTAATTTCGCGATGACGTCCAATTTCCGCCATGTCGCACTGATAGGCAAGTACCAAGCTTCTTCGGCGGGCTCCATCGGTGAAAGCTCCCGCCAGGCCCTGGAAGACATCGCCCATTTTCTTAAACGCCAGGGTTGCGAAGTGATGCTGGAAGCTGAGACCGCAAGCAACACCGGGCTCACACACTATCCAGTCCTGAATGTAGACGAGATAGGCAGTCGATGCGATCTGGGCCTGGTGGTCGGAGGCGATGGCACCATGCTGGGCATAGGTCGGCGGCTCGCCCGGTTTGGGACGCCCCTGATCGGCATCAACCAGGGACGGCTTGGCTTCATCACCGACATTCCTTTCGATACCTATCAGGCCACTCTGCCCCCCATGCTCCAGGGCGAATACGAGGAAGACTTGCGACCGCTGATGCACGCAACGGTCGTGCGCGACGGGCGCGTCGTCTTCGAAGCCCTCGCGATGAACGATGTCGTTGTGAACCGAGGCGCGACTTCAGGCATGGTGGAATTGCGGGTCGAGGTCGGCGGCCGATTTGTGGCGAACCAACGCGCAGACGGGCTCATCATCGCCTCACCCACAGGGTCAACGGCGTATTCGCTGTCAGCCGGTGGCCCCATGCTTCACCCCTCCATTCCTGGATGGGTGCTGGTGCCCATCGCCCCTCATACGCTCTCCAACCGACCGATTGTTCTATCGGATGCCACCGAGGTGGCGGTTGAGGTTGTGAGTGGCCGGGATGTCAGTGCCAACTTTGACATGCAGTCACTGGCCTCACTGCTACATGGTGACCGCATTCTGGTGAAAAGGTCAGAGCACTGCGTGCGGTTTCTCCATCCTCAAGGCTGGAACTACTTTGCCACCCTGCGCAAAAAATTGCGCTGGAACGAAGGGGGCTCCTGACCATGGCGCTCCGGCGGATTACCCTGCGCGATTTTGTGATCGTTCAAGCGCTTGAACTTGACCTAAGTTCCGGCTTCACCGTGCTGACGGGAGAAACAGGCGCTGGGAAATCCATCCTGATTGATGCACTGCAACTCGTTTTGGGCGCACGCTCCGATGCAGGTGTGGTTCGCGAAGGCGCTGACAAAGCGGATCTTTGCGCTGAGTTCGATTGCCCACCCCATCTCCAGCCATGGCTCGAGGACGCGGGTTTTGACATTGATGAGCTGTTGCTTTTGCGTCGGACCGTGGACTCTCAGGGCAAAAGCAGGGCTTGGATCAATGGCACCCCAGCCACTGCTGCCCAGCTGCGGACTTTGGGAGACAGCCTGCTAGACATCCACGGGCAGCATGCTTGGCAAAGCCTTACAAGACCCGACTCGGTACGCGGCCTGCTGGACGCATTTGCAGGGGTGCACACATCAGAAACCGCAGCGCTCTGGGCACAATGGCGAAAGGATCAAAAAGCCCTGGAGCAAGCACGCCTGGCCCAGGCTAATTTGCAGCAGGAAAGTGAGCGTCTGCAATGGCAGATCAACGAGGTGGACAAGCTCGCACCCATTGATGGCGAATGGGAAGAACTCGACGCACAACATAAACGCCTCTCACATGCGCAGGCGCTGCTGGAAGGGGCAGAGGGCGCCATCCAAGCCCTCCAAGATGAAGATGCTGGTGCACTGACTGGGCTTGCACGCGCGCACGATCTTCTCCAAAGCCACGAGCATATTGAGCCCGAGTTCGCACCGCTCGCAGACATCCTTTCTTCCAGCCTCGCACAAGCCAGCGACGTGCTCCACTCGCTGCAGCTGTATCTGAGGCACGTGGAAATAGATCCACAGCGTCTGGCCGAACTCGACACCCGCATTTCGCTCTGGATGACCTTGGCACGCCGTTACAAGCGCACGCCAGCAGAGCTGCCGGCTCTACACCAGAGCTGGAAGGAGGAGATGCGCCGGCTGGACGCAGCGACAGATCTGGAACGACTGGAGGCCGCCGAGGCCGCCAGTGCCAAGGCCTACCACGCGTCGGCACGCGCGCTGTCTCTGGGTCGCGCCAAAGCCGCCCCGAAACTGTCTCACGCCATTACCCAAGCCATGCAGGGCCTGGGCATGGAGGGAGGAAAATTCGAGGTTTCCATGACCAAGGCCTCCGAGCCCTCGCACCACGGTATCGATGACGTGGTATTCCTCGTCGCGGGCCATCCCGGGATGACACCGAAACCCATCGGCAAAGTCGCATCGGGCGGCGAACTCTCCCGCATTTCGCTGGCCATCGCTGTAACAACCAGTGAATTGGGTATGGCCCCCACGCTCATCTTTGATGAAGTGGACTCTGGCGTAGGGGGGGCGGTGGCTGAAACAGTGGGGCGGCTGATGCAGCAGCTTGGCAGCGACCGTCAGGTGCTCGCGGTCACCCACCTGCCGCAGGTGGCGGCTTGCGCACACCACCACCTCAAGGTGGCCAAACGCAAGAGCCCGAATGGCACCACCAGCGCCGTATCGACGGTACAGGGCGAGAACCGTGTGGCAGAAATTGCCCGCATGCTGGGCGGCGAACGATCCACCCAGACTACGCTCGCCCACGCGAGCGAGATGCTGGATCTCGCGGCCGTTGCACGAGAAGGACATGGCTGATGGCACTTGAAATCGTTTTGATCACGGGTATGTCGGGATCAGGAAAGTCCGTGGCGCTGCATGCGCTGGAGGACGCAGGGTATTACTGCGTAGACAACCTGCCCCCAGAACTGCTGCCAGCTTTTGTGGCGCTGGAACACCGTCACCACGGCAACCGCGTTGCTATCGCGATGGATGTTAGAAGTGCCACCTCATTGCATCAGGTTCCACAGGAGCTGAGTCGGCTCAGGAGCGAGGGCGTTTCGGTGCAATCGGTTTTCCTCGACGCCACCATCGATACGCTTGTCAGGCGTTTCTCAGAAACACGCAGGCGCCACCCGCTGTCGCACGACGATCTCCAACAGGGTCGAAAAGCGCTCGTGCAGATTATCGAGCTGGAGCGCGAGCTGCTGGCGGAACTGCGAGAACAGTCGCATGTGATCGACACAAGCACCATACGGGCTTCACAGCTCCAAAGCTACGTGAAGAGTTTGCTTGTCACCACCCGGGGACAGATGACCCTGGTATTCCAGTCTTTTGCATTCAAGCGTGGCATACCGATGGACGCTGACTACGTCTTTGATGTGCGAATGTTGCCGAACCCACACTATGAACCTGCGCTGCGGGATCTGACGGGGCTGGACGAACCTGTCGCCCATTTCCTGCGCCAGCAACCCGATGTGTCGCTGATGCAGGCGCATATCGAGCAATTTCTCGCGCACTGGCTAGAAATCCTTGACCGGAACCACCGCAGTTATGTCACGGTCGCGGTAGGCTGCACTGGCGGCCAGCACCGCTCGGTCTACTTGGTGGAACGACTAGCCGATGTTTTGAGCAGCCGCTGGGCAACCCTGAAGAGACACCGAGAGCTGGACGGACGCTGATATCTACGCAACAAAGCCCGGGCACTCTCACCGCAACTGGGCTTGGGTCGAATCAAGCAGCTTGCGGATGGGGGCGGGCAGGCCGATAGAGGACCACTCATTGACCCCAAACCACGCCCCTTCTTCAGTGGGCTGATCTGGAATCTCCCCCGTGACCAACACGGGGTGAAGATGCAAATCCCTGTGTGTCAGCACATGGAGAAATGGCTGGAGTTCGTTGCAGGCAATGCGAGAAGCATCACCTAAGAATTTGACATATCCGTTCAAAGAGACGCCGTCGGCGAAGACCGGCACACAATGCATGCCAGCCCATATCCCAGCAGAGGGGCGACGTTGCAACCACACCTGGCCAGCAGAATTTCGAAGTACCAGAAGCTGCCAAGACTCAGACCGGCGTGCCAGCTTGCGCGTCTTGACGGGGTAGCGTTGTGGATCTCCGTCTTTGAATGCTACACAGCGGCCCACCAAAGGACACCGGTCACAGCGTGGCAATCGTGGCGTACAAATCGACGCTCCCAGATCCATAAGTCCCTGGGTATATCGGGGCATGGCCGTAAGCAGATTTTTCTGCGGCAGCAATGACTCCGCCTCCTTCCACAGCAGACGCTCGTTCCCCGACGACGCGAGGTCCTTTTCAAAGCCGAGCAAGCGCGTCAAAACCCTGCGCACGTTGGCATCAAGAATAGGCACGCGTTCCGAGAAACAGAATGCGGCAATCGCTCCAGCGGTGGAGCGACCAATCCCCGGCAAGGTAGCCAGCATCTCGGCGGTGCGAGGAAAGGCGCCTCCGTGCTCTGCCACAACCTGCTGGGCGCAGCGATGCAGGTTGCGGGCCCGGGTGTAGTAGCCCAGCCCGCTCCAGAGACCCATCACTTCATCCTGCTCTGCCTGCGACAGGGCCACTACGTCGGGAAAACGCTCCAGAAAGCGCGCGTAGTAGTCAAGTACCGTAGTAACCTGCGTTTGCTGCAGCATGATCTCGGACAGCCAGACCCGGTACGGATCGCGCGTCTGTTGCCAAGGCAGGTGATTGCGGCCATGAGACGCCTGCCATGCGACCACGAGCCCAGCCACATCCTCCCGCCCGCCGCCGCTCATGCAGATACCAGATGGCTACCCGATGTCACGGAGTCAAGACCGGGCAGAGCAACAAGCTGAGAGGTCAGCTCCTGCAGCCTTTGCTCCAGTTGGACCAACTCATCCTCACTCGCTTCAATTTCAGCAATGCGCTCCACCAAACCGCTGGCAGCCTGCTGGATGCGATCCACAGCCTCGATGCGACGCGCAAAACTACGGCGACGCTCACGCAGCTGCGCATCCAGTTGGGCCGTAGCAGATTTGCTCCACAGTTCAAGATCGTTCGCGGCCGATTCGTACACGGTGCGCAAACGCATGGCAAGAGCCCGGACCAGACGTTCCGCAAACTCGGGCTGGGCCAGCTTGAGCGCATTACCCATGCCGAGGTACTGGAGATGGCTCTGTTCGATCTGATTGAGATCGTGCGTAAAGTGCTCCAGCTGCGGAGGCGAGGGGACCTGCAGAGAAAAGCCGAACTCGGCATTGAGTTGCCTGAAGGTGCCACCCAACATGGCCTGAATCTCAGTGCCTGACGCTTGTGCTTTGTCCAGCGTACCGCGCAACTTGTCGAAAGTCTGAAGATAGATTTTCTTCACACCCAGCTTGAGCCCTTTTTGCTGCAGGGTCTGTGCCAATTCCGAAAGCTCGACTTTGAGCGCCTTGGCTCCCAACTGCTGAAATACATCTCGAAGCAGCTTCAGATGGACCGCACGCACCGCCTGGATTTTAGAAGTGCTCAGGTCAAACTCCCGCTGTTCCTGTTCGATGCGGTGCCGCATCGATTCGATCACAGACGCATTCTTGCCGCGCAAGCTTCGCAATTCGGCCATCTGGTCGTCAAGATCTCGGCGTCGGATATTGATGACCCGAGAAGTCTCAGTGCGCAAACTGGCCACGCCGTTGGCCACAGCCGCCCGCAAAATAGACTGCCGCCGCCCCATGATTCCTTTGGCCAGCGCCTCTTCCAGAACAGGCAGGCCGCTGGTCTCCAGCAGCAGATCATCAGCAGTGATCTTGGCGACCAACCCTTTCTGCGCAGACACGGGCACAACCCTGTCCAACGGAACACCCAGCATTTCTGCAGACGTACTGCACTGGCGCTCCATCTGCGCCTGCACCTGCTCTGCAGAATTGAGCGTGTCCCACAAGGTGTCTATCTTGTTGAGCACCACCAGCCGGGCATCCATGCTGTCCGCCGAAATGGCCAGGTGCTCGCGCCAGATGGACAAATCAGAGCGGGTAACTCCGGTGTCAGCGCTCAGAATGAAGACCACCGCATGCGCCTGCGGAATCAGGTTGACGGTAAGTTCAGGCTCAGCGCCCACGGCATTCAGCCCTGGTGTGTCCAGAATCACCAGCCCCTGTTTCAGCAAAGGATGGGGAATATTGATGAGGGCGTGGCGCCACATGGGCACCTCCACCAAGCCCTGGGCATCAGGCACAGGGTTTTCATCGGTCAGATCATCGTGCCAAAAGCCCAATGCCCGCGCGTTGTCCAGGCTGACCTTTCGTACTTCGGCCACCTTTTCGAGCGCCTTGGCAATCTGGTCCGCGTTTCCGACATCCAGGGGGATCTCCTGCCACCGGTCCGTTTTAACCCGCCACTCCGCTAGGCTCTGCATCTGCAGTCGGGTTTCAATGGGCAGCAGCCGAAGGCTGGGCGCCACGCTGGCATCGTACCCAAGTTCGGTGGGGCACATGGTGGTGCGCCCTGCACTCGCAGGCATGATGCGGCGGCCATAGTCTGCAAAGAAGATCGCGTTGATCAACTCAGATTTGCCGCGCGAAAATTCGGCAACAAACGCCACCATGACCTTGTCGCTGCGAACCTGCTCCTCCAGGCGTTGCAGCCGCTCCTGGACGGCTGCGTCCATGAGTTCGTGCGAGGACATCCACTCGGCCAGCCGCTTGAGTTGCTGGGCGAACTCACGCCGCCAGGCACCATGCTGGTCGAACTGTTCGTTGAATGAAGGTCCCACTTTGCTCCCAGAGATCTAAGAATGGCCTGAAGGGCAGGCATACACAAAATATAGCATCGACCGCTCGCAGGCCGTCATGCCACGGCGAATTGGCGCTTGACCTGATTCAAGGCCGCTGGCACATCGGGCAAAAATAGCTGCTCCGCTGCCCCTGGCGCAGCACCTTTATCGAAGTGCCACAAACATGGCATGGCGCTCCATCGCGTCCATAAACGTTGGTCTGGGTCTGAAAGTGGCCTGCCATTCCATCTGCATTGGAAAAATCGCGCAGCGTGCTGCCCCCCATATCCACGGCCCGCGCCAATACAGACCGAATGGCAGCGTGCAATTTGAGCACCCGCGCAGGCCCGATACGCGACGCACTCGTCGTGGGACGGATTCCAGCCAGAAAAAGCACTTCTGACGCATAGATATTGCCAACCCCCACCACCAGCCGGCCAGCCAAGAGCAACTGTTTGATGGGCATCTGGCTCTTTTTCAGACCAGCCTGGAAAACAGCAAGAGAGAATCCGTCAGACAGCGGCTCCATTCCCAGCCCGCCCAGAAGCTTGGTCGCAACAGGGTCTTGTTCCCCATGAACGTACACCACGGCACCGAATCGGCGCGGATCGTGCAGCCGCAGCGTCCCCTGGCTGGTCAGCATGTCAAAGTGATCGTGGACTCCGGCCGCCGGTAACCCCTGGCTGAAGCGCAGGCTGCCCGACATCCCAAGATGCACAAGCAGAACTCCTCGACTGGTATCTGCCAGCAAATATTTTCCGCGCCGGCGCAGGCCCATCACCTGCTGCCCCACCAAAGTCTGTGGCGCGCACCCCAGAGGCCAGCGCAAGGGTTTGCCGAGCGTGACCGCCTCAATGCGGGCGCCAGTGATGGCCTGAACCAAACTGCGGCGGGTCACTTCCACTTCGGGCAACTCAGGCATACAAAGACCCCGGCAATGGGTTAACAGGCATGGATTATTATGACCCGATGGTGCTATTTCACAGCTTTCGGATTGCCGCATTGACGACCGTGATCGCGGTATCCGCCCACTCAGCATGGGCACAACAGACCGGCAGTGACAGCCGCCCCGCCACAGATGAATCTCCAGTGGTATCCAACCCGGCACTGGATGCTGAATTGTTCTACGAGATTTTCCTGGGCGAAATCAGCGCCCGGACAGGCGACCCCGGTGCTGGTTATGCCTTCATGCTGGAGGCTGCACGCCGCAGCGCAGACGGCCAACTCTACCAAAGGGCCGCAGATATCGCCTTGCAGTCACGATCGGGTGAATATGCACTGGCAGCGGCCAAGGCATGGAAAGAGGCTCTGCCACAGTCGCGCGAGGCGAATCGCTATGTGCTGCAAATTCTTGTTGCACTGAACCGTATTGGCGAAACACCCGATCTGCTGCGCCAGGAACTCGCCCAATCATCCCCCCGCGCAAAGGCTTCGACCCTGTCTGCACTGCCCCAGATGTATGGGCGTGCCAGCGACAAGGCGCTGGCAGCGAAGGTGGTAGAAGCCGCCCTCGTGGACGAGCTTTCCCACCCTGCCACCGGCCCTGTGGCCTGGGTATCCCTGGGTCGCCTTCGCCTCGCGGCGGGTGATAAATCGGGGGCACTGGATGCCGCTCGGCGCGCGCAGGCCCTTGACGACGCTAACGAGGGGGCCGCCAGGCTGGCGCTGGAGCTGATGGAAGAGAACACCCCCGAGGCCGAACCACTGGTAACACAAGCACTTGCAAAACAACCCGTGCCAGAGTTGCGAATGGGCTATGCGCGGGTTCTTTTGGGCTTGCAGCGCTATCCCGATGCTGCCCGCCAACTGGAATACGTCACCAAAGAGAAACCGGACTTGGTAGAGGCCTGGCTGGTGCTGGCCACCCTGCAGTTGCAAGACAACAGGCTCTCCGCTGCAGAGAGTGCGCTGCAGCGCTTCATGGAGCTCACCTCCGCCGCGACCGATCCTGAAGTGCGTCAGAAAGGGCTTACGCAAGCCTATTTGCTGTCCGCACAGCTCGCAGAGAAGAAGGGCGATTTTGCCGCTGCAGAGGCGTGGCTCAACCGCATCGACAACGTGGACGAAGCGTTCAGTGCGCAAAGCCGCCGCGCGTCCCTGCTGGCACGGCAGGGCAAAGTGGCCCAGGCGCGGGAACTGCTGCGAAACCTGCCAGGAACCTCTGCTGACGACAAACGCATGAGGCTGCTGGCCGAGGTGCAGCTACTGCGTGACCTGCGGCTTTACGAGGAAGCCTACCAAGTCCAGAGCGAGCTTGTGGCGCTCGCACCTGATGACGCCGAACTGGTGTATGACCAAGCCATGCTGGCCGAAAAAGCGGGTCACCCGGAGACTATGGAGAAACTGCTGAGGCAGGTGATTTCCCAGAAGCCTCAATACCACCATGCTTACAACGCCCTCGGTTATTCATTGGCAGACCGGGGCGTGCGACTGGACGAAGCCAAACAGCTGATTCTGAAAGCACTGGAGTTCGCCCCCTCCGATCCCTTCATTACCGACAGTCTGGGCTGGGTGGAATTTCGCATGGGCAACAAGGCAGAGGCCAAGCGGCACCTGGAAACCGCCTACAAAGCTCGCCCGGATGTAGAAATCGCAGCGCATCTCGGTGAGGTGCTTTGGAGCCTGGGTGACAAGGAAGCTGCTCTCAAGGTCTGGAAAGAAGGCGCGCGGACAAGCCCTGACAATGAAACGCTGAAAGAAACGCTGAAGCGCCTTGGGGTGAGCCTTTGATGCACGGAGTTTCAGGAACTCCTTTTCAACGCGTTGCGCGCGTCATGGTCGGCCCACGTGTCGCCGGGCTGCTGTTGTGGGTGGCCTGCGCACTGTGGCTGGTCGGCTGCGCGCAGCCGCCACAGGTACCTGCAGGCGAAGAAGATGCCTGGAATGGGCGTATCGCCCTGCAGGTGGAAGGACAGGCATCGCAGTCGTTCTCTGCAATATTTGAACTGCGGGGCAATGCACAGACCGGGGGGCTTGCACTGATCAGCCCGCTCGGCAGCCGCATCGCACAGCTGGAATGGAAAGATGGCCATGCACAGCTGACCAGCGCGCAAGAATCGCGGACCTCTGATTCGCTCGACGCACTGCTGCAGGATGTGACGGGCGCGCGCATCCCCGTGGCCGCCCTCTTCGCTTGGCTCAAGGGTGTACAAACCACCGTGCCAGGCTGGAGGGCCGACCTTTCGGCCCTGGAACAGGGGCGACTGGTGGCACACCGCGACGACCCCGCCCCCCAGGCCACTTTGCGCATTGCACTGACCCGCTAGCCGCCCTCCTCACGCGCCCTATTCGTTGCCATGCAATCCCTGTATGACGTGCCGGCTCCGGCAAAGCTCAACCTGTTCCTTCACATCACAGGCCAACGCGCGGACGGGTACCACCTGCTGCAGTCGGTCTTCATGTTGATCGACTGGTGCGACACCCTCCATTTCGAGCGCCGCGCCGGTGGCGCTATCACACGCGAAGACCTGGGCACGGCACTGCCAGAGCTAGACCTGACGATCAAGGCCGCGCTCGCACTGCAGCGAGCCACCGGCTGCACCCAGGGTGCACACATTGGCGTCGTGAAAAACATCCCCTCGCAGGCGGGCATGGGTGGTGGCTCTTCCGATGCAGCCAGCACCTTGCTTGCCCTTAACAGGTTGTGGGGTCTGAACCTGTCGCAATCGGCACTGGAAGCTATTGGTCTGAAGCTCGGTGCAGACATTCCATTTTTTTTACGCGGTCACAACGCCTGGGTCGAAGGAATTGGTGAGACAATCACGCCGCTTGAGAAAGCACAGCAACTACCGCAAGCGCGCTTTGCCATCGTGAAGCCCGCTGCAGGCTTGGAGACAAAAGCAATTTTTTCGTCACCAAGTTTGAAACGCGATTCAGATAGTGCTACAATCTTAGGCTTTGCTGCAGCACACTTTGACTTCGGTCGAAACGACTTGCAGCCAGTTGCCCAGGCACTTTGCCCCGAGGTTACCGAAGCCATTGAATGGCTCGGTGCCCGAGGATTGCAAGGCAGGATGACAGGCTCAGGAAGTGCAGTGTTTGCGCATATGTCACATGCAGTTGACTTGAGTGGAGCCCCACAGGGCTGGCAAGTTAAGGAATGTGAAAATCTGATGGTCCATCCTCTGGCAGGTTGGGCATCAGGCAAGAATTAAGGTTAGCTGCCTTCGGTAGTTGACCTGTGTAGGGGAGTCGCCAAGCTGGTTAAGGCACCGGATTTTGATTCCGGCATGCGAAGGTTCGAATCCTTCTTCCCCTGCCAAACGCTTTCCGCGTACGGGCTTTTATTTCAGACTGCTGGGACGCTCATGCAAGCCAACCACCCCGACTTCATGGTTTTCACCGGCAATGCCAATCCAGGCATGGCAGCTGAAATTGCCCAACACCTCGGCACCACCCTCGGTGCGGCTGACGTGGGTCGATTCTCCGACGGTGAAGTCACCGTTGAAATCAAGCAAAACGTGCGTGCACGCGATGTTTTCGTGGTGCAGTCCACCTGCGCCCCCACCAACGAAAACCTCATGGAACTGCTGATCATGGTTGATGCGCTCAAGCGTGCATCGGCTGAGCGCATCAGCGCCGTGATCCCCTACTTCGGCTATGCCCGCCAGGACCGCCGCCCGCGTTCGACGCGCGTGCCTATCACCGCCAAGGTGGTGGCCAACATGCTGCAAGCTGTGGGCGTGGCACGCGTGCTGACCATGGACTTGCATGCCGACCAGATCCAGGGCTTTTTCGACATCCCGGTGGACAACATCTACGCGTCGCCCGTGCTGCTGGGCGACCTGCGCCAGAAGAACTATGAAGACCTGATTGTGGTCTCGCCCGACGTGGGTGGCGTGGTGCGCGCCCGTGCACTGGCCAAGCAGCTCAACTGCGACCTGGCCATCATCGACAAGCGCCGCCCCAAAGCCAACGTGTCCGAAGTCATGCATGTGATCGGCGAAATCGAAGGCCGCAACTGCGTGATCATGGACGACATGATCGACACCGCCGGCACGCTGGTAAAGGCCGCTGAAGTGCTCAAGGAGCGTGGCGCCAAGAAGGTGTACGCCTACTGTACGCACCCTATTTTTTCGGGTCCTGCCATCGAACGCATCGCCAAGGGCTCGGCCCTCGATGAAGTGGTGGTGACCAACACCATCCCGCTGAGCGACAACGCCCGGGGATGCGCCAAGATTCGCCAACTTTCCGTGGCCCCGCTGATCGCAGAGACGATCCAGCGCATTGCCAAGGGTGAGTCGGTGATGAGTCTGTTCTCGGACCAAGACAACCTGTTCTGACAAACGCGGGGCTCGCAAGAGGCCTTTGGCTTGGAAAGACGGTTGATCAGGACACCAAGCCTCCTTCGGGAGGCTTGTCTGTTGGTTCGGGAACGAAGTGTGGCCTGCTATCGCGGGCCTTTTTAAAACAGGGCAAGACTGGTCGCGGTCTGTCCTTTTCAGGAGCTAGTTATGAACTTCGTCGCTTTTGAGCGCGCCAAGCAAGGTACGGGTGCGAGCCGCCGTCTGCGCAATTCGGGCAAGACGCCTGGCATCGTCTACGGTGGCACCGCCGAACCCCAACTCATCGAGGTGGACCACAATGCACTGTGGCACGCCCTCAAGAAGGAAGCTTTCCACTCCAGCGTGCTGGACATGGAAGTTGCCGGCACGACCTCCAAGGTTCTGCTGCGTGACGTGCAATACCACCCCTACAAGCAACTCGTGCTGCACATCGACTTCCAGCGCGTGGACGAAAAGACCAAGCTGCACATGAAGGTGCCACTGCACTACAGCGGTGCTGACGAGTCCAACGCCGTCAAGGTCGACAAGTGCATGGTCAACCCGATCGTGAATGAGCTGGACGTGACCTGCATGCCTTCGGACCTGCCTGAGTTCATCGCTGTGGACCTGTCCAAGCTGGAAAAGGGCGCATCCCTGCACCTGAAGGACATCAAGCTGCCCAAGGGCGTGACGGCCAAGATCCGTGGCGGTCAGAACAACAACCCCGTGCTGGTGTCCGTGGTGCCTCCAGTGGTGGTCGTTGAGACCCCTGCCGAAGCCGCTCCTGCTGCCGACGCCAAGGGCAAGGGCAAGGGCAAGAAGTAATCGGTCAACGACCTCGATGACTTCACCCGGTCAGCCCGCCCTGCGGCGTTGACCCCCAACGGCCCACCTTGTGTGGGCCGTTTTCATTGGCGCAAAGCCATTCGCATCTGCAAACCGTCTGGCTCTAACCACCCCACACCCACCGATAATCCCGCCAATGATCAAGCTGTTTGTAGGCCTTGGAAACCCCGGGCCAGACTACGAAGCCACCCGCCACAACGCCGGTTTCTGGTGGATTGATGCGCTGGCGCGCGAACTCAAGGCCACGCTGGTGCCCGAGCGCAGCTACCACGGGCTGGTGGCGCGCACGACGGTGCATGGGCAAAGCGTCTGGCTGCTGCAGCCACAGACTTTCATGAACCTCTCGGGCAAGTCGGTGGCTTCGCTGGCGCGCTTCTTCAAGATCCAGCCCGAAGAAATCCTGGTGGTGCATGACGAACTGGACATTCCGCCAGGACAGGTCAAGCTCAAGCGCGGCGGCAGCCATGCAGGGCACAACGGCCTGCGCGACATCCATGGCCAGCTCGGTTCCCCTGACTATTGGCGCCTGCGCGTGGGCATCGGCCACCCGGGCGTGAAAAGCGAAGTCGCCAACTGGGTGCTCAAAAAGCCCTCCCCCGACCAGCGCACGCTGATCGAAGACAGCATCGTCCATTCGCTGAAGGCCTACCCGGCCATGCTGGCGGGCGAGATGGACAAGGCCACCTTACTCATCCACACCACCAAACCGCCGCGCCCCAAGCCCCCCCGCCCTGCAGAAGACTGAGCGGCGCGGCTGGAAAAAGGGTAACGACGGTCCGCCGCATCCCTTTCTGTCAATAGCTATTATTTTTATAGCGTCTTACGCTTGATGGATAAGCGCTAGAGCCAAAAAAACACTACAAACTAACTCGAAGCTTGCGTCTGTAACCGCTGGAACTTCTGCCACAGGGTTTCGCGGTTCTCGACGTGCTGCGGGTTCACGGGGATGCAGGCGACGGGGCAGACCTGCACACATTGGGGCTCGTCAAAGTGCCCCACACATTCCGTGCACTTGTTCGGGTCGATCTCGTAGATCTCCTGCCCCAGATAGATGGCCTGGTTAGGGCATTCGGGCTCGCACACATCACAGTTGATGCACTCGTCGGTGATCATCAGCGCCATACGGCCTCCCTGGGCACAGGGCCAAAAACAATGGAGACGGGGTACGCGGCGCGGTTCATGCTCCGTATTATCCCGCGCTGGTGGCATGTGCCTTGCATGCCACACTGCAACCCACCACCGCTGACGGGGATGTTTTTACCGTTATGCTGTGTATACACATTAATTTTGACGCCCGCGCGCCCTAACCCTCTCCTCACCCACCTCACCCATGGGCCTGTTTTTTCTCAAGCGGTTTATTACCCTCCTGGCCACGCTTATCGGCGCGTCCATTGTTGTGTTTCTGGTGCTGGAGATCCTTCCGGGCAACGCCGCCCAAATGCTCATGGGACCCGACGCCTCGCCCGAAGCCGTGGCTGCGCTGGCCAGCAAGCTGGGGTTAGACCAGCCCGCCAGCCTGCGCTACTGGCAATGGGTGAGCGGGCTGGTGGTCGGCAACATGGGCGACAGCTATGCCTACAGCTCACCCGTGCTCGACCTGGTGCTGGAACGCCTGGCCCTCACGGTGCCCCTGGCACTGATGGCCATGGTCATCACCACCGTGCTGGCCCTGGTGGCAGGTGTGTATGCAGCATCGCGCCACAACAAGATCGGTGATGTCGGCGTGATGGGGCTGGCACAGATCGGAATTGCCATCCCCAATTTCTGGTTCGCCATTCTGCTGATCCTGCTGTTCTCCGTGAAACTGCAGTGGTTCTCGGCCGGTGGCTTCCCCGGCTGGACCGAAGACGCTGGCGGTAGTCCACTCGAAGCCCTCAAGGCCCTGCTGCTGCCCGCCATTGCGCTGGCCGTGGTGCAGGCCGCCATCCTCGCGCGCATCACGCGCTCGGCCGTGCTGGAGGTGCTGCGCGAAGACTTTGTGCGCACTGCCCGCGCCAAGGGCCTGTCGCAGCGCGCGGCGCTCTGGGGCCATGTGCTGCGCAACGCCATGATCCCGGTAATCACCGTGATGGGGCTGCAGTTTGCCAACCTGCTGGCCGGCACCATCGTGGTGGAGAACGTGTTCTACCTGCCCGGCCTGGGGCGGCTGATCTTCCAGTCCATCTCCAACCGCGACCTGATCGTGGTGCGCAACTGCGTGATGCTGCTCGCCGCCATGGTGGTCATCGTGAATTTCGTGGTGGACATCCTTTACGCCGTGATCGACCCGCGCGTGAAGGCCTCCGACATCTGATCCCCCCATGAACGCTGTCATTCCTTCGCCTTCTGTCACCTCTGCCCCCAGCTGGCTGCACCGCGCGCTGCGCCACCGCAGCTTCGTGATCGGCGCCGTCCTGTCGCTGCTGCTCCTGCTGGCCGCTGCACTGTCGCTGGTCTGGACACCCTGGTCGCCCTACGAGATGGACCTGGCCTCCAAGCTGCAGTCGCCCACCGGCACACACTGGCTGGGCACCGATGCCTTTGGGCGTGATGTGGCGTCGCTGTTGCTGGTGGGTGCGCGCAATTCCATTCTGGTGGGCGTGATCGCCGTGGGCATCGGGCTGACCGTTGGCACGGCGCTGGGCCTGCTGGCTGCGGCCAAGCGCGGCTGGGTCGAAGAACTCATCATGCGGCTGGCCGACTTTACGTTTGCCTTCCCGGCCATCCTGTCCGCCATCATGCTCACCGCTGTGTTCGGCGCGGGCATCGTCAACTCCATCATTGCCATCGGCATCTTCAACATCCCGACGTTTGCGCGCGTCACCCGTGCATCGGCCAACGCGGTGTGGTCGCGCGAATACATCCTGGCCTCGCGCGCCTGCGGCAAGGGCAGCTTGCGCATCACGCTGGAGCATGTGCTGCCCAACATCCTGTCGGTGCTCATCGTGCAGGCCACCATCCAGTTCGCCATTGCCATCCTGGCCGAAGCCGCCCTCTCCTATTTGGGCCTGGGCACCCAGCCGCCCCAACCCTCCTGGGGCCGCATGCTCAGCGAAGCACAGACGCTGATGTTCCAAGCCCCGCAGCTGGCCGTCTGGCCTGGTGTGGCGATTGCGCTGGCCGTGCTGGGACTGAACCTGCTGGGCGATGGTCTGCGCGACCTGCTGGACCCACGCTTGTCGCGCAAGCGCTGAAACCTCCGCCGAACCTTGCACGAACTGTTCTCCATGTCTTTCCTGCTCGAAGTCTCCAACCTCCGCATCCGCCTGCAGACGCACCGGGGCCCGGCCGATGCCGTGCGCGGCGTGAGCTTTTCGCTGGCGCGCGGTGAAACCCTGGGCCTGATTGGTGAATCGGGCTGTGGCAAATCCATCACCGCCATGTCGCTCATGGGCCTGCTGCCTGACAGCGCGCAGGTCACCGGCAGCATTCGCTTTGATGGCCAAGAGCTGGTGGGCCGCACCGATGCACAGATGTGCCAGATGCGCGGCAACCGCATTGGCATGGTGTTCCAGGAGCCCATGACCGCACTGAACCCCGTGCACACCATAGGCCGCCAAGTGGCGGAGCCGCTGCGCCTGCACCGGGGCATGAATGCAGCAGCCGCACGCACCGAAGCGATTGCCTTGCTGGACCGCGTGGGCATCCCCAACGCCGCACAGCGCTTTGACGCCTACCCGCACCAGTTCTCGGGCGGGCAGCGCCAGCGCATCACCATTGCGATGGCGCTGGCCTGCGGGCCCGACCTGCTGATCGCCGACGAGCCCACCACGGCGCTCGACGTGACCATCCAGCAGCAGATCCTGGACCTCATCAGCGACCTGGTGGCTGAGCGCAACATGGCGCTCATCCTCATCTCGCACGACCTGGGGGTGATCTCGCAGAACGTGGACCGCATGATGGTGATGTACGGCGGCAGCGTGGTCGAAAGCGGCTCCACCGCCTCGGTCTTCTCGGCCATGGCCCACCCCTACACACGCGGCCTGTTTGCCGCCCGGCCTCACCTGGGCGCCGTGCACGCGCCCGGCCAGCGACCTCGCCTGTCCACCATTCCGGGCACGGTGCCTGAGCTGGTCGACCTGCCTTCAGGTTGCCCTTTTGCGGGCCGCTGCAGCTACACGGTGGATGCCTGCCACCACAATCAGCCCGAGGCCACGCTCGTGGCCACCGATGCCGATGGCGACCACGAGGTGCGCTGCCTGCGGCGCGAGGCCATTGCCGAAGCCCAGAGTGCCCAGGTGGTAAACATCGTCGAGGTGGCCGCATGACCCAGGCGCTGCACAGCACCCATCCCGCAGAAACGCCGCTGCTGCAGGTCAAAGACCTGGTGCGTGAATACACGCTGCCGCGCGACCATCTGTTCAAGCCACCCGGCAAGGTGCATGCCCTCAACGGCGTGAACTTCTCGATTGCCTCTGGCCGCAGCCTCGGCATCGTCGGCGAATCGGGCTCGGGCAAGTCCACCCTGGCACGGCTGGTGATGGCGCTCGATGCGCCCACCTCCGGCACTGTGGAGCTGCTGGGCCGCAACCTGCACCAGTTGCCCGCCGAGCAGCTGCGCCAGGCGCGCCGCGATTTTCAGATGGTGTTCCAGGACCCGTACGGATCGCTGGACCCGCGCCAGACCGTGGAGCGCATCGTGACCGAACCACTGCAGGCGCAAGGCCAGACCACGCGCGCCGAGCAGCGCGAGCAGGCCGCCCAGGTGCTATCGCAAGTGGGCCTGCGCACCAACGACCTGGGCAAGTACCCGCACGAATTTTCTGGCGGCCAGCGCCAGCGCATCGCCATTGCACGCGCCCTCATCACCCGGCCCCGCCTCATCGTGGCCGACGAGCCGGTGAGCGCACTCGACGTGTCGGTACAGGCCCAGGTGCTCAACCTGATGCAGGACCTGCAGCAGCAGTTCGGCATCACCTACATGCTCATCAGCCACGACCTCGCCGTGGTGAATCACCTGTGCGACGAGGTGGTGGTGCTGTACCAGGGCCGCATCGTAGAGCGGGGCTCTCCCGGAGAGCTGTTCCGCAACGCGCAGCACCCGTACACGCAATCGCTGGTGGGTGCGGTGCCGCAGGTGCTGCCGGGCCGTGCAAGGGCGCGCCGTGCCGCTGCTGCGGCCGCAGCAAAAATCGTGTAACCAAATACCGATGTGATGGTGTAAAAAGCTTTTGTGCTCCCCGGTAACCCATTGCAAAGGCGCCGGGGTCTTCGTCTGGTTTTTTGTCTGGAGAGTCCGAACATGCTGAACCGCCGTACCGTCCTTGCCACTGGCGCCATCGCCGCTGTGCCCTTGTCCACCTCGCTTGGCGCCATGGCGCAAAGCCGCAAAGATGCGGTGACGCTGGCGATGACGCTGGAGCCCCCAGGCCTGGACCCCACCGCCGGTGCGGCATCTGCCATCGCCGAGATCGTTCAGTACAACATCTTCGAGACGCTCACCAAGATCAACCCCGACGGCAGCGTGTCGCCCCTGCTTGCCGAAAGCTGGGAGGTCTCGCCCGACCTCAAGACCTACACCTTCAAGCTGCGCCGTGGCGTGAAGTTCCAGAACGGCGAGCCCTTCACCGCTGCGGCCGTCAAGTTCTCGTACGACCGCGCGGGCGGCGAGAAGAGCACCAACAAGGACAAGCGCACCTTTGCAGGCATCACCACCCAGGTGGTGGACGACTACACCGTGGTGCTGCTCAACAAGGAGATCGACCCCGACCTGTTGTTCATCCTCGGCCAGGCCACCTCCATCATCGTGGAGCCCAAGAGCGCCGACACCAACGCGAACAAGCCCGTGGGCACCGGTCCCTACCAGCTGCAGGCCTGGAACAAGGGGTCGTCCGTGGTGCTGACCGCGTGGGACGGCTACCGCGACGCCAAGGCCATCAAGATCAAGCGCGCCACCTTCCGCTTCATTTCCGACCCCGCCGCCCAGGTGGCCGCCCTGCTGGCCGGTGACGTGGACGCCTTCCCGCGCGTCACACCGCGCAGCGTGGCACAGTTCAAGGCCAACCCGAAGTACCAGGTGATCGTTGCAGGCTCGCGCGCCAAGACCATTCTGGCCATCAACAACGGCAAGAAGCCGCTGGACGATGTGCGCGTGCGCCGCGCCATTGCCGCAGCCATTGACCGCAAGGCCGTGATCGAAGGCGCGGGCGACGGCTACGGTGCGCCCATTGGCAGCCACTACGTGCCTGGCGCCTTTGGCTATGTGGACACCACGGGCGTGAACCCCTACGACCCCGAGAAGGCCAAGAAGCTGCTTGCCGAAGCCGGCATCAAGACGCCGCTGGAGCTGACCATGACGCTGCCCCCCACGCCTTACGCCCGCCAGGGCGGCGAGGTGGTGGCTGCCCAGCTGGCCAAGGTCGGCATCATCGCCAAGATCCAGAACGTGGAATGGGCGCAGTGGCTCAGCGGCACCTACGGCAGCAAGAACTACGACCTGACCATCATCAGCCACGTGGAGCCCTTCGACCTGGGCAACTTTGCCAAGCCCGACTACTACTGGGCCTACAACTCGCCCAAGTTCAACGACCTGTTCACCCAGATCAAGAACGCAGCACGCCCCGCCGACCGCGCCAAGCTGCTGGGCGATGCGCAGCGCCTGTTGGCCAACGATGCAGTGCACGCCTTCCTGTACTCCAACCAATGGATCACGGTGGCCAACAAGAACCTCAAGGGCCTGTGGAAAGACATGCCCGTGTTCGTGAACGACATCTCCGCGCTGTCCTGGTCTTGAGATGGGGCACCCCCCTGAGGCCCTTCGGGCCTTCCCCCCGCTCTCGCATTACTGCGCAATGCGGGCAGGGGGACGCAGCCCTCGCTGCGGGGCGGCCCTTGCTCGGCTGCCCGCGCCTGGGCCGCGCCAGTTTCGCGGGCAGCGCACAGCGCAGTGAATAGCTGAAGCCCGCAGAAGCAGACAGCTCCCAAAATAATAGCTGCCAGCGCTTTACCGATAAGCGCTAGCAGCCTTTTTTATTGATAAAACTTCCCAAACCCCGCCATGACAGCCCTGCACGACCTGCCCGCCCACGACCTCCTTGCCGCCTACCGCCAGCGCACGCTGTCCCCCGTCGAGGTCACGCAGGCCGTGCTGGCCCACATTGAGCGGTGGGAGCCCCACATCCGCGCCACCTACCTGCTACGCCCTGAGATGGCCCTGGCGCAAGCCCGCGAATCGGAAGCCCGCTGGCTGCGTGGCGAGCCCAAGGGCGCGCTGGACGGCGTGCCCAGCACCATCAAGGAAAACATCGCCACCGAAGGCGATCCGACGCCGCTGGGCACGGCCGCCGTCGAGCTGGTGCCCGCCGCAGCCGATGCACCGCCCGCCGCCCGCATGCGCGAGGCGGGCGCCGTCATCGTGGCCAAGACCACCATGCCCGACTACGGCATGTTGTCCTCGGGCCTGTCCACCTTTCACCCCCTGTCGCGCAACCCGTGGGACACCCGCAAGGGCCCCGGTGGCTCCAGCGCCGGCGGTGGCGCTGCCGCAGCCGCAGGCTACGGCCCGCTGCACATCGGCACCGACATAGGCGGCTCGCTGCGCCTGCCCGCCAGCTGGTGCGGCATCTTCAGCCTGAAGCCCAGCCTGGGCCGCATTCCGATCGATCCACCCTACACCGGCCGCGCAGCTGGTCCCATGACCCGCACCGTGGCCGACGCCGCGCTGATGATGATGGTGCTGAGCCAGCCCGACGCGCGCGACAGCATGAGCCTGCCCTACCAGGACATCGCGTGGAGCCAGTTCAACAAGGGCGCCGAACGCTTGCGCGGCCTGCGCATTGGTTTGCTGCTGGACGCCGGATGCGGCCTGCCGGTGGAGCCCGAGGTGAAAGCCGCCGTAGAACGCGCAGCAAAACTCATGGAGGCGGCGGGCGCCACCATCGTGCCCATGGCGCCTTTCATGACCCAGGCCATGCTCGACGGCATGGACCATTTCTGGCGGATGCGCTCGCACATCGACCTGCAGGCCCTGCCCGCCGCGCGGCGCGACAAGGTGCTGCCCTACATCCGCACCTGGGCCGACAGCGCAGCGGGCATGAGTGGCACCGAAGTCTTCAACGCCAGCCACCAGTTCCACCTGACGCGGGTCAACACCGTGAAGGCCTGCAGTGCCTTTGACTATGTGATCTCTCCCGTGGCGCCCATGCCCGCCTTCCAGGCCGAACTGCCCTCGCCCACCAACGACCCGCTTCGCCCGCTGGAGCACATCGGGTTTACCGTGCCCTTCAACATGTCCGAGCAGCCCGCCGCGTCGGTCAACTGCGGCTACACCACAAGCGGCCTGCCCATTGGCCTGCAGATTGCGGGTGCCCGTTTTGACGACCTGGGGGTGCTCCAGGTGGCACACGCGTTCGAGCTGATCCGTGAACCCCAGCGGGCATGGCCCCAGCCGCCAGCGAGCTGAAAGCATGGCCGGAGGTTGTTGGTAACCTTGGGGTTTTGTTGGCAGACACCGGGCCACCCTGGGCCACCACTCTCCCACCCCCTGTACGAACGCACCACACCGCATGGACATCCTCATCCTGGCGATCCTGATTGCCACCGGCACCTACATGCTCAACGCCAAAGAGCAGCGCAAACGCATTGCGCTGCTGGGCAGCCACCTGGCCAACTACCAGATCGAAAAGCTCATGGAAGCCCTGACCGACGGCTACCTGCGCGCCCTGGGCGAAAGCACGGACGAGCGCCGCCAGCAGATCTGGAGCCTGCTGAGCACCACCGAAGCGCAACTCACCGAGCAATTCAGCCGGTTTGCCGCCGACTTTGCCAAGGAGCCCGAGGCCACCACACGCGTCAGCCGCCTGGCAATGGCGATCCCCTTTGCCGAGAAGATATTGCCCAGCTTCACCTTCGACATGCGCAAGGCCCTGGCCATCCACGCGCGCGGCATTGCGCACGTGGTGCAGAACACCAGCCACCTCGCGCCCAAGGACCGGGCCTTCATGATGACGGCAGAACTGTTCCTCATGCAGCACACCTGCCACTGGTTCTGCAAATCCAAGACCATTGCCACCGCCCGCATGCTGGCGCGCCACCAGACGCCGCACGAGCAGTTGGTGGCCTCTGTGTCTGCCGACACCCGCAAGGCCTATCTGACGCTGATCAAGGGCGGCTGATCCACCACCCCTAACAATGCCCCATGCCATCCTCCACGCACACCCGCATGACCGATAGCCTGGGCAACCCCGTCACCTTGCAGGACCCGGCAAGCGCCGCCGCCCTGAACGACTTTGTCGAAGGCTTCATCGCCTGCGAAGCCCGCGCGGTGAATGTGCTGAACGCAGCCGCAGACACCAGCCCCATCGTGCAGGCCAGTTGCGCGGCGCTGCACATGTTTGCCGAATCGGCCGACGCACCGCGCAACGCGCGCCCCTTCATCAACCAGGCGCTGGCCAACGCCCCACAAGCCAGTGACCGCGAGCAACGCTTTGTCGCCGCCGTGGCTGCCTGGGTGGATGGCGACCTGCCCCGTGCGATTGCGCTGCATGAGGAGCAGGCACGCCTGTTTCCACGCGACCTGGCATCGCTCAAGCTCGGTCAATACCATTTGTTCAACCGGGGCGACTCGCCCGGCATGCTGCGCCTGGCGCTGCAGGCTGTGCCTGCCGCCGCCGATGTGCCCTACCTGCACGGCATGCTGGCCTTTGGCTGGGAGCAATGCCATTTGCTCGACCGCGCCGAGGCCTCCGCCCGCCACGCCATCGCCCTTTGCCGCAAGGAGCCCTGGGCCCACCACGCCCTGGCCCACGTGATGCTGACGCAGGGACGCATCCGCGAAGGAGGCGACTTCATGGCCAGCATGAGCGACACCTGGACGGGCCTGAACTCCTTCATGGTCACGCACAACTGGTGGCACCAGGCGCTCTTTCTGCTGGAGCAGGACCGGTACGCCGAAGTGCTGGCGCTGTATGACAGCCAAGTCTGGGGGGTGGTCAAGGAATACACGCAGGACCAGATCGGCGCCGTGTCATTGCTCGCTCGGCTGGAACTGGCGGGCGTAGACGTGGGCGACCGCTGGACCGACGTGGCTGACCACCTGGCACTGCGCCTAGCCGACCATGTGTTGCCCTTCCTGGACCTGCAATACCTCTACGGCCTGGCCCGCGCCGGGCGCATGGAGGCCGCGCGCACGCTGCACAACAACATCGCAGCCCACGCCGCCACCCGCACCGAGGCGCACGAGCGCACCGTGTGGCAGCAGGTGTGTGTGCCTGCAGCGCACGGCCTTCTGGCACATGCGCAGGGCGACTGGGCCACGGCGGTGGAGAAGCTGGGCGTGGCCCTGCCCCGGCTGGTGGAGATTGGCGGCAGCCATGCGCAGCGGGATTTGTTCCACCAGATCTGGGTGGATGCGCTGCAGCGTAATGGGCAGTGGGGGGCGGTGCAGAACGTGTTGCAGCCGTTGGTGAATGGGCAGCCGGAGTCGGTGCGATTGGCGAAGCAGGTGCGGTTAGTGAACAAGCAATTGGGGCTACCTGAAAAGTACAAAAAGCCCGCCTCACAGATCAACAAGTTGCGTCTGAGACTGATGCACCAGCAGGCACTTCAAAGATTGAGTGACTCGGAATTGCTCCATAACGCATCAGACGACGGCGATCAATTTGATTCCCAGTATTTGCTGCGCTTGCTAGGCATGGAGCTTTTGCTCAAAGTGGTTTTTGAGAAAACGCTCCATGAAAAGGCACACGGGCATAGATATGACAAGCTGTTCAAACGCTTGCCGGAAGATCTGCAAGATCGCCTTATCCGCCTGGCAGGAGAGCGAATTGGGCCGTCCGGCTTAACGGACAATGCCCAAAGCCTTTTCAAGGAATGGGGACAGAACTTTGTCGCCTTACGGTATCCATGGGAGCGCTATGATGGGCTATCAGAAGACCAGTACGCAACGCTTGAAGAAAAGTGGATTGCTGAGGGCGCCCCACTAAAAAAGGCAACTTTTCGGTATCACCCCGAAGAGCTCTTCGGCATGCTTTACGCACTTCAAACCGTCGCAGATGAGTTGCGCGAGTCTTGATTTATGACGCGTGACCATCCGAGCCGACTTCCCACTCTCTGACCTCACCGCACCACCAACTTCGTCTGGTCATACACCGGCTGCTCCGGCAAATCCGCCAGGTGCCGCACATCGGCCCAGTCCAGCACTTCCACCGCCTCGCCACTCACCCGCACGCGGTTGAGCCCCGCGTTGGGGATGTCGCTCTGGCGCGGGCCGTCCAGCCCGGTGCCACGCGCAGTGCGCCAGATCATGTCGAGCACGCCGCCATGGGTGACCACCATCACCGTCTGGCCGCTGTGCTGCTGCGCGATGCGGTAGACAGCGTCCATCACGCGGGTGTGGAACTGGCGGGTGGTCTCGCCGCCGGGCATGCCGTAGTCGGCTTCAAAACGCAGCCACTGGTTCCATGCGTCGGCGTGCTCCAGCTTGACGTCATCCACGCGCTTGCCGTCCACCACGCCAAAGTTTTGCTCGCGCAGGGCGCTGTCGGTGAGGGTGTCGATGCGGGCCTCAGGGAACAGCACCTGCAGGCTGGGTGTGGCGGTCTGCTGGGTGCGGATGAGGTCGCTGCAGATGAGGTGGTGCACCACCGGGCGCTCTGCAGCCAGACGCTCAGCCAGGCGGCGGGCCTGTTCGTGGCCGGTGGCGTTGAGGGGCACATCCACGTGGCCCTGAAAGCGCAGCTCGCGGTTCCAGTCGGTCTCGCCGTGGCGGATCAGGATCAATTCAGTCATGCGTGCCATTATCGAATGTACACACATTAATGCAAGCAATTTTGGCCTCTAGCGCTTATCCAGCAAGCGCTAGTAGCTATTATTTTTATAACAAGCACCGCAATCACCAGAAGCCATTGGCAGCCAGCCACAGCTACCGCATGGGCACGATCAGCACCTTGCGCCGGGGCTGGCAGCCAGGGCCTTCATAGGCAGCGCTGTCGCGCTCCCAGCCGTGGCCGGGCGAGGTTTGTGCACACACGCGCTGGCCATCGACCAGGCTGCGCCAGTAATACCAGGGCGCGGGGGCGGCCTGTACCAGCAGAGGGGCCAGCAGGACCAGCGCGAACAAAAGGCGGGGGGCGAAAGGCATGGGCAAACAAAGCATCCGGCGACTTCCACCCATGCTACTGAGCCTGCGCAGGGCCGATGCCCTGAAAAGCGGCAGGTTCGTCAGTCAGGGCTTATCCGCCGTGACGATCCAGCCTTCCAGCGGGTCGAGCCCCGGCGGCAGACCATAGAGTGCGTCGCCCTCAGCATGGTGCTGCTCGGCCCAGGCGGCTTGCAGCAGGCACAGCACAGCGTCCAGGCTGTCGCCGCTGGCGTCCTGCACCAACGCATCGCGCTGGGCGTGGCTGAGCTTGAGGCGCAGGTCCAGGCGGGTCTGGCCCAGTTCCAAGGCGTTGATCAGGTCCTTGCGGGCAATGAGGCGATCCGGCGTCTGCTTGGCGCGGTCGTCGCTTTTGTAGCTGCGGCGCTGCAGCACCTCGCGCGCCAGCAGGCCGGGGTAGGCCTCCAGCGCCACGCGGTGAGGGGCGCCAGGGTGCAGGCCGGGCAGGTGCACACCCGCATCCAGCAGCAGTGGCAGGCCCGCGTGCAGCATGTAGGCCACGGGCGGATTCACCCATTTCATGGAGGGGCTGGAGCCTGCGGGCCCATCGGTGGCGCGGTGGGCAAACTTGCCGCCCACGGGGCGCGCATCGCAGAACGCCGCAAACTGCGCGCGGATCTGCTCGCGGCTGAGGCTGCGGTAGTGCAGCATGCAGGCATGCCAGTCGGTGGGCCAACCCAGCGCCTGCACCAGCTCGCGCGGCAGGCCAAAGGGCAGGTCGAACCCGCCCACCCAGTCGCCGGGCTGGGCCAGCCACTGGCCGAACGCGGCCAGGGTGTCGAACGGCTGCAGCGCGGTGAGCGACACGCGCGCGCCCTGGCGCTGGCCCAGCGCCAGCACGATGGGTTTGCGCCGCGTGGGGCTGCTGGAGAAGTCGCAGCCCAGCAGCAGGGTTTGTGGTGCGGCGGCCGTCATCCCAGTGCCAACGCCGTGACACCGGCCGCAATACACAGCGCGCCAAAAATGCGCGCCACGCGGTCACCCTCGCCCAGCAGGTGCCCGCCAATCAGCGCTGCAAACAGCATGGACACCTCGCGCGCCGGGGCCACGTGCGACAGGGGCGCCTGCTGCATGGCGTACAGCACCAGCACATAGGCCACCGGGCTGACCACCGCCACGGCCAGCGCAAAACGCCACTGGGCCAGCCAGAGCGTTCGGGCCGTGGGCAGGTCGCGCAGCACCACGGGCGCGAGCAGGCCCACGCGCACAAAGTTGCCCATGTAATCCACCAGGATGGGCGACATCAGCAAAAACTTGACCGCATAGCCATCGACCACCGTGTAGCTGGCAATGAACGCGCCTGTGAGCAGGCCATACAACATGCCCTTGTGCACCCGAGCCCGCGCAGCGGGGTCGTGGGCGGCGCGCAGCAGGCCCGGGCCGCCCGCAATCAGAAACACGCCCCCGACCACACCCACGATGCCCAAAGCGCCCAGCGCGGAGATCTGCTCGCCCAGCAGCGTGATGGCCACCAGCGACGACAAGAGCGGCCCCGAGCCGCGCGCCAGCGGATAGACCACGGTGAGGTCCGCCACACGGTAGCCGCGCAGCAGGATGACGAAGTACGCCACATGCAGCAGCCCGCTGGCGGCGACAAAACCCCACTCCACCGCACCCCACTGCGGCACGGCGTCGCGCCCCAGGTACCAGCCCAACGGCGCCCAGACGAGCATCATGATCACCGAGGTGAAGAACGCAAACCGCGAGTCCCCCCCGGCCTTCTTGGCCACGATGTTCCAGCACGCGTGGATGAGGCCGGC
The DNA here is from genome assembly GCF_964252975.1 of Acidovorax sp. LjRoot38. Classification (NCBI taxonomy): domain Bacteria; kingdom Pseudomonadati; phylum Pseudomonadota; class Betaproteobacteria; order Burkholderiales; family Comamonadaceae; genus Acidovorax; species Acidovorax sp. LjRoot38. Next base: position 10,798 of record NZ_CAXUPT020000017.1, on the reverse strand, counting down.
GAGGATGATGAGGGCGAAGGCGGTGAAGGTCACGGTTCAGAAAGAGAGAGGGCTTTTGAATGCAAAAAGCCGCAGCGCTGTAGCGGCTGCGGCTTGGAGGGCGCGAAAGGGTCGATCGATTGAAGGGCTGAATATCGCTCAAGGCATCTGCAACTGGCGCGACCCAAGCCGGGAGCCACCGTGCAAGGGCCGCCCCGCCGCACTGGTGGCGTCCCCCTGCCCGCACCGCCCAGCGGTGCGAGAGCGGGGGGAAGGCGCGCAGCGCCTCAGGGGGGTGATCTCTAAGCTCTTCCGATGATGGAGGCCGTGGCCATCAACTCTTCGAGCAACGCAAACGACACCTTGCCCGACACCGCATACGGGTCCAGTTCGGGCTTTTCGGAGTATTTCAGCAGGATCGAGTGGTTGATCTTGGACAGGTTGACCTGTCCCATGGTCCAGCCACCAAAGCGGCGCTCGGCAATTTCTTCGTAGTGCAGCAGTTCCACGTTCTTGTGGCGCGGGTCCTTCTGGATGTGGCCATACAGCTCGCTCACCGCAGAGCGTCCGCCCTCGATGGCTTGCAGAAACACACCGCCCCCATAGCACAGCACGCCGGTGATGCCGCTGCCTGGGTTGTGCTGGCGCGACTGCGTCAGGATGGCTTCGATGGCGGCGGGCGAGGTATCGACCGCGCGACTGGCGTAAAGCAAGCGTACCAGCATGGTCAGTTCTTTCCAGGAATGAGGGACAAAAATTCACGGCGCAAAGCGCTGTCCTTGAGGAACACGCCGCGCATGACCGAGTTGATCATCCGGCTGTCGTTGTCCCGCACACCGCGCCAGGACATGCAGAAGTGGCTGGCTTCCATGACGATGGCCAGGCCGTCGGGCTGGGTCTTTTCCATGATCAGGTCGGCCAGTTGCACCACGGCTTCTTCCTGGATCTGGGGGCGGCCCATGATCCAGTCCACCAGGCGTGCGTATTTGCTCAGGCCGATCACGTTGGTGTGCTCGTTGGGCATCACGCCGATCCAGATCTTGCCGATGACGGGGCAGAAGTGGTGGCTGCAGGCGCTGCGCACGGTGAGCGGGCCCACGATCATCAGTTCGTTGAGGTGCTCGGCGTTGGGGAACTCGGTGATGGGCGGCTGCGCCACGTAGCGGCCCTTGAACACCTCGTTGAGGTACATCTTGGCCACGCGGCGCGCGGTGTTGTTGGTGTTGTGGTCGCCCTGGGTGTTGATCACCAGGCTGTCGAGCACGCCCTGCATCTTGACTTCGACCTCGTCGAGCAGCTTTTCCAGCTCGCCGGGCTCGATGAATTCGGCAATGTTGTCATTGGCGTGAAAGCGCTTGCGGGCGGCGGCAAGGCGTTCGCGAATCTTCACGGAGACAGGCGTGCCTTCATCATCCGGCGGGGTGGGCGTCATATCGGCGGCGGGTTGGCTAGACATGGCCAGAATCGTAACAGCGAACGCTGGCGCATGGATTTCAAGGGTTTTAGGCATCCAGCGCTTGATAGACAAGCGCAAATAGCTACCAAAACAATAGCACAATGCCTTGCAGGATTCCGTCGTTCATGCCACCTGCCCACGGCCCAGGCGCAGGCAAATGGCACGTCCGGGGCGCGCAGCACCCCATGGGTGCCTGCTCAATACCTGTTTCCGGTAACCCACAACGCCAGCCGCATGAGGCCAAAGGCAACGCGGTCGAGTACGCGCTGGCGCAGGGGGCGGCCTGCGTACCGGGCCGGGTCCATGCGCCGACCGGCATGCTGCATGGCATGCACCAGGCGCTGGCGCAGGTCGGTGGCAAAGGCGGCGTCTTCCACCACCACGTTGGCCTCGCGCGCCAGCAGCAGGCTCAGGGGGTCGAGGTTGGACGAGCCCACGGTAGCCCAGGGTTTGTCGCCCAGCGCGTCGATGACAGCCACCTTGGCGTGCAAAAAGCTGGGCGCGTATTCATGTATCTCCACCCCCGCCTCCAGCAGCGCGCCATACACCGGCCGCGCCGCGTGGTACTGCATGAAGTACTCATAACGCCCCTGCAGCAGCAGGCGCACGCGCACGCCCCGGCGCGCTGCCATCACCAGCGCACGGCGCAGCTTGCCGCCGGGCATGAAATACGCGTTGGCGATGATCACTTCGTGCCGCGCCGCGCCAATGGCCTTGCGGTAGGCCTTCTCGATGCGGCTGCGGTTGCGCACGTTGTCGCGCAGCACCAGCGCAGCCCGCATGGGCGGGCCTGCCTCGGCGACCCGGGCCGCGTGCTGGGCGGCGCTGGCCGCGCGCAGGGCCTGCAAGGCCTCAGGCAGGCGGCGCTGGCGCGCGTCGCGCACGGCCTGCATGCGCCACCACAGCTGGTCCATGGTCTCGCTGGCCGACGCCACCAGGCTGCCCGTGGCCAGCACCGCAAAGTCGAAACGCGGCGCATCCAGCGTGCCGTAGTTGGGGTCGTGGAAATCATCCAGCACGTTGATGCCGCCGCAAAACAGCATGCGCCCATCGACCACACACAGCTTGCGGTGCAGCCTGCGCCACCGGTGCGGCAGCAGCAACCCCAGCGGGCCGAGCGGCGAGTACACGCGGTATTGCACGCCGGCCGCCTGCAGGCGCTGCGCCCAGTCGTGCGGCAAGGCGCCGGTGCCCACGCCATCCACCACCAGCTGGGTGCGCACGCCGCGCGCGGCAGCCCGCATCAGCGCCTCGGCCACTGCAGCGCCTGCGCCAGTGAAGTCAAAGATGTAGGTCTCGAACTGGATGTCCGACAAGGCCGCATCCATGGCCTGGATCAAGGCAGGGAACAGCTCCTCGGCCCCCTGCAGCAGGCGCACCTGGTGGTCATCGGCAAACTCGAATCCGCGCACCGTGGCGGAAGACTTTCTTCTCATCTCTGCAGGCCGCCACCAACTCGCGGCGAAACTGGCGCGGCCAAGGCGCGGGACACCAAGCAAGGGCCGCCCCGCAGCGTGGGTGTCGTCCCCCTCAGGGGGAAGGCGCCGAAGGCGACACAGGGGGGGAGCGTCACAGCCTGAACTCGGCAATCAGCGGCAAATGGTCGGACATGCGCCACCAGATGCGGCCCTTGGGCACGTGCAGGGACAGCGGCGTCAGGCCCCGCACATAGACATGGTCCAGTTGCGCCAGCGGCAGCCGAGCCGGGTAGGTGAAGGTGCGCGGTGCATCAAACTCGTACAAAAAATAGCCCGCGAGCATGCGCTTGATCTGCTGGCCCCAGTCGTTGAAGTCTCCGGCCACCACCAACGGGGCGCCACCGGGCACCTCGCGTTCGATAAAACGCTGCAAGCGTTCGATCTGGCGAATGCGGCTGCCAGGGATGAGCCCCAGGTGCACCACGATCACATGCACGCGGCGGCCATGGGCATCCACCTCCACATGCAGCAGCCCCCGCTGCTCGAAGCGGTGGTCAGAGATGTCTTCGTGCTGGTGGCCGATCACGGGCCAGCGCGATAGCAGGGCGTTGCCGTGCTCGCCGTGTTTGGTGATGGCGTTGGTGCGGTACACCGCCTCGTAGCCCTCGGGGGCCAGGAACTCGGCCTGGGGCAACTCGGGCCAACGCTGGAAATACGCCTGTTCCCGCCGGTGAAGTTTGCGCACCTCCTGCAGGCAGACGATGTCGGCGTCGAGCTGCTCCACCGCCAGCCCCAGGTTGTGGATCTCCAGCCGGCGCGCCGGGCCAATGCCTTGTACGCCCTTGTGGATGTTGTAGGTGGCCACCCGCAGAATGTCGTCGTGTTCCATGAGCCTCATCGGAGTAGTTGAGCGCGCTTGCCAGTCCCCATGCCGGGCCTGCGATGGGGGATTGTGTCGCAAGCCGCGCACGCAGCGGGTTTGCCCGGCATTTGCGCCGTGCGGGTCGCCCTTACACTGGGGGCTTCCCCTATCCACGCCAGCAGCAGGGCCGGTACACACCACCGATGGCAACCGAGAAAGAACAATCCGCCCCACCCCAGGTGCTGGCCTTGATTGTTGACAGCAATGCCACATCACGCAGCATTCTGGTGGGGCAGCTGCGTGAGTACGGCGTGACCCGCATCGTGCAATGCAGCCGTGTGCAGGACGCACGCAACCGGCTGGAGCACACCGTGTTTGACTACGTGCTGTGCGAACAATACTTTGGCGAAAGCGGCTACTCGGGCCAGACCTTGCTGGACGATCTGCGGCGCGCGCAGCTGCTGCCGTTTTCCACCGTGTTTTTCATGGTCACGGCCGAGGCGTCGTATGCCGCCGTGGCCGAGGCCGCCGAGTCGGCGCTGGACGGGTATCTGCTCAAGCCCTTCACCCCCAGCGCACTGTTTGAGCGCCTCAGCCTGGCGCGGCTGCGCAAGATCCATCTGCGCCCCATTTTTGACGCCATCGAGGCCGAAGATTTTGAGCGTGCCGCCCAACTGTGTGTGGAGCGATTTGAGTCTCGCCAACCCTATTGGCTGTATGCCGCGCGCATTGGCTCCGAGTTGCTGCTGCGCCTGGGTCGCCACGACGAGGCCCGCACGCTGTTTGAAGCCGTGATCGCCGCGCGCGCCCTGCCTTGGGCCAAACTGGGCGTGGCCCGCGCGCAGATCGAGTCGGGCCAGGCGGCGCGCGCCGTGACCACCTTGCAGGAGCTGATTGGCGAAGACGCCTCGTTTGCCGATGCCTACGACGTGCTGGGCCGGGCGCAGGTGGAGCTGGGCAATTTCTCGCAGGCCATCGAAACCTACCGCACGGCCAGCGGCCTGACGCCCGACTCGGTGGTGCGGCTGCAGAAGCTGGGGATGATGTCGTATTACATGGGCGACCGCGAAACCGCCACCAAGGTGCTGGCGCGGGCTGCCATCCTGGGCATCGACTCCAAGCTGTTTGACTTCCAGTCGCTGGTGCTGCTCACGTTCTCGTACTTTGCCGAGAACGACCGCAAGGGCATCGAACGCTGCATGGCCGACTTTGGCCGCATTCTGGAGCGCCACCAGGGCAGCGCCCGCGTGCTGCGTTTTGCCGAGGTGGCCCGCACGCTGCAGCTCATCCAGCAGCGGCAGTTCTCGCAAGCAGTGGAGTCGGTGCGCAGCATGGCACGCGAGATCACGGCCAGCAGCTTTGATTTCGAGGCCGCTTGCAACCTGGGCAGCCTGCTGGCGGTGCTGGCCGTCACGTCGATTGATCTGGCCGACGGCGAAGGCTGGGTGCGTGCGCTGGGCATGCGCTATGCCAACACGCGCGGCCTGACCGAGCTTCTGGCCAACGCCTGCAACCTGCACACGCCGTATGGCGACCTGGTGCGCGAATGCCTGGTCCACATCAACAAAACCGCCGAGGCCGCCATCGCGCAAAGCCTGCACGGAGACCCGACCGGTGCCGTCCATCATCTGCTGGCAGAGGCCGAGCGAACGCTCAACTCCAAGCTGGTGGACATGTCCCAGCAGGTGCTGCTGCGCCACCGGGCACGCATGGCCTCGCCCGAGCCATTGCAGGAGGCCATTGACACGCTGCGCGCCCGCGTGGGCTCCACCCCGGCACGGGCTATCCTGGGGCAGGACAGCGAGCGGCGGCCCGGGGGGGTGGTCATCCGCGCACGCAGCATCGCCGACGAACCCACACGCATTCCCCCGCCACCACAAGACAGCCTGGCACCAGATCCAGCCGACCCGTCCGACCCCGCAGCGCCATTGCGCCTGCGGCCCGTCTGACGGGCTTCAGTCCGCGTGCGTCTGAACCAGCCGGGGCAGCAGCAGGCAGGCTTCCGCGTTAGAAGCGGAGAAACAGGTGTCCGCAGCGACCTGCCAGGGCAGCCACTGGTATGCATCGTGTTCGCGCGGACTGAGCACCACCGGTGTACCCCGGGGCACTCGAAGTCCAAACACCCGCTCGCGATTGCGCACGACCCCCGGGGCGTATCGGTGCAGCCATTGCGGCCAGATGTCGTAGACGTTCTCCAAGGCCCAGTCGGTCAGCAGGCAGCCGGGCGCCCGCGCGTCAATGCCGGTTTCCTCGGCCACTTCGCGGCGGGCGGTTTCTTCAAAAGGCTCATCAAAGCGGTCTTTACTCCCGGTGACAGATTGCCAGTGCCCATCACCGCCCGTGCGGCGAATCAGCAGCACCTCCAGGGCGAGCGTGTGGATGACCACCAGCACCGACTCTGGAAGCTTGTAGGGCCTGTGCTGCGCTGTCGGCACCATGGGCGACACCTTCCCTCTTTACCCGGCCTTGGAACGCGGGGCTGAAGTGGTGGGAACGGGCGGCGGCAGCTCCTTGGCCTGCAGCGCCCTGACCTGCACCACCAACTGGTTGTGCGCGTCCAGGAAGGCAGCGGCAATGACCTTGCCCTCGTTGGTATTGCTCCAGCCCGCACCCGCTGCGCCCCCGAGCTTGCCGAACACGAGCCCGCCCACGCCCAGGTCAGTGGTGCGTGCAGACCCGGTGGCGGCGGCAACCTGCTCGGTGGTTTCGTTGTCGGACAGCAGCAGTGCCGTTTGCGCCTCCTTGAATTTGACTTGCTCCACCATGCCGGCCAGGCCCGCGATGTCGCGCAGCACCGGAATCATGGCAATCACGCCCGCCAGACCCCGTCCCGCGTCCTGCTCACTGAACGTGAGGCTGGGTGTGAGCGTGTACTGCGCCTCGTAGCCCTTGCCCTTTGCCACGGTGGAGTTGTTCTTGCGCAGCACGCCGGAGTCCTTGAGGTCCTGCTCCTGGATGGTTCCGCGCAGCCCGGCCGACCGGTCCACCACACGAAAGCAGCCACTTTGCTGGGCCAGCAGCTTGACCAGGGGCACGGGGGATGGCGGGAGGCTGTAGCCCGAACCCATGGTGTAGCCGCTGGGGTTTTCTGCCAGCGCCAGCGTGGCCACGGGCGCTTCGCAGCGCACCAGTTCGCGCGCAGCGTTGCTGGCTCCCGCCGGCCCTGCCGAGCCAGTGACCACGGAACCGCCCTGGCCCAGTTCGGTCTTCTTTTCACCGCAACCTGCCAGGGCCAGCAGCACGGCGCCCATCCACAAAGCCCGGGTCGTCATTGAACGCATGGAAAGTGTCCTTTCAGTGCCAGAGCCACATCGCCGAGGGCGCGGGCTGGCCAAGAAAAAAGCGGCGCAGGCTGCCAAGCCCTTGCCGCTTTGTCGTGCGATGCCACGAGAGTGGATCCGCGCCGGGTTCGGGGAAAGCCCCGGATCAGGCTGCCTTGACAGCGTCGATGTTGCGCAGGCGGATGTGCAGCTCGCGCAACTGCTTTTCGTCCACGGGCGAAGGCGCCTGCGTGAGCAGGTCCTGAGCGCGCTGGGTCTTGGGGAAAGCGATCACGTCACGGATCGATTCCGCACCGGTCATCAGCGTGATGAGGCGGTCCAGACCGAAGGCCAGGCCACCGTGTGGGGGCGCGCCGTACTGCAGGGCATCCAGCAGGTAGCCGAACTTGGCCTGTGCGTCTTCGGGTGTGATCTTGAGCGCATCGAACACCTTCTTTTGCACATCGGCGCGGTGGATACGCACCGAGCCACCGCCCAGCTCCCAGCCGTTGAGCACCATGTCGTAGGCCTTGGCGATGCACTTGCCGGGATCAGTGGCCATGAACTCTTCGTGGCCGTCCTTGGGGCTGGTGAAGGGGTGGTGCACGGCCGTCCAACGGTCTTCTTCCTCGTCGTGCTCGAACATGGGAAAGTCCACCACCCACAGCGGCGCCCAGCGGTTTTCAAAGAGACCGCTCTTCTTGCCGAACTCGCTGTGGCCGATCTTCAGTCGCAGCGCGCCGATGGAATCGTTGACGATCTTTTCCTTGTCGGCACCGAAGAACAGCAGGTCACCGTCCTGCGCACCCGTGCGCTTGAGGATTTCAGCGATGGCCGCGTCATGCAGGTTCTTCACGATGGGCGACTGCAGCCCTTCGCGGCCCTGGGCCACTTCGTTGACCTTGATCCAGGCCAGGCCCTTGGCTCCGTAGATTTTCACGAACTCGGTGTAGGCATCGATCTCACCGCGCGAGATCTGTGCGCCGCCTGGCACGCGCAGGGCAACCACACGCCCGCCCTTGGTGGTGGCGGGAGCAGAGAAGACCTTGAAGTCCACGTCCTTCATCACTTCGGTCAGCTCGGTGAATTCGAGCTTTACGCGCAGGTCGGGCTTGTCCGAGCCAAAGCGGAAAGCCGCTTCCTGGTAAGTCATGATCGGGAATTCGCCCAGGTCCACGCCCAGTTGCTGCTGGAACACCTCGGTGATCATGCGCTGGAAGATCGCACGGATTTCTTCTTCGCCCAGGAACGACGTCTCGCAGTCGATCTGCGTGAATTCGGGCTGGCGGTCGGCGCGCAGGTCTTCGTCGCGGAAGCACTTGGTGATCTGGTAGTAGCGGTCGTAGCCAGCCACCATCAGCATCTGCTTGTAGAGCTGGGGCGACTGGGGCAGCGCGAAGAACTGGCCGTCGTGCACGCGGCTGGGCACCAGGTAGTCGCGCGCGCCTTCGGGCGTGCTTTTGCCCAGCATGGGCGTTTCGATGTCGATGAAGCCTTCCTTGTCCAGGAAGTTGCGCACCTGGATGGAGGTCTTGTAGCGCAGCATCATGTTGCGCTGCATGTGCGGGCGGCGCAGGTCCATCACACGGTGCGTGAGGCGCGTGGTTTCCGACAGGTTCTCGTCGTCCATCTGGAACGGAGGCGTGACCGAGGGGTTGAGCACGTTCAGCTCATGGCACAGCACTTCGATCTGGCCGCTCTTGAGCTTGTCGTTGGTCGTGCCGTCAGGGCGGGGGCGCACCAGGCCCACCACCTGCACGCAGAACTCGTTGCGCACGTCTTCGGCGGTCTTGAACATCTCGGCACGGTCGGGGTCGCACACCACCTGCACGTAGCCTTCGCGGTCGCGCAGGTCGATGAAGATCACGCCCCCATGGTCACGACGACGGTTCACCCAGCCAGACAGGGTAACGGTTTGGCCCATCAGGGCTTCGGTCACAAGACCGCAATAGTGGGAACGCATGGCCATGGCAGAAACTTCCGGCGCCCAAGGGGCGCGTTAAAGGGATTTACTTACTGTGGGAAACAAGCGTGGGGTCAGCCGGAGCGACCACGCCCATCGAAACAATGTATTTGAGGGCGGCGTCCACGCTCATGTCGAGCTCGACGCAGTCGCTCTTGCGCAGCATCACAAAATACCCGCCAGTGGGGTTAGGCGTGGTGGGCACATACACGCTCACGAATTCATCGCGCAGGTATGCCGCCACCTCGCCATTGGGCGCGCCAGTGACGAAGGCCACGGTCCAGACGCCCTCGCGCGGCCACTGCACCAGCACGGCCTTGCGAAAGGCATTGCCGCTTTCGGAAAAAAGCGTGTCGGACACCTGCTTGACGCTGGAATAGATCGAACGCACCACCGGGATGCGGTGCACCACCGCATCACCCCACTGCACGAGCTTGCGGCCCGCGAAGTTGCTGGCGACGGCACCGACCACCAACAGGATCAGCAGCGTGAGAACCACGCCAAAGCCCGGGACGTGAAAGCCCAGCAGCTTGTCGGGATGCCATGCAACAGGCAGGATTTGCAGGGTCTGGTCCAGCGTGCTCACGATCCAGTTGAGCACCCAGGCCGTGATAACCCCTGGCACGATCACCAGAAGGCCGGTCAACAGCCACTTGCGCAAGGCAGCCATGAGGGTCACTCAGCTCGCAGAGGAGGTGGAAGTGGTAGAACTGCCACCAGCGCTTGATGCTGCTGCACCAGATGTTTCTTTTTTAGGAGCATCACCAGAACTTGCCGGCGCCGCGGCCTCGGTTTTCGGTTCTGTCTTGCTGTCCGTCGCAGGGGCAGAACTGCCGCCGCTGCCACCGCGAAAATCGGTCACATACCAGCCCGAGCCCTTGAGCTGGAAGCCAGCCGCTGTGACCTGCTTGGAAAATGCTTCCGCGCCGCAGGCGGGGCACACCGTGAGGGGCGCATCAGAGATTTTTTGCAGCACATCCTTGGCATGGCCGCAGGAGCCGCATTTGTAGGCGTAAATAGGCATGTCAGTGTGTTGAGGGAAAGTGGGAGGGTAGGGACAGCCCATTACTGGACCATCCCCCCCTAAGAACCGTGCGTGCGACTTTCACCGCACACGGCTCAAGCACAACTCAGTCCAGCAATAAGCAAAACACGCGATTTTACTCTACGCGCCTTTCTTATCCTGGACCCTAAGCCTTGTTGAGGCCGGCTTCGCGACCGGCAACCCAAGGGCATGCAGCCTCTGATGGCACACCGGGTGCAGGAGCACCCGGTTAGACATAGCGTCCGACCCGCCATTCACCTTGTAAACAATGTGATGATCGTGCCAGCCGCCCTCATGATCGAGCAATTCCGTGCAGAGTGCACAGCGCCCGTCCTGGGAGATATACAGCATTGACGCTTCGTAACGATGGCGCAGACTCTTTGCCGTGCGTTTCGTCCGCAGCATCTCTCCATATTCCTCCCAGACAGGATCAAAGGGGTTGTAGTCTCCTTTGATCTTTTCATGCCTTTCAATCACTGTGTCGCTTAATCGCGCCAACCGTTTCATGATCGGTTCGTCTTCTGTACCTACTTTGGTTGCGAACTCTGTCCTTTCACCAATGACCTTCCAGTAACGTTGGGTGCACCAGCTTGGGGACTTCTTCGGATGTCGCCTCCTCGCCCAGCGGACAAGCCGCCAGTAGATGAGGTAGTCCATCCGACTGAACGTCTCTTTCGCGACCACCGGTTGGTGATACCTAGCCCAGCCCCGAAGGATTGGGTTTAGTTGCGCAATGAGATCCTCCTGTTTCGTCGATAGATGCGTCCGCACGATTTCCGATACCTTTCGGTAAAACGCTTTCACGTTTTTCTTGC
>NZ_CAXUPT020000016.1:0-126795 GCF_964252975.1 Acidovorax sp. LjRoot38 | reverse complement strand
GGGTCATGGGGTGTGGGTGTTCTGGGCGCGGCCAGGCTCCCCCTGCAATGCCAAGGGGCTGCCGGCACGTCGGCCTGGAGAGCGTGGCCGCAGTTTCAGGCCGTGGCGGTCTGCGGGGCCACAGGCAAGGCCAACAGCTGGCAGACTTCCTGCGCAAATCGGCTGGCCATTTGCTGTGCCCGCAATGCGGTGCGGCACTCGACCAGCACCCTGACGACAGGCTCTGTGCCCGAGGCGCGCAGCAGTATCCGCCCATCGTCGCCCAGCGCCTGTTCTGCGCGCAGCTGGAAATGCGGTATCCACGCTCCATCGCCCATCCCGGCACCCGGGGCGACAGGCACATTGACCAGGCACTGGGCGTTCATGCGCAGGTCGCCACACAGCTGGGCCAGGCTGCGTTGCGAGCGCTGCATCGCGGCCACCACGCGCAGGGCGGACATCACGCCGTCGCCCGTGCTGTGCCAGTCCAGCCCAATCAGGTGCCCGGAGCCCTCGCCCCCCAGGCGCCAGCCGCGCTGCTTGAGCAGCTCCAGCACATGGCGGTCACCCACTGCAGAGCGTGCAAAACCGATCCCACGGCGCTGCAGCGCCAGCTCCAGCCCCTGGTTGCTCATCACCGTGCCCACCACGCCACCCTGCAGTCCATCGTTGGTCTGGGCATCGACGGCCAGCACGTACAGCAACTCGTCGCCCGCGAAGATGCGGCCGTCGCTGTCCACCATCACCAGCCGGTCTCCATCACCATCCAGCGCCACCCCGACGTCCGCCTGGTGGGCCAGCACGGCTGCGCTCAGGTGCTGCGGCGACGTGGCGCCGACCTTGTCGTTGATGTTCTGCCCATCGGGCGAGGCGCCCACCGCAATAACCTCTGCGCCCAGCTGCCGGAACACTTCCGGCGCGATGCGGTGGCAGGCCCCATGGGCGGCGTCAACCACGATCTTCATGCCCCGCAGGTGCACGCCCGCAGGTACGGCCTTGCGGCAAAACTCGATGTACAGGCTGGACGCCTCTGGCAGCTGCGATACGCGCCCCAACTGGGAGGAGGGCAGGCACACCATGGGCTGGTCCATGGTGCGTTCAATGTCGGCTTCCATGCCGTCGGGCAGCTTGTCGCCCGTGGCCGAGAAGAACTTCACCCCGTTGTCTTCACAAGGGTTGTGCGATGCACTCACCACCACCCCGGCCTGGTAGCCGCGCAGGCGCGTCAGGTAGGCCACGCCCGGGGTGGGCAGCTCGCCGCACATCACGGTGTCCACACCCGCCGCCGAGAAACCCGCCTGTAGCGCCGCCTCGAACATCGGCGCCGACCCCCGCGTATCGGTGCCCACGGCGACCACGGGCCGGGGATTGGGGCCGGTGTGCGTGCGGTGCAGCAGCTGGCCGCAGGCATGCGCCAAGCGCATGATGGTCTGGGGCGTCATGGGCTCCATGCCGACCGGGGCGCGCACCCCGTCGGTTCCAAACATCTTTTGCGTTTTCATGGGGGGTTCCTTGGTATGCAAGATTCGCCATCTCCATCTGTTTCGCCGGAGACCAGGGCGAGGGCGAAACATAATTTCTGGCGGCAGGGGTAGTCTGTGCGCTGGCGAACACCTTCCGCATGTGTTCGCCAGCGCACAGACCGTGTGGTGCGATGGCGCTGAACATGTCAGCCCATGCCACGGATCTCCCATTGAACCCACACTCCCTACCGCGATCGCGACGCAGCCTGTGGCGCCCCCGGCAATGCCTGCAACGGCTTGTCCGCAGCGCCATCACCTGGGCTGCGATTGGGGCATCGTTCGGCGCCCCTGCCGCAACGCTCGATCTGGCAGGGTATTCCGATGCCTCGGGCGCGATCACGGTGCAGCACGGCGGGGATACGGTGGACCCGTACTTCGCGCTGCAGGCCCTGCTGCTGGCGCACAGCCACGGGCTGGATATTTCTGTACCTGCCAAAGCGTGGGGTGCATGGCTGTTGCCACGGCAAAAGCCCGACGCCACGTTCGACCGCTTTTGCCGCAACGGTCCGGTGTGGGCCGCCTGCAAGACGGCCGACGCCGACGATTCCCAGCTCGGCCTGTGGCTGGCTTTCATGGACACCCTGCCCGCCGCGCAGCGCAGCCAGGCCGCATGGGTGCGCAGCCGCACGGCCACCAGCGCAGCGCTGGCCAAGTTGGTCGATCCGGGCAAGGGCATCTACCTGGTCTCCCCGGTGTACCAGCATGGCCTGTTGATGGACAACCTGGAGCTGTGGGAATACGCCTTTACCCACAGGGCTGCAGAAAGCGCTCGCCATCCCAGCTTCACCAAAACACTGGCGTCCGTGTTCTGGGACGGGCAGCGCAAGCGCTTTCTGGTCTCAACCCAGCCAGGCCAGCGTGACACCACCCATGCCTTCTACCCCGATGCGGTGGCGCAGATCTTTCCCTTGCTGGTGCGCTTTCCGCTCATTCCGGGGGGGGCGCGTGCCCATTACCGCCGCTGGATGGAGGAGCACCGCACCGAGTGGCTCGCCCAGGTGAAGGGCGACTTTGCGTGGGGCCTAGTCGCCATCGTGGCGCTGCAGCAAAACGATATTCCCTCCGCGCGGTGCTGGCTGCAGACCGCGCTGCCGCACCGGCACAGCGCCCATTGGACGGTGACGGACGAAGTCGCTGCACAAATCTTGCAAGCGCGCGCCATCACACCGGCCCCGGAGACCACCGCCTGCACCGTTCCCAGCAACTCCTCCCACCCCGCATCATGAACGCTCTTCCATCCCGCGCTTCCACCGGCGCCCGAGCCCTTGTTTTGGCCCTCGGGTGCATGGCGGCCTGCCTGCCAGTGGCCCACGCGCAAGGCACCGCTGCGGCGGACCTTCCCGCGCCCGTTCGGGGTCTTGAGGCCTATGCCAGCCGCCACCACCTCAGCAACGGTTATGGCAACTGGCATGAGACCGGCGTGCGCGGCCAGTACGGGATGGGCAGCCATCTCTGGGCCGCAGAAGCCGCCACCATGCGGCGTTTTGGCGAGTCTGGCCGGTTCATCGGGTTGTCCGACACCTGGACCCTGAACGAAGACTGGTTCACTGCGGTGTCGGTGGGCGCAGGCGATGGGGCCGCTTACCTGCCGCGCTACCGGGTGGACGGCTTCGTCAACCGCAAATTGCTGGCGTCTCGCCAATGGGTTGCCACGCTGGGGGCGGGCTACTACCGTGCGCCCGATGGCCACATCGACCGCAACATCAGCCTGGGCTCCACCTACTACTTCGAGTCGCCCTGGGTGGTGCAGGCAGAGGTGCGCTTCAACAACAGCTCCCCCGGCCAAGTGCGCACGCACCAGCAGTTTGTGGCTGCGACCTGGGGCCGCGCAAAACAGACCCAGGTCATCGCGCGCCATGGCTGGGGCGCCGAGGGCTACCAGGCTATTGGGGGCGGTGCGTCCCTGGTCAACTTTGACAGTCGGCAAACGCAGCTCACACTGCGCCAGTGGGTGGGCCCTCAATGGGGGTTTACGGCGGGCGTGGAGCGCTACAGCAATCCTTTCTATGACCGCAACGGCGCCAGGCTCTCGCTATTTTGGGAACTGCCGTAGCGTTGTGCTCGCGCGGCGCTTTGACAGCCCAGCGTGCGTGGCTTCAAGTGTGTGGGTGCCGACGCTGTAGCGAGCCCGACATCACCTGTTCATAGATTCGCTTGTCCTGGAGAAAACAGCCGCAGCTTTCTGCCAGCAACGCCGGGCTGTCCAGCACCAGGATGTGCCCGCGCGCGTACTGGATCACACCACGCTCTTGCAGCTGGCCCGCTGCAACGGTCACGCCCGCACGGCGAACGCCCAGAAGCTTGGCCAACCCGGCATGTGTCATTTCGATATCCGGGCTGCGCAACTGGGTGGTGCTTGCCAGCAGCAACCGGGCCAGTCGCTGAGCGAGCGAGTGACAGTGCACACAAGCCACCATGGTTCCCATCTGCGACAGCTGGACATATTGGTAGCGGGCGGCGATCACCCGCAGCGACCGGCTGGCAAGGCACTGGCCGCGCCAGATATTCAGTCGGATCCGCCAGGCCTGGCCTGCCCCCGACACCACGGCGTCGAAGGCGGACGCCGACACTCCTGACCCTGCACCGGCGCCCAGCATCCCCTCAAATCCGAGCTGGCTGGCCCCGCAATTGCGCGCGCCATTCAGGTTCGACAGGAGCGAGACCATGCTGTTCGTCGGGAAGTACACATGGCTGAGCCGCTCGCCAGCCCGCCCCAGCATTTGCTGGCGGTCCAGTTCGACCCACTCGGCTCGCGACAGAAGGCGTGACCGCTCTGCGGGCCGTAGCAGGGCCAGCAGGCGGTTGGCGAGGGATTGGTCGATATGCGGCTTTTTTGGAAGTCCGGGATGGACTGCAGTCCATTCTGGTGGCTCCCTCCCTCCCTATCTGTCTGTTAGCGTACTGGGGGCGCGTGGGCCTTCAGGCCGACAGGTTGCCAGCCAGCACGGACTTTGTGCGCTGGTAGAAGCCCAGTTCATTGATCGTCACCAGTCTGCGGTTGGCTGCAAACAGCTTGTCGATCGTTGCCAGTTGCGCGCTGGCCAGCCCAGTTTGCCCGCGCAGGGCAGCGACATAACCCAGAATGGCCCAGGGAAACGGGTCGTAGCTTCCCGTTTCCCAACCGGGCGTGTGTGTGTTGAAGTAGTTCCAACCGGCCGTGAATTGCCCAGCCAGTTCTCTCAGCCCAAAGGCCTGCGGGTAGACCTGGCAAGTGGTCCCGGGGTAGAAGTCTGCGGTCAGTGCGGGCGCTGCGTCACTCGACAAGAATGCTTGCGCGGGTGCCTTGAAGAGAAAGCGCGATACGCCCTCTGCAGTGTTGGACGCCAGCAAGTCGTAGTAGTTGGCTTCGTGCAGCTCGCTACGCGACCGCAACAAGGCCGCGAAATCGCGCAGACCCCGATAGCCCTCGCAGTTGTCCATGAGGTATCCGCTGGAATTGCTCTGGCTGCGTGGCGACTGAAAAACCGATGTCAAACCCGAAGGCTTGGCGGTCAGCGCCAGATTGCGATAGGCCATGTTTTTCAGGGCAGCCTTGTTCGACTCCCACCAGGCCCAGTTGCCGCTGGCCACCACATAGCGTGTGGCCAGCGAGAGAAACGTGGATGCATAAGCATCGTCCGAGTCGGACGCCACTTTTTTGAACACGGAGGTGTTGGCACGCCCATACGGCAATTCAATGTCTGCAATGGTGCTGGTGGCGGCGTTGACATTCGCCAGGTACAGGTTGAGGTACGGCAGCACGTGGGACTGCAGATCGGCGGCGCCCAGCATGGGGACGATGGCAACCAGCCCCAGGTTGGCAAAGTACCAGTTGAGGCCCCCATTGGGTGCCAGCTCATAGCCGCCGGCATAGGGTCCTGATGGAATGCGCAGCGCCTTGATCTCGGCCACTGCATCGATGGGGGTTGAATTGACTGCCGCCCGGGCTGGGGTGCCCAGGAGCCAACCTGCGGCCAGTGCCGCTGGCACCTTGGTGATCAATGAACGACGCTGCATGTGCCCAATCTCCGAATGAAGACCCGAACACCGCTTTCATCATCTGGAGAGCAACAGCGCAAAAAAAATGGCGCACTGCCAGGAAGGCCGCCGCCCCCGGGGAAAAGGACAGCGACCTGATTTTGCAAAGATTGCCCGCATTTATTCGGCGCCGTACGCAGGCGTACCGATCCGCTCACACGGCGATTTTGGGCGTATGGAAGGCGTCGAGCTTGCAGGGCGCCCGGCTGCCTCTCAATGGGTGGCGGACAGGGGGGCCGTGCTTGCAGCCCATGCGTAAAGGGCCACAAAAACCATCATGTCGAACAGGGCTCCAAAGCACAGGTACAAAACCGGCATGAAGACCACCGACAGGTGCTGCAGGATCAGCAGGTGCACCAGCGCCTGCTGCGGCACCATGATCCCAAAAAACATGAGGATGAGCAGCGTGTGCACGACCTTGGCCTGCCAGCTGATCTGTAGCGGGTAGTAGCCCAGCGCCATCAGCACCGGTATCGACAACATCAGCAGATAGCCTGCATCCAGCAGGTCCACCGCATGGCTTAGCAACTGGTGGGGGAATGGCATGGGCGCGAACCAGAAATACAGCAGGGCCAGCGCTTGCACCACACACAGCACACGCACCAGGTACTGTGCGGGCAACCAGCGCCCCCGCAGGCGCAGCGACAGACCCCAGGCTACCACGACCACCACCGCAGCGAGCGCCGCGCCGGTGGTGGTGGACAAACCCAGGTCGCTGGCGCCGGGCGACCAGCTCAAGCCCAGCAGATCCTGGCGTGACGCGATGTCGGCAGGCACGAGGGGCAACTGCAGCCATTGCGCCCAGGTCAGCAGATAGCTGCGCCAAAAGCCGTACAAAGGCTCCCGCAAGCCGTAGAGGAGCGCCAGCCACGCCAGGGGCAACCCCACCATCTGCAGCACAAGCCACGGGCTCATGCGAACGTGGCCCAACGCCCGGTGGGTCAATTGGTGTGTGTGCGCCTTTTGAGCCCGCGCCAGAAGGTCGCGCGCAGCGGCGAAGGCAGTCTCACGGTCTTGCCGACTGTGGGCGATGGGGGATGGATGTGGCACAGAGAGCCCTCGGTTCTTGATCAATGAAAAGACGCCGAGGGGACAACGGCTCCGGCTGTCCACACAATCCCCAGGCGGCGTGCCCAGACGGTCCCATGGGCACGGGCACCGGCTTCGGCCATGATGGTCTCGGCGCTGACCGTGGTGAGCGCCTGCGGCGTACCCACCTGAACGCCCGCTCCCAGCAAGATGCCTGACTCCGAGACCAGCGGCCCCGTGACATGGGCGTGGTCCAGAATCTGGATCTGTTTTTCACTGCACAGCGCCCCCTGAACCCGGGCCCCGGCCCCCATGACGATGCCGTCCCGCGCTTTGACATCGCCCAGGATTTCCGTGCCCGCACCAATCAGCAGGCGCCCGGTGACCACCAGCGATCCGCGGTAGCGGTGCATGCGCGGCAGCTTGCAATTGCCCCGGATCAGCGTGACATGGTCGCTCTGTCGCACCGCGCCTTCCAGCCGCTCAAAACTTGCATCGACCAGTGCGTGAGACTCGCGTTCCGGCTCCACGGTGGCATCGTCGCCGAAGGAAATACTGGGTGCCTGAATTCGCTCAAAACAGCAGTCCGCCTCCAGCTCCACGGAGGTGGCCGACGACAGGCGTCGCAGCCCGGAGCAACCCCGCTGCAGATGCAGTGATGCATCTGCGTGCGCCCATTGCCCCACCTCGCACCCCGCGCCCAGCCAGATGCGCCCTTGGGCCAGCAGCCCCACAAAACGGCTGTTGGGCTGGGCTTCAAAGTCGCCATGAATGAAGACGGGGGCCGAGCACACGATGGCGCCCTGGGGCTTGATCGACCCCAGGCACACCAGCGGGCGGCGCATGGCGGCCCAGTTCATGCCCTCCAGCGCAACGGGTGCGAAATCAAAATCAGTGGTGGTAGGGCTGGACAACGGACTGGGCAACTGCGTCTTGTGCGCCTGCACCAGCGCCCGGAACCGGTCGGAAAAATGTTCGATGTCGGTTGTGTATTGCGGCAATACCTGCAACGCTGCGGTATCTGTGGGGTGCCTCCACTCTCGCCAGGTGGGGCCAAAGGCAATCACCGCCAGGGCCACGCTGAGCAAAAGGAAAGCCAGGTAGAACAAGGTGGTGTTCATTGTTCAACGCTCGGCTGGCGGTAGCGCACTGTCTTGTCCCACACCATGTCGCGGCGCAAGAGCTTGTCCATCAACTGCCCCCACACGGAGGACGAAATGGCGAACAGGCTGATGATGAAACCCAGCAGGCTCAACGGCAGCAAGCGCAGACGCCGGCGTTTGCCGTCGAGCAGCACCGCCACTGCGATCTCGAAGAACGCCGCAAAATTGCCCAGCGTGCCGTAAGCCATCAGTGCGAACACCGAAATCAAACCGGTCAGCATGTCGCCAGCGTTGAAGAAATACAATCCGATGGCCAGCAGCCAGCCCACCAGCAGCAGCGGCGGCAACGCAAAGACGAACAGCAGCAACAAGCCATCCAGCCGCTCGGGCCAGCTCAGATACGGGCTGAACGCAAACCGCAGGCCGTAGCGCACCATCACCTGGTTGTGTCCCTTGGCCCAACGCTTGATTTGCTTGATGCGAACCGGCCAGTCCTGCGGCACCTCTTCGTAGCACTCGGAGCGGTTGGTGTAGACGGTTTTCCAGCCGTTCAGCAGAAGGCGGTAGGTGATGTCCGTGTCTTCGGCCAGCGTGTCGTCATGCCAGCCGCCCACCGCCGCTACGGCAGATGCGCGCACCCCGCCCACGGTGCCGCCGTACTGGGGCACCAGGCGCAGGTTCATCCGCGCCTGCTGGTCTACCTGGTAGCCGCCGCTGCGTTCCAGATCGAGCATGCGCGTGAGCAGGTTCACCCCGGTGTTGACCGGCACCACACGTCCCATCACTGCGCCCACCTCGGGGTCAAAAAACGGTGCCACCAGCTGCTTGAGCAAGCCTCGGCCCGGCACATAGTCGGCATCAAAGATGATCACGATGTCGCCCTGCGCATGTTGCAGGGCATCCTTGAGCGCTGCGGCCTTGCCGGGCTTGCCCTTGGTGCGGTGAAACGGCACGATGCGCCCCGGATAGCGGCTTACCCAGTCGTCGATGATCTCGCGGGTGCGGTCGGTAGAGCGGTCATTGACCGGCACCACCTTGAGCCTTTCCAGCGGATAGTTGGTGTTGAGCAGGGCCTGCAGGCATCCTGCGATCACCTTTTCCTCGTTGTGGGCGGCGATGAAGACCGTGACCAGCGGCCAGTCTGCCTGGTCAATGTCGAGGTAGGGATGGCGCTGGTGCCCGAGCAGGCGGTTGAGCGTGAGCAAGCCATGGCGTGCCGCATAGACCATCATGACGACGATGATCAGGGCCAGCACCACGGCCATTGCCGACAGGATGGTGTGCGCCACAGGCCCTGGCACCCAGGAGTGCGCCAGCGGGTCTGTCGAGCGCGCAGGCAGTGGCAGCAAGGCCGCCCACGCACCCGCACTGCCGCCCATGGCGGCTGCCGCCGCTACGCAGGTCCGCCACGGCCAGCCCCGGGCGGCGGTGAGCTGCGCAGCCACACGGTGCCTCATGCCCCTCCGATTCGAATCCATGGTTCGCCCTTTTGCTTCAACGGTTGCAGGCCCTGTATGAGGCATGCCGCAAGGGGTCCGAAGGACGCTCTACGCCAATCCACAAAGGGGTGTGCGTGGAATGTAAGTAACGTGTCCAAACGGGTCTGTTCGTTGCCGCACAGAGGTTCGGCGGGTTGGTGCCGGACGCGGCGGGTCGATGGAGTCGCCCCTGCTTGCGGGGGCGTGCATCCCTCAATCAGCCGCGCAAAGCCGGTCGGCAATGTGGCGCGCCGCGTTGCCATCGCCAAAGGGGCTCAGCTCCAGCTGCATGGCGCGGTAGACCGCAACATCGAGCAGCAGCTCGGAAGCTGCGGTGACCATGCGCGTGATGTCGGTGCCCACCAGCACGGCACCACCGGCCTCAACCAGCTCCTGGCGCTCGGTACTGTCGCGTGCAATGAGCACCGGCCGCGCCAGTGCGGAGGCTTCTTCCTGGATGCCGCCCGAATCCGTCAGCGTGAAATAGCAGCGCTCCAGCAGCGTGATCAAGGCCGGGTAGTCCACGGGGGCCGTCAGGCAGACGCGCGCGCGCATGGCATCGGGCAGTGCTGCAATCACAGGCTCCACCGCCTCGCTGACCGCCGGGTTGGGGTGCAGCGGCCAGACCACGACCAGGTCGGGATGGGCGGCCAGAAGCTGCCCGATGGCCGTTCCGATGTTGCGGATGGGCTCGCCCCAGTTCTCGCGCCGGTGTGCCGTCACCAGCAGCAGCCGCTGGCTGGCATGCTCGCCCAGGAAGGCCTCAACACCTGCGGGCAGGGCTGACGGTACCGACGTTGTGGAAGGCTCCAGCTGTAGCTGCGTCCAGCGTGCTGCATCGATGACCGTGTTGCCCACCACCGAGATGCGCGCGTCTGCAATACCCTCGCGCAGCAGGTTGTCCCGTGTCCTTGCGGTGGGCGCGAAATGCCAATGGGCCAGCCGGGCAATCAGCTCGCGGTTCTTTTCTTCAGGGAACGGCTCGCGTGTTCCGGTCCGCAGGCCCGCTTCGATGTGCGCGACCGGTTTGTCGTTGTAGTAGCCGCTCAATGCTCCCACCAGTGCTGACGTGGTGTCACCCTGCACCAGGACCACGTCCGGCTGGGATTCGGAGACCGCGCGATCCACCCCTTCGAGCAGCAGCGCCGTGAGGTCGCCCAGCCGATTGCTGCGCCGTTCGGGGGGAAGGCGCACATCCGGGCCCATGCCAAAGAATCGGTACAACACCTCGGCCACCGCTTCGTGTTGGCCGGTGTGTAGCACCACCACGCGATGACCGCGCTGCTGAAGCTCGCGGTGCAAGGGGGCCATCTTGATGATTTCCGGGCGGGTGCCCAGACAGGCGAGATAGGTGGTCATCAATTCTTTCAGTGTTGAAATGGGCGTTTTCGGGGGAGGGCGGGGAGCGCGCAGACGACGGGCCGGTCGCAAGCTGCGGCGCGCACCGCAAAGCCTCCGGATCGCGCGGATGGTGCGTTGCGGTGGCGAGGCACGTCTGTTGTCCACCGCACATAGCCAGTGAGAGCCAGTGAGGGCGCCGGAGGTGTGGGAGCGCTGGCCCCAAGGGTGTTGTGGAGCCGCGCAGCAAAAACGTGGCTGCGGTGGCGCGGGCCTGCAGGCTTGTCGAAGCCCTGTGCAGCTTCGACGCTTCAACACGGTCAGGGCTTCAGCCTCAGCCTGACCTGTTTTGAGCTTTTTAGGGGGGTGTCAGCAGCCCAGCATCCGCGCCACGTCGTTCATTCCCGTGGCATGCAAGTCATTGCCCGGCTCGGGTGTCCCATCTTTGGGCCGGGCCTGCCCCAGTTCGTGAGGCCGCTCGACATACACAGTGCGCAGGCCACATGCGCGGGCAGCGGCCAAGTCGTCGTGGTGCGTAGCTACCAGCGCCACCTGTTCGGGCTGCAGGTCGAAAACGCGCGCTACGCCCAGGTAGGTCTCCGGGCTGGGTTTGTAGGCCTTGAACACCTCAGCGCTCAGCACGCAGTCCCACGGTAGCCTGGCACGCTTGGCCATATTGGTCAGCAGGCCGATGTTGCCGTTGGACAGCGTGGTGATGGTGAAGCGTGTCTTGAGCCGCGTGAGGCCTTCCACGCTGTCGGGCCAGGCATCGAGCCGGTGCCACACATGGTTGAGGTGGCGGCGTTCGGCGTCAGACAGTTGTGCCAGGCCAAAGCGCGGCAGGATCTCGTCGAGGATGCTTCGGTGCAGGTCGTCGATCAGCGTCCAGCCCTGCTCGCCCCGCATCACCCGCGCCATGGCGGGCTGGTAGCCGGCGCGCCACGCCAGCGCAAACGCATCGCCATCCACGGCGGGGTACAGCGCCTGCATCTCGCGCACGATGCTGCCGTGCCAGTCCACCACGGTGCCAAAGATGTCGAACGCCAGCACCTTCACGGTGCTGGCGATGTGGTCTGCTGTGCTTGGGGTGGTCGTCATTCGCAGTCCTTGAAAAAGGAGGAAGGGCGTGGTCAGGGCGTCAGCGTAGCAGCCATTGCTGGAATGGCTTTGAACCTGGGTTACATATTTCCCCGCTTCAGCAAGGCGGTGCTTTGCATGCTATGGTTACAAAAATCGGGTTTACCCCCGTAACTGCGTTTCTTTCTCTCCTTCTCCCTGTCTCGTCTACCTCCTGCGCCCTGCCGTCGCTTGCCGGTGCAGCGTCTCCCCTGTTGTTGCCATGACCGCGCCCCTTTCCCCCACGTCCATCTCCGCCACTCCCACCGACGACCGCACCCTGGTGCGTGCCGTGCTGGCCCTCGGGGTCGGTGGCTTTTCCATCGGCACGGGTGAGTTCGTCATCATGGGCCTGCTGCCTGAGGTGGCGCGCGACATTGGTGTGAGCATTCCGCAGGCCGGGCATGTCATCAGCGCCTATGCGCTGGGCGTAGTGGTGGGCGCGCCCGTGCTGGCCGTGCTGTGCGCCCACTGGGGGCGGCGCGCGCTGCTGATGGCGCTGATGGTGGTGTATGCGCTGGGCAATTTCGCATCGGCGCTGGCTCCGGGCTATGGGTCGCTGAGCGCCATGCGCCTGTTCACCGGTCTGCCACACGGCACCTACTTTGGCGTGGCCGCGCTGGTGGCCGCCGCACTGGCGCCACCGGGGCGCCGCGCACGCGCAGTGGGCTGGGTCATGCTGGGCCTCACCACCGCCACGCTGGTGGGTGTGCCCATTGCCGCCGCGCTGGGCGAGGCGTTTGGCTGGCGCGCTGCGTTTGTGTTTGTGGGGTTGATCGCGGTGGCCGCCGTGGTCATGGTGCGCCTTTGGGTGCCCGCCATGCCCGCGTCGCACGGCGCCAGCCCGCTGCGCGAGCTGGGCGCGCTGGCGCGCAAGCAGGTGTGGTTCACGCTGGGCATTGGCGCCATCGGTTTTGGTGGCATGTTTGCAGTGTTCAGCTACATCAAGCCCACCTTGATCGAGGTGGCCGGCATGCCGCCCGCGCTCATGCCCTTTGTGCTGTCGCTGTTTGGCCTGGGTATGGTGGTGGGCAACATCGTGGGCTCGCGCATGGCCGACAAGGCGCTGATGCCTGCTGTGGGCAAGGTGCTGGTGTGGTCCATCCTCGTACTGGCGCTGTTTGTGCCCGCCGCACACCACCCTGCCAGCGCCGCGCTGGCAACGTTTTTCCTGGGAACCTTGGTGGCCATCGGCCCTGCGCTGCAGATCCGCCTGATGGACGTGGCGGGCGACGCGCAGACCCTGGCCGCCGCGCTCAACCACTCGGCCTTCAACGCCGCCAATGCGCTGGGCGCGTGGCTGGGCGGCGTGGGCATTGCGGCCGGCTTGGGCTGGACGTCTACCGGGTGGGTGGGCGTGTTGCTGGGGCTTGGCGGCGTGGGCATGTTTGTGTGGGCGCTGGTTAGCGAGCGAAACACCAGGCGCGTCGCCGCCTGACGACCACGGGCCACTGACCTGTGTTGTGTCGCGGCGGTGCGACACTGCCGCAATCCACGGAGAAATGACCGCGTTGTGCCTTAAAGTGGCAGCGGGCCGGCCTTTCTGCCAGCCACGTCGCTCGGACGGTTCCGGGCGCTTACGTGAAAGTCACCACAGCATGTCTGCTTCTCAAGGCAAGCGCCGCTTTGCGCGCATCGATCGCCTCCCTCCCTACGTCTTCAACATCACGGCCGAGCTGAAACTCGCCGCCCGCCGCCGTGGCGAAGACATCATCGACATGAGCATGGGCAACCCCGACGGGGCCACGCCGCCGCACATCGTCGCCAAGCTCACCGAAGTGGCCCAGCGGCCCGACACCCACGGCTACAGCGCCAGCAAAGGTATCCCGCGCCTGCGCCGCGCCATCAGCCACTGGTACAAAGACCGCTACGCGGTGGACATCAACCCCGACACCGAGGCCATCGTCACCATCGGCTCCAAAGAAGGGTTGGCCCACCTCATGCTTGCCACGCTGGACAGGGGCGACACCGTGCTGGTGCCCGACCCGAGCTACCCCATCCACATCTACGGCGCGGTGATTGCCGGTGCCGACATCCGCAGCGTGCCCGTGGCGCCCGATGTGGACTTTTTTGCCGAGCTGGAAAAGGCCATCCGCGGCAGCTACCCCAAGCCCAAGATGATGATCTTTGGCTTTCCCAGCAACCCCACGGCGCAGTGCGTGGAGCTGAGTTTCTTCGAGCGCGTGATCGACCTGGCCAAGAAGCACGACATCCTGGTGGTGCACGACCTGGCCTATGCCGACATCGTGTACGACGGCTACCGCGCCCCCAGCATCATGGAAGTGCCCGGCGCCAAGGACGTGGCGGTGGAGTTCTTCACCCTGAGCAAAAGCTACAACATGGCCGGCTGGCGCGTGGGCTTCATGGTGGGCAACCCCGACCTCGTGGCTGCGCTCGCCCGCATCAAGAGCTACCACGACTACGGCACCTTCACCCCCCTGCAGGTCGCGGCCATCGCCGCGCTCGAGGGCGACCAGCAGTGCGTGAAAGACATCGCCGCCCAGTACCAGCGCCGCCGCGACGTGCTCTACAAGGGCCTCACCGAAGCGGGCTGGGCCGTGGACTGCCCCAAGGCCAGCATGTACATCTGGGCCCGCATCCCCGAGCCGTATCGCGCGCTGGGCTCGCTGGAGTTCGCACGGCAGCTGCTCGACAAAGCCAAGGTGTGTGTGTCGCCCGGCATTGGTTTTGGCGACCAGGGGGACGAATACGTGCGCTTTGCGTTGATCGAGAACGAGGCGCGGATTCGGCAGGCGGTGCGGGGAATTCGCGCGATGTTCAAGGCGGACGGGTTGCTCATGGCGCCTACGACAGCGGCGGCCTGACATTGGAAGAGGCCGTTTGGGGACTGAACTCCAATTGATTCTGAATGGGGATTGAGGCTTGCCCCCTCCTTGGGGCCATAGCGGTCTTGAAGTTCTCACTACTATTCGGTTGTGCGAGGAACCCATGCTTCAGAACTACGTGCTGCTCCGAGAATTCCTCCCGCGCGATCAGGAGGTGTTCTGTTCGCTGCAGGAAGATCAAGACGTAGGTCAGTTTGTAGATTGGTTGCCACGAACGCGCTATCAAGCGGAGGTTGCTTTCTGGGATGCGCTGGAGCAGCAGGTTATGCCGATCAGAAGCCGATTTTTCTACGCTGTCGAAGTGGACTCCATCGTGGCGGGGAGCGTGGGGTTCACGTTGCTCAGCGGTGGTAGCGCTGACTGTGGGTGGTTCTTGCGTAAGAACTTTTGGGGTAAAGGCATTGGCACGAAGGCTGTTGCCTTATTAGTAGAAGATGCCTTCGTAAAAGGCATTTCTAAGCTGAGAGCATCTGCTAGAAGCCAAAACATCGGCTCTATAAGGGTTGCAGAGAAGTGCGGCTTTCAGCGCCTTGGTGAGAAAAATGGGCGTGTATTTTTCGAGGTTATTGATAACCGAAAGATTTGTCCTGCCGTCTCATAGACCGCCACCTCACATCGCCCAAATCCTAGGCGCTTCCCCGTCCAACCCCCACAACACCTCCCTCCAGGCCACCCGCACCGCCTTGAGCAGCTTCATCGCGGGCTCCACCTGCGGCGCCAGCACGCGCACCACCACCATGCGGTCGTTGGGGCTGGTGGCGCCTGCGGTGGCGTTGACCTGGGGGTGTTGATCCATCACTGCGCGGGCCGCTTCCAGGGCCGCGTCGCGGCGTGTGCGGTCGAGGGGCGTGCCTGCGGCAAAGAACATGCTGGCCATGCAGCGGTGGCCTGCCAGGCCCAAGGGGCTGCTCAGCAGGCGCTCATCGGCGGCGTCGATCACGCCGCGCTCCAGCCACAGGCCGGGCACTTCCAGGTGCTGGGTGAAGCGGCCTTGCTCAAACGGCTGGCCCGCGTGGGGCAGGCCCAGTGCGGTCACGTCCCAGGCAATGCATTCGGCGCCGGGGGCGAGGTTCAGCGTGAGGTGGTTTTCGGCGTGGCAGGCGCTGTAGCACAGGGCCTCCAGCGGCAGCCATTCCAGGCGCGCGCCTTCGGCCAGGGTGAGGTGGCTGCGCTGCAGGGCCAACGGGCCGGTGGACCGGTAGAAGCGCGTGGCGCCGGGGGTGGTGACCAGGCCGTGGGCGCCGGGGCCGACGGTGGTGGTGATGTCCAGCGTGTCGCCGCCCACCAGGCCGCCGGGCGGATGCACCAGCACGTTGTGGCAGATGGCGTCGCCCTCGGGGTACAGGCTTTGCAGGATGCGCAGCGGCCCGTTGTGCTCATAGCGGGCTACGGTGCGGGCGTTGTTGTTTTGTGCCGTGTAGTCGAGCTGCAGGCGGGCGTGCCAGGACATGGAGGAGTCTTTGCTATCAAATAAGTAGCTTATTGCGCAATGCAGATAAGCGCTAGGGGCCTTTGGGGTCGAATAATAGCTGACGGTAGGTGGGTGCTTGGTTTGTTTTCGGAGACGGGCCGGTGGCGGGGCTGCACAGCATCGTCTGCTCACCCCTTTGGCAGGCCCTCCCTCGCGACAACGGCGCGAGGGGCGATTTTTGTGAGCTGTTCTAAAACTCCAGGTTGTCAATCAACCGCGTGCTGCCCAGCCGCGCAGCCCCCAGTGCCACCAGCGAGCCCGCTGCATCGGCCGCTGTGGCGGGCAACAGATCGGCGCGGCGGCGCACGGTGAGGTAGTCCGGTGCCCAGCCCCTCGCGCGCAGGGCGTCCAAGGCCCGGGGCTCCACCGCGCTGCGGTCGTTGGGCGCAGCGTTCAGCCATTGCTGTGCCAGTTGCTTCAATGCCTGCGACAGGGCTACGGCTTCTTGCCGCTCTTCCAGGCTGAGGTAGCCGTTGCGTGAACTCAGTGCCAGGCCATCGGCCGCGCGGCAGGTCTCGCCCGCTACCACCTCAATCGGCAGCGCAAACTGCTGCACCATGTGGCGGATCACCATGAGCTGCTGGTAGTCCTTTTTGCCGAACACGGCGGTGCCGCCCGTCTGGCCGAGCACGCAGGCAAAGAGCTTCATCACCACCGTGCTCACGCCTGTGAAGAAGCCGGGGCGGAAATGGCCTTCCAGCATGTCGGCCAGTGCTGCGTCGGGGTGCACCTTGAAGGTCTGGGGCTGTGGGTACAGGTCGGCCTCGCGCGGGGCAAACAGCACATCGCAGCCCGCAGCTTGCAGTTGTGCGCAATCGGCCTCCCAGGTGCGGGGGTAGCTGTCAAAGTCCTCGTGCGGCAAAAACTGCAGGCGATTCACAAAGATGCTGGCCACCGTCACGTCGCCCAGGGGCTTGGCCTGGCGCACCAGGGCGATGTGCCCGTCGTGCAGGTTGCCCATGGTGGGCACAAAGGCGGGGCGGCGATAGGAGGCCAGGGCCTGGCGCAGGTCTGCAATGGAACGGGCAATCAGCATGGGGTGGGAGAGGTCGAAAAGAAATGAGGAAATGCGGTGAAGGCTCACCAGGCGTGCAAGGCGTTGTCCGGGAACTGCCCCTGCTTCACGGCCTGCACATAAGCCTCCATGGCGCCGCGCACGCTGCCTGCGTCCTGCATGAAGTTGTGGACGAACTTCGGCATCTTTCCGAGGTTCATGCCCAGCATGTCGTGCAACACCAGCACCTGGCCGGCCGTGCCGTTGCCCGCGCCGATGCCGATGGTGTGGCAGTGCAGCAGCTCGGCCGTCAGCTCGGCGGCCAGCGCGGCGGGCACCATCTCCAGCACCAGCATGGTGGCGCCTGCGTCTTGCAGCTCATGCGCCTCCTTGCGCAGGGTGCGGGCTGCGTCGTCCGTCTTGCCCTGCACGCGGTAGCCACCCAGCGCGTGCACCGTTTGTGGCGTCAGGCCCAGGTGGGCGCACACCGGCACGCCGCGCTGCACTAAAAACTCCACCGTGGGCGCTGTCCAGCCCCCGCCTTCGAGCTTGACCATGTGCGCTCCCGCCTGCATCAATACGCAGGCGCTGCGCAGCGCCTGCTCTCGGCTCTCGGCATAGGTGCCGTAGGGCAGGTCGGCCACGAGCCAGGCCGTGCCCTGCACCCGGTGCAGGCCGCGCGCTACGCTGGCCGTGTGGTAGGCCATGGTGTCCAGCGTCACGCCCACCGTGCTGGGCAGGCCCTGGCACACCATGCCCAGCGAATCACCCACCAGGATGCATTCCACCCCCGCCGCATCAGCCACGGCCGCAAACGTGGCGTCGTAGGCGGTGAGCATGGTGATCTTCTCGCCCGCTGCGCGCATCTGCGCCAGGCGCGGCAGGCTGACCGGGCGGCGTTGGGGCAAGGGGGATGCGGGCGGCAGAGTGCCGTAGGGCGTGGCTGGGGGGGCTGCAGGGCTGGTCATGGGGCGCTCCGGTCGGGGGCTGTGAAATTGCGGCCGAGTCTATGCGAGATGGGCGCGGCGCTTGCCACACCCCATACTTGAGAAAGTGCTATTTATTTGATAGCTAATTGCGCTTTATTTGCGATGCTCAGAAGACTATTTGGCTTGGGTTGAGGCTGCACGGCGTACGCCCCCAGGACGGGTGTCAACGCTCGGGCAGTGCGCGCCAATGACGCCATAGGGGCGACAAGGCGGCCACCAGCAGGGCCGTGCTGACGGCCACGGCGGGCGCGCCCGTCAGTAGCTCCGGCCACGAACCGTCGGGCAGCTCCAGCGCGCGGGCGGCTTCGTCCCACACGCTGGCCGACCCCGCCAGGGACAGCGCCAGGCCCAGGCCCAGCAGCGTGGAGCCCCCCCAGGGGCGGCGCAGCAGCGCAATGCGCACCCAGGCCAGCGCCAGCAGCGTTGCCGGCACCAGCGGCAGCATGATGTTGTTGGCCAGGCCCGCCACGCCCAGAAGCATCAGTGCAGGGGCGGCCAGCGTGAGCGCGCCACACAGGGCAGCAATCTGCCGCAGCGACAGCAGCCGCGCGGCGATCAGCGCCAGCGCCGCGAAGAAGCCCGCGCTGGCGGCGGCCAGCACACTGCTGCGCTGGCGCTCCTGCGCCCTTTGCGACGGCGTGGCGCCTTCCAGGTGGTGGGCGACGAGGCCGGGCTGTGCCATGCCGTAGCGGGGGTGTGCCCATTGCACCAGGCGGGGCGGCGGACTGAGGTGCTGTTGCAGCGCGCTGTGCAGGTTGTCGCGCCATTGGCTGGGCGAACGCGCGAGGTCGCTAGCAAAGCAGGCACGGGGGTCGCGAGAAACGGCGACATCGCAATCCCGCCCATCCCGGGGAGACTGGGCAGCCCGGGCGTCCCGTGCGCGGTCCTGCGGCTGCGCGGTGCCTGCATGCTGAGCCTTGGAGTTGCGCCACTCTTGGGCCAGGGGCGATTGCAGGGCGGCCTGGTAGGCGCTGACGAGCTGCTGCGCCTGGTCCTGCGCCGACGCCCCCGGCCGCACGGGTGCGTATCCCCATCGGCCCAGCGCCGCGCCGTAGTGCACCAGTTGCTGCGCAATGGCATCGGTGTCGGCCTGGGCCAGCCAATGCAGGGATTGCAGCGCGTTGGTTGCGCAGCCGGGGTCGTATTCCCTGTACCTCTGGTTCTCGTTGCATTTGTCGTTGTCATGGATCTCGGCGGCGGCTGTAGACGGCTCAGCAGCCTGCATGGCCTGTGCGGCCTGTGTCCACTCGACCAGCCGCGCCGCGTTGTCCGGCGCCAGCAGCAGCTCCCAGCGGCGCACATGCCAAGCCGCCTGCTGCTGGGCGGCGGTGTCCTGGCCCTGCCACAGGCGCTGGATGCGGTCGCGGTAGGCCGCGTCCAGCAGCAGCGTGGGGGCCAGCAGCAGGGCGAAAAACAGTGCGCCCCACAGGTATTCGCACCACAGGCCCAGGCGCGGCGCGGGTGCGATCTCGCGCCAGCGGTTGTGGATGCGCACGCGCCACAGCCACCACAGCGCCAGGCCAAAGGCGATGATCCAGGCGATGATGCCGCCCACCTGCCGCGTGGTGTCCTCGGGCCGGTTCCACGTGGCGACCACTGTGCCTTCGGGGCTGCCCATCCAGCGCGCGGGTTCGGCCGTCCAGCCAATCCACCCGCCGAACATCAGCAGGCACCACAGCAGCGCCAGCGGCAGATACCAGTGCAGGCGCAACTGCCACAGCAGCGGGCTGTGCATCAAAAACCATTGATCCCAGGCAGTGGTCAGGCGGCGCATGGTGTGTCAATCTTTCACGAAAAGGCGGCGGGTCGAGTCGGTGATGTCGCGCAAATAGCCCAGCGGCAGCCCCGCATCCACGGCGGCGCGCAGGAAGTCGGCGGCGCTGGTGTCGCCCTGAAAGCTCACGATGTGTGTGTGCCCGTTGACCTGGTGCGTGTGGGGGGGCAACTGGCCCAGCCAGGCGCTCAGGGCGGGCTCCGACCAGCTTGTCTCGAACTCGATCGCGCAACCCACCATCTGCGCAAAGCGTTCCTGCACGCTGCGCGGCTGGCCGTGCTCCAGGAACAGCACGGCATCGGCCACTTTCTCCACCTCATACAGTTGCTGAGAGCTGAGCACCAGTGCCATCGGGCGCCAGGGCGAGCGCGCCAGCGATTGCAGATCAGACAGCAAGGTCTGCTGGGCGTTGATGTCCAGGTTGGCCAGCGGTTCATCAAGCAACAGCACGCATGGCTGGGTGAGCAGCGCGCGGGCGAGTTCAAAGCGCATCTTGTAGCCCGAGGAGAGCTGTTTCCACTGGTGGCCGCGAAAGGGCCGCAGCGACAGCCGGGCTATCACCAGCTCCACCAGGCAGCGGTTGGCCTCGCCCACAACGCCGTGGCTGCGCGCGGCGAACTGCAGGTGGTCCATGAGCCGCCCGCCCCAGGGATGCGGGCGCTGCGGGATGTAAGCCAGCTGTGATCGCAAGGCATAGGGGTCGCGGGCAGTGGCGCCCCAGTTGATCTGGCCGGCGTCTGGCGCCAGGTCGGCCGCGAGCAGGCGCAGCAGGGTGGTCTTGCCATTGCCGTTCTCGCCCACCAGACCCAGGATGTGGCCTGGCGCCACCTGCACGTCCACCGGGCCCAGGGTGAAAGCCCCCTTGCGAAAGCGCTTGACCAGCCCCGAGCCCTGCACCCGCCGGGCCTGCCTGCCTGCTGCTGTGAGCGTTGCGCTGTGGGTGTGGTGGTGGGCGCCGCGGACGGCGGCGAGAGCGGTGTGCAGCAGCGCGGCGCGTTGTGCTGCCGGGGCCTGGGCTGGTAGTGCATCCCAGGCATCCAGGCTGGCCAGCACCTGCTGCTGCACGGACGGAGGTACGGGCAGGGCTGCGTCCAGCAGCGTGCACCAGGCGCCGTGCCATTGGCCTGCGCCCAGTGCGTGCTCGGCCGCCAGCGCCCATGGCGGCGCGTGCGCAGGGGCGGGCTGCGCCGAAGCCGTGGCATTGTTTTCCATGTGGACTCCCTCTGTGGATAGGCCCGTCTGTGCGGGCTGCGGGGGCCGGCGTGCGGGCCGCACCCGGCACGTCGGTGGCGGGGCTTTATAGCATTTGCCCCGGTGGGGGGAGCGATGCCGCTATGCTTGGCGCCCCATGAACAAACGCCGCGACAACCCGATGACTCCTGAAGCCCTGGCGACACTGGCGCGCGAGGATGTGCACCGCGCCCTGCAAGAAGACGTGGGCAGCGGTGACCTGACCGCCGGCCTGATCGACCCCACCCGCCGCGCCCGTGCCCGCATCCTGGCGCGCGAATCTGCCGTGATCTGCGGAGCCCCCTGGGCCGAAGCCGCCTTGCGCGCACTTGACCCCACGGTGCAGATCACCTGGCATGTGGCAGAGGGCCAGCGATGCGCGCCCGATCAGGTGGTGCTGGAGCTGGAAGGCAATGCCCGCGCACTACTGTCGGCCGAGCGCACTGCGCTCAACTTTCTGCAACTGCTGTCGGCCGTGGCCACCAAGACCCGCACCTATGTGGATGTGGTGGCGGGCACCCGCGCCCACATCGTGGACACGCGCAAGACCATCCCCGGCCTGCGCCTGGCGCAAAAGTACGCCGTGCGCGTGGGCGGCGGCACCAATCACCGCATCGGTCTGCACGACGCAGTGCTCATCAAGGAAAACCACATCGCCGCCGCCGGAGGCGTGACGGCTGTGCTCAATGCCGCCCAGACTGTGGCAGCTCAAGCAAAGTTCGTCGAGATTGAAGTGGAAACCCTGGAGCAACTGACCGAGGCGCTGGATGCAGGTGCCAAGATGGTGCTGCTCGACAACATGCCGCTGCCCACGCTGCGCGAGGCGGTGCGCATCAACGCGGGCCGTGCAATTTTGGAAATATCGGGTGGCGTCACGCTCGAAGGCTTGCGCGAACTGGCCGAAACGGGGGTGGACCGCATCTCCATCGGCACGCTGACCAAAGACGTCAAGGCGACGGACTTTTCCATGCGCCTGCAGGAGCTGTCATGACCACCGCTGTAATGAACCGCATCGACGTGGAGTACGAGCAGCCGCTCGATACCGAGGAAGGCTCCGTCTGCTCCACCAAACACGCCTGGGCGCGCGTGCCACCCGAACCCACGCAGGCCGAACGCCTCGCGCTCAAGGACAAAATCCGCCGCCTGCTGAAAGAGAAAAATGCGGTGATGGTGTCGCACTACTACGTGCACCCCGACCTGCAGGATCTGGCCGAGGAAACTGGCGGCCTGGTGAGCGACTCGCTGGAGATGGCCCGCTTTGGCCGCGACCATGCCGCGCAGACCCTGGTGGTGAGCGGCGTACGCTTCATGGGTGAGACGGCCAAGATTTTGAGCCCCGAAAAGACGGTGCTCATGCCCGACCTGGATGCGACCTGCTCGCTCGATCTGGGCTGTCCTGTGGAGGAATTCAGCGCGTTCTGCGACGCCCACCCCGACCGCACCGTGGTGGTCTACGCCAACACCAGCGCGGCCGTGAAGGCGCGGGCCGATTGGCTGGTCACATCCAGCTGCGCGCTCGACATCGTCGGCGCCTTGAAGGCAGCAGGGCAAAAGATCCTGTGGGCGCCCGATCGCCACCTGGGCGCCTACATCCAGCGCGAAACCGGGGCCGACATGGTGTTCTGGAACGGCGCCTGCATCGTGCACGACGAGTTCAAAGCCTTCGAGCTGGAGGCGCTCAAAAAAGAACACCCCCACGCCAAGGTGCTGGTCCACCCCGAAAGCCCTGCGGACGTGATCGCCTTGGCCGATGCGGTGGGCTCCACCAGCGCCATCCTCAAGGCCGCGCGCGAGATGGAAGCCACCGAGTTCATCGTGGCCACCGACAACGGCATGATGCACAAGCTGCGCACGCTGAACCCCGGCAAGGTGTTCATTGAGGCCCCCACCGCCGGCAACAGCGCCACCTGCAAGAGCTGCGCGCACTGCCCCTGGATGGCGATGAACGGCCTGGCCGATGTGGCCCGCGTGCTGGAGACCGGTGCCAATGCCATCCAGGTGGACCCGGCGCTGATCCCGCGCGCGCGCCAGCCGATTGACCGCATGCTGGCCTTCACGGCCGCGCTGAGGAACGGGCAGCCCACGGCGGGCCTGGTCCCTGGCATCGGGGCCGCCTGAGGCATCACGCAGGTATTGAGTCGTGGCGGACCGGGCGGGCGCTGGCTACGCCACGCCGTCCACAATGACGTGCCGCGTGCCCACCGAGCAGCTTTCAATGCGGGCCCGGATGCGATAGACATCGCGCAGCATTGCTGCAGTAATCACCTGCTCGCAAGGCCCGCTGTGCTGCGCCTGGCCGTTGGCGATCACCAGGGCGTGGTCGCAGTAGCGCAGCGCCTGGTTGATGTCGTGCAGCGCGATGAACACGATCAGCCCCCGCTCCTGTGCCAGCGAGCGCATGAAGTCCAGCACCTGGATCTGGCGGTGCAGGTCGAGCGCGCTGGTGGGCTCGTCCATAAGCAGGATCTCGGGGTCGCGCGCCAGCGTCTGGGCGATGGACACCAGTTGCCGCTGGCCGCCACTGAGTTCCCCCAGGTTGCGAAAGGCCAGGTCCGCAATGCCCAGTGACGCGGTGATGGCGTCCACCTGCGCCAGTTCGGCATCGCTCACCGCCCAGCCCTGGTGCTGCTGTTTGGCGGCCAGCAGTATGGATTCAACCACCGTGAGCCGCGCGGTGGCGCTGATGTCCTGCGGCATGTAGCAGATGCCCTCGGACCCCTTGCGGGTGCCCTGTAGCACGATCTGGCCAGGCCCCTTGAGCATGCCGGCCACGCGCTTGAACAGGGTGGATTTTCCCGCCGCGTTGGGCCCGATCACTGCCACCACCTGCCCCGCGTGGAAGACGGGGGTGTTGACGTTCGCAAGCACCGTGCGGCTGCCATAGTGCGCGCCCACCCCTTGCAGCTGGAGCGTCACCATGAGCGCTCCCTGCGGCCCAGGATGAGCGAGATGAAGAAGGGCACGCCTATGAGCGAGGTCACGACGCCGATGGGAAAGATGGCCCCAGGGATCAGCGTTTTGCTGACCACCGAGCTGATCGACAGCAGCAATGCGCCGGTCATGACCGACGCAGGCAGGAAGAACCGCTGGTCTTCACCGATCAGCATGCGTGCAATGTGCGGGCCCACCAGGCCCACAAAGCCGATAGTGCCCACAAACGCCACCGGGAAGGCCGCCAGAAGGCTGATCAGCACCAGCGTTTGCAGCCGCAGGCGCGCCACGTTGATGCCGAAGCTGGCGGCCTTGTCATCGCCCAGGCGCAGGGCCGTCAGTGCCCAGCTGTTGCGAGCAAAAAGGGGCAGCGTGACCACGAGAACCAGGCAGGTCACACCCAGCTTCGGCCAGGTGGCCTTGGTCAGGCTGCCCATGGTCCAGAACACCACGGCCGCCACGGCTTGCTCGGTGGCGAAATACTGCACCAGCGCCAGCAGTGCATTGAAAGTGAACACCAGCGCAATGCCCAGCAGCACGATGGTCTCGGTGGTCACGCCGCGTTTCATGCTCAGCAGGTGGATCAACCCGGCCGACAGCATCGCCATCACAAAGGCATTCAGCGGCACCACATACCCGGCCACCGTGGGGAACAGGGCAACGCCGAAGGCCAGCCCGAGCGCGGCGCCAAAGCTGGCCGCCGCCGAAATACCCAGCGTAAACGGACTGGCCAGCGGGTTGTTGAGCGTGGTCTGCATCTGTGCGCCCGCCACCGACAGCGCAGCACCCACAGCCAGCGCCATGAGCGCAGTGGGCAGGCGGATGTCCCACACCACCACGCGCAGTTGCACGGGCACGCTGTCGGGCCACAGCACAGCCTGCACCACGTCCCTCACGCTGTAGCCCACCGGCCCGAGTGCCAGGTCGAGCAGCAGGCTCAAGGTCGTCAGCACGAAAAACCCCAGCAGCAGCCAGCGCTTGCGGCGTACCAGGGCACGGTAGCCAGCGCCCTGGCTTGCAGGGGGTGCCATCGCCGTGGTCGTCATGGGGCAGCCTTGGTGGTGGAGGGCGCTGCGGAGGCTGCGGGTGTTGCGCTGCCCAGGCTCACGAAGTAGCCGGGTTCATAGGGCACGGGAAGAAAGCGTTCGTGCATCTCACGGTAGGTGGCGTCCGGGTCCAGGTCCGCGAACAAGGCTGGGTGGAACCACTTGGCCAGCTGCTGGATGGCCACAAACTCGTACGGGCTGTTGTAGAACTGGTGCCAGATGGCGTGGAACGCGCGGTCTTGCGCAGCCCGGGTGCCGGTGTAGGCGGGGCGGCGGGTATAGGTCTCCAGCTTGCGCCGGGCCTCTGCCAGGTCGGCACCAGGGCCCACGCCAATCCAGTGGCCGGAGGGTACGTAGGCCTCCCAGTTGGCGCTGGTGACCACGACCTGGTCGGGGTTGGAGGCGATTACCTGCTCAGGGTTGAGCTGGCCGAAGGTGCCGGGAATCACGCCCTTAGCAACGTTCGTGCCCCCCGCCACTTCCACGTATTTGCCGAAGTTCTCGTTGCCAAAGCTCAAGCAGCAGTCTTCGGTGTAGCCGCCGATGCGTTCGATGAACACCTTGGGGCGCGGGGGCTGCTCGGCGGCGATGGTGTCTGCCACGCGCCGGATCTGCGCCGCGCGGTACGCGATGAACTCTTCAGCGCGCGCTTCCTTGCCAAGCAGCCGGCCCATCAGGCGCATGGTGGGCTCGGTGTTCTCCATGGGGCGATGGCGAAAGTCCACATACACCACCGGAATTCCCAGCGCCGCCAGTTTCTCGATGTAGCGGGCGTCATCGGTGGCCCGTTGGGCCTCGATGTTCAGCAGGATCACATCGGGCTTTTGCGCAATGGCCTGCTCGATGTCGAAGGTGCCGTCTTCAAAGCCCCCAAAGGTGGGAATGTCGGCGATGCGCGGAAATTTCTTGGCGTACGCCGAATAGGTGTCAGGGTCGGCCTGGATCAGATCCTTGCGCCAGCCCACGATGCGCTGGATCGGGTTGTCCGTATCGAGTGCGGCCACCAGGTACAACTGCCGCCCTTCGCCCAGGATCACGCGCTGCACAGGTAACCGCACCTGCACATTGCGCCCCAGCAGGTCGGTCACCGTGACGTGGTGGCTGCCGGAGGGCGGGGGGGATGCAGCGCCTTCGGGGGCTGCGGCCGGAGAAACCATAAAAATGCCGGCGGCGGCGATGCCTGCCAGCACAAGGATAAGAAGCGCGATGCGCCAGCGGTGACCCATTGCCATGTCAAAGACTCTTTGTGAATGAAGGGGTGGGGAGGAAAAAGATGCGATGCGCCGTGGAGGTCATGGCCCGGAAAGGCCGGCTGCGCCTTGCCGGGTGCCGCGCATGCGCAGCACGGCGACGATGACCGCGAGGGCGCAGGCATAGGCCCCCGCCACGAGGAAGTAGGTGGTGTGCAGGCCCAGCAGTTGGGTCAGGCCCCCGCCCAGTGCGATGCCGGCCATGGACGAGAACTGGGCGGTGCTCTGCGCCACGCCCAGAATGCGCCCCTGGTGTTGCCCGCTCGTGGCATGCGAAATCTGGGCCATCAGCACCGGTGTGGTGGCACCCAGCAGCACACCCCAGGCAAAGTGCAGTGCGATAAAAAAAGCCACGCTGTGGGTGGCCCCCGCCAGCACCATCAGCAAGGCGCAGGCGGCAGCCAACCAGGCCATGCGGACCAGGGCGTCGGGGCGCTGCAGGCGCTCGAAGTAGCGCGCCCAGAGCGTGGCCGACACGATGAATCCCAGGGAGAGAAGCCCGTAACACAGGCCCACCACCCAGTTGTCCACGGCAAACACCGAGCGGACATACATCGCAAAAGGGGTTTGCGTGAGCATGCGGGCCACCAGCAGGATGCCCAGCACGGCCAGCAGCCCTGCCACGGGGGATGCAAACCAGGATGGTGGTTGCAGCGGCGCTGCGTTGCCTGACGTGGGTGGCAGTGATGGCACTGCCTTCACGCCCTGGGCGCTGCCTGCGGCAGGACGGGGCGGCAGCAGCACGGCCACGGCTGCAGCACACACTGCGCACAGCAGCG
The DNA here is from genome assembly GCF_964252975.1 of Acidovorax sp. LjRoot38. Classification (NCBI taxonomy): domain Bacteria; kingdom Pseudomonadati; phylum Pseudomonadota; class Betaproteobacteria; order Burkholderiales; family Comamonadaceae; genus Acidovorax; species Acidovorax sp. LjRoot38. Next base: position 99,902 of record NZ_CAXUPT020000016.1, on the reverse strand, counting down.
CTGCAATGAGGTTGATCCAGAAGAACGTGGCGTGGTCCAGGATGAGCCCGCCCGCCAGCGCCCCTGCCAGCGAGCCCACGTTGGTGGACACCTGCAGGTAGGCAAACAGGCGCCCCCGGACCGTAGGCACCACGGCGCTCACACCGTAGGCCTGCGCCGGTGCCAGATAGCCAGCGCACGCCCCTTGCATAAAGCGCAGTGCCAGGATTGCCCAGACATCGTGCGTAAAGGCCAGGGCCAGCTGTGTGATGGCCAGCCCCAGAAGCGCCCGGACCATCATGGGCTTGTGCCCGAAGCGGTCCCCCACCTTGCCCCAGAACGTGCTGGTGAGCGCCACGCCCAGCATGGGGCCCACATACACGGCAATGCCCGCAAACGCCAGGACGCCGGGCGATGCGTCCAGCGATTGCAGGTGCACCGGCCAGAAAGGCCCGCTCATTTCCATGGCGCCCATGGAAATGAGCTGGATCACGAACAGCGCGTGAACCATGCGGGGCAGGGCCCCGGAGGCGGCTGGCGTGGGGGCCATCACACCTTCCCGCAGGTCGGGGGCGCGCCCAGCGGGTTGGGCAGCCGGTGCTGCAGGCGGTAGTCTGCGTATTGCTGCAGGTGCATGCGCAACACCGAGCGCGTGGGCCAGGCCGCATGCAGAAACTGTTCGCGCTCCGCGCGCCACAACTGCGGCTCGACACGCGCCTGCACCGCATCGAAGGCACCCTCGGTTTCCTCGCGAAGAATCTCCCAGAGCCAGGTAGGGGGCAACCGGTACTCGTGTGTGAGCGCCAGGGCCAGTTCATGCAGATGACACACAAAACAGGCGTCCAGCACGAAGGTGCGTACGGGTTCGATGTCGTCCCGGAAAACAGTGGGCAGGATGCCCGGGTGCACATAGGGCTGCAGTGTGTAGCCGCGCGCTTCCAGGAGCGGGGCAAACGTGCGTCCGTCGCCAAAGTCCCGGATCAGCAGGCCCCGGGGGCTGCCATCCTCGGAACACAGCACGGACGTGTTTTGCTGGTGGGCCTCCAGGCCGATGCCGTAGAGCAGGTAGATCGCCACCACAGGCCGTGTGACGGCGCGCGCGTATTGCCTGAAATACGCGCCCACCGTTTCAGGCGTGGCACGGCCTGCAGTGCGCTCGATCAGTTCCGTCACCAGCGGCCGTCCGTCCAGCGGCGAAGCCGTGAACAAGGTGGCCACCGTGATGGGCAGCAGACCGTCGCTGCGGTCCAGCGCCTGGCGGGCCCCTCGGTAGGCCACAGAGAGGTGCCTCCCCGGGCGGTCCTCCTGGCGGACCGCGTGGCGGTAGTGCAGCGCCACTTCTTCGGGAAAAATTTCAAGGCGGCGGTCAAAGCCGTTTTCCTCGGCCAGGATGCGTTCGATCACTGCGCTGATGCGCGGCCCCATGTGGATCGACTTGGCCTGCAGGCTGCGTTGTTCGCTGGTGAGCCACAGCGCCAGGGGCAGCTTGATGAACGGCGTGGCCCCGGGCAGCTGCGGCACCATGGTGCGAAACGACATGGTGGGGCGGGTGTCGATGTCGATGCCGTCGGTGATGAGCACACCCTCGGCAATCTCGTCCGCGTAGGTTTGCTTCACGTAGTGCTCCAGGTGCCACGTGTGGATGGGCAGGGGCAGCCAGTCGTCAGCGTTCTGCTGCCGTGCCCGAAGGCTATCGCTCCAGCGCTGCCACACGTCCGGGAACTGCTGGGAAAACCAGGTGCGGTAGTCCTGCACATGAGGCATGCGTTCCACATAGGCCATGTCGGCCCGCAGTGCTGCGATGCGCACGGGCACGCACGCATTGAATTCCGGTGACAGCTGTGCGACTTCGGCGGGGCTCAGCTGGGGCTTGGTTTTCCAGGTGGGGTAGAAGGGGTGCCCTTCGAGCGAGCCCCACTGCTCCAGCAGCACCGCAGCATCACGCGCGGTACGGTGGTGGCGCACATAGTCCACCAGGCCCTTGGAGCCGGTGTCCAAAATGGCTCGCCGCAGTTCTTCGTTCCAGTGGCGGCGGTGGCCGCGTGCCAGCGCGTCATTGGCGACGCTGTTGGCCATGTCGTTCTTCAGCCCGGCGAGGCCCTGCGCTGTGGCGGTGAAATCAAAGTAGGGCGCGAGCAGATCGATGAGTTGGCCGGGTGTGTCGATGGCCGTGTTCTTGCCGCTCGGCTCCACGAGGGTGATCGTGCCGTCGAGAAGGAAGGTACGGGCGGGCGCAGCCCGCAGCGCGGAGAAATACACCAGGGCATGGTGCTCCCACAGCGGGAACCAGGCCGTATCGCCGTGCGGGGCAAAGACCAGTGATCCACTGTCGAGAATGCCTTCGGCAAACAGGCAGCGCACCAGGCGCCGCAGTGCGTTGTGCTGCGCGAGAGCCTGTGCGTCTTGTGGCGGAGGGATGGAGGCCGAACTGGGTTCTGGCCGGGCCAGGGTATTGGTAGAGAGGTGCATGGGAAAGCAGGGCAGGGCACGCCCGTCAGGCGGGCCAGGTGGATGGGAAGTAGTCGAGCGCCGAGCCGCGCAGGCCCTGCATGTAGTCCACGTTCCAGTCGAAGATCTCCTGGATGTGGGGTAGTGGCACGTTGAGCCGCCGTCCCATTTCCACCAGCACGGCCAGGCCGTAGGCGACATCCTCCTGGAACGCGCGGCTGTCCTTGTCGATCACGTAGCCGGGTTGGCCAGCGGCCTGCACCATCGGGGCTTCGATCGCGTCATAGGCCTGGTTGGAGCGCAGCACGGACAGCAGCGTGCGGGGGTCGCGTACCTGGTCTCCGTAGGCTTCGACGATCTCCTGGTGCAGGGGTTTGACCGACGACAGGTTGATGCCCAGGCGTTGCTCGGCGGCCTTGCACAGCCGCTGGTTTTCTTCGTCGCTGCGCGCGAGGAAATACGCGCCCAGCTCGGTGCAGTCCGTCCACCAGCAGACGGGGGCGGGAAAGGTGCGCTCGTGCCACTGGCTGTAGGGGCCTGCCAATCCATAGACCACCGAGCTGTGCATGATGGGATTGCCCGGCGTCAGCGTGATTTCGAGGTAGTGGTCGAGCAATTCCACCGGCGCTGCGTACAGGCGCTGCAGCATCCGTTGCAAGGCAGTGCGTGCGCTAAAGCCCTCTCGGGCGTGGGTGCCCACGTGCAGCACCTGCTTGGCGCCCCCCATGCGCACCGAGACACCGGGGTGCAGGTCGTACGCGGTGTGGGGCACGTCCTTCATGCCCCAGATCACCGCGTTGGGCCGTTCTGCCAGGATCTGCTCGGCCAGCCAGTCAAAGCCGCAAAAGCCAGGGATGGCCCCCACATACACGGGTTTGTCGCGCGGCAGCGCCTGCACCATGCCGCGCAGCCAGGCGGCACGCACGTGGGCCGGCACGGTGAGGATCACGAGGTCTGCGTTGGCGACCAGGGTGGCATCGTGGCCCACTGTGTCTAGCCGCGCCCGTAGCGGGGGCGAGTCCGGCACCAAGGCGGTCAGGCCGTCGGGACTCTTCTGGTGGCGCGCGATGACGTCCTGCCGCGTGGTGAGTAGCGACACGCGAACGCCGGGCACCTGCTTGAACAGCACCGCGTTCAGGTGCCCCGTTCGCCCGCCGCCGCAGACAACCACGTCCAAGTCTTGCATGGCATCCACGTTCAGGCCACCTTCAGCCGGTCGTTGGTACGCGGCAGTTCTTCCACCACGTCCTTGGCCAGCCAGCCGTCGAGCTGCGCCCAGACCGTGGGGTCGATGATGTTGCGCTCCTTGAGCCATGCCTCGTTGAACACGGTGTGCAGGTACTTCTCGCCCCCGTCCGCCACCACCGCCACCACGTTGCCCGCGATCATGCCGCTGTGGATGAACTCCAGGGCCTTGTAGAGCACGCCGCCGGTGGAGCCGCCCACCAGCAGGCCCGTGTGCTGCGCGAAGTAGCGGGCGGTTTCAAAGGCCTGTGCATCGGTCACCTGCACGCCCAGGTCGATGCAGCTGTAGTCCAGCACCAGGCCCACGGTGTCTCCCTTGGGCGTGCCTGTGCCCGACTGGTAGTACGGCCGCCCAGGCTGCCCGAAGATGATGGAACCTGCAGGCTCGACCGCGATGGTGCGTGTGCGGGGGTTGTGCAGCTTGAGTCCGCGTGCAATGCCCGTCATCGAGCCACCCGTGCCCACGCAGCCCACATACGCGTCCACCGGGCCTTGGACCTGGTCGATCACTTCGCGCACGAAGTCGAAGTAGCCGCCCGCATTGGCCACGTTGTCCGACTGGTTCATGAACACTGCACCGGGAATCTTGGAGGCCACCTCGGCCGCCAGGCGCTGGCGCTCCACCACGGCCACCTCGTCCTCGCGGTAGTCGCCCTCCACGTAGCGGATCTCCGCACCCAGTGCGCGCATCACGGCGATCTTGTCGGGCGCGGCATGGTGGTCTACCACCGCGATAAAGCGCAGGCCGAACTCGATGGCGGCAATGGCCAGGCCAATGCCGGTGTTGCCTGACGAAGACTCCACCACCACGCCCCCGGGCTGCAGGCGGCCGGAGCGCATCGCCGCGACGATCATGTTGCGCGCCATGCGGTCCTTGATGCTCCCGCCCGGGTTGTTCTTCTCGATCTTGAGCAGCAGCCGCGTTTTCTTCGAAGGAATCGGGATGCCCAGGATGGGTGTGTTTCCGATCAGGTCCGTCACTTTGCTGAGAATCATGTCTTTACTCCGTTCGGTCGTCGTCTGGCGAAAAGGCCATGGCACCTGTCGCAGTGCGGATGACTGCAATGCGGCGGGGCATGGGATGGCGGTGAAACTCGTTTTCCAGCAGGTCCATCTGGTAACCCGCGGTGTTGGCATACACCAGCAGGTCCCCGGCCTGCGGCACACGCGCAAAGCCGATCCAGCGGTGGGTCAGAACATCGTCGTCCAGGCAGCTGTGCCCAGCGATGTAGGCATGGCAAGCCTGTGGCGTTGCGGGGCGCGGTCCGTTGCCGTCCCCTGGCACCAGCAGGGGGTCCACCAGGAACTCGGAGCCGAACCAGGTCTCGCAGGCGCTGAAGCTGCTGCCTTCCACAAAGATCACATACCGTCCGTCGGCCAGCGGTTTCACCCGCGTGGCGCGAAAGACCGAGATGGCGGCCTGGTCCACCAGGCTGCGCCCGGGTTCGATGGCCAGTGTCAGGCCTGCCGCGTTCAGGGCCTGTGCCACGGTCATGCCCTCCGTGCACGCCGAGCACAGCAGTTGCTCCATCCACATGCAGGCGTCCACAGGCCCGCCATAGGGGTAGAACGATGTGGGCACCTTGCCGCTGCGGTAGTGCGCGCCATCCTGCGCTGCGAGAAAAGCGCTGTAGGCGGCGGTGTCCACATACCGGATGGGCAGTCCACCGCCGATGTCCAGCATCCGGGCGCTCAGCCCCATGCGGCGGGCTTCGTGCACCCAGGGCAGCAGCTCGCGCACGGCTTGCACACGCGGCTCGACCGCATAGCCCGACAGATGAAAGTGAAAGCCTTCCAGAACCATGCGTGCTTCTGGGTTGGCCAATCGGGTAAGGCCTGCGCGCAGGTCGCCAGCGCCCATGCCAAAGCGACTGGTGGGCAAGGAGTGGGGCCGGTAGCGCAGCAGCACGCGCGCCCCCTGGCCCGCGCCAGCAGACTGCAGGCAGTGATCCAGGTCCTGTAGCTCCTGCAGCGAGTCGACGGAAATGAGGGATGCGTTGTCCATCAGCAGCTTGTGGAACGCCCGGGTCTTGGCCGGGCCGGTGGCGCACAGCCGCGTGGGATCCGCACCAGCACGCAGTGCGTCACCCGCCTCGTAGAGGCTGGATACGTCCACGCCGATGCCAGCCTGCACGGCCGCGCGGACCAGGGCGGGCGACTTGTTGACCTTGGCCCCGTAAAAAATCTCAAAGGGCATAGGGTGGGACTGCAGCACGGCCGCCAGCTTGCGCACGTTGTCTTCCAGCCGCTGGGGCCAGACGAGGTGCAGCGGCGAGCCGTATTGGGCAACCAGGCCCGGCAGCATTGCGGGTGATGCGTGCACCAGTGCTGCCACCGCTTCATCCAGCAGCGGTGGCAGGGCTGGGTACACCTTGGCTGCAGTGGCTGCCGGCTGGGGCTGCGGCGTTGGCGCCGCCGCGCGTACAGGGGGTGCATGCCGGTGCGCCGCCGTAACTTTGTTCATGCCCGCCAGGTCCGCCAACTCACCATGGTGCTGGGCTCGCATGGTGGTGCCTCAGAAATCAACGGTGGCCGACACCACCAGGGAACGTGGCGCACCCTGCACCAGGCTGCCGTACTGCGACACGCTGGCCCAGTAAGCGCGGTCTGCCACGTTGCGCAGGTTGGCACGGAACGTCGTGGGCTTGCCGGCGATCTGTGTGCGGTAGCGGGCGCCCAGGTCTGCGGTGGTCCACGATGGAATGCCCAGCGTGTTCGCGCGGTCCACATACTGCTTTCCGGTGTGGGTGATACCCCCGCTCAGTGCCAGGCCCGGCACCCAGGGCAGATCCCACTCCAGCCCCAGGTTGGCCTGCACCGAGGGGACGCCGATGGCTTTCTTGCCCTGCGTGGCCGCGCTGTTGGTCTGGCTCAGCACACCTTGCAGCAGCGTCACGCCGCCGGTGACGGAGACGCCAGGCACCACACGGCCGGAGGCGTTCAGTTCCACCCCCCGATTGCGCTGCTTGGCATCCACTGCAAACAGGCCGTTGGTCTGCTGGCCGCTGGGCTTGGTGATCTCGAACAGGCTCAGCGAGCTGATCATCCGGCCCCATCCGAACTTGGCGCCGATTTCCTTTTGTTTGGCCTTGTACGGCGCAAACACCTCGCCCGCGTTGGAGGCCGTGGCCGGAGCGATGTCGCCCTTGCTCAGGCCTTCGATGTAGTTGGCGTAGAGCGATACGTTCTGCCAGGGCTTGACCACCAGGCCCGCCAGCGGCGTCACTGCGCTCTGGTCGTACGACGAGGCGACGGCGCCCGTGGTGGTGTTGAAGTTGTCGGATTCCACACGCTGGCGGCGCACGCCCAGCAGCACCTGCACCCGGTCGTCCAGCATCGACAGGGTGTCGGCCAGCGCGATGCTGGACAGCTCTGTGTCGGCCACCCGCGCGACCTGGGCCGGGGCGGCCACGTTCTGCGCCGGGCTGTTCACCGGCGCGTAGATGTTGGACAACACGGTGGTGCCGTTGACGGAACCACGACCCAGGCGGTCGTGGTAGGTGCTGGCCTGCAGCGTGACCGTGTGGCGGACGCCGCCGGTGGCGAACTTGGTGCGCAGCCCGGCGTCCGCCGTGCTCCGGTCCACCTCGAACTGAAAGCGTTGCGGCAACGTGCTGGTGTCGCCCTGCACATTGAGCAGGGTGGGGTTGCCAAAGAGCCGGTCTACCCGTGTGCGTCCGCCGCCTGCGTTGGCGAACGCGGTGGTCTGGTCGTTCAGGTCGTATTCCAGGCGCAGCAGCAGGGAGCGGTCGGTGGTTTCAAACCATTCCCAGGGCTGGCTCACGTTGCGCCGGCCATCGGGTGCGGCCGGTACGGCCGTGGCCCCTGCGGCCAGAAACGGCCGACGCTGTGGCGCATCGACACTTTCCTTCTGCGCGATGGCGTCCACGGTGGCGCGCAGCCGTTCGCCCTGGTAGTCGAGCGCGATCGCTCCCACGTCCGCCTTGCGCGACTGGTTGTCCAGCAGCGTGTCGCCCTGGTGGTGGCTGCCGTTGACGCGCACGCCCCACTGGCGTTCGGGGCCAAACCGGCGGCTCAGGTCGATCTGGCCACCCCCCTGTGCGGAGGGGCCAACGTCGGCGGAGATGCGTGTGAGCGGGTCGCTGGTGGCACGCTTGGGCACGATGTTGATGGTGCCGCCCACGCTGCTGGCCGGGGACATGCCAAACAGCAGCGCTGCGGGCCCTTTGACCAGCTCGATGCGCTCCGCGTAGTCGGCCAGCACGCGGTAGTTGGGGGCGATGCCATAGACGCCGTCAAAGGCGATTTCGCCCGAGTTCTGGTCACCTACCGGGAAGCCTCGGATGAAGAACGAGTCCAGCTGGTCGCCGGAGTGGCCCGAGAGCCGGACCGACGAATCGTTCTTCACGATGTCGGCAATGGTGACGGCCTGTTGGTCCTGCACCATCTGCGACGTGTAGCTGGTGGCGCTAAGCGGTGCGTTCAGGGTGTCGGTGTTGCCCAGCAGCCCCAGCCGGCCACCGCGCGCTGTGTGCCCGTTGCCGATGGTGGCGGGCAGCCCTGCATCGCCGTCTGCTGTGACCTGGACCTCGGGCAGGGTACGGGGGCGGTCGGCGGCGTCCGGAGATACGGTCTGAGCGCCTGCCGGGGCCATGATGCCGGCCGTGACCAGACTGGCGAGCGCCAGGCGTGTGGCGGCCGCGAGGGGGTGAAGGGGGGCCGCGGGAGCGGCGTCCATCGAAGAAGAAGGCAGAGAGCCTGGCACGGTCGGTGGCAGCACAGTGGTTCCTTGAGGGGGCAGGAGGCTGGCTGGCGACGGCTGGCTGCTTGGGGTGCATGTCAATGCACCGTATGGCAAAAATTATAAACAAGAATTATTCGCATTTGATGGATTTTTTGCTTGCACTTGCAACAGGAACGCGCTGCCCACCCTCCGCAGAGTTCGTGCCCTGCGGCGTTTACGATAGGCGGCTGCCCCTGCTTGCCGCAGGGCGCTCGTTTCCTTCAAGGTGCTGCCGCCGCGCCCGCCATTTCCATGAATTCCTGCATCGACTTCAGTGCCGCGCTGGCCCCGTCAGCGCCCCGCCTTCGCCATGCCTTCCGCGCGCCCCGCGCCGTGCTGTCGGCCCGTGACCTGGCCGAGGTGCGCCCCGTTCTCGATGCCGTGTTTGCTGCCGCGCAGGCAGGCGCATGGTGCGTGGGCTACGTGCGCTACGAGGCGGCTCCGGCCTTCGATGCAGCCTTGCAGGTGCATGCCGCCCAGGGGCCGCTGGCCTGGTTTGCCGTCCATGACGAAGCGCTGCCGTGGCCCGGGGAAGCCGCTGCAGATTCGGCCGATGGGGCCCATGTGGAGTGGACCTCGGGCCCCTCGCGCGCGGAGTTCGATGCAGCCCTGAACCGCATTCACCAGGCCATCGGCGATGGCGAGCTGTACCAGGTCAACTACACCGCGCCGCTGTCGGGCCAGTTGCTGCAGGGCAGCGCGCAGGCCTTGTTCCAGGCCTTGCAGCGCTCACAGCCCGGCGGCTATGCCGCGTTCATCGCCACCGGCAACGAACAGGTGCTTTCGGTGTCGCCCGAATTGTTCTTTGACTGGGAAAGCGGAGCCCATGGTGACCCGGCGGGTGGAGCCATCCTGGCGCGCCCCATGAAAGGCACCGCGCCACGTGGCGCCACGCCTGCGCAGGATGTTGCCAACGCTGAGCACCTGCGCTCGTCGCCCAAGGAGCGGGCTGAGAACGTGATGATCGTGGACCTGCTGCGCAACGACATATCCCGCATCGCGCTGCCGCACAGCGTGCGTGTGCCCGCGCTGTTTGCCACCGAAGCCCTGCCCACCGTGTGGCAGATGACGTCGGACGTGACGGCCCGCACGCGGCCCGGTACCACGCTGACCGACGTGTTTGCTGCGCTGTTTCCCTGCGGCTCCATCACCGGTGCGCCCAAGGTGCGCGCCATGCAGATGATCCATGCGGTGGAGCCCGCACCGCGCGGCGTGTACTGCGGCGCCGTGGGCGTGGTGCGGCCTCTGGGTGCCGCCGGGGCGGATGGGCAGCACCGCGTGGCGGCCACCTTCAACGTACCCATTCGCACCGTGGTGCTGCGCACCGACGGCGGCCACACCCAGGCCACCTGCGGCATTGGCAGTGGCATCACCTCGGGCGCGCAAGCGGACGCCGAATGGAACGAGTGGCGCCACAAGCGCGCCTTCGTGGAGCGTGCGAGCCAGCCTTTTGACCTGCTCGAAACCCTGGCGCTGGTGGACGGCCAGTGGCGGCATCTGCCCGAACACCTGGCGCGCCTGCAGGCAGCGGCGGTGCATTTTGGCTACCCCTTCGATGGGGAGAAGGTTGGGCAGTGCCTGAGGATGCTGGCCTCAGGGCACGGCACGGGCCCTTGGCGTGTGCGTTTGCTGCTCAATGCCACTGGCGAGCCCCGGGCCGAGGCCTTTGCATTGGCCCCCACGCCCGAGCCCGTGCGCCTGCAGCTGGCGCGCAGCCCGCTACCGGAGGCCCATGGCGAATTCGTGCGCCACAAGACCACGCGCCGCGCGCACTACGCGGCCTTTGCGCCCACGGCAGCCGGGATGTTCGACACGGTGTTGTGGAACGAGGCGGGTGAGATCACCGAAAGTACCTTCGGCAATGTCGCCCTGCTGCTCGATGGCCGCTGGGTCACGCCGCCGCTGGCCTGTGGCCTGCTGCCTGGCGTGGGCCGCGCGGTGGCGCTGCGCGAGGGGCGTGTGGCAGAAGCCGTGGTGCAGCTGCAGGACCTGCCCCGCGTGCAGGGCTGGGCGTTCATCAACAGCCTGCGCGGCTGGTTGGCTGCGGAGTTGGTGGCAGAAGACCCAGGCTGATGCATCAGGGCACCCGCCGGGCTTTAGGGGTACAGAGTTTTGCTATCGAAATAATAGCTATCAATGACTATGGATAAGCGATAGGGCTAAATTTATTCAAAAATTGCCGCTGCTGGTTCAGAGCCGCTCCTTGGCGTACGAGCCCCGGTCCATATCGACGATCTCCACGCTCAGCTGCACCATCACGCCCTGGGGCTTGGGCGTGCGTTCGCGCAGCACGGCGGCGATGCGGTCGGACAGCTCTTTCTTGGCCTCGGGCGTGCGGCCCGCGAGCAGGCGCAGTTGGGCATGCACAAAAGCGCGGTTGGCGGGCGCGATGCCGATCTCGAAGCTGTCGGCCACGATGAAGCGGGTCTTCAGGTCCGCCTCGTCCTGCACCTGGGGGTGGGCGCACAGGGTGGCATTCAGGGCCGTCAGCGTTTCGGCCTCTGGGTAGTGGGGCAGGTTGGCCGAGTATTCAATGGTCAGGTGGGGCATGGAGTGGGTCCGGTTCGGTCGAGTGAATTCACTTCAAAGCCATGGTAGACAGGTTCTAAGAACCTGTTCAAGATCTTTTCAGGGTCGCACAGGGCCCGTTCCCGAAGGGTTGGAGCGAAATCGGGCCGACGAACTTGGAAGTGTTTGGCGCCCCGGCTGCTTGCATGGGCATGAGCCCATGCGGCGCCTCCGAAGCATCCACGTCCATCACGATGGCACTCCAATGCGATCCCCGAAAAGATTCTGAACAGGTTCTAAAGCCAGCAACCCTTGGGCCGTCAGCGGCACCCAGCAGTTTAAGCCGCCGTTAAGCAAGGCTGCTGACTATCATGCGGCTGCTTGCAGCAGCTTGTTTTTCATCAACTTGTTGTTCCTTAAGAGCCATGACACCCTCCTTCTTGATCCAAAAAACCACATTGTTTGCCCTCCTGCTGTGCGCCGCCACCTGGGCTAGCGCCGAGGGCGCCCACCCGCACTGGGAATACAAGGGCAAACACGGCGCCGCCCACTGGGGCGCGCTGGAGCCTGGTTTTGAGGCCTGTGCACGCGGTGCGGCGCAAAGCCCCATCGACATTCGCAATACCGTGAAAGAGGCGCTGCCTGCGCTGGATTTCCAGTACACGGCAGGTGCCCCCACGCTGGTCAACAACGGGCACACGGTGCAGGTGAACATGCCTGCGGGCAGCAAGCTGGTGGTGGACGGCAAGGCGATGGAGCTGCTGCAGTTCCACTTCCACACCCCCAGCGAAGAGGCCATTGGCGGCAAGCACGCGGCCATGGTGGCCCACTTTGTGCACAAGGCTGCGGACGGAGGACTGGGCGTGGTGGCGGTGCTGATCCAGCCGGGCAAGACGAATGCGGCCTGGGCCCCCATCTTTGCGCACCTGCCGCGTGTGGGTGAGCAGGTGACGGTGGACGGGCTCACGCTGGACGCCAGCACCCTGTTGCCCGCCAAGAAGGGTTACTACAGCTTTGCAGGGTCGTTGACCACGCCGCCCTGTTCCGAAGGCGTGCAGTGGATGGTGCTCAAGGAACCCGTGAAACTGGGTGCCCAGCAGATCAAGGCGTTCCGCCAGCTCTATAACGCCAACGCGCGCCCAGTGCAGCCGCTCAATGGCCGCATCGTGAAAGAAAGCACCTGACTGTGACCAGCCGGTCCGCTGGTTCCAGGGGGGGCGGCTGAGTCGCAGGTCGATGTTCAGGCCATAGTCAGGCTGTAGCGGCCGCAGACGCCACGCTGGTGTCTGCGGTTTTTTGTTGAAGAGCCACCACGCAGTCGGCGGCATGTGCCGCCAGCGCTGCCAGCAACGCATCCACATCCGCCGCCGTGTGCGCGGCCGATAGCGCAATGCGCAACCGGGCCGTACCCACGGGCACCGTGGGCGGGCGGATGGCGGGCACCCACAGGCCCCGCTGGCGCAGGCTTTCCATCGCGGCCAGGGCCGCTTCGTTGCTGCCGATGACGAGCGCCTGCACCGCCGTGTGGGATGGCAGCAGGTGCCAGCCCAGTTCCGGGGGCAGCGCGGCCAGGCCTTCGCGCAGTTGCGCAATGCGCTTGCAAAGCCCCGCTCGCAGGTCGTCCGCAGTCGCGATCAGCTCCAGGCTTTTGCGCAATGCGCTTGCCAGCAGGGGTGGTGCGGCCGTGGCAAAGATGTAGGTGCGGGTCTTTTGCAGCAGCCATTCAATGAGTGCAGCATCACCCGCCACAAAGGCGCCCGCCACGCCCGCCGCCTTGCCCAGCGTGGCCATGTAGAGCACGCGGCGCGAGGCGGTGGTGCCCGTCAGGCCCGCTTGCGCCAGGCTACCGCGCCCTTGGGGGCCGAGCAAGCCAAAACCATGGGCGTCGTCCAGCAGCAGCAGCGCGTCGTAGCGCTCGCACAGCGCCAGCAGGGCGGGGATGTCGATCAGGTCGCCATCCATGCTGAACACCGCATCGCTGACCACCAGCTTGCGCCGTGCAGGGCTGGCGGCCAGAGCAGTCTCCAGCGCGGCCAGGTCGGCGTGGGCGTAGCGGTGGATGGTGGCGCGCGAGAGGCGCGCGCCATCGATCAGGCAGGCGTGGTTGAGCGCGTCGGAGAACAGCGCATCGCCATCGCCCACCAGCGCGGGGATGATGCCGGTGTTGGTGGCGTAGCCCGCGTAGAAGTACAGCGCACGGGGTAGCTGCACAAAGGCGGCCAGGTCGCGCTCCAGTGCATCGTTCGCGGCGCTGTGGCCGCTGACCAGGGGTGATCCGCCCGAGCCCACGCCAAAGGTGTGCGTGGCGTCCCGAGCGGCCTCGGCCAGCGCGGGGTGGCTGGCCAGGCCCAGGTAGTCGTTGCTGCAAAAGGCCAGCATGGGCTGGCCGTCCACCAGCAGGTGGGCACCGCCCGCGGGTTGCACCACGCGGCGGCGGCGCAGCAGGTGGGCGCGCTCGATGTCGGCCAGGCGCCCCGGGATCTCGTCGAGCCAGGAGGTGGGGTGGGATTCCTGCGTCATAGCCATTCCCCGGGCAGTTCAAACACCAGGCTGCGCGCATCGGGAAGGTCCTGGTACGGCACCTCGGCCAGCAGCGGCACGCCCAGGCGCGCACGCAGGTAGGCGATGTTCTCGTCAGCGGCCTCCATCTCGGGGTCCACACGGTTGGCCACCCAACCCACCAGCACGAGGCCACGCGCCCGGATGGCCTCGGCAGTCAGCAACGCATGGCTGAGGCAGCCCAGCCGTAAACCCACCACCAGCACCACGGGCAGGGCCAGGGCCTGGGCCAGGTCGGCACCGGTCTGGGTGTCGGTCAGCGGCACATGAAAACCGCCCGCGCCCTCCACCACCACGGCATCCGCCTGGGCGGCCAGCGCCTGGTAGCTGCGCACGATGGCCGCGATATCAATCTGCACCCCGGCACGTTCGGCCGCAATGTGGGGCGACAACGGGTCGAGCAGCAGCACGGGGTTGTCCAGCTCGGGTGCGACGGACAGGGTGGAGGCCGAGCGCAGCGCGATCGCGTCCTCGCTGGCCCAGTCCTCGCCCCAGGGCACCACACCGGCCGCCACGGGCTTCATGCCGACCACACGGCGGTGGTGCGGCGCCAGGGCGTGCAACAGGCCGGTGGACACCAGCGTCTTGCCGACGCCGGTGTCGGTGCCGGTGACAAAACATCCAATCATCAATTCTCCTCTTGCAGCGTGGCGTTCAGCGCAGCGAGCGCGCCGCTGGCCAGGCATTGCACGGCTTCGTCGTCGAGCATGTAGGGCGGCATGGCATACAGCGTCTTGCCGATGGGCCGCAGCACCAGCCCCCGCGCCATGGCGTGCTGGTGGTAGCGGCGGGAAAAGTCGGGCAGCGTGGTGTCCACATCCCAGGCCCAGATCATTCCGAGGCTGCGCGCATGGCGCACACGTGGATGCTGTGCCAAGGGTGCGCACGCCGCATCGATGCGTTGCGCCAGCGCCTTGTTGGCATTCAGCGCATCCAGCTGTTCAAACAACTCAAGCGTGGCCAGCGCCGCGCGGCAGGCCAGGGGGTTGCCGGTGTACGAGTGCGAATGCAGAAAGCCGCGCGCCACATCGTCGTCGTAGAACGCGGCGTACACCACATCCGTGGTCAGCACGGCCGACAGCGGCAGCGTGCCGCCAGTCAGGCCTTTGGACAGACAAATGAAATCCGGCCGGATGCCCGCCTGCTGGTGCGCGAACATCGTGCCCGTGCGGCCAAAGCCGACGGCGATCTCGTCCACCACCAGGTGCACGTCATAGCGGCTGCACAGCGCGCGCGCCAGGCGCAGGTACTCGGGGTCGTGCATCGCCATGCCAGCTGCGCATTGCACCAGAGGTTCAACAATGAATGCCGCGGTGGTGGTGTGGTGCTCCTGCAGCCATGCTTCCAGCGCGGCGGCGGCGCGCCGGGCCACGTCTTGCGCGGTTTCGCCAGGCGCTGCATTGCGCGCATCGGGGCTGGGCACGGTATCGGCCAAACGCACCAGCGGGGCATAGGCCTCGCGGAAGATCGCGATGTCGGTCACGGCCAGTGCGCCCACGGTCTCGCCGTGGTAGCCGCCGGCCAAGCCCACAAAACGGCTCTTGGCGGGGCGGCCGGTGTTGCGCCAGTAGTGCGCGCTCATCTTCAGGGCGATCTCGGTCGCGGCTGCGCCGTCGCTGCCGTAGAACGCATGGCCCAGGCCGGTGAGGGCGGCCAGGCGCTCGGACAACTCCACCACGGGCGCGTGGGTAAAGCCCGCCAGCATCACGTGGTCGAGCTTGCCCAGTTGGTCCAGCAGCGCGGCTTGGATGTGTGGGTGGCTGTGGCCGAACAGGTTGACCCACCAGGAGCTGATGCCGTCCAGGTAGCGCTTCCCATCGGTGCCGTAGAGCCACGGGCCCTGGGCGCGCGCAATGGCCACGGGCGGCTGGGTTTCGTGCCGCTTCATCTGGGTGCAGGGGTGCCAGACGCTGGCGAGGCTGCGGGCCACGAGTCCGTCGTGCGTGGGCTGCATGGTCAGACGCCCTGGGTGGGTACGGCGTGGCGCAGCTCGGTCTGGCGGTTGTGCTCGTCCACGAAGACCAACTGAGGCTGGTGCGCGCCCACCTGGTCTTCATGCACCTGCGCAAAGGCAGCAATGATGATGAGGTCGCCTGCGGCTGCGCGGCGTGCGGCCGAGCCGTTCACCGAGATCATGCCGCTGCCGCGCTGGCCCTTGATGGCATAGGTGACGAAGCGCTCGCCGTTGTTGATGTTCCAGATGTGGATCTGCTCGTTCTCTGCGATGTTGGCGGCGTCGAGCAGGTCTTCGTCGATGGCACAGGAGCCTTCGTAGTGGAGCTCGCACTGGGTCACGGCCACGCGGTGGATCTTGGATTTGAGCAGGGTGCGGAACATCGGCTTCCTTCAGTGAAGTCTGTGAATGGGGGAGGATCTGCCGGTGGCAGGGCCGTGGTCGATCAGGGCTGCGGAAAGTCCAGCACGCAGCTGTCGCCCAACGCCTCGCGCCACACGCGCACACGACTCACGCTGGCGCGCAGGTCGGCGGGCAGCGCCTGGGCGATGAAAACGCACAGGTTCTCCAGCGTCGGCGTGCCCAGGCCAGGCACGTCGTCCAGCATGTGGTGGTCCAGCTGCTCGCGCACCACCTCCAGGCCCCTGCGCAGCAGGCCCAGGTCCAGCACCATGCCGGTGGCGGGGTCGCGTGGGCCGCTCAAAAAGACCTCGGCGTGGTAGGTATGGCCGTGCACGCGGCGGCTGCCTTCGGCCTCGATCTCGCGGCGCAGGGTGTGGGCAGCGTCGAAGAAGAAGCGCTGGGAGATGGTGAACAACATACGGGAACCAAAAAGAAAACCGCTCACCGGATACCGGTGAGCTTGTGAGTTTGCAGGCTCAGGCGCCATGCGGGGTGGGCCAGGCAGGCGTCAATGCAAGCGGCAGTGTTCTGTCGCTGCAGAAGGCCATCCATGGGCTGCAGAAAGCGGTGGGTGAACTGCGTGTCCTGCTCCAGCGCCTGCAGGTCAAAGCCCGGCTGGGGCCACACGAGCTTCAGTTCCTGCCCGCTGCGCTGCACCCACGGGGCACCCGCCTTGGGGCTGATGCACAACCAGTCGATGCCCTCGGGCGCAATCACGGTGCCGTTGCTTTCAACCGCAATGCGAAATTGCTGCGCGTGCAGCGCGTCGATGAGTGCCGTATCGACCTGCAGAAGGGGTTCTCCACCCGTCAGCACCACCAGGCGATGGCCCGCGTCTGCAGGCCATTGGGCGGCGATTAATTCCGCCAGTGCCGTGGCCGTTTCGAACTTGCCGCCCAGCGTGCCGTCGGTGCCCACAAAGTCGGTGTCGCAGAACTGGCAGATGGCCTGCGCGCGGTCCTGCTCGCGGCCAGTCCAGAGGTTGCAGCCCGCAAAGCGACAGAACACCGCGGGTGTGCCCGCCTGGCCGCCTTCGCCTTGCAGGGTGTAGAAAATTTCTTTGACGCTGTAGGTCATCGGGCCACCGGTGGTACGAGAAGGGTGGGGGCCGCAGGCGCGGCCATCTCGGGGTAATCGCGGCTGAAATGCAGGCCCCGGCTTTCGCGGCGCAGCTGGGCGCTTTTCACGATCAGGTCGGCCACCTGCACCAGGTTGCGCAGCTCCAGCAGGTCGCGCGTGACGTGGAAATGGGCGTAGAACTCCTGAATCTCGCCCTGCAGCATGGCAATGCGGTGGGCGGCACGTTCCAGGCGCTTGTTGGTACGCACGATGCCCACGTAGTCCCACATGAAGCGGCGCAGCTCGTCCCAGTTGTGGGAGATGACGACGGATTCATCCGCATCGGTCACGCGGCTGTCGTCCCAGGCGGGAACGGTGGGCAGTTCTGTGGTCGGGGCTGCTGCGATGGCCTGCGCGGCGGCGCGGGCGAACACCATGCATTCGAGCAGCGAGTTGCTGGCCAGGCGGTTGGCGCCATGCAGGCCGGTGCAGGCCACCTCGCCCACGGCGTACAGACCGGGCAGGTCGGTGCGGCCCGCCAGGTCGGTCAGCACGCCGCCGCAGGTGAAGTGGGCCGTGGGCACCACGGGGATGGGCTCCTTGGTGATGTCGATGCCCAGCGACGCGCAGTGCGCGAGGATGTTGGGGAAGTGCTCTTGCAGAAACGCGGGGCTCTGGTGCGAGATGTCCAGGTGTACGCAGTCCAGGCCGTGTTTCTTCATCTCGAAGTCGATGGCGCGGGCCACCACGTCGCGCGGGGCCAGTTCGGCGCGCGGGTCGTGGTCGAGCATGAAGCGGGTGCCGCCGGCCGAGGGGGGCAGCTTGAGTTGCCCGCCCTCGCCGCGCACGGCCTCGCTGATGAGGAAGGACTTTTCGTGCGGGTGGTACAGGCCTGTGGGGTGGAACTGGATGAACTCCATGTTCGCCACACGACAGCCCGCGCGCCAGGCGGCGGCAATGCCGTCGCCCGTGGCGGTGTCGGGGTTGGTGGTGTACAGGTACACCTTGCCTGCGCCGCCCGTGGCCAGGATGGTTTGCGGCGCGCGGAAGGTCACCACCTCGTCGGTGTCGCTGTCGAGCGCATACAGCCCCAGGCAGCGGTTGCCAGGCAGGCCCAGCTTGCGCGTGGTGATCAGGTCCACCAGCGTGTGCTGCTCAAACAGGGTGATGCCCGGTGTGCTGCGCACCACGTCGATCAGCGTGCGCTGCACGGCTGCGCCGGTGGCATCGGTCACATGGGCGATGCGGCGCGCGCTGTGACCGCCTTCGCGCGTCAGGTGCAGCTGGTCGCCTTCGAGTGTGAAGGGCACACCCAGCTTGCGCAGCCAGGCAATCGATGCGGGCGCGTTCTCCACCACAAAGCGGGTGGTGGCCAGGTCGCACAGGCCCGCACCGGCCACCAGCGTGTCTTCAATGTGGGCGGCAAAGCTGTCGTCGTCAGCCAGCACGGCGGCAATGCCGCCCTGGGCCCAGCCGCTCGATCCATCCTGCAGCGTGCGCTTGGTGATCACGGCCACGCGGTGGGTGGGCGCCAGGTGCAAGGCAGCCGAGAGGCCAGCGAGGCCGCTGCCTACGATGAGAACGTCGAAGTCGTGGGATGCCATGGCTTGCGGGTGAAGAAAGGGGTAACGCCACGGCCACCGGCCAGGGCGGTGAACAGGGGAGCCAGCCTAGACCGGCGTGTAAGCGAGGCGCACGTAAATGGGGGCAAAAGCCTCGGCCTGCGTGATCTCGATCAGCGTCTCTTTGGCCAGCTCCAGCAGCGCGATGAAGGTCACCACCAGCACGGTGCTGCCTTTTTCGGGTTCGAAGAGTTCTTCAAACTCCACAAAGCGGCGGCCCTGCAGCGTTTTGAGCACCATGCTCATGTATTCGCGCACCGAAAGTTCCTCGCGCGTGATCTTGTGGTGCTGCACGAGCTTGGCGCGTTTGAGGATGTCGCGCCAGGCGTCCTGCAGCTCCACCACGTGCACGTCCGGAAAGCGTGGCTGCAGGCTTTGTTCTATGTAGACCTGGGCCTTCAGGAAGTCGCGGCCGTACTGCGGCATGTGCGACAGGCGCATGGCCGCCATCTTCATTTGCTCGTATTCGAGCAGGCGGCGCACCAGCTCGGCGCGGGGGTCTTCGGGCTCCTCGCCGCCTTCCTGCTTTTTGGGCGGCAGCAGCATGCGCGACTTGATCTCGATGAGCATCGCCGCCATCAGCAGGTACTCGGCTGCCAGCTCCAGGTTGCGGCTGCGAATCTCGTCCACATACGCCAGGTACTGCTTGGTCACCCCCACCATGGGGATGTCGAGGATGTTGAAGTTCTGCTTGCGGATCAGGTACAGCAGCAAATCGAGCGGGCCTTCGAAGGCTTCCAGGAAGACTTCGAGCGCATCGGGCGGGATGTACAGGTCTTGCGGCAGCGCAAACAGCGGCTCGCCGTACAGGCGTGCCAGCGCCACCTGGTCGACCACCACGGGCATGCCCGCGGCGTCCCGCGCGGACAGATCCGGCGAATCGGCCACTTCGGCTTCGTTCGCTGTGGTCATGATTTGCTATAAAAAAATGAGCTTATAGCGCTTGTTGGATAAGCGCTAGAGGCCATTTTGATGCTTAATCTGCGTTGGTCTGGTAGACGTACGGCTTTTGCTCGACCTGGCCTTCGCGGTACTCGGTCCAGATGCTGCGGTCCACCTTCTTGTCCCACAGCAGGGCACGGCCTGCCAGCTGCTGGCTTTCCAGTTCGGGGCGGCTGGCCTTGAGCTGGTTGATGAACTGGGTGGCGTCGGATTGGTAATCGGGGCGGCGGAAAATAGACATGGACTGTGAATCTCTTTCTTGGAACGCATCAGGCACAGTGACGCACCAAAGGTCCAAGATTTTACCGGGACGAATTTATGCGCTTGATATATCGCGCCGCTGCCCTGGCAGCTGCCGCTTTTTCCCTGATCGCTCTTACCGCCTGCGACCCTCAGCGCATCAGCGAGCTGAAAGAGGGCGTATCGACCGAAGCCGACGTGCGCGACCGCTTTGGCGCCCCCGAGAACGTGTGGGAAGAACCGGGCGGTGCCCGCACCTTCGAATACAACCGCCAGCCCGCAGGTCAGGTCAACTACATGATCACCATCGGCCCCGATGGCCGCATGATCGCGCTGCGCCAGGTGCTCACGCCCGAAACCTTTGCGCGCGTCGTGCCTGGCATGCGCATGGATGAGGTGCGCCGCCTGCTGGGCAAACCCGCAAAGGCCACGCCCTACGAGCTGAAGAAAGAGACGTGGGTGGACTGGCGCTATCTGGAGGCGCCCAACCAGGCCAAGGTGTTCACGGTGGTCCATGGGGCTGACCTCGTGGTGCTGCGCACGCAGACGGGGGCCGACCTGGACGCGCCGGAGTTCAAGGGCGGCAAGTAAACGGTTGCCCCGCGCCCTGCCGACAACTACACATCCACGCTGGCGCCGCCCTGGGCGGCCAGCCGGTCGGCAAAGCCCGATCGCTCGATCAGCGAGCGTGGCTGCTCGTGCAGGTTCACCACCGACATGCGCCCACCGCGCGCTGCCACGGCTTTCAGGATCTGCTCCAGCGCATCCAGCCCGGTCGTGTCCAGCGCCACCAGCTCGCAGGCGTCCAGCACCACATCCATGCCGGGCGGGCCGGTTTCCACCGCCTGCACGATGGGGTCGATCTTGGCGGCTGCGCCAAAAAACAGCGCGCCGTGCAGGCGCCAGCGGGCCACAGTGTGCTGGCCCGGCGCAGCGCTCGGCGGTGTTGGAATGGGTTCGGGCTCGCGCACCGCGCGAAACAACCCGCTCATGCGCCGCACAAACAGCGCGCAGGCCATGAACAGGCCCACCTCCACCGCCACCGTGAGGTCGAACACCACCGTGAGGAAAAACGTGCCCAGCATCAGCAGCCGATAGTGGTTGCTGAAATGCTTGAGCCGCACAAACTCGTGCCACTCGCCCATGTTCCAGGCCACAAACAGCAAGATGCCCGCCAGCACCGCCAGCGGAATGTGCAGCGCCAGCGGCGCAGCCACCAGCACGATCGCCAGCAGCGTGAGTGCATGCACCATGCCCGCCACCGGCGAGGTGGCGCCCGCGCGGATATTGGTCACCGTGCGCGCAATGGTGCCGGTGGCCGGCATGCCGCCAAAAAACGGCACGATCATGTTGGCCG
This sequence comes from Acidovorax sp. LjRoot38, assembly GCF_964252975.1. NCBI lineage: Bacteria > Pseudomonadati > Pseudomonadota > Betaproteobacteria > Burkholderiales > Comamonadaceae > Acidovorax > Acidovorax sp. LjRoot38. The sequence goes on along the minus strand of NZ_CAXUPT020000016.1, from coordinate 78,843 downwards.
CGCCCTGGGCCATCAGCTCCTGGTTGGGGTCGTGTTTTTTGTGGTGCGGGTCGGTGGCCAGCTGGTCGGCCACGCGGGCGCACAGCAGCGACTCGATGGCACCCAGCAACGCGATGGTGAGTGTGGGGGTGACCAGCAGCCGCACCGTCTCCCACGAAAAATCGGGCAGCGCAAACACCGGCAGCGCCTGCGGAATGCCTCCAAAGCGCGAGCCGATGGTCTCCACCGGAAACCTGAGCCCCCAGGCCAGCAGGCTCAGCGCCACCAGCGCCACCACGGGTGCGGGCACCCGGGCAAACCGGCGCACCGTGTGCCCCTCCATGAGCCGGATCACCGGCGAGCCCTTGAGGAACAGCCGTGGCCAGAGGAACAGCAGCGCCACACACGCCAGCCCCAGCCCGAACGCATAGGGGTTGAAGGTGCCGATGTGCTGCGCCAGCGTGCTCACCTGCGAGAAGAAGTTGCCCGGCATGCGGTCAATCGACAAGCCCAGCCAGTCTTTCACCTGTGACAGCGCAATCAGCACCGCAATGCCGTTGGTAAAGCCGATCACGATGCTGACCGGCACAAACCGCACCAGCGTGCCCAGGCGAAACAACCCCAGCAGCACCAGAATCACGCCCGCGCAGGCGGTAGAGATCAGCAGATTGGCCACGCCATAGCGCTCCACAATGCCGTAGACGATCACGATGAACGCGCCCGCCGGCCCACCAATCTGCGTGTTGGCGCCCCCCAGGGCAGAGATGAGGAAGCCCGCAATGATGGCCGTCCACAGCCCCGCCTCGGGCTTGAGGCCACTGGCAATCGCAAACGCCATGGCCAGCGGCAGCGCCACAATGCCTACCGTGACCCCTGCACCCACGTCGGCCAGCCAGCGGCTCTTGGTGTAGCCGCGCAGGGCGTCGATCAGGCGGGGGCGAAAGGCGGGCGAAAACGGCATGGAGGCAACCAGTGTAGTGAGCGCTTCTTGAAGTGCAACCGATGGCGGTCCCAACCACCCGATGGCGTCACACCGGCGCTGCAATAGCGCCACAACAGGGCCGCAACAGGGCCACAAACAGAGCCTCCGCAACTTGGGTAGCTTCAGCTCCATGTCGGTGTTGTATAGAATTTGCTCCTAATTTGATAGCTATTGACGCTTGCTGTATAAGCGCTGGATGCCAAAAAATGCTTGCAATCTGCCAAGGCTGGCAAGGGAAAGCAGCCCCTGCGCACTGGCGCGTTGCTTGCTAGTTGTGGTGCACTGCATCCCCACCTGATCCCATGCCCGACACCCTTCACCCTCCTGCCATGCCGACGCCCGAAATGTCCCCCCCGCCATCGCTGCGCCACGGCCTGTTCGAAGACGCGCAGGCCCTGTTCGCGGGCACCTTGTTTGTGGCCATGGCGCTCATGCTTTTCAACCAGGCGGGCCTGCTGGTGGGCGGCACCGCGGGCGTGGCGTTTTTGCTGCACTACGTCACGGGCATTTCGTTCGGCAAGCTGTTTTTTGTGGTCAACCTGCCGTTCTACTGGTTTGCCTGGACGCGCATGGGTCACGAGTTCACCATCAAGACCTTTGTCTGCGTGGGCCTGCTGTCGCTGCTGACCGAGCTGTTTCCGCACGTGATGCATGTGGACTACCTGAACCCGCTGTTCGCCTCGCTGCTGGGCGGGCTGCTGCTGGGCACGGGCTGTTTGTTTCTGGCGCGCCACCGCTCCAGCCTGGGCGGTGCCACGGTGGTGTCGCTGTATCTGCAAAGCCGCTATGGCATGCGGGCGGGCAAGGTGCAGATGATGATCGACGGCTCCGTGGTGCTGCTGGCGCTGTTCGTGGTGCCGGTCGAGCGTGTGGCGTATTCGGTGCTGGCCGTGCTGGTGATGAGCGGGTTCTTGTGGATCAGCCACCGGCCAGGGCGCTACGTGGGGCATTGAGGGACGGGGCCGCCAGCGCGACGGCCGCCTGTCTCCGATCGTGACCGAGTCCTCAGCGGCCTGAGCTCCCGCCGAACGCCCCTGCGCGACTCCATTGCACCCGTCAACCCTGCTTCAGTGGGGTGTGTTTGCGCGTCCACCCACCATAGAGTTCGTGCCACCCCGCCTGCGCCCGCACGAGGGGCGCCGGGCTCGCCCGCGCCTCCTGAATGGGTGAAGTGCCCACCCCGTTCACATGCCCGGAGAACCCTTGATGTACCGAACTTATTCCGCCAGCGCTGAAGCACTGTGGGCGAGGCTTGGTGGGGCGGCAAGGCTGCTTCTTCTGATTGCGAGCGGAGTCTTGATGGCCTGCGGCGGTGGCGAAGACCCTGCTGCGCCCCCACCGCCCCCGCCCGTGGCGCAACATGCTGTGGGCGGCACTGTGACGGGGCTGGTGGGCACGCTCGTCCTGGCCAATGGCACGGAGGCGGAGCTGACCATCACGGCGAACGGCAGCTATGCCACCAACGTTTTGCAGGGCCAGGCCTACAACATTGTTGTGCGTACCCAGCCCGCCGGGCAGACCTGTGTTGTGGAAAACGGTTCGGGTGTGGTGGCAGGCCCGGTTACCAACATCTTGGTGACATGCACCACCAATACCTACTCCGTCGGTGGATCGATCACGGGCCTGCTGGGCGTGGTGACGTTGCGGCTCAACGGCGCTGCGGATCTGTTGGTGGCCACCAATGGCGTTTTCGGGTTTGCCTCACCGCTGACCCATGGCAGCTCTTACGCCGTGACGGTGCATGTACAGCCTGCGAATCAGGTTTGCACAGTAGAGGCTGGCACCGGGGTTGTCGTGGCGCCCGTGACCCAAGTGAGAGTGCGTTGCAGCACCGTCTCATCGCCTCCGCCTCCTGCTCCCCCCCCTCCACCGGCTCCCCCCACGCCGGGTGGCCTGGGGATTGCCTATGGGACGAAGGCACTGGTCTTTTCGTGGACCTCGACGCCCGGCGCAACCCGCTACACGGTGTACGAAGACCCGGACGGCGCGGGCCCGCTGGCACCCGCGCAAATCGGGTCGACCGCGGCCACCGGGCTGACCTACGCAGTTCCGGTGCTGCTGCACCTTCGGGTGAATGCGACGTACACCGTGCAAGCCTGCAACGCGGGCGGGTGCAGTGCCCCATCGACCTCCATGGCGGCAGACATGGTGCGTGCCATTGGCTACTTCAAGGGATCGACTACCACCGTCGAAGGCCGGTTTGGCAACCGCGTGGCCTTGTCCAGCAACGGCACCACCCTGGCCGTGGGGGCGTATGGAGAGGGTGGCAATACCGGGGCGGTATACGTATTCACGAAGAGCGGCGCCACGTGGTCGCAGCAGGCGCGCATTGCGGCCCCCAACGGCGAGGCCAACGATTATTTTGGCAATGCCGTGGCCTTGTCGGCCGACGGCAACACGCTGGCCATCGGCGCGGATGGCGAGAGCGGCGACCAGAAGGGCACGTTCTCGACGATGCCGACCACCAATAACCTGGCCAGCAACTCAGGCGCCGTCTATGTCTATTCCCGCACGGGCGCCGTCTGGTCGCAGCAGGCATTCATCAAGGCGAACAACGCGGATGCCGACGATCTTTTCGGTTCATTCGTAGCCCTCTCGAGCGACGGCAACACCCTGGCGGTGGGGGCCTACAACGAGGATGGTGACCTGACTGGAACACACGGCAATGGAGCCTATGCTGCGTCCGGGGCTGCCTACGTCTTTGCCCGCACGGGCACCAGCTGGGCACAGCAAAGTTACCTCAAGGCCTCCAACGCAGGCTCGGGAGATTTCTTCGGCATCTACCTCAGCCTGTCTGGCGCAGGCGACACCCTGGCGGTGGGCGCGTTCTTTGAGCGCAGCGCCTTGGCGAGTGATCCTGCGGACGACACCCTGGCCAATGCCGGTGCGGCCTACGTGTTCCAGCGCAATGCGGGGGCATGGTCGCAGCAGGCCTATCTGAAGGCTCCGAATCCCAAGGCGCAGGACCGCTTCGGTGTATCGGTCATCCTGTCAGGCGACGGCAACACGCTGGCGGTTGGCATGGACGGAGACAGCAGCAACTACACAGGCACCTTCGTCGTGCCTCCACCCAGCAACACCCTTGCACTCAACTCTGGCGCGGTGTTTGTGTTTACTCGCGCAGGTGGCGTCTGGCAGTCACAGGCGTACTTGAAAGCCTCCAACACCCGCACCCCCCACCGGTTTGGCAACAACCTGGCGATGTCCAGCGACGGCAACACGCTGGTGGTGCCGTCGTACCGGGACGACAGCAATGCGCGCGGATTCAATGGCGACCCGGCCAACACCGCCGCAGCGGATGCGGGCGCTGTGCTGGTGTTCCGCCGCAGCGCAGGCACCTGGGCGCAACAGGCCTACCTGAAGGCACCCAATACGGGCGCTGGGGACCGGTTTGGTGGACGTGTGGCGATATCGGGTGACGGCACTACGCTGGCCGTGGGGGCATCCACCGAAGACAGTGGATCGACTGGCATTGGGGGCAATCAGTCTGACGAAAGCAGCACCAACGCGGGCGCGGTGTACCTTTACTGAGAGCTTGCTTCAGGGCGGCAGTCAACATGCCGCCCCTTCCTCTATCGGCGGATGGCGAGGGGCTCAGCACCCCTCGGCATCCTTGACGGTTGCTTTGTCTATGAGCGTTGCACGCCTTACCGCACCCGCATGCCGGGCGTGGCGCCGGGCCAGGGGTTGAGCACGTAGATGCCGGGGTTGGCCTTTTCGTCGCCATGGCTGGCGGCCAGCACCATGCCTTCGCTCACGCCAAACTTCATCTTGCGCGGCGCCAGGTTGGCCACCATCACGGTGTGCTTGCCCACCAGATCTTCGGGCTTGTAAGCGCTGGCAATGCCGCTGAACACGTTGCGCGTACGGCCTTCGCCCACGTCCAGCGTCAGGCGCAGCAGCTTGGTGGAGCCCTCGACCGGCTCACAGTTCACGATCAGCGCAATGCGCAAGTCGATCTTGGTGAAGTCGTCGATGGTGATGGTGGGGGCCAGTTCCTCGCCACCAGGAAGGGAGTTGGCTGCTACGGTTTCAGTAGCTGCTGGCGCTTGTTCTGCTTGCGCTGGGGCCTCAAACAGTGCTTCAAGCTGTTCTGGGGTCACGCGCTGCATCAGGTGCTGGTAGGGCTGGATGGCTTGCACGTCCCCCGCCACGTTCCACTGCTGCATGTTCACCCCCACAAAGCCTTGCACCGCCTGGGCCAGGCCCGGGAGTACAGGTGCCAGGTAGCGGGTGAGCGCGGCAAAGGCGTTGACGAGCACCGAGCACACCTGGTGCAGGGCCTCGTTGTTGGCAGCGTCCTTGGCCAGATCCCAGGGCTTGTTCTGGTCCACATAGGCGTTGACCTTGTCGGCCAGCAGCATGATCTCGCGCGTGGCCTTGCTGTATTCCCGCGTTTCGTACATCTGCGCGATGGCGTCACTGGCGCCGCGCACCTCGGCCAGCAGGGCTGTGCCCGTGGTGGCAAATTGGTCGGTCAGCTTGCCGTCAAAGCGCTTGGTCAAGAAGCCCGCCGCGCGGCTGGCAATGTTCACGTATTTGCCGATCAAATCGCTGTTCACCCGCAGCATGAAGTCTTCGGCATTGAAGTCGATGTCCTCGTTGCGCGCGCTCAGCTTGGCCGCCAGGTAGTAGCGCAGCCACTCGGCGTTCATGTTCAGGCTCAGGTACTTGAGCGGGTCCAGGCCCGTGCCCCGGCTCTTGCTCATCTTCTCGCCGTTGTTCACGGTCAAGAAGCCGTGCACAAACACGTTGTTGGGCGTCTTGCGGCCGCTGAAGTGCAGCATGGCGGGCCAGAACAGGGTGTGGAAGGTGACGATGTCCTTGCCAATGAAGTGGTACTGCTCCATGGCTGGGTCGGCCATGTAGGCGTCGTAGCTTTCGCCACGCTTTTCCAGCAGGTTCTTTAGCGACGCGAGGTAGCCCACGGGGGCATCGAGCCACACGTAGAAGTATTTGCCGGGCGCGTCGGGGATCTCGATGCCGAAGTAGGGCGCGTCGCGGCTGATGTCCCAGTCGCCCAGGCCTTCGCTGGTAGTGCCGTCGGGGTTGGTGCGGACGGTGAACCATTCCTTGATCTTGTTGGCCACCTCGGGCTGCAGTTTGCCGTCCTGCGTCCAGTTTTCCAGGAACTCCACGCAGCGTGGGTCCGAGAGCTTGAAGAAGAAGTGCTCCGAATTCTTCAGCTCGGGCTTGGCGCCCGACAGGGCCGAGAAGGGGTTGATGAGGTCGGTGGGCGCGTACACCGTGCCGCATACCTCGCAGTTGTCGCCGTACTGGTCCTTGGCGTGGCACTTGGGGCATTCGCCCTTGATGTAGCGGTCGGGCAGGAACATGTTCTTCTCGGGGTCGAAGAACTGCTCGATGGTGCGCACCTCGATCAGACTGCCATCGGCACGGTCACGCAGGTCGCGGTAGATCTGGCGGGCCAGCTCGTGGTTTTCAGGCGCGTCGGTGCTGTGCCAGTTGTCAAAGCTGATGTGAAAACCGTCCAGGTACTGCTTGCGACCGGCGGCGATGTCGGCCACGAACTGCTGGGGCGTCTTGCCGGCCTTTTCGGCGGCAATCATGATGGGCGCACCGTGGGTGTCGTCCGCACCCACAAAGTTGACCGCGTTGCCCTGCATCCTTTGGTACCGCACCCAGATGTCGGCCTGGATGTATTCCATGATGTGGCCGATGTGAAAGTTGCCGTTGGCGTACGGCAGGGCGGTGGTAACGAAGAGTTTGCGGGCGGAGGTCGTCATGAAAAGCGGCTTTCTCAGGCGGAACCCGCGATTTTAGGCGGTCGGCAGTATCCCTGGCCATTACGGGCGCTGCGGTGGCCTCCCCAGGTCGCGCAGGTGCCAAACAGGGCATGCGCGCAGGCCGCCTATGGAGCCACAATGCCCCGCATTCCAACAATCAACAGGAGACGACACATGGCCAGCACATGGGCAAAACGGGTGGGGTGGGGCGTGGGTGGCGCGATATTGGCGGTGGCTGCCTATCTGGCGGCGTGGCCTGTGCCCATTCAGCCGGTGGCCTGGACCGCGCCTGCCGCCCCCGGCTACCAGGGCGTGCATGCCCCCAACCAGCGCCTGGCCCAGCTGAACATCATCGACCTCAAGGGCGAGGTGGGCCCCGAGCACATCGCCTTTGGCAAGGACGGCAAGCTCTACACCACCGTGCTCAGCGGCAGCATTTTGCGCATGAACGCCGACGGATCGGGCCAGGAGGTGTTTGCCAATACCGGCGGGCGGGTGCTGGGGTTTGACTTTGACGCAGCGGGCAATCTGATTGCGGCCGATGCGGTCAGGGGCCTGCTGTCCATTGCGCCCGATGGCAAGGTCACCGTGCTGACCGACAAGGTGGGCAACGACCCCATCCGCTATGCCGACGCCGTGGTGGTGGCCCAAAGCGGAAAGATGTACCTGAGCGACGCCTCCACCCGTTTTGCCCCCAAGGACTGGGGCGGCACGTTTGAAGCGAGCGTGCTCGACATCCTGGAGCAGGCCAGCACCGGCCGGGTGATCGAATACGACCCCACCACCCGCACCGCACGCGTGGTGGCCCAGAGCATCAGCTTTGCCAACGGCGTGGCCCTGAGCCAGGACGAAAAACACCTGTTCGTCAACGAAACCGGCAAATACCGGGTGTGGAAGATTGCGGTGGATGCGAAAGACCTCGACATTGGCCAGGCCAGCCCCCAGGCCCGCGTGCTGCTCGACAACCTGCCCGGCTACCCCGACAACCTGATGCGCGGGCAGGACGGCAAGGTGTGGTTGGGCTTTGCCAAGCCGCGCGGGGCAGCCATCGACAACATGGCGGGCAAGCCCTGGCTGCGCAGCCTGACCCTGCGCCTGCCGCGTGCGCTGTGTCCCATTCCCCAGCCCTACGGCCATGTGATTGCGTTCACCGACGATGGCAAGGTGGTGGCCGACCTGCAGGACCCGAGTGGCGCCTACCCCGAGACCACTGCGATCACCGAGACGGCGGACCGGCTGTATGTGCAGAGCCTGCACGCGCACGGCCTGGGGTGGCTGCCCAAGCCGTAGGGTTCAGGCCTGGGGCGTCTCAGGCGGTTTCCCCATGGTGCCGGGTCTTCACCTCGGCGCCGTTATCCGTCCACCCAAAGAACCTGCACACCTCGGCCCGCATGGCCAGGGTGTCGGCCCGGCCCAGGGCCATGAGCTCCTGGGTGTAACCGGATTCGAAGAGCAGGTAGCTGGCCAGCGCCGCGCCGCGCACATCGGCCATGTTGGACGTGACGCCCAGGGCGCCCAGCATGGTGCGCACGGGCGTGGGCAGGTCGCCCACGTGGCGCGCAGCCACGGCATCCAGGCGCTGCGAGGGGGCAATCACCAGCAGCTCGATGGGGCGCAGTGCGCTGTGCAGGCGCTTTTCTTCGGGGATGAGCGACAGGGTCTGGTTGATGCGCTGCACGCGCTCCACATCCACGGCCAGCGCATCCAGAAAGATGTTGGACAGCGCATGACCCGCAATCTGCGCCAGCGTGGGGTAGGTGGCCGTGGGGTTGGCGGCGGCATCGCCCTTGGGCTCGTGCATGCGGCCAGCGCCGATCACCAGGATGCGCTCGGCCCCCAGGTGAATGGCCGGAGCAATGGGCGCCGACTGGCGCATGGAGCCGTCGCCGAAATATTCGACGTGGTCATCCACCTCAATGCCTTTGGCCGGAAAGATGAACGGAATGGCCGAGGACGCCAGCAGATGCTCGTGCGTGATGCGGTCGCTGGCCGCCTTGCGCTGCGAGCGCACCCAGGGCTTGACGGGTGCGGCGGCTTCAAAAAAGGTGACGTGTTCGCCCGAGCTGTAGCTCGACGCTGTGACGGCAAGCGCTGTGAGATGCCCTTTGCGGATCAGCCGGGGCAGGCGCACCAGCGGCACCATCTTGACCAGCAGTTTTTCGAGCGGGGTGTTGTCCAGCAGCGACTTGGGCCGCATGCGCCGCCAGCGCGCCAGCGCCCAGCCCAGCGACACCAGCGTGAGCCAGCGCGCGCCGCTGCGCATCACGCTGAGCGAGTCGGCGCCATACACCTGGCTGGCGTGGAACTGCCGCCATACGCGTGCGATGCGGCGCACGGCGCGGTCAAAGTTGTCGGCCCCGCAGGCCAGCGCCGCCGCGTTGATGGCCCCGGCCGAGGTGCCGGTGATGATGGGGAAGGGGTTGGGTCCGCTCCCCTCGCCACAGGCCTGGCGCAGGTCGGCAATGGCTTCGAGCACGCCCACCTGGTAGGCGGCGCGGGCACCGCCGCCGGTGAGTAGCAGGCCGGTGGCGGGTCTCGCTTCGGCGGGGATATCAGAAGTTACCAAGGGCGGCATGAATGTGTGTGGGGTGGTGTCCCAAGTGTCGGTGGGTGGCTGGGAGCCCTTCATGTGGGAAAACCCGCATGGTTGAGGCGACACTTCGCTTTTTGCTGGGGCGTTCAAGCTTGCCGGGGGAAGTCAATTGTTTGCGCCAGAGGTGGGTTCGTGCTGTTCCCCGGCCTGTGGCATGCTCCAACGCACTTTTTTGGGGAGATGGCTTGAATCCGAGCATCATCGTTTCGCTTGATTTCCCTGCTGCTGCGCCTGCGGCAGATCTGGTCGGGCAGCTGGGCTCTGCTGCTTCTGTCTACAAGGTGGGTTTGCAATTGCTCACGGCGGCTGGACCGTCCTTCGTCCGCGATCTGTTGGATGCTGGCAAGCAGGTCTTTTTGGACCTCAAACTGTTTGAAATCCCGAGCTCGGTGGCTGACGCAGTTGCGGCGGCGGGGCAACTGGGGGCTTCTATGGTGACGGTTCATGCGTCGGCAGGATCTTCTGTGCTGGAGGCTGCAGTGGCGTCGGCAGCACACTTCCCTGAGCTCAAAGTGCTGGCACTCACTGTGATCACCAGCATGGACGACGAGGCGCTGCGCGAAGTGGGCGTGGCGTCGACAGTGCCAGAACAGGTGCTGCGTCTTGCGCGCCTTGCACACGCAGCAGGCTGCCACGGTGTGGTCGCGTCGCCGCTAGAAGCCAGGCTTCTGCGCAACGCGCTGCCGCGGGGCGCGCTCATCGTCACGCCTGGCATACAGCCGCTGGAGTTTGCAAAAGGCGACCACGCCCGTTTCACCACCGCCAGCGAAGCCATCAAGGCGGGTGCAACGCACGTCGTGGTGGGTCGGCCGATATCACGCGCTTTGAACCCTGCCGCTTCTTTTGCTGCCCTGTGCGCAGAACTAGATGTTTGAAAATTTGGCCCGGGATGGGGCGGATCGCCTTTTTTCTGCAGCGTTACAGCTGTGATTCTGTGGGCCGGAGGCCCCGGCACATCGCTGTCTACGGTTGGCGCAGCAGCAGCTGTGCCACCGCGTCACCCTGCAGCACCACAATGCCGTGCTCCCGGGCAAACGCCTGGGCGTTGTCGCTGACCTGCCCCAGGGCAGCCACATAGACGCCTGCGGGGGCCTCGCTGGCCAGCATGGCCGCGTGCAGCTCGCGCAGGGGCTCTACGCCGTGGGTGGCGGCTTTCCAGCGTTTGGCGCTGACCAGCGTGGTTTTGCCACCTTGGGTCAGTCGCATGTCAGCGCCTGCGTTGTTGCCGTGGATCCGCTCTACAGAGTAGCCCGCCCGTGCCCAGGCCGATGCCAGGGTGTCGGCAAAGCTGCGCCAGGGCATGCTGGCCACGGCCTCCAGCATCTCGGCAACCCGGGCGGGGTTGGGGGCGTGCAGCTGCTTCCACGCGGCGATGCAGCCCACTACGAAGATGGGGAAACCGGCCAGCGCACCCACCACGAAATATTCCTTGGGCAGCAGCGCACCTGCCGCCAGAACGATGAGGCCGACCACCACAAAGCTGATCCACCAGGGCGAGCGCAGCAGCATGGCAAACAGGGATTTCTCGGCCATCTTGAATTTCACGGGGGTCCTTTTCGTTCGGTTTCTCAGGGTGCCGGCTGCTGTGGAGCCAGGGGCAAAGCGTGCGCATTGTCCTTCACGCGCCGGGGGAACAGCGCTTGGATAGACTACCGGCCCCACAGGAGTTTATTGAATGGCAGTCACCGAACAGGGCCTTTTGGCCGCACTTTCCAGCGTGCTGGACCCCCACACGGGCAAGGATTTCGTCAGCACCCGCGCCCTGCGCAATGTGCAGATCAGCGGCGGCGACGTGGCCTTCGATGTGGAGTTGGGCTACCCCGCCAAGAGCTTGGTGCCCGAACTGCGCCGCAATCTCGTGGCCGCTGCCAAGGGCGTGGGGGGCGTCGAGAACGTGTCGGTCAACATCACCACCAAGGTGATTGCGCATGCCGTGCAGCGCGGCGTGCAGCTCTTGCCCCAGGTCAAGAACATCATCGCCGTGGCCTCGGGCAAGGGCGGCGTGGGCAAAAGCACAACGGCCGCCAACCTGGCCCTGGCCCTGGCCGCCGAGGGCGCCAGCGTGGGCGTGCTCGACGCCGACATCTACGGCCCCAGCCAGCCCATGATGCTGGGCATCAACCGCCGCCCTGAAAGCGACGACGGCAAGACCATGGAGCCGCTGGAGAACTACGGCGTGCAGGTCATGTCCATCGGCTTCCTGGTGGACCAGGACGAAGCCATGATCTGGCGCGGCCCCATGGCCACCCAGGCGCTGGAGCAACTGCTGCGCCAGACCAACTGGAAAGACCTCGACTACCTCATCATCGACATGCCCCCCGGCACCGGCGACATCCAGCTCACCCTGAGCCAGCGCGTGCCCATGACCGGCGCCGTGATCGTGACCACGCCCCAGGACATCGCCCTGCTCGATGCCAAGAAGGGCATCAAGATGTTCGAGAAGGTGGGCGTGCCCATCCTTGGCATCGTCGAGAACATGGCCGCGCACGTGTGCAGCAACTGCGGCCATGTGGAACACATCTTTGGCGCCGATGGCGGCAAGAAGATGGCAGCCGAGTACAACATGGACTACCTGGGCGCGCTGCCGCTCGACATGAGTATCCGCCTGCAGGCCGACAGCGGCAAGCCCACAGTGGTGGCCGACCCCGACGGGGACGTGGCCAAGATCTACAAGAAGGTCGCGCGCGACGTGGCGGTGAAGATCGCGCAGCAGGCCAAGGATTTTTCGAGCAAGTTCCCGACGATTTCGATCAGCAAGAACACCTGATCTTCCTGAGTCGCCCCACCATGCCATGAACCTGCTCGCGTCCCTGCGCTACCTGGTGGCGCTGCATGAGCACCGGCACTTTGGCCGGGCGGCGCAGGCCTGCCACATCACGCAGCCCGCGCTGTCCAATGCACTGCGCGCGCTGGAAAAGGAGTTTGGCGTGGTCGTGGTGCGCCGGGGCCGCAGCTTCGAAGGCTTCACGCCCGAGGGCGAACGCGTGCTGGCCACGGCGCAGCGCATGCTGCACGAACACCAGGTGCTGCAGCAGGACCTGAGCAGCGACGCCGCCCACCCGCGCGGCACGCTGCGCCTGGGCGCGGTGCCCACCGCCATGCCCATCCTGGCGCGGTTTGCGGCGCAGCTGCAGGCGCGGCACCCGGGCATTGTGCCGGTCGCGCTGTCGATGAGCTCGCAGGCGCTGGAGGCGGGGCTGGAGAGCATTGCACTGGACCTGGCGCTGGGCTACACCGAGCGCATGCCTGCACGCGGCGGGCCATTGCGTGCTTGGCCGCAGTATGTGGAGCACTATTTTTTGCTGCGCCGGGCGCCGAGCCAGCGCAAGGGGCCGGCGCGCGGGCTGCAGATCGGCCCTCCCATGGCCTGGGCCGATGCGGCGGCCTTGCCGCTGTGCCTGCTCACCCCCGAGATGCACAACCGCAGCCTGGTGGATGGCGCGTTTCGCAGCGCGGGTGCTACGGTGCGGCCCGCCATGGAAACGGATTCGGTATTGACCCTGGCGTTGAGCGTGGTGGCAGGCCAGGTGTGCAGCATCCTGCCCGGGGCGCTGGTCGATGTCGTGCGCGGCCATGACGGGTTGGAGGCGCTGCCGCTGACGGGCCCGGTGCTCACCACGGCGATTGGATTCATGTCGCACCGGCAGGTGCAGCCAACGCGTGCACTCGATGCGGCGCTGGCGCTGGCGCAAGACTCCGATTGGCTGCAGCATGCCGCCGCGCACAGCGGGTTGTTGGCAGTCCACTGACCCAGGCTCGACCCACCGCCGGGGCGGCCATAGGCGATTAGCAGGGCATCTCAAACCCGGCTGTTTCATTTGTTTTTGTGATCGACCCATGTGCATCGGCAATTTGACGCTGCATGCGCCCCTGGCCGACACTGCGGCATCGCGCCCGGCCTATGCAGGCGCTTTCATACAAAACAACGCCCCCACGCACCCGCTCCATGCACCTTGCCCCCGAAGCCCCTACTGTTGCCGCCGTGTCGGTCAACGACATGCGCAAGCGCATCCGCCGCAAAAGCCGCCTCAAGGGCCGCCAGCCCGAGGACGCAGCGATGGCCGATGTGGCGCAGTTGCTGGGCCCGCGCCCGGCCGAAGGCTTCCGGCGCGACCTGCTCATTGAATATCTGCACCGCCTGAACGACCACTTTGGCGTGCTGCACGACCGGCACCTGGTGGCTCTCGCCAAGCAGATAAACCTGCCCATGGCCGAGGTGTACGAGGTGGCGAGCTTTTACCACCACTTCGAGATCGTACGTGGTGAAGACGCCCAGGCACCCCGTCTGGTGCTGCGGGTGTGCGACAGCCTGAGCTGCAGCCTGGCCGGTGCCCGCGAGCTGTTGGCCACGCTGCCCGAGCGGCTGCGCGCGGCCGGGCAGGGCGATGTGCAGGTGCAGGCCGTGCCCTGCGTGGGCCGCTGCGAACAAGCGCCCGTGGCGGTGGTGCACCAGTGCCCCGTGCCGCGCGCCACAGTGGATTCAGTGCTGGAGGTAGTGAAATCCAAGACAAATCGGGCTCTGGCGCTTCATCCACAAGCGCTAGTAGCTATCAATTTTGATATTTCTGAGCTGTCCGAGAAGAGCGTGCCAACGCAGCCGGACGGGATCAGCCCCGCGCACACCGACCTTGTCACCTACCGTGCCCACGGCGGCTACCAGACCGCCGCCGCGCTGGTCAACGGAGAGATGGACGCCGAGGCGGTGCTCGCTGCCATGGAGGACTCGGGTTTGCGCGGCCTGGGCGGCGCGGGCTTCCCGGCGGGGCGCAAGTGGCGCATTGTTCGGGACCAGCCCGCGCCGCGCCTGATGGCCGTCAACATCGACGAGGGCGAGCCCGGCACCTTCAAGGACCGTACCTACCTGGAGCGCGACCCGCACCGCTTTCTGGAAGGCGTGCTCATCGCCGCCCAGGTGGTGGGTACCGAGGCCATCTATATCTACCTGCGCGACGAATACCACGGCTGCCGCGCACTGCTGCAAACGGCGCTGGACGACCTGCGTGCCGAGCCGCCATGCCCGCTGCCGCACATCGAGCTGCGGCGCGGTGCGGGCGCCTACATCTGCGGCGAAGAGTCGGCCATGATCGAGAGCATCGAAGGCAAACGCGGCGAACCCCGCATGCGCCCGCCCTACATCGCGCAGGTCGGCCTGTTCGGCCGGCCCACGCTGGAGCACAACTTCGAGACGCTGTACTGGGTGCGCGACATCGTCGAGCGCGGGCCGCAGTGGTTTGCCAGCTTCGGCCGCCACGGGCGCAAGGGGCTGCGTAGTTTCAGCGTGAGCGGGCGCGTGAAGCACCCCGGCGTCAAGCTCGCGCCTGCGGGCATCACGGTGCAGGAACTCATCGACGAATACTGCGGCGGCATGGCCGACGGCCACCAGCTCTATGCGTACCTGCCCGGCGGCGCCTCGGGCGGCATCCTGCCCGCCAGCCTGAACCACATTCCGCTCGATTTCGACACGCTGCAGCCCTACGGCTGCTTCATCGGCTCGGCCGCCGTCATCGTGCTCAGCCAGCACGACCGGGCGCGCGATGCGGCGCTGAACGTGATGCGGTTCTTCGAACACGAAAGCTGCGGCCAGTGCACGCCCTGCCGCGTGGGCACGGCCAAGGCCGCCGCGCTGATGGAGGCACCGCAGTGGGACGCCGACCTGCTGGACGACTTGGCGCAGGTGATGGCCGACGCGTCCATCTGCGGCCTGGGCCAGGCGGCGCCCAACCCCATCCGCTGCATTCACAAATACTTTCCGCATGAGGTGGGCGAGGGCCCCTGGCCGGGCAATTTGCCCAAGCCGCGCAACAGCCCGCTGACCGAACAACTGCCTACCGGGGTGAAGCCATGAGCGCCGTGTTGACTTCTGCCGCAGCGCAGCCCGGCGTGGCTTTCGAGCTGGACGGCCAGCCCGTGACAGCCCATCCTGGCGAAACCATCCTGAAGGCCGCGCAGCGCCACGGCGTGGAGATTCCGCACCTTTGCTACAGCGACGGCCTGCGTCCCGACGGCAACTGCCGCGCCTGCGTGGTGGAGATCGCGGGCGAACGCACGCTGGCCCCCAGCTGCTGCCGCGCACCGACTGAAGGCATGAAGGTGCAGGCGGCCAGCCCGCGCGCCCGCAAGAGCCAACAGATGGTGGTGGAGATGCTGCTGTCCGACATGCCGGACGTGGGATACCGGTGGAACGATCAAAAGGCAAATACTCCTGAATTGATAGCTGGTGGCGCTTGTCCATCAAGCGCTATCGGCCTATATGACTCAAAAAATCCAGAAGTCATAGGCCAGCACGGCGAGTTGAGCGAATGGGCGGATCGTTTGGGCGTGACCGTGCGACCGGCACTCCAAGCCCTGCGTCGAGAGCAGCCCGCGCCCGACCTGAGCCACCCGGCCATGGCCGTGAATCTGGATGCCTGCATCCAGTGCAATCGCTGCGTGCGCGCCTGCCGCGAAGAGCAGGTCAACGACGTGATCGGCTACGCGCTGCGCGGGGCCGACAGCAAGATCGTCTTCGACCTCGACGACCCCATGGCCGAGAGCACCTGCGTGGCCTGCGGCGAATGTGTGCAGGCCTGCCCCACGGGCGCGCTCAGCCCCAAGACCCACGTCGGCTCGCAAAAGGTGGACCGCAAGGTCGATTCGGTCTGCCCCTTCTGCGGCGTGGGCTGCCTCATCACCTACAACGTGCGCGATGAAAAAATCATCAGCGTCGAAGGCCGCGACGGCCCGGCCAACCACGGCCGCCTGTGCGTGAAAGGGCGCTTCGGTTTCGACTACGCCCACCACCCCGACCGCCTGACGGTGCCGCTGATCCGCAAACCCGGCGTGCCCAAGGAGGTGCGGCCCTACGGCGCCGACTGGCGCGATACCTTCCGCGAAGCGACCTGGGACGAGGCGCTGGACCTGGCTGCTGGCGCGCTTAAAGCCCTGCGCGACACCCACGGCCCCAAGGCGCTGGCGGGCTTTGGCTCCGCCAAGGGCAGCAATGAAGAAGCGTATTTGTTCCAGAAGCTGGTGCGCACCGGCTTTGGCAGCAACAACGTGGACCACTGCACGCGGCTGTGCCATGCGTCCAGCGTGGCCGCGCTGCTCGAAGGCGTGGGCTCGGGTGCGGTGAGCAACCCGGTGAATGACGTGGAGCATGCCGAGCTGATCTTTGTGATCGGATCCAACCCCACGGCCAACCACCCGGTAGCCGCCACCTGGATGAAGAACGCTGCCCAGCGCGGCGCCAGGATCGTGCTGGCCGACCCGCGCGTCACCGACATCGGCCGCCACGCCTGGCGCAACCTGCAGTTCAAGGCCGACACCGACGTGGCCATGCTCAATGCGCTGATTCACACGGTGATCGATGAGGGCCTGGTGGATGAGGCCTTTATCAAGGATCGCGCCAACAACTTCGAGGCCCTCAAGGCCAACGTGATGGGCTGCAGCCCCGAGGCCATGGCTCCGGTGTGCGGCATCCCGGCCGAGACGCTGCGCGAGGTGGCGCGGGCATTTGCCACCGCCAAGTCCTCCATGATCCTCTGGGGCATGGGCGTGAGCCAGCACGTGCACGGCACCGACAACGCGCGCTGCCTGATCGCGCTGTGCGCCATCACCGGCCAGATCGGCAAGCCCGGCTCGGGCCTGCACCCGCTGCGCGGCCAGAACAACGTGCAGGGCGCAAGCGACGCAGGGCTGATCCCCATGATGTTCCCCAACTACCAGCGCGTGGACAACGCCGGGGCGCATGCCTGGTTTGAAGACTTCTGGGGCACCAAGCTGGACGAAGCGCCGGGCTACACCGTGGTCGAAATCATGCACAAGGCACTGGCCGACGACAGCGACCCGCACAAGGTGCGCGGCATGTACATCATGGGCGAGAACCCCGCCATGAGCGACCCCGACCTGAACCACGCGCGCCACGCGCTGGCCAGCCTGTCGCATCTGGTGGTGCAGGACATCTTCCTGACCGAGACTGCCTGGCTGGCCGACGTGGTGCTGCCCGCGAGCGCCTGGCCCGAAAAGACCGGCACCGCCAGCAACACCGACCGCATGGTGCAGATGGGGCGCCGCGCGTTGAACCCGCCGGGCGATGCGCAGCCGGACCTGTGGATCATTCAGCAGATCGCCCAGAGGATGGGCCTTGGCTGGAACTACGAAGGCGAAGAGTCGGGCGTAGCTGCCGTGTACGACGAAATGCGGCAGGCCATGCACGCGAGCATCGAGGGCATCACCTGGAACCGGCTGGAGCGCGAGTCCAGCGTGACCTACCCGTGCCTCACAGAGGGCGACCCCGGCCAGCCCATCGTCTTCACCGAGAAATTTCCCACCCCCACGGGTCGCCTGCAACTGGTGCCCGCCGGCGTGATCCCGGCCGCCGAAAAGCCCGATGCCGACTACCCCCTGGTGCTCATCACGGGCCGCCAGCTGGAGCACTGGCACACGGGCAGCATGACGCGGCGCAGCACCGTGCTCGACGCCATCGAGCCTATGGCCACCGCATCGCTACATGGCGACGAACTTGACCGGCTTGGCGTGGCGCCCGGTGCGCTGGTGGGCATCCGCTCGCGGCGCGGCATGGTGCAGGTGCGCGTGCGGCGCGACGACGGCACGCCGCGCGGCACGGTGTTCATGCCTTTTGCGTACGTGGAGGCGGCAGCCAACTTGCTCACCAACGCGGCGCTGGACCCGTTTGGAAAGATCCCGGAGTTCAAGTACTGCGCGGTGGCGGTGGAGGTGCTGGAGGGGGCTGCAAGCTGACCGTGCGCAGAGGGGCTTTACGGACAAAGCTGCTGGTGGCCTTGCGCCGGGGTAAAGTCTGCGCCCATGACTGAGCGCCCCTACACCGACGTTGCCGTGATCATGCGGTGCGAGCACATCGACAACCGCTGGCAGCCCTGGCGGTGGTCGCTGGCCGAGGTGGTGATCAACGAGCCCGCCTTTGGCACCGAGCCGCGCCAGATCCTCCGGGACGAGCGCGAGCAGCGCTGGTTGTTCCCGGGGTTTCGGGCAGAGCTGTTTCGCGACGACGCCGAGGGTTATCACCTCAACCTCACTTCGCCCGCCCCGTGCTGGTTTGTGATGTGGCGCCGCGATGACGACCCTGGCACTGGCGAGATCCCGCTGGCCCGCCCCGTGGCCGTGAGCCTGAGCTACCACGACGCAGGCCGCTGGCTGGACGCGCAGGAAACCGTGGAACAGGTGCCCGCAGCGCCCGAGGTGGTGGAAGCGCTGCGCGCCTTTGTGGCCGAGCACTACCAGCCCGAACCCAAACGCCGCAAGCGGCCGGACAGTTTCCGCACGCTGCAAGACCGGTTTGGTAACCCTGCATCTGTGTCCACTGAAAAAACGCGTGGTGGAGGTGGCGGTCATGGCTGACGGGTTCCTGGGCCGCTGGTCGCGCCGCAAGCAGGAGGTGCGCGAAGGCAAGCCGGTGGAGGAACCTCCACCACCCGTTCCGTCGTTGCCTCCGGCCGCGTCTTCGTCGTCACCGCCTGCCCCATCCTCCGTGGCAGCTGGCTCCCCCCCCACCGCCGCAGAAGGCGCTGGGCCCGCTGCAGAAGCTCCCCCGCCACCCACGCTGGCCGATGCCCAGGCGCTTACGCCGGCATCCGATTTCAAGGCCTTTGTGGCCCGCGATGTATCGCCCGAGGTGCGCAACCTGGCCATGAAGAAGCTCTTTGCCGACCCGCACTTCAATGTGATGGATGGCCTCGATATCTACATCGGCGACTACACCCAGCCCGACCCGCTGCCCGAAGGCATGCTGCGCAAAATGGCCAGCGCCCATGCGATGGGCTTTTTTGATCACGAAAAGAAGGCTGATGCAGCGCCTGATGTTCCGGTCGATGGCGCCGCCGTAGAAGCCAGTGCAGACGCAGAAGCAATAGCCCCTGCCCTTGCTCAGCCTCGGGATGATGCGGAGGGGCACGCCCGCGCAGACGTGGCACAGTCCGGGGTATGCAACGCTATTCCTAGCGCCCCCTCCAGCGAGCTTGAGATGGCCACCCGCGCCCATAAGGATGCGGTGGCCCTGCCAGCCAGCCACACAGAACATGACCACGACGCTCATCTGCGACTGCAACCAGACGATGCCCCTCAACGCGAAGGCGTTGGGCGCGGCGCTGCATGAAGACCTGACACTCCACTCCACCCTGTGCCGCCGCGAGGCGGGGGCCTTTCAAAAGGCCATCCAGTCGGGTGACGATGTGGTGGTGGCTTGCACTCAGGAGCAGCGCTTGTTTGGCGATCTGGGCCAGCAGACCGAAGGCGCGGTGTCGCCCATCCGGTTTGTGAACATCCGCGAAACCGGTGGCTGGTGCCGCGATGCCGCCAAGGCCAGCCCCAAGATCGCCGCGCTGCTGGCCGCCGCCCGCCTGCCTGATCCACCGCCCGTGCCCACGGTCACTTACAAGAGCACGGGCCGCTTGCTCATCATCGGCCCCCTCGACCAGGCCGAACAGGCTGCCGCCCTGGTGTCGGATGTGCTGGATGTGACCCTGTTCACCCAAGGCCCCGGCAATGCGGGTGGTGCGCAGGCGCGGCGTTTTCCCGTGCTGGGTGGGCGCATTACGGGCCTTACCGGCTGGCTGGGTGCGTTTGAGCTGCAGTGGAAGGCCGACAACCCCATTGACCTGGACCTGTGTACACGCTGCAACGCCTGTGTGGCGGCCTGCCCCGAGAACGCCATCGGCCTCGATTACCAGATCGACATGGCGGCCTGCAGCTCGCACCGCGACTGTGTGAAGGTGTGCCAGGTGGCGGGTGCCATCGACTTCACCCGTGACGCCACGGCGCAGACCGAGCGCTTTGACCTGGTGCTCGACCTGCGTTCGCCCACCGCCACGCCCACCTTCTTGCAGCACGCGCTGCCGCAGGGTTACCTGCGCTGGGACGGGCGTAGTGATGGGGTCAATATGGCCACGCTGCTGAAGCTGCGCGAGCTGGTGGGCGAGTTCGAAAAGCCCAAGTTTTTTGTCTACAAACAAAAGCTTTGCGCCCACAGCCGCAACGAAACCGTGGGCTGCAATGCCTGCGTGGACATCTGCTCGGCCGAAGCCATTGCCAGCGACAAAAGCCGTCAGCAAATCAAGGTGAACCCCAACCTGTGTGTCGGCTGCGGCGCCTGCACCACCGTGTGCCCCACGGGCGCGCTGACCTATGCCTACCCCAGTGCGACCGAGCAGGGCACCAAGCTCAAAACCCTTTTGTCCACCTACGCCGCTGCAGGTGGCAAGGATGCTGTGCTGCTGCTGCACAGCCAGGAGCGCGGACAGGCGCTGGTGGAAGAGCTGGGTCGTGCCGCCCAGTTGAAACTGGCGCAGGGCGTGCCTGCCAATGTGATCCCGGTGGCGCTGTGGCACACCGCCAGCACCGGGGTGGACCTGTGGCTCAGCGCCATTGCCTACGGCGCTTCGCAGGTAGTGTTGCTGACGACACAGGAGGAAGCACCGCAGTACCTCGACGGCCTGCAGGCACAGATGGATGTGGCGCAAGCCATCTTGCGGGGCCTGGGCTACACGGGCACCCATGTGCAACTGCTGCGCGCCACCCATCCCACCGAGCTGGACGCCGCCTTGCAGGCCCTGGGCCAGACTCGCCAGAAGACCCCGGCCGTGGCCGCGCGCTTTGCCGTGGCGCAGGAAAAGCGCAGCACGCTGGAGATGGCTCTGGACCATCTCATCGAGCAGGCCCCGATATCTGTGGCCGAGCGACCTGCAGCCATTGCCTTGCCCGCAGTGGGGTCGCCGCTGGGCACCATTGAAGTCAACAAGGACCGCTGCACCCTGTGCCTGAGCTGCGTGAGCGCCTGCCCGGCCAGTGCGCTGCAGGACAACCCGCAGCTGCCGCAACTGCGCTTTATCGAAAAGAACTGCGTGCAGTGTGGCCTGTGTGTCACCACCTGCCCGGAAGACGCCATCACCCTGCAGCCGCGCCTGCTGCTGGCGCCGGAGCGTGCGCAACTGCGCGTGCTCAACGAGGCCAAACCCTGGGCCTGTGTGCGCTGCAGCAAGCCCTTTGGCACCGTCAAGGCCATCGAGGCCATGCTGGGCAAACTGTCGGGCCACGCGATGTTCCAGGGCGACGCGCTGGAGCGCCTGAAGATGTGCAGCGACTGCCGCGTGATTGACCTGTATTCCTCCCAAAGCGAAACGAAAGTGACGGACCTGTGAGCGCCCAACCTGCTTCTTTGACCCCCCCTGGCGGCAGCTCTGCGCTGGATGAGGAAACGGCACGCGCCGAACTCTATGGTCTGCTGTCGCAGCTGTACTACGCCGCGCCCAGCGCCGAGTTGTTGTCTGCCTTGCGGGTAGCCGTGACCGAGGCACCCGCCGACGGCGCCTTTTTGCAAGAGCCTTGGCAGGTGCTGGTGGGTGCGGCCCGCGAACTGAGCGATGCCGCCATCGCGCAGGAGTTCGACCGTCTCTTTGGCGGTGTGGGCAAGCCCGAGGTGTTTTTGTATGGCTCGCATTACCTGAGCGGTTTTCTGAATGAAAAGCCATTGGCCCGTTTGCGCACCGACCTGGATCGGCTGGGACTGGCACGCGACGATTCCATGTCCGAAACCGAAGACCACATCGCGTACCTGTGCGAGGTGATGCGCTACCTGATCGCGGGGGATGACGTAGCTGTCTGCAACCTGACGGCACAGCGCGACTTTTTTGCAACGCATGTGCAGCCCTGGGTTTTGCAGTTGTGTGATGCCCTGGCTGCCCAACCGCAGGCGCGCTTTTATGCAGCGCTGGCCCAGTTCACACGGGCCTTCGTGTCGGTGGAGGCCCAGGGCTTCGACATGCTCGACTAACCTCTGGGAGGCTCGAAAAGCCTGCTCAGGTTGCTACAAAAGATGAGTGTCTTAGTGGGAGGTGTAAAGCTCGATTGCAGGCTTTTACACACTGACATAGACTGTATGAATTCCGTTTCATAGCTGCCAGCCATTCTGGAGACAAGCATGCAGAACCGCCAGCCCAATTCCTCACGCCGGAGCTTCTTCTCCGGCGCCGCCACCGTAGGGGCTGCAGCCGCAGCCGTCGTGGCACTCCCCCATGTAGTTCCCTCAGATGCCGTCGTGCCTGAACCCGCTCGGGTGGCGCCAGAAAAAGGCGGTGGCTATCACCTGTCTGCGCACGTGAAGCAGTACTACAAGACCACCCAACTCTGAAGCGGGGCGTGCCATGTTGCTAACCAAGAAGTCCTCCCACGCTGCGCAGGTCGCATCGTCTCCTTTTGTGCACAGCTTGCGCCGTGGCCTGTCGCAGGCGCTGCCCACGATGGACCGCCGCTCGTTCCTGCGCCGCTCCGGCCTGGGAGTGGGCGTAGGTATTGCGGCGTCGCAGCTCACGCTGGTCAAAAAATCCAATGCTGCCGAGGGTGCCAAGGTGGGCATCGGCGACAGCAAGATCGAAGTACGCCGCACCATCTGCACCCACTGCTCGGTGGGTTGTGCGGTGGATGCGGTCGTCGAAAACGGCGTGTGGGTGCGGCAAGAGCCTGTGTTCGATTCGCCCATCAACCTGGGCGCCCACTGCGCCAAGGGTGCGGCACTGCGTGAACACGGCCACGGCGAATACCGCCTGCGCTACCCCATGAAGCTCGTCAACGGCAAGTACGAGCGCATCAGCTGGGACACGGCCCTGAACGAAATCACGGCCAAGATGAAAGAGCTGCGTGCCGCCAGCGGCCCGGATAGCGTGTACTTCGTCGGCTCGTCCAAGCACAACAACGAGCAGGCCTATCTGCTGCGCAAGTTTGTGAGCTTCTGGGGCACCAACAACTGCGACCACCAGGCGCGCATCTGCCACTCGACCACCGTGGCGGGCGTGGCCAACACATGGGGCTATGGCGCCATGACCAACTCGTACAACGACATGCAAAACAGCAAGGTCGCTCTGTACATCGGCTCCAACGCGGCCGAGGCCCACCCGGTGAGCATGCTGCACATGCTGCACGCCAAGGAAACCGGCTGCAAGATGATTGTGGTGGACCCACGCTTCACCCGCACCGCAGCCAAGGCCGACGAGTACGTGCGCATCCGCTCGGGCACCGACATCCCGTTCCTCTTCGGCCTGCTGTACCACATCTTCAAGAACGGCTGGGAAGACAAAAAGTACATCAACGACCGTGTCTATGGCATGGAGAAGGTGCGCGAGGATGTGCTGGCCAAGTGGACACCCGACAAGGTGGAAGAGGCCTGCGGCGTCAAGGAAGACCAGATGTTCAAGGTCGCCAAGATGCTGCACGACAACAACCCTGGCACCATCGTGTGGTGCATGGGCCAGACCCAGCACACCATCGGCAACGCCATGGTGCGTGCCTCGTGCATTTTGCAACTGGCACTGGGCAATGTGGGAAAAACAGGCGGCGGCACCAACATCTTCCGCGGCCACGACAACGTGCAAGGTGCCACCGATGTCGGTCCCAACCCCGATTCGCTGCCCGGCTACTACGGCCTGGCCGAAGGCTCGTGGAAGCACTTCGCCGCAGTCTGGGGGGTTGACTTCGAGTGGATCAAAAAGCAGTACGCATCGCCCGCGATGATGACCAAGAGCGGCATCACCGTATCGCGCTGGATCGATGGTGTGCTGGAGAAGAATGAGCTGATCGACCAGGACTCCAATCTGCGCGGCGTGTTCTTCTGGGGCCATGCGCCCAATTCGCAGACCCGTGGCCTGGAAATGAAGCGGGCCATGGACAAGCTGGATCTGCTCGTGGTGGTGGACCCGTACCCCTCGGCCACCGCCGCCATGGCCGCCATGCCCGGCAAGGCCGAAGACCTGAACCCCAACCGTGCGGTGTACCTGTTGCCAGCCGCCACGCAGTTTGAAACCAGTGGATCGTGCACGGCCTCCAACCGCTCCATCCAGTGGCGCGAGAAGGTGATCGAGCCGCTGTGGGAGAGCCGTTCGGACCACATGATCATGCACCAGTTCGCTGAGAAGCTGGGCTTTGCAGCCGAGCTGTCCAAGAACTACAAGATGCAAAAGGTCAAGGGCATGGACGAGCCCGTGATCGAAGACATCCTGCGCGAAATCAACAAGTCGGTCTGGACCATTGGCTACACGGGCCAGAGCCCCGAGCGCCTGAAGGCCCACATGCGGAACATGCACCTGTTCGATGTGAAAACCCTGAAATCGAAGGGTGGCAAGGACAAGGAAACCGGCTACGACTTTGGGGGTGACTACTTTGGCTTGCCATGGCCCTGCTACGGCACGCCGGAGCTCAAGCACCCTGGCTCGCCCAACCTGTACGACACCTCCAAACACGTGATGGAAGGCGGCGGCAACTTCCGCGCCAACTTCGGCGTCGAGAAGGATGGCGTCAATCTGCTGGCCGAGGACGGCTCGCATTCTGTGGGCAGCGAGATCACCACGGGCTACCCCGAGTTCGACCATGTGCTGCTGAAAAAGCTGGGCTGGTGGGACGACCTGAGTGACGCCGAGAAGGCCAAGGCCGAAGGCAAGAACTGGAAGACCGACCCTACTGGCGCGATCATTCGCGTGGCCATGAAGCATGGCTGCCATCCGTTTGGCAACGCCAAGGCCCGCGCTGTGGTGTGGAACTTCCCCGATGCCATTCCGCAGCACCGCGAACCGCTGTATGGCACCCGGCCCGACCTCATGGCCAAGTACCCCACCCACGACGACAAGAAGGCCTTCTGGCGCCTGCCCACGCTGTACAAGAGCGTCCAGGAGAAAAATGTGGCGGACAAGGTGCACGAGAAGTTCCCGCTCATCCTCAGCTCTGGCCGTCTGGTCGAGTACGAAGGCGGTGGCGAGGAAACCCGCTCCAACCCCTGGCTGGCCGAGCTGCAGCAGGAGTCGTTTGTCGAGATCAACCCCAAGACTGCCGCAGACCGGGGCATCCGCAACGGCGAGCGTGTGTGGCTCAGCTCTCCCACTGGCGCACGGATCAACGTGCAGGCCCTGGTCACCGAGCGCGTGGCGCCCGATACGGTGTGGATGCCGTTCCACTTCTCGGGCCGCTGGCAGGGCGCGGACATGCTGGCTTATTACCCCAAGGGCGCGGCGCCTGTGGTGCGCGGTGAAGCCGTGAACACCGCAACGACGTATGGCTACGACAGCGTGACCATGATGCAAGAAACCAAGACCACGATCTGCAACGTGGAACGCGCCTGATCGCGCCACGCAAGGAGACACACATGGCACGAATGAAATTCATCTGTGACGCAGAGCGCTGCATCGAATGCAACGGCTGCGTGACCGCCTGCAAAAACGAACACGAGGTGCCCTGGGGCGTGAACCGCCGCCGCGTGGTCACGCTCAATGACGGTGTACCGGGCGAAAAATCCATCTCGGTCGCGTGCATGCACTGCAGCGATGCACCCTGCATGGCTGTTTGCCCCGTCAATTGCTTTTATCGCACCGAAGAAGGTGTGGTGCTGCACGACAAGGATGTGTGCATTGGTTGCGGCTATTGCAGCTACGCCTGCCCCTTTGGCGCGCCGCAGTTCCCTTCGTCCGGCACCTTCGGCGTGCGTGGCAAGATGGACAAGTGCACCTTCTGCGCCGGTGGCCCCGAGGCCCACGGCAGCCAGGCCGAGTTTGAAAAATACGGCCGCAACCGCCTGGCCGAGGGCAAGCTGCCCGCCTGCGCAGAAATGTGCTCCACCAAGGCCCTGCTGGCCGGTGATGGCGATGTGGTGGCAGATATCTTCCGCAACCGTGTGGTGCAGCGTGGCAAGGGCGCCGAAGTGTGGGGCTGGGGCACGGCCTATGGGTCACAACAGGCAGGCCAGCCTGCAGGAGGCAAGTCATGATGATGAAGCGTCTTGTTCATTCGGCCCTGGCCGCCGCTGTGGCGCTGGTGGCGCTGACCGCCTGTGGCGAGAAGCCGCAGACCGGCGCGGGCATCCGTAGCGATGCAGCTCCCTATGCAGGTACGGGCAGCAATTTCATGCAGCCCGGCTGGAAGGCCGGAGACAAAGCCGGTTGGGAAGCGCAGTTGAAGGCGCGTCAGCTGTACGGCCAGAACGAATACACCCGCACCCAGTCCAAGTGAGGCCCGCCATGAAACACATCATGTGGTCCCTGGCTTTGGCGGCGGGATGTGCCTGGGGGCCAGCGGGTGCCCAGGCTCCGGCAGCGCCAGATGCCGCCGCGCCTGCGGTCACGGCACC
The DNA here is from genome assembly GCF_964252975.1 of Acidovorax sp. LjRoot38. Classification (NCBI taxonomy): domain Bacteria; kingdom Pseudomonadati; phylum Pseudomonadota; class Betaproteobacteria; order Burkholderiales; family Comamonadaceae; genus Acidovorax; species Acidovorax sp. LjRoot38. The sequence continues at coordinate 52,426 of NZ_CAXUPT020000016.1, read as the reverse complement.
GGCTGCTCCCGCAGCGACCGGCGGCATTCAAAGCCAAAACATTTTCGAGGTCAAGCCAGACGCCAGCGCAGACCCCAAATACGCCGAGCAGACCAATGGCGAACGCGCCAAGGTACAGCCCGGCAACAACGCGCCCATGTGGCGCCAGGTGGGGCAGGGCGTGACGGGCTACAGCAGCCTGCCTAAAAGCCAGGCGCCCGAGGCGGGCAACCTGATCCAGCCGTTCGTGCAGTACCCAGGCTCGCGTTTCACCAACGCAGGCGAGGCATGGCGCCAGGTGCGCAACCACTGGATCATTCCTTACGGTGCGGCCTTGTTTGCCATCGTGTTGTTGGCGTTGGGCATCTTTTACTTTGTCAAAGGTCCGCTGGGGCATGAACACCCTGACGGCACCGGAGCCCGCCGCATCGAACGCTTCACACCTTTCGAGCGTGCTGCGCACTGGTCCAATGCCTTTGCGTTCATCGCGTTGGCCATCTCTGGCATCGTCATGGCGTTTGGCAAGTTCTTCCTGCTGCCCATCATGGGGGCCACGCTGTTTGGCTGGCTTACGTATGCGCTCAAGAACGTACACAACTTCATGGGACCGCTGTTTGCTGTCTCATTGCTGGTGATCATCCTTACCTTCGTCAAGGACAACATCGCCAACCGGGCCGACTTTGTGTGGCTGTCCAAGGGCGGCGGCATGCTGGGGGGTGACCACCAGGTTCCTTCCCACCGCTTCAACGCCGGCGAGAAGGGCCTGTTCTGGTGGGGTATCACCATCCCCGGCATCTTTGTGGTGGCCACCGGCTTGGTGCTCGACAAGCTCATTCCTGGCTTTGGTGACGTGCGCGGCGACATGCAGATCGCCCACATGATCCACGCCACCCTGGCGATCTGGATGATGGCGCTGATCTGCGGCCACATCTATATGGGCACGGTGGGCATGCGCGGCGCCTACAAGGCCATGAGGACGGGGTACGTGAGCGAGGGGTGGGCCAAGGAGCACCACGAGCTTTGGTACGACGACGTGCAAGCGGGCAAGATTCCCCGCCAGCGCAGCGCCAATCCATCCGCAGCCGATGCTGCAGCTACACCATCTGCGGGCCAGCCCGCGCAGGTATGAGGTTTCGCACCATGATGCAATTTTCTCGATCTTCCCTGCTGGCGTTGTGCGCGGCCAGCGTCTGTACCCTGGCATCGGCCAAGCTGCCTGCGCCTTCACCGGAGGCTGCCGCCAAAGCTGCAGAGGCGGCGGCCAAAGCCGCCTGGGCCGGCAAGGTGGACAACTACAAGTTGTGCCTGTCACAAGACCGTGTGGCGGCCCACTACCGCAAAACCACGCCAACAGCCAAGCCTGCAACGGCAGCAGGCGCTGCGTGCACCGACCCCGGCCCCTTCGCCTACACACCGCCCGCTGCCAAGCCCATTGAAGCGGCGGGTGCCCATTCGCCACCGGGCACGGCCAGCAGCCCACCCAGCACGCTGGCACCTGCCGCAGCTGCGTCAGCGCCCAAGTCCTGACGCCAACCACTGTCCCGCCGTCAAAAAGAGCCGCGCCCACTTGGTGGAGCGCGGCTTTTTTGTGGTGGTCGCCGTACGTGCTTTTCCCCGATTCAGATGCCCCATGCCCCGCCTTGGGGAGAGGTACTGCGTATATTCGCCCCATGTCTCTTTCATCACCTTCCGCCTCCCCGGCTGCGCCCGTGCTGCCGCGCCTGACGCAGGCGCATGCGCCCCTTACCCACAGCGTGGAGGTCGTGAACGAACTGGGCGAGCGCGAGCAGGTACAGATCCCCGCCGAGCGGCCGCTCACCATCTATGTCGACAAGCGTGAACTCGTCACCCTCATGACCCTGGGCGCGCAGCCGGAACTGCTGGTGCTGGGCTATTTGCGCAACCAGCGGCTGGTGGAGTCTGTGTTCGACATCGAATCCATCACCGTCGATTGGGAGGTGCACGCCGCCGCCGTGCGCACGCGCCACGGCATCGCCCGCATTGAAGAGCGCACCGCGAGCAAGGTCGTCACCACCGGCTGCGGCCAAGGCAGTGTGTTTGGCGGGCTCATGGACGAGGTGGACCGCATCACCTTGCCTGAGGCACGCCTGACACAGGGCGAGCTGTACGGCATCGTCAACGCCATCCGCCTCAAGGAAACCACCTACAAGTCCGCAGGCTCCGTGCACGGTTGCGCCTTGTTCCGGGGGGAGGCGCTGCTCACCTTTGTGGAAGATGTGGGGCGCCACAACGCCATCGACACCATTGCAGGGTGGATGTGGATGAATACAGATGGCAAGGGACCGGAAAGTGGCGTTTCCTCCACGCTACCCGGCGGCACGCCTGCAGAAAATGCCGCTTCGGAGAGTCTGCACGCGCCCATGTCCGGTGCAGACAAGGTGTTCTACACCACGGGCCGACTCACCAGCGAAATGGTCATCAAATCCGCGCAGATGGGCGTCCCCATCGTGGTGTCCCGCAGCGGCATGACCCAGATGGGACACGCCGTAGCGCAGCAACTGGGCCTGTGCGCCATCGGGCGCGCCACCAATCGCCGGTTTGTCTGCTACAGCGGTACAGATCGGCTGGTGCTGCAGCCGGAGCTGGCGCAAATACCCGTCGTACCGGTGGCCAGGGGCGGAGCTGGAACTGCCTCCTGAGGAGGCGGGGCCGTGTGACGGGGTGTCACGCGATTTCGGGAAACACCGCAGTCCGAACTACCGGCTGGTGGTTGAAAGAATCCGCTCCCGCAATGGCATGATCGCCCCATGAAAGACCTGAACGCCAAGAGCGCCTGGGCCGATACCCTGCCCAGCCAGTGGGGGCCCGAGTCCGCCAAGATCGAAATTCCCTTGGGGGAGCAGCCGCCCGCGCCGTCCACCGGCCCAACATCCATCATCGCCCCGGCTCCCGCCAAGTTGTCCCTGTGGGACTGGATGCGTGAAGGCCTGCGGGCCGCGTTGTTCCTGTCGCCGCGCACTGCTGCTGCAGCGCCTTCACCCTGGCAGGTGCTGGTGCTATCGCTGCTGGGTGGCGCGTTGCTGGTGGGGGCTGCGCGGTTTCAGGTGGCGGGGCCTGTGCAGTTCAATCTGCGGGGCTGGCTGGCGCCGATGTGGAGCAGCCTGGTGCTGATGTGGCTGGCCTGGTGGGCCATGGCCCCGGCTCAGCGTGCGGCGGCACAAGAGCCCTCGGCGGGTGATTCGGGGCCTTCGGGCGGGCTGGCGGCCTGGTATGTGTTGTCGGCGTGGGCTCCGCTGGCGCCTTTGTTGCTGCTGTATGTCTTGATGGGGGCCGTGGCGCACAAGCCAGACCTGTGGGGCGGGGCGGTGGCTGGCAATGTTTTCTGGGTGGCCTATGGCGTGCTCACGCTGTGGGTGCTGGCCACGCTGGTGGTGGTGAGTGCACGCTTCATCCGCTCGCGGCTGCGCACGGCCATCTTTTCGGTGGCGATGGCAGCCGTGATCGGGGTGGGCATGTGGCAGTTCCAGGACCAGCCCTGGGAGCTGGACGCCTTGGCCGCTGCATCTGCCCAGTCGGGCGAGGAGGGACAGGCACAACCGGAGCCCGCGCACCTTGTGCTCTCGCAAGCAGTCTTTGAGAACCAGCAGGTGCTCTGGGATCGGCAAGTGCAGGCCCTGCCTGCTGGCCGCGATGGCGTGGTGGATGTCTATGGGCTCGTGTTCGCCCCCTACGCCAGCGAAAACGTGTTCCGGCGTGAAAGCACCATGGTCAGCACGCTGCTGCAAGAGCGCTTTGACGCCCAGGGCCGTGTGGTTCACCTGCTCAACCACGCAGAAACCGCAGACACCCATGCCTGGGCCACGCCGCAGAACCTGCAGCGTGCCATCGCTGCGCTGGCCCAGCGCATGGACCGTGACAGCGATGTGCTGGTGATCTACATGACCTCGCACGGTGCGCGCAACCATGAGCTGGCGGCCTCGCACTGGCCGCTGGAGGTGCCCCCCGTCACGCCCGAAATGCTGCGCGCCATGCTGGACGAGGCGGGCATCCGCCACCGCGTGATTGCCGTGTCGGCCTGTTTCTCGGGCGGCTGGATCGAGCCCTTGGCCACCGACAGCAGCCTCATCATGACCGCCGCCGATGCCACGCACACGTCATATGGCTGCGGCACGCGCTCCGAGCTGACCTTCTTTGGCCGGGCGGTCTTCCACGAACAGCTGCGCCAGACACATTCGTTCACCGAAGCCTTTGCCAAGGCCGTCCCCGTGATTGCGCAGCGCGAGGTGGAGGCGGGCAAGCAAGACGGCTTCTCCAACCCGCAGATCCATGTGGGCGCGCAGATTGTGCCGGTGCTGCGTGCGCTGGAGCATCGCCTGCAAACGGCAGAGGCAGAAGGCAGCGCGGAGGCCCAGGTGGCCGCAGCGGGCGCAAAGCCCTGAGCTTCGCCAGAGCGTTCCATTTGCGCTAAGGTTCTGCGCCATGAACCTGTCTTTTTTACGCTTGGGCTGGCGCACCCTGGCCCGTGACCTGCGCGCGGGCGAGTTGCGGCTGCTGATCGTGGCCGTTACGCTGGCGGTGGCAGCCCTCACGTCGGTCGGTTTTTTTGCCGACCGCCTGCAAAGTGGCCTGCAGCGCGATGCCTTGCAGCTGCTCGGCGGCGATGCCGTAGTGGCCAGCGACAACCCCACGCCCCCCGCCTTTGTCGAGCAGGCCAAGGCCCTGGGCCTACAGACCGTGACCACGCTGGGCTTTCCGACCATGGGTCGCGCCAGTGACGCCCAGGGCGGCGCCAGCAAGCTGGTGGCGCTCAAAAGCGTGCCCCCGGGCTACCCGCTGCGTGGCAGCCTCAAGGTGGCAGACGCCCCCGGCGCGCTCGACCAGCCCACCCGCGACATCCCGGCGCGCGGCGAGGTGTGGGTGGATGCCCCGCTGCTCGAATCGTTGAACCTGGCCATGGGCGACATGCTGCTGCTGGGCGATTCGCAGCTGCGCATTGCACGCATCATCGTGATCGAGCCCGACCGCGGCGCCGGTTTCATGAGCTTCGCCCCACGGGTGATGGTGAACGAGGCCGACCTGCCCGCCACCGGCCTGGTGCAGCCCGCAAGCCGCCTGACCTACCGCTTCGCCGTCATCGGGTCGGCCCCTGCGGTCAAGGCGTTCAGCGAATGGGCTGTTGCCGAATCGAAAAAGCCCGACGTGCACGGCGTGCGCGTGGAGTCGCTCGAAAGCGGCCGCCCGGAAATGCGCCAGACGCTGGACCGCGCGCAGAAATTCCTGAGCCTGGTGGCCCTGCTGGCAGCGCTGCTGTCGGCCGTGGCCGTGGCCCTGGCCGCGCGCGGCTTTGCGGCCGAGCACCTGGATGCCTCGGCCATGCTGCGGGTGCTGGGCCAGAGCCAGCGCACCATCGCGGGCGCCTACACGGCCGAATTTGCGTTGGTGGGCCTGTTTGCCAGCTCATTGGGCGTGGCGCTGGGCTATCTGGTGCACTACGCCTTTGTGCTGCTGCTGGCGGGCCTGGTCGAGTCGGCCCTGCCGCCGCCCAGCCTGTGGCCTGTGGCGTTTGGGCTGGGCATGGGGCTCACGCTGCTGTTTGCCTTTGGTCTGCCCCCTGTGCTGCAACTGGCCCAGGTACCGCCGCTGCGGGTGATCCGGCGCGACGTGGGCGGGCTCAAGCCTGCCTCGCTGGCGGTGCTGGGCATTGGGGTGGCAGGCTTTGCCGCCTTGCTGCTCACGGTCAGCAGCGACATCACGCTGGGCCTGATTGCCGTGGGTGGCTTTGCCGGGGCGGTGGCCCTCTTTGCCGGGCTGTCGTGGGTGGCGGTGAAGCTGCTGCGTAAAAGTGTGAACGAGGCCACCGCGCCCCGCTGGCTGGTACTGGCCACACGGCAGATTTCTGCGCGACCGGCCTATGCTGTGGTGCAGGTGAGCAGCCTGGCCGTGGGGCTGCTGGCGCTGGTGCTGCTGGTGCTGCTGCGCACCGACCTGGTGGACAGCTGGCGCAAGGCCACCCCGCCCGATGCGCCCAACCGTTTTGTGATCAACGTGATGCCCGACCAGGCCGACGCCTTCCAGCAGACGCTCAAGGACGGTGGCGTGGCCAAGTACGACTGGTACCCCATGATCCGGGGCCGCCTGTTGGCTGTGAACGGCAAACCCGTGGGCCCGGCCGACTACACCGACGACCGTGCCAAGCGCCTGGTGGACCGTGAGTTCAACCTGTCGAACGCCGTGGAGGCACCGCCCCACAACCAGGTGGTGGCCGGTGCCTGGACGCCGGGCGAAGAGGGCGCGATCAGCGTCGAAGAAGGCATTGCCGAAACCCTGGGCCTGAAGATGGGCGACCGCCTGCTGTTCGACATGGGCGGCGTGCAGAACGAGGCACGCATCACCAGCCTGCGCAAGGTGGACTGGGGCTCGATGCGGGCCAACTTCTTCGTGATGTACCCCGTGGCCACAGTCAAGGACGTGCCCGTGACCTACCTGGCGGCGTACCGTGCGCCCGAGACCAACGGCTTTGACAACGGTCTGGTGCGCCAGTTTCCCAACATCACCAACGTGGACATGGGCGCCACCATTGCCCAGGTGCAGCGCGTGCTGGAGCAGGTGATCCGCGCGGTCGAATTCCTGTTCGCCTTCACCCTGGCTGCTGGGCTGGTGGTGCTGTTCGCCGCCGTCACGGCCACGCGCGAAGAGCGTGCTCGCGAATACGCCATCATGCGCGCCGTGGGCGCCCGCGCCAGCCTGCTGCGGCAGGTGCAGCGCGCCGAGCTGATGGGCGTGGGCCTGCTCGCGGGCTTTCTGGCCAGCGCCGTGGCGGTGGGCGTGGGCTGGGCGTTGGCGCGCTTTGTGTTCGACTTCACCTGGACGGCTGCCCCCTGGGTGCCCCTGGCGGGCGCCGTGGCGGGGGCCGTGCTGGCGCTGGCTGCGGGCTGGTGGGGCCTGCGTGAGGTGTTGCTGCGCCCGGTGGTCGATACGCTGCGGCGCTCGGCAGAGTGAGCAGGTGCATGGCCTTGGCCTGTGTTGTAGTTGATTTGCTATATTTTCGATAGCTTTTTGCGCTTTATGGATAAGCGCTAGGGCCTGTTTTGATATGAATTCTGATACCCCCCAAGCTGGTAGCGAAGGCACCGAAGCCGTGGCTGCCGTCATCCCCTTCGAATGGATCGGTGGCGAAAGCCGGGTGCGCGCTCTGGTCGAGCGCTTTTACGACCTGATGGACCTGGAGCCAGGCTATGCGGAGCTGCGGGCCGCCCACGGCAGCGACCTGGGTCAGGCGCGGCAAAAGCTGTTCATGTTCCTCTGCGGCTGGCTTGGCGGCCCCTCGTACTACACCGACCAGTTCGGCCACCCCCGGCTGCGCGCGCGCCACATGCCGTTTTCTATCGGTATCAAGGAGCGCGACCAGTGGGTGGCTTGCATGGACCAGGCCATGGGCGAGACCGGCGTGCCCGCAGACCTGCGCGCGCGCTTGAAGGAGAGCTTCATGGGCACGGCCGACTGGATGCGCAACAAGGGCGTTTGACAACCGCTGGGGTTTGGTGGGCGTGCATCCGCTGTGCTGTGCGCTGTTTTTTGAGAAAAGGAGCTGTTTTTTATGTCCCGCGATGCCCGTTTTCAGGAACAGGCCCAGGCCCTGGGCTACAGCTTCGATGGCGAGATCAAGATCGGCGGCAACTACGTGCCGCTGGTCCGCGATGGGCACCACATCTACCTGAGCGGCCAGATCCCGCGCGTGGGCGACACCGTGGTGGTCACAGGTGCGGCCGGCGCAGATGCGACGCTGGCCCAGGCGCAGACGGCGGCCAAGGTGTGCGTGATGCGCGCGCTGGCCCTGCTGCAGCGCGCGCTGGGCTCGCTCGATGCGCTGCAGGCTATCCTGCGCATCACCGTGTATGTGCAGTCGGCGCCCACATTCACGCAGCAAAGTGAGGTGGCGGACGGCGCTTCCGAAGTCTTGTTCACCGTGCTGGGCGACGCCGGGGCACATACGCGCACGTCGGTGGGCGTGCTGCAACTGCCCAAGAACGCGACGGTCGAGGTGGACCTGATCGCCACCGTGGCACCCGCGGCTCTCTGACCACCCAGCACCAGACGCCAGGGACCAGGCGCTGCGCACGTACCCTGGCAGAAACCGTAGGAGAGCCCGATGACCATGACGGAACCTGTTCACCGTGGAAGCTGCTTGTGCGGCGGCGTGCGCTACGAGACCACCGCACCTTTGCAGGCCGCCTCGCATTGCCACTGTTCGATGTGCCGCAAGGCGCATGGCGCGGCGTTTGGCAGCTATGCCAGCGTGCGGCGTGAGCACCACCGCTTCGTCCAGGGCCAGGCGCTGGTGCGCACCTACCAGTCTTCGGCCCAGGTCACACGCACGTTCTGCTCGGTGTGTGGCTCGCCCCTGCTGTGGCACAGCGAGGGCGCCCACGCCGACTGGGTGGCCGTGCCGCTGGGCACGCTGGACACGCCCTACGACACGCCGCCCCAAAAACACATCTACGTGGACTCCAAAGCCCCCTGGGTGGTGATCGGGGATGGCTATCCGCAAGAGCCGCAGGGGTAGGGGCCATGGCGGTCAGAGACCTTGTTGATCAGGACCTTCCGCAGGTGTATGCCTTGCTGGTTGCGCACGGCTGGTCGCACCGGCTAGGCACCCTGTCGAAGTTCGAGGCGCTGGTGGCTGCGTCGCAGTGCAACCTGGTGGCGCTGCACGGGGACGAGGTGGTGGGCTATGCGCGCGCCATTACTGACGGGCTGAGCAATGGTTATTTGTCCATGCTGGTCGTGGCCCCTGCGTTTCGGGGCCGGGGGCTGGGGCGCGCGTTGGTGCAACAAGCATTGGCCAAGGCGCCCGCAGCCACCTGGGTGTTGCGCGCTGGCCGTCCAGGTGCATCCGAATTTTTTGCGAGAATGGGTTTTGCCCCGTCGGCGATTGCAATGGAGCGCACACGCTCCACCTGACACGCTTGAATCCCATGAACCACCCGCGTTTCCATGTTTTTGGCCGCATCGTCGAGGTGCGGCGCGAAGGTGCGCTGTGGCAGGCCTACCGCGTGGGCGCTGATGGTAAACGCACACCCTCAGGCTTTGTGATCCCCGACTTTGTCGAAGAACATGAACTGGCGCAGTTCCTCGAAGACCTGTTTCACGAAAGTGCTTCCCCGCACAACGGCGACGTGCACCGCATCGACTGACATCCTGACGACGGGGTGCCGCGTCACACCGCTGTCAAACCCCTGCCAGACACTCGGTCCCTTCTTTCACCCAGGGACTGTTCATGTCTGCGCGCACTCCAATCCATTCGCTTCTTTCTTCGCACATGTCGCGCCGCGTTGCCGCGCTAGGCATGGTGGCACTGGCGGCTTCGCTGGCTGCTTGCGGTGGCAGCGACGACAGCAGTAACAATGCGGGCGCCACGGCCACGCTGGCCGTGCTGGAGACCACCGACCTGCACTTCAACGTGCGCAGCTACGACTACTTCAAGCTGGCCGAGGACAAGAGCTATGGCTTTGAGCGCACGGCCACGCTGGTGCGCGCCGCGCGCAAGGAGTTTGCCAATACGCTGCTGGTGGACAACGGCGACACCATCCAGGGCACGGCGCTGGCCGACTACGAAGCCACCATCAACCCCATCCCCTGCACGCAGCAGCTGTCGATGTACAAGGCCATGGGCTCCCTGGGCTTTGACGCGGGCACCCTCGGCAACCACGAATTCAACTACGGCTTGCCCTTTCTGAACCAGGTGCTGGGCGGCGGCCTGGATGTGGACGGCGTGGATGGCTCCAAGAAGTGCGCTGGCGCGGGCTTCCCGGTGGTGCTGGCCAATGTGGTCAGCAACAAGACCAAGAAGCCGCTGGTGCAGCCCTACACGTTGCTGGAGCGCACCCTGGTGGCCAAGAGCGCGGATGGCAAGGACGTGATGCTGCCCATCAAGATCGGCGTGATCGGCTTCACCACGCCGGGCATCATGAACTGGGACAAGCGCTACCTCGAAGGCAAGGTCACTACCGAAGGCGCGGTGGAGGCGGCCAACAAGTACGTGCCCGAACTGCGCGCCAAGGGCGCTGACCTCGTGGTGGCGCTGCTGCACGGCGGGCTGGACGGCGCGGCGTATTCGCCCACCATGGAGAACCCCGGCCTGTACCTGTCGAAGGTGGCTGGCATCGATGCGATGGTGATGGGCCACCAGCACGGCGTGTTCCCCGACACGGCGGCCATCCCCGGCTTCAAGCTGCCGGGGGTGGACCACAAGGCGGGCACCATCAACGGCGTGCCAGCGGTGATGGCCAGCTCCTGGGGCAAGGCCTTGGGTGTGGTGCAGCTCGCGCTGCAGTGGGATGGCACCAAGTGGGTGGTCAACAAATCCGCCAGCAAGAGCGAGTTGCGCAACATCCAGAGCAAGAACGCTGCGGGCACGACGGTGACCGTGGATGCCGACCCTGCCATCGCCCCGCTGATCGAGACGCAGCACCAGGCCGCGATCCAGTACGTGAAGACGCCCATCGGCCAGACCGACTTCCGCATGAGCACGCTGTTTGCCGATGTGGGTGACCCGGGCGCGATTCAGATCGTGAACCAGGCCCAGCAGGCCTATGTGGCGGCCTATGTCAAGGCCAACCTGCCGCAGTATGCGCAGCTGCCCGTGCTGTCGGTGAGTGCGCCGTTCAAGAGCGGCTTCCAGGGCGGCGCCGACTACACCGACGTGGCCGTGGGCCCGCTGGCCATCAACAACGCAGCTGACCTCTACCTGTACCCCAACACGGTGTATGCGGTGAAGGTCAATGGTGGCGACATCAAGAACTGGCTGGAGGCCGCCGCCAAGCGCTTCAACCAGATCGACCCTGCCAAGACCGGCGAGCAGCAGCTCATCAGCACGTTCCCTGGGTACAACTTTGACATGTTCACCACCGCCGACGTGCAGTACGAGATCGACGTGACGCAGCCCGTGGGCAGCCGCATCAAGAACTTGAGCTACCTGGGCAAGCCCATCGACGTGGCGCAGGAGTTTGTGATCGCCACCAACAACTACCGCGCCACCAGCGGCAAGAGCTTTATCGACAAGCTCGATGGCTCGGGCACCATCTGGGCCTCGCCCGACGCCAACCGCGACGTGGTGATCGACTACATCCGCAAGAACCCGGCGGTGACCCGCGTGGCCAACGGCGCGGCCAAGAGCTGGCGCTTTGCCAAGGCCACGGCGGCGGGCCCGGTGGTGTTCAGCTCGGGCGCCAATGCGCTGAGCGTGGCACAGGCGGGCGGGCTGGCCAATGTGTCGCTGCTGGCGGCCGATGATGGATCGGGCAAGGGCACGTCGAAGTACGCGATCGACCTCTCGAAGTAAGTCTGGACGGACACAAATACCGCTCTTGGAGACAAAGTGTTACGTGTTAGAGTGACCGCCATGGTGGAGCAGGCTCCTCTATTGGGGGCTCATTGCCCGCCATTCTCTTTTTGGAGTCACTATGAACCGAACCGCTATCCGCCGCTGGGCCTGTGCTGGCCTGGGGTTGTTTTCCTCTTTGGCAGCGCTGGCGCAGCCGGCTTCCGGCGGAGTCATCAGCTTTGGACTGAGTTCCTCGATCCCCACGTTGTCTGACTTGGGGATGCTGGCTTTGGTGGGTGCCCTGGGATTGCTGGCTTGGAATGCCTTTCGGCGCCAGGGGCAGAGAGGCAGGTTCTACTCGCTGCTGGCGGCAGCCGTGGGGGTGACCCTGGTGCTGGGCGGTGTCTTTGGTGCACGCAATGCGTACTCGAACGGCAGCATTGATGCGGCCAACTACATCGGGTCCTCGTACAACTTCCCCGCCAATATTGATGAGGTGGTCTACAACTCCGGGGATGAAGATGTGTTGATCCTGAGCATCCAGGCAACCCCCGGTTACACCATCGTGACGCCAAATACCTTGCCCCAGTGCCAGGTAGGTATGCGGATCCCTGCCCACAGCGCCATCCCCTTCTGCTACGTCCGGGTGCAGGGTGCTCCGGTTTGACCGGAAGCTTACGGCCAAATTCTGGAAGCGTGCCGTGCGGGTGATGCTGTAGTACTTGCTATGAAATAGATAGCTACCAGTGCTTTTCTGTAAAGCGCTAGGCCCTATTTCCGCAGCATCTTCTGCGCCGAGCGTAGCAGGACCACCAACGCACCTGCTCCACCTTCATCCCCCCGGGCTTGCACAAAGGCCAGGACTTCGTTCTTCTGCACCAGCCAACTGTGCACCCGGCCTTTGAGGACCGGGCTCTTTCCCGGTGAGCCCAGGCCCTTGCCGTGCACCACGCGCACACAGCGCAGGCCGGTCTTGTGGGCGTGGCGGATGAAGTCGCCCAGCGCCTCGCGTGCCTCGTCCACGCGCAGGCCGTGCAGGTCCAGCTGGCGCTGGATGCTCCAATGGCCCGCGCGCAGGCGGCTCGTCACCTCCACGCCGATGCCGGGGCGGCGGAAGCTCAACTGGTCGTCCGTGTCCAGCAGCGTGGTCACGTCAAAGTCGTCGCTGATGGATTCGCGCAGCACGCGCTCTTCATCCAACCAGTGCTGCACGGGCAGCGGCGGGGGCTGGTGCTTGCGCAACCGCGCCACGTTGGGGTTGCGCAGTGGCGTGACGGGGCCCACGCTGCGGCTGAAGAGGTGGCGCTCGGCCTCGGCCCGGGCTGCTGCTTCACGCCGGGCTTTGTCTTCGGCCTCGCGGCGCTCCTGGTCTTCGCGCAGGCGGCGGGCCACGGTGGCCAGGTCCTGCAACTGGGTGATGCGTTCGCCTGCCCGGCGAGGGGCAGGTGGTGCACGGCGTCGGGGCGGTGCCGGGTTGTCGCCGATGGAGGGTGGCGCGGGGGCATGACGGACAGGCCGCATCGCCGCCTTGGCCGCAGCCTTCTTGTCGGCCAAACCTGCGCGCCGGGCGGACCGGGGCACGGCGGTGGTGGTGGGGGCAGGGGCAGGCTGGGCGGCGCCCATAGGGCCTTCGGAGCCGCGCGCAGCGCGTGCCAGCGCGGCGTGTAATGCCGTCGTCGGGTGGGCCGGTGCGGGCGCAGGCGCAGTCACACCAGGCCCTTTTCTGCCATCGACAACGCCTGGCCCGGCGCCACGATCACGTGGTCGAGCACGCGCACATCCACCAGCGCCAGCGTGGTCTTCAGGGTCATGGTCAGCGCCTCGTCGGCCCGGCTGGGTTCCACGCTGCCGCTTGGGTGGTTGTGGGCCAGCACCACGGCGGCCGCCTGGTGGTGCAGGGCGCGCAGCACCACCTCGCGCGGGTACACGCTGGTCTGCGTGAGCGTGCCGCGAAACAGCTCCTCCAGCGCCAGCAGGCGGTTTTGCGCATCGAGAAACAGCACCGCAAACACCTCGTGCCCCTTGGCCGCCAGGTGCAGTTGCAGGTAGTGCTTGACGGTGTCGGGCGAGTCGAACACCTCGCGTTCGCGCAGCTGCTGGGCCAGGGCGCGGCGGGCCAGCTCCAGCACCGCCACCAGCTCGGCGCGCTTGGCGGGGCCCAGGCCCTTGATGCGCTCCAGGTCGGCCGCGCTGGTGTGCAGCAGGCCGGCAATGCCGCCAAAGCCGCCGGTGATGGCGCCCGTGTCCGGGTCGATGCCGGGCGGGTCCAGCAGCTCCTGCGCCATCTGCAGCACGCCCTTGCCCACGATCCCCGTGCGCAGCAGGATGGCCAGCAGCTCGGCATCGGCCAGGGCGGCGGGGCCTCGCGCCAGCAGTTTTTCGCGGGGCTGGGCGTCGGCGGGCAGGTCTTTGAGGGGCATGGCGCGAGGGTCTTTGACGCCTGTCAGGGAGTGACGGGCGTAGGGCTTTGCCCGGTTTTCTACAATGCAGGCCAGTTTATCGGGACTTTCATGACCTCTATCGATGCCTCCGTTCCCACCGTCCAGCCGGGCTCTTTCCTCACCTTGCATTACCGTCTGGCGGGCCCTGCAGGCGATGTGATCAACACCTTTGCCGACAAACCCGCCACCCTGTCGCTGGGCACGGGCGAGTTGTCGCCCGCCATGGAGCAGCGCCTGCTGGGCCTGGCCGAGGGCACGCGCACCACGTTCGAGCTGCCTGCGGGCGAGGCCTTTGGTGAGCGCAACCCCGACATGCAGCAGTGGGTGGCGCGCAAGCTGATGAACGAGCTGGGCGACCCCGACGAAAAGTACAACGTGGGCGACGTGGTGCAGTTCCCCACGCCCGACGGCCAGGGCAGCTACGCGGGGGCCGTGATGCAGGTGCGTGACGACGGCGCGGTGCTGTTCGACTTCAATCACCCTCTGGCGGGCCAGCCGGTGACCTTTGAAGTGCAGCTGATCGGGATCCTGTGATGCAGGCGCCGCAAGAGATCCTGCTGGCCGAGCCGCGCGGGTTTTGCGCAGGGGTGGACCGCGCCATCGAGATCGTGGAGCGCGCCATCCAGAAGTTTGGCGCCCCCATCTACGTGCGCCACGAGATCGTGCACAACACCTACGTGGTCAACGACCTCAAGGCCAAGGGCGCGATCTTCATCGAAGAGCTGTCGGACGTGCCGCCCGGCGCCACGCTGGTCTTCAGCGCCCATGGCGTGAGCAAGGCCGTGCAGCAAGAGGCCGTGGCGCGTGGCTTCAGCATTTTTGACGCCACCTGCCCGCTGGTGACCAAGGTGCACGTCGAAGTGGCCAAGCTCGCCAAAGAGGGCTACGAGTTCATCATGATCGGCCACAAGGGCCACCCCGAGGTCGAGGGCACCATGGGCCAGCTCGACCATGGCATCCACCTGGTGGAAGACGTGGAAGACGTGGCCCGGGTGCAGCCGCGGCAGACCGAGAAGCTGGCCGTGGTCACGCAGACCACGCTGAGCGTGGACGATGCGGCCGAAATCTCTGCCGCCGTGCGCGCGCGCTTTCCCAGCGTGCGCGAGCCCAAGCAGCAGGACATCTGCTACGCCACCCAGAACCGGCAGGACGCCGTCAAGGTGCTGAGTCCGCAGGTGGATGTGGTGATCGTGGTGGGGAGCCCCACCAGCTCCAACAGCAACCGCCTGCGCGAGCTGGCCGCCAAGCTGGGCACCACCGCCTACATGGTGGACAGCGCCGAAGAGCTGAAAGGCGAATGGTTTGATGGCCTCGCCCGCGTGGGGCTGACCGCCGGAGCCTCGGCGCCGGAAATTCTGGTGCAGCAGGTCATCGACCGCATCAAGGCGCTGGGTGCTGTGTCGGTACGCACCATGGCGGGCATCGAGGAAACCATCAAGTTCCCGCTGCCCAAGGGGCTCAAGATCGATGCGACCACCGGCTTGAGCATCACCGAACGCACGCCAGAGACCGGGCCTGCGGGGCATTGATTTGGGGCAGCGGGCGCCTCATGGGAAGGTGTTTGTTGGTTTTTGCTTCTTAATTGATAGCTGCTAGCGCTTGATAGATAAGCGCTAGGGCCTGATTTGAATCCTATTTTGTCGCCGTGCAGGATGGGTTGCGCTACAGCGCCATCGCAGGCCCGCTCCACAAATCCAGAGGTGGGTCCGCCGCCACCGCGCGCAGGATGTCGGTGCGGGAGATAAAACCCGACAGCACGCCCGCCTCGTCCGTCACCGGCAGGCCGGGCAGGCCCGTGTCCAGCAGCACGGCGGCCACGCGGCGCAGCTCGGTGTCGGGCGACACGGTGGGCACGGGGCTCACCATCACTTCGGATACCGGGCGGCGCGCCAGGTCGATGGCCTGCTTGACGGCACCGGGCTCGGGCAGCAGGTCCAGCGGCGCCATGTCGGCCCGCAGCAGCAGGCCAATCACGCGGCCCAGCGCATCCACCACCGGCGCCTGCGCCACCTTGTGCTCGGCCAGGGTCTGCCAGGCATCGTTCACGCGCACACCGGGCGCCACACTCACGCCACCGGTGGTCATCACGTCGCTCACCTTGGTCAGCGGCTGGCGGGCGGTGGCCTGGGGGCCTTGTTCGGTTTGCGCATAGGCGCTCACGGCGTCGTGCATGCGCAGGTTGACGATGGCGGCAGGTGCGGCCGCGCTGGCATCGGCCGCAGTGGGACGGGGCGAGGCCGTGAAGATGGGCCCCGGCTGGCCATCTTGCGCGTCCATGGCCCGCGTGCGCAGGGCCTGCGGGCGCTGCACGCTGCGCACCGCAGAAATACGCGCCAGGTTTTCGGGGCCACCCCGGTACATCTGGCCCGACGGGCCGAACACAAAGAACATGCTTTTTCTCCTGCGCGCAGGCCGACCACCGCGTTGGGGTGGGGGCTGCTCTGCCCATGTTATCGGCAGTTGTGCGGCGCGCGTGCAGTCAGCGTTGTGTCTGCATGTTGCGGGCAACCCCTACACTGCCCCTTCTTCTGACCCCACCAGCTTCACCGGAGCCCCCGCATGATCGACCGCGCCGCCATCGCCGCCGCCCGCCACCAACTGGCCACCCAGCCTGATTTTTTGCGCACCACGCCGCTGATGCGCGTTTCTGGCAAGTCCCTGGGCGTGGATTGCGCCGAGGTCTGGCTCAAGCTGGAGCACCTGCAGGTGGGCGGCAGCTTCAAGGCGCGCGGCATGTTGTACCGCCTCCTGGCCAACCCGGTGCCCGAGAGTGGTGTGATCATTGCCTCAGGCGGCAACGCCGGAATTGCCGTCGCTGCTGCCGCCAAGGCGCTGGGTGTGCGCTGCGAGGTGTTTGTGCCCGAGGTGTCGCCCGAGGCCAAGCGCGCCCGGCTGCGCGCGCTGGGCGCCGAGGTGGTCGTCACCGGCGCTGCCTATTCACAAGCCTTCGAGGCCTGCGTGGCCCGCCAGAAGGCCACCGGCGCGCTGCAGGCCCACGCCTACGACCAGCCCGAGGTGGTGGCCGGTGCAGGCACCTTGGCACTGGAGATGGAAGAGCAGGGTGGCCGTCTGCCCGACACGGTGCTGGTCAGTGTGGGCGGCGGTGGCCTCATCGGCGGCGTGGCCGCGTGGGTGGAGAGCCGCGCCCATGTTGTTGCGTTGGAGCCAGAACTTGCGCCCACCCTGCACGCGGCGCGCGCCGCAGGCCAGCCGGTAGATGTGGATGTGGGTGGCGTGGCCGCTGATTCCCTCGGCGCGCGCCGCATCGGCGCCATTGGCTGGGAGGTCAGCCAGCGCCATGTGCACGATGCCCTGCTGCTGCCCGACGACGCCATCCGCGCCGCCCAGCTGTGGCTGTGGAAAGAGTTGAAACTGGCCGTGGAGCCCGCGGCCGCGCTGGGTTTGGCGGCGTTGCAGATCGGTGCCTACAAGCCCCAGCCGCAGGAAACGGTGGCCCTCATTCTCTGCGGCGCCAACTTCGACCCGGCAATCCTTGCCTGAGCCCAGTCCGACCACCCCTTTAAAATCCAGCCATGCTTGACATTCTTCTCCTCCGCAAAGACCTCGACACCGCCATCGCGCGGCTGGAAACCCGCAAAAAGCCCCAGGCCTTCCTGGACGTCTCCGCATTCCAGGCCCTGGAGTCCGAACGCAAGACGCTGCAGACCCGCACCGAAGAGCTGCAGGCCCAGCGCAACCAGCTGTCCAAGCAGGTCGGCATGCTGATGAGCCGGGGTGACAAGGACGGCGCCGAAGCCGTCAAAGCCCAGGTGGCTGCAGGCAAGGTAGAGCTGGAGCAATCCGCCGCGCGCCTGGAGCAGATCCAGTCCGAGCTGCTGGCCATGTTGGTGGCCGTGCCCAACTTGCCGCACGAGTCCGTACCGGTGGGCAGCGACGAAGCTGGCAACGTGGAAGTGCGCCGCTGGGGCGCGCCTGCCAAATTCGATTTCGAAGTGAAAGACCACGTTGACGTAGGTACCCCGCTGGGGCTCGATTTCGACATGGGCGTCAAGCTCTCGGGCTCGCGCTTCACCGTGATGAAGGGGCCCATTGCCCGCCTGCACCGTGCCCTCAGCCAGTTCATGCTGGACGTTCAGACCCAGGAGCATGGCTACACCGAGTGCTATGTGCCCTACGCGGTGAACGCCGATTCCCTCAAGGGCACCGGCCAGCTGCCCAAGTTTGAAGGCGATCTGTTTGCCGCCAAGAAGGGCGGCCAGGACGGAGAGCCTGTGCCGGACAACGCTGCGCTGTACCTGATCCCCACCAGCGAAGTACCGCTGACCAACTTTGTGCGCGACGTGGTGGTGGCCGAGTCCGACCTGCCCATCAAGCTCACGGCCCACACGCCGTGCTTCCGTTCTGAGGCTGGCAGCTACGGCCGCGACACGCGCGGCATGATCCGCCAGCACCAGTTCGACAAGGTCGAGATGGTGCAGATCGTCCACCCCGACAAGAGCTACGAAGCGCTGGAAGAAATGACCCGCCACGCCGAAGCCGTGTTGCAGAAGCTGGGCCTGCCCTACCGCGTGATGAGCCTGTGCACCGGCGACATGGGCTTTGGCGCAGCCAAGACCTACGACCTGGAAGTGTGGCTGCCCGCGCAAAACACCTACCGCGAAATCAGCTCGGTGAGCAACTGCGAAGCCTTCCAGGCACGCCGTCTGCAGGCCCGTTTCAAGAATGCCCAAGGCAAGAACGAGTTGCTGCACACGCTGAACGGTTCAGGCCTGGCCGTGGGCCGCACGCTGGTGGCGGTGCTGGAAAACTATCAGCGTGCGGACGGAACCGTCGAGGTTCCGGCCGTTCTCCGCCCCTACATGGGCGGAGTGTCGGAGCTTGCTCCGACCTGAGCGGATAGTTTCTGTGTAGGCTCACTTTCGCAACGCGAAAGTTAAGCGAAGCGTGCCGGAACTACAACTACCAGCGCGCGGACGGCTCCGTAGAGGTGCCAGAGGTACTGCGCCCCTACATGGGCGGAGTGTCGGAGCTGACACCCGCGGCCTGACCGGCCACGTGTTGCGCCCCGGATCGGCTCTGGCCGGGCGCACCCCGCAGGGCCTGCCCACGCAAATCAAATGCGCGGGCAGGCCCTGGTGTTTTTGCGGCCCCGCAATGGTTGTGGGGCGCCGATTCGGGACAATGCGGCCATGACTTCTCCCGACACCCCTCCTGGCATCGCCTCCCCCAGCACCCCCATCCGTCTCACCCAATACAGCCACGGTGCAGGCTGTGGCTGCAAGATCAGCCCCAAGGTGCTCGACGTGATCCTGGCGGGCAGCGGCGCCCAGAACCTGGACCCCCGCCTGTGGGTGGGCAATGCGTCGCGGGACGACGCTGCCGTGTACGCGCTGGACGACGAACGCGGTGTGGTGTCCACCACCGACTTTTTCATGCCCATCGTGGACGACCCGTTCGACTTCGGGCGTATTGCTGCCACCAATGCCATCAGCGACATCTATGCCATGGGTGCAGACCCCCTGATGGCCATTGCCATCCTGGGTTGGCCGGTGAATGTGCTGCCGCCCGAGGTGGCACGCGAGGTGGTACGCGGCGGACGCGCGGTGTGCGACGCTGCAGGCATTCCGCTGGCCGGCGGGCATTCGATAGATGCGCCGGAGCCCATCTTCGGGCTGGCCGTGACGGGCGTGGTGGAAAAACGCCACCTCAAGCGCAACGACACCGCCACGGCGGGCTGCCGCCTGTACCTGACCAAGCCGCTGGGGATCGGCATCCTCACCACCGCAGAGAAAAAGGCCAAGCTGCTGCCCGAGGACGTAGGCCGCGCGCGCGACCTGATGTGCACCCTCAACCAGCCCGGCAGCCGTTTTGGCAAGTTGCCGGGCGTCATGGCCATGACCGATGTCACGGGCTTTGGCTTGCTGGGCCACCTGGTCGAGATGGCCGATGGCAGTGGCCTGACGGCGGTCCTTGACTATGCCGCCGTACCGCGCCTGAGCGGCGTGGAGTACTACCTGGCCGAAGGCTGCGTGCCCGGCGGCACCCAGCGCAACTTCGACAGCTATGGCGCCAGGATTGCGCCGCTGGACGACATGCAGAAGCAACTGTTGTGCGACCCACAGACCAGCGGCGGCTTGTTGGTTGCCGTGGCACCCGAAGGCGAGAGCGATTTTCTGCAAGTGGCAGCCGGGTGTGGCTTGGAGCTCGCGCCCATCGGCCACTTGACCGCGCGACAGGCCTTCGCTGTCGTTTTAGGCTGACCATGGAGAACCTGGCCGACTACCGGCACATCTTTCTGAACGATGTGCCCATGATGGATGTGCGTGCACCCGTGGAGTTTGCCCAGGGGGCTTTCCCTGCAGTGGTCAACCTACCCTTGATGGACGATGCCGAGCGCCAGCAGGTGGGCACCTGCTACAAGCAGCGGGGCCAGCACGCGGCCATTGCGCTGGGGCACACGCTGGTGTCCGGCGACATCAAGCGGGCGCGCATCCAGGCCTGGGCCGAGTTTGCACGGGCCCATCCGCAGGGCGTGCTCTATTGTTTTCGCGGCGGCTTGCGCTCCCAGATCGTCCAGCAGTGGTTGCAGAGCGAAGCGGGCATCGACTACCCCCGCGTGATCGGTGGTTACAAGGCCATGCGCACCTTCCTGCTGCAGACCACGCAGGTTGCTGCCCAGGAATGCCGGTTTGTGGTGCTTGGCGGGCTCACGGGCACCGGCAAGACCGAGTTGATTGAACAGCTGGCCAGCGGACTTGACCTGGAGCGGCACGCGAACCACCGGGGCTCCAGCTTTGGCCAGCGTGTGAGTGGCCAGCCCGCGCAGATTGATTTTGAGAACCAGCTGGCCATCGACATCCTCAAGAAGCGTGCGGCAGGGCAGCGGCTGTTCGTCGTCGAGGACGAGGGCCGGCATGTGGGGCGCTGCGCTGTGCCGCTGGAGCTGAGGCTGTGCCTGGAGCAGGCCCCGATGGTGTATGTCGAGGAGCCCTTTGAAGCCAGGGTCGAGCGCATCCTGCGGGACTACGTGGTCGCGCAGTGCGCCGAGTTTTGTGCTGCGCAGGGCGAGGTGCAGGGGTTTGACGCCTTCTCTGCCCGCCTGCTGGAAAGCCTGGACAAACTGCACAAGCGTCTGGGGGGAGATCGTCACCAGCTGCTGCGGGCGACGATGCTCCGCGCCCTGGTCCAGCAGAAGGCGCAGGGCGATGCTGCGCAGCACCGCGACTGGATCACGGCGCTGCTGCGGTGTTACTACGACCCCATGTACGCCTACCAGCGCGAAAGCCGGGCTGACCGCATTGAGTTTCAAGGGGCATACGGTGAAGTCCTGGCGTATTTGCGGGAACGCGCCGGGCCCTCAAGCTGCCAGTCGTAGGGACCCTCTGCACGAATCACCGCGCCGTGTGCATCTGCGGCCTCGGGCGGTCTGTGGCGTTGCAAATACTCGCGCTAGCTACGGCTATTGCTGCGTTTTTGCGCCTTGCAGCCCATCCCGCTCCGCAGCGCCCACTTGCCGTTCAATTCGTGCAGAGGATCCCTGGGGATGTCCTGCATAACTCCCTGCGGTCTGTGATAGTGCGGTCTCGGGCAGTCCGCTGCGTTGCTTTTCTTGCCAATAGCCCGGCTATTGGCTGCCAAAAGACGCCTTGCGGCCCCACCCGATCCGCACTACCACCGACTCGCGAGGGTTATGCAGGACATCCCTAGCGCAGGCGACACCGAAAAGTCCACCTCTGCCTGCGCCAGGCGTTGCATGGCGGGGATCAGTGCCCGCGCATCACCCCGGCGCCACTGGAAGCTGTACTGCAGCGGCGCTAGTGGCGTGCGTGCGCCCGGGGTGTGCAAACCCAGCGGGCCCACCCACCCCGAGGGCAGAAACCCCACACCCACTCCTGCGCGTAGCATGCCCGCCACGGCCCCCAGGCTGTTGCACAGGATGTGCTCGCGGACGGTGACACCTTGCGCCAGCAACCAGTCGTCCAGCAGCCGCGTGGTGCCAGCGCTTGGCGGCAGCGTGACGAGGGGATGCTGCTGCAGCAACGCTTTGATGCCCAGGCGGCTGGCGCCCGCCAGGCTGGGTGACAGGGCCCAGGCGAAGCGCGCGGCGCCCACGGGCTGAGATAGCAGTGTGCTGCGCGACGAGCGTCCTGCGATCACGGCAAAGTCCAGTTCGCCGTCGTCCAGGCGGCGCTCCAGCACCCCGCCCACATCCACGCAAGGTTCCAGAGCCAGGCGTGGGTGCGTTCGCCGCACTGCCGCCACAAAGGTGGGCAGCCACGTGAGCGCAGAGAGGTCGCCCACGCCAAAACGGCAGCGGCCCGCAAGCTCCTCGCGGGAGCCTAGCGTATGGCCCAGCGCCGCCATGGCGTTGAGTACTTCCAGTGCGGCCGGCAGCAGACGCTCACCCGCCTCGGTGAGCACGGCACGGTGCCCGCTGCGGTCGAACAGCGACTGGCCCAGCGTGGACTCCAGTTCGCTGATGCGTTTGGACAGCGACGAGACCGACAGGTGCACCCGCTCCGCTGCCGTGGCGAAGTTGGCGCAGGTGGCCGCCCACCAGAAGGCTTCAAGTTGTTTGACCGAGGGATGGGGCATGTGCAGAGATATTGGCAAAAAGCGAACAAAGTCATTCTAAATATTCCGCTTTTATTCACTGATGCGGAAATCTACAGTGGCGCTGATCCCTCAACGCAATGACCATCTGCCATGCCCGTCTCCACTGCTACGCCGTCTACCACCGCGCCGCGCTCGCCTGCTGTATTGCGCCGCATGCTGTCGCTGCACGACTTTGAGGACACCGCGCGCAGGCGTCTGCCCCAGCCCATCTTCGGGTACATCGCCGGTGCGGCGGAGAACAACGCCTCGCTGCGCGACAACCGCGCGGCGTTTGGAGACTTTGCCTTCGTGACGCGGGTCCTGCGAGATGTATCGCAACGGTCGCAATCCGTCGAGCTCTTTGGCGAACGCTACAGCAGCCCTTTCGGGATAGCGCCCATGGGCATCAATGCGCTGTCCACCTACCGGGGCGATCTTGTGCTGGCGCGTGCTGCACGGCGCATGGGCATTGCGTCTGTGATGAGCGGTACGTCGCTGATTCCGATGGAAGACGTGGCCCGCGACAGCCCGGGCACCTGGTTCCAGGCCTACCTACCTGGCGATCAGGCACGCATTGATGCGCTCATCGACCGCGTGGAGCGTGCAGGTTTTCGCACCCTCGTCGTCACGGTGGATATCCCCATCTCCGCCAACCGTGAGAACAACATCCGCACGGGTTTCTCCACACCCTTGCGCCCCAGCCTGCGTCTGGCATGGGATGGTCTCGTTCGGCCGCGTTGGGTGGCGGGAACCTTTTTGCGCACGTTGCTGCGCCACGGCATGCCGCACTTTGAAAATTCGTTCGCCACGCGCGGTGCGCCCATTGTTTCTTCCACGGTCCTGCGCGACTTCTCGGCGCGCGACCATTTGAGCTGGCGCCACATTGAGGCCATTCGCCGCCGCTGGAAGGGGCCCTTGGTCGTGAAGGGCCTGCTCAGCGTGGAGGACGCGTTGCAGGCGCAGCATGCCGGGGCCGATGGCGTCGTGCTGTCCAACCACGGGGGGCGCCAGCTCGACGGGGCCATATCGCCCATGCGCGTGCTGGAAGACGTGGTCGCGGCCGTGGGCCCGAGTTACCCGGTGCTGGTGGATGGGGGCTTTCGGCGCGGCTCCGACGTGCTCAAGGCCATTGCGCTGGGCGCGCGCCTGGTTCTGGTGGGCCGACCCTTCAACTATGCAGCCGCCGTTGCCGGTGAAGCGGGGGTTCTCCACGCAATCACCCTGCTGCGCGACGAGGTCGATCGCAACCTCGCCATGCTCGGCGCCACGGGTTGCAGCGAACTGGGGCCCCAGCACATCGCGCGCCAGAGAAGCTGAGGGATGGATTGCAAGGAACGGCGCAGTGGAGCCACCCTTGTCCGTTCACGATGCCCCCAAAGAAAAAGCCCTGCGCTATCGATTAAATAGCATCAGGGCTTTGTCAGTGGCGGAGAGGGTGGGATTCGAACCCACGGTAGTGTTGCCACTACGCCTGATTTCGAGTCAGGTACATTCGACCACTCTGCCACCTCTCCTGTGTGTCGAAGCCTGCGAGTATAGCAAGTTTTTCAGGGACACCAGCGCCTCTCCCTATCTGCCACGCCAAATGCGGTCGCCTGCCGTGGGGCCAGCGCGCTCCGTCTGGTGGAGCTCCTGCCTGTAATTGCCTGTAATCGCTTTGCTTTGCGGGCCTGCCTACAGTCGCATCACTGCTTCAAAAACGCAGTGCCAAGCAACCCAGCGACAGGACATCAGGTAGGAGTCCCCATGGATATCAAGCTGCGATTTGTGAACCAGTCCCGCGACGGCAATAAGTCGGAGGTGGTGATGTATCAGAAGAACCAGCTCACCAGCATGGCCTCGCTGGCGATGGCCTGGAAGGTGATCCGGTTCTGCGGACGTGACTGCTATCACCCCTTTGCTTTTCCGGCAGGTTTCGAAGTGGGCGTTGCCGATGAGTACGGCAATTTTTCACCCCGCATGGCCGCAGAAAACGGCCAGATGCTCAGGCTGGAGTCCACCGCTTCGGGGGGGCGGCGCCTGCGGCGTGCGGGGCTGGCCAGTGCCTCCAATGAGCTCGATGTGCTCAACGACCTGGGCCAGGGCGCGGTCAATATCTGCGTCTTCAGGGATGGCCGGATGGTGGGCATGAAGACTGCCGTCACACCTGGCCAGAAGGCCGTGTTCCAGTACCAGCCGGTGCTGTGGATTGGCGTTGCATCCCAGGTTGCGCAGGGCGTGGCGATCAGCTCTGCCGTCATGAGCAATGCGAACACCGAACTGTCGCTGTTGGGCATCGCCAGCGCAGACATCGTGATGTCGGGCGGTGGGCCAGGCGAGGGCTCCACCCCCTACGAATTCAATCTTGAAAACATCGTGCAGATCTGACCATCCGGGCAGGTCTGCATCCACAGAGTTCGCTTTTCGGGCTTCAAGGCCGGGGGGCAAACGGGCAACGCATGGCGTGTTGCCACCACTTTCACCAACAGGAGAAACTCATGGGCGTTCAACTCAACTTCATCAACAACTCCAACGACACGAACAACTCGGAGGTCGTGATATTCCAGAAGAATGTCGCCACCAATTTCGACGAGCTGTCGGTGGCCTGGCAGGTCATCAAGTACTGTGGCCAGGGCGACAACCATCCGTTCACGTTTCCCATGGGCATGCAGGTGGGGGCCAGTGACAGCTACGGCAACTACACGCCACAGCTGGATGCCCAGAACGGCGAGCTGTTCCAGATGTCCTTGACCACGTCTGGCGACCGGCTCGTGCGCGCAGGCAGCGGCACCAGTTCCAAGGAAGTGCAGGTGCTCAACGCGCTGCCCAAGGGGGCGATCAACGCCAGCTGCTACAAGGATGGGAAGCTCCTGGCCATCAAGACCTCGATCGCGCCCCAGCAAAAAGCGGTGTTTGAGTTCAAACCCACCATCTGGATTGGTGTGGCCTCCCAGGTCGTGCAGGGCCAGGTCATGAATTCGGCCATCATCTCCAACATCAACACCGAGCTGTCCCTCCTGGGCATTGCCAGCGCGGACATTGTGATGACGGGTGGCGGCCCTGGCGCCAACTCGACGCCGTTCGCGTTCAACCTCGAAAACATTGTGATGTGCTGAAGCGGTGCGTCGGTGCGGGGGGCTGTTGAGCGCCCCTGCGCCGATGCTTCGCAGCCCTCGCCGTCCACCCAGGAAGCATGCCGTGAACGAAATGGTCCAAAGAAGATGGAGCGCCATGGATGGCTGCCTGATCTTCGACATCACCATCAACCGTGCACCCCACGACGATGTCCCTTCCTGTGTCAGCGTGTCCTGCAGTTCGGGGGAGTCGGAGCGCCAGCGGGTCACCGTCACCAGACACTGGCCCGCACAGCCGTTTGAATTCAGATTCTCCTCGGGCTGCTATGTGTCGGGCTACCTGCAGCAAAAGACGCCGGTGCACATCGACGGCGTCCCCAATACGGCCATCTTTGCCGACATCCACTATGGCATGCGGGGGCAGGCGGATGACCACCACTTTGAAGGCCTCATGGCAGCGTGCCCCATGCGTGGGCCCCTTCCGCCCCCTCAGCCTCCTAGTCCATTGCCGCCTGTTCCCACGCCGGTGCCGCCAGCCCCGCCGGTCGATCCCGTCGAGCCGCTGCCTGTCCTCAACAGCCATCCGGAGGAGCTGTTTCCTTACGTGTACGTGCGCCGGTGGCCCAAGATCTCGGCCTCGGATCTTTTGTATGGCTTTGTCCAGTACGCCAGTGCCAGCCCTCCTTGCTGCAGTTTCTTTGAGGACCTGGTAGCGGCACGCGCCCAAGGCCGCGAAGCCGTGCAGTCACTGGCGCTGCGGTTCATTGACGGAGATGCCCCTTACCAGGGGCTCTTCATCGGAGACCTGGACTGCCTTCCCGGGCCCGTGGGCCAGTTTGCGTCCTTGCTGGCGCAACTGCCCGCGCCTCATGACAAGCCGCTTGAGTGGCTGGCGACCGCCCACGCGGAAGTCACGCAGTTGCTGCAGCGGTACGCCCTGACCTGGAGCTATTTGGAGTCTGGAAACTACCTGCAGACCTTGGACAGGGTCTGGCAGAGTTACTTCGCCCTGGTCATCACCCTGGGGTATGACGCTGCCTTGCTGGATGGGTTGACCCGCACCTTGCAGATGGCCCATCTGATCGCGGTGGCATTGCAGCCCAAAGCCCAGGGCATGGCGGCAGTCGGCGCCGCATCAGAGACGCCAGCGCCCCTGCAGCCGGCCCCCATCAGTTCCGCCCAGATTGCATTGCTGCGCGAGGCCACCGTGGTGCTGCCGGCCCAGGTGTTTCCTTTGCCACCGGCCCGCTCGGCAGACAGATCTCCGCCCGTGGCCCCCGACGGTTGGATCGAGCCCTATGCCATTGGCGACTTGCAGATGGTGCGCCAGCGCCTTCTGCGCTACCAAAGCGGAGAGATCGCACGCATAGAAAACGTGATGCGCGGTGAGCGCCGGGAGGTCACGCATAAACGCACCCACCGGCAAAAGGAGGAGCAAAAGCAGACCCTGGCCGAGATGCAGGTCCTGCAGAACGATGCTGCGGACGAACGCAGCAATCTGCAGGAAGAGTCGCGCAAGACCGTGGCCGAGGCGACCGAGACCCACCAGTACAACAAATTCACCAGCAGCTACGGCCCTCCCACGCAGGCCACCCTGGATGGCTCCTGGACCAAGGCTGTGCAGCAAGGCGCCAACCCGGGGCTGGACGACACCACCCGCTTTGCACGCGATATTCTGAACAAGACGGTCAACCGCATCAGCCGCAGTGTCAGCCACACGCGCTCCAGCAGCACGATGAGCCAGACCGAAGACGCGGTGGTCAGCCTGATCGACAACACCTCGGGCGCCCAGAACATGCGCGCCGTGTTCCGCTGGGTGAACAAGGTGTACGAGGCGTGCGTTGTGAACTACGGCCAGCGGTTGATGATGGAGTTCATGGTGTGCCAGCCCGCAGCGGGCTTCATTGCGCAGGAGCAGGCGCTGGCGGGGCAGGACTTCGCCAAGCCGCTGTCACCGCTGCAAATGGGAGTGGCCACCTTCGAGGACATCAGGGTGGGCGGCCCGCGCAACTACGCACAGCTCGGGGCCTACTACGGCGTGCTGGATCTGGATCCGCCCCCGCTGGCAGAGCGCTTCGCCTCGGCCACCTTGCGCAACGGTGAAGAAAAGCAGATTGCTGTTCCCGCAGGGTATGGCGCTACCCAGGCCTTTGTCAGCTGGGTGGGCGCGTCCCCTGGCCAACCGGCGCCTGTCGTGCTGGTGGGGCGACAAGCCGTGACCCCTGGCGCTGCGGCCAGTCCCGTGGCGCTTCACGGAGAGGACGAAACCGTGCCGGTGTCCGTGATGGACTATCCACCCGGCTTCTCGCCACCCGGCGACCAACCGTTGCAGGTCAATGTGGAGATCGGCTGCGCGCCTTCCGGTCGATGCATGGACCAGTGGCGCATCCGTACCTACGCCAGCATCGTGCGTGGCTATCAGGAGCGGATGGCGGCATACCATGGCCGCGCCCAAGGCGGCGCGCCATCGTCTCCCGCACCGGCCTGTTCGCCGCTGGCCCGTCGGCAGATCGAGCAGCGTGAGTTGAAGAATGCCTGTCTGCGCCTGTTGCTGGAACGCCTGCTGACCCTGACTGGCATGTCCGCAGGTGCCGCGTGGGGGTCTCCGCCATCGCAATTCATGGTCAATGAGCCCCGCTATCTGCAGTTCTTCGACGAAGTGCTGGAGTGGAATGAAATGGCCTACAGCTTCTATGCCAGCCCTGGCCTGGGCGCTGCGGGCGGGGTGCCGGAGCTGGGGAGCCTTGCGGCCGACGACGATGCCTTGTTCGCCAGTTTCTTGCAGGCTGGTCAGGCGCGCGTGCTGCTGCCCGTGCAGCCAGCGCATGTCCTGGCCTTTCTGTATTTTTATTCGGCGGGCATGCTCTGGAGCGCCCCGGATCGGCTTGCCCCCGTCAATCCGGACGACATCGCACTGGTCAACGACCTCAAGCATGCAGGGCCCCGGCAACAGAGTCCTGCGCATCGCCTGGGGCCGTGCTGGCAGGTGGTGGTGCCTACCTCCATGCAGGTGCTGGATGCGCCGGGCGACGAGGGGGGGGCGGACCTGCCCGCCCTTGGGGGGGCTGCACCATGATCGTGGTACCGGGGGCTGCCAGCCCCTTCTTCCGTCGGCCAGCTCTTGGCGACCTCCCCGTGGGTTCGGTGACGGCGTTTGCTGGCACGTTGGGGCCGCCCGACAGCGCGAGCCCTGCTGCTGCGGTGAGCCCAGCCGCATACACCACCAACCCCCTGGAGGCGTGGGGATGGATGGTTTGCGATGGCCGATCGTTGCCCTGTGTGGACTACCCCGAACTGTTTGCCGTGCTGGGCTACGTGTATGGCGGTGCTGACGACAACTTCAACATCCCCGACTACCGTGGTTACTTTCTTCGCGGTATTGGCACGGGCACCCGCAACGATCCGGACATCGACCAACGCAGCCAGCCGCCTGGCGGCCAGGGTGCGAGCGATGGTGTGGGTTCCATCCAGCCGTTTGCCGTACAGACGCATGAGCACACCTACAGCAGCGCACCAGCCCCTTCGGCCACCTCCCCCAGTGGAACAGCAGCAGGCGCGCCCAGCGTCGCCAGCACGCTGACCACGGGTGGTCCGGTTGCGGGCGCGGGCCAGGCGCAGGCGCAGGCGGTGCAGGTGAGCCCGAACGAGACGCGCCCCCTCAATGTGTACGTCAACTACCTCATCAAGTTCACCTACGGACTGCTCCCGCTTTTGAGATGACCGCGCACGTGTCCCCAGAACCCTTTCCAAGGAGAAAATTGCATGGCATACACCAACGTCCAATTCATCGGCTACGTGCTCGACACGGCGCCCCAGGTGAACCCCGATGGATCCAAGACCTATCTGGGGCTGAGCGATCCCAAGCTCGACATTGAAGCGCGCTGCGATGTGATGTTGCGCGCCATGCAAACGGCCCGGGATGCGTTGCCGCAGGCGTCTCCACCGACACCCGAGGGGGAAACCCTGAAGGTCTTCATGGCCCCCGAGTTCTTTTTTCGAGGTGCCTCGGGTGCTTACCAGATGGACGATGTCCAACGCGCCATTACCTCCTTGCAGCGCATGGCGGCCGATGACCAGTGGGTGGACTGGGTGTTTGTGTTCGGCACCATTTTGGGCGCGTCGTCGGCCTCCCAGCAGACGCCGCCGTACGACATCGACCCACTCGCGAGCACCGAGATCTACAACTTTGCGCTGGTGCAGCAAGGGGGCGTGGCGGCGCAGGGCGATGCGGGGGCGCGGATGGTGATGAAGGAGTTGATGTCGGGGGTTGATTTCATCGCCACTGCCGTGAATCCGGGCGGCCTGTTGCTGGGCGACGTGGAATACTGGCCTGCATCGACCGGCGGTGGGCTGGGACGTGAGCAGCAAGAGGTCAACTATGACGGTGCCGGCGTGTTCGAGTTGGCAGGCATCACCTGGGGGCTGGAGGTCTGCCTGGACCACAGCGGCACGGTGCGCCGACTACAGAGGTCGCCGCAATTGCCGGGCCAGAAGCTGATTCAGCTGCAGGTGGTGCCATCGTGTGGCATGGGCATCCAGGCGCCGAGCGTGATCACGCAGGCGGGCGGCTATGTCTTCCATTGCGATGGCTCGGGCGCGGCAAGCCACTCCAACCTGGTGCAGCAGGTGCCACCGTTGGCCAATGTGCCCATGCTTTGCAGTGCGCCGGTCAGTGATGCCGATGTCGCGCTGCAAAGCACCTCGCCGGTGGAGGATGTTGCTCTCAGTGCCCTCTACGCCAGGGGGCCGGGCGTGGTCAATATCTATCCGGCACTGGCCTTGCCTGCACAGCAGGTGGTGGTGGGCAACACCGTATGCCTCGACTGGCCCGCCAGCCCCGACTACCGTTTCATCTTCCAGCTGGTCTACAACAGCAGTGGCAGCTTCGTGACGCTGGTGTGCGAGATACGCAGCAAGAAGGCCAACTTCTACGGAAACAACTATTTCCTCCCGCTTTCGCTGCAGACGCAGGACTCCTGGAAACAGGATGTGCGCATCCAGATGACCTTGGCGGCGGGCAGCAGCCCCTATGCTGGTGCCGTGTGGTGCAAGATCAACGTGCCCGGATTCATCTTTGAAGGCAATGCCTTTGAGTTCAGTGCCACGTATGACGGCCCCGCGCCGTTCACCATCTGGCAGTCCACGGACACGGATGGCCTGGCCAATGACAACCTGTGACCCTGGCGCCGAGAGCGCACTGCAAGCACTGAGCGTTTCGGTGGGCCCGCAGGCCTTCCTGGTGCGTGCCAATGCGGCCCGGTGCGCGTTCTGGCACCGGGTGCAGGCCGGCGCGTGGGAGCCGCAAACCTTCGAGGTCTTCCGGCGTTTTCTGCAACCGGACCGCTCCTACATTGACCTGGGTGCCTGGATCGGCCCTACGGTGCTCTATGGCGCGACGCTGTCGCGCAGCGTGCATGCCCTGGAGCCTGACCCGGTCGCCTTTGCAGAGCTGGACCGCAACGTGCAAGCCAACCCTGGGCTGTGCAAAAAAATCCATCTGCACCCCTTCGGCATTGGCCCCGAATCTGGCCCGCTGCAACTCTATGCCGGTGGCCTTTACTACGCAGGGCACAGCGAGTTCGGGGACAGTATGTCGGGCATGTTGGCCGCGCCGGATGTGCCTGGCCAGCCTTGCCACGAGGCGCGTGGTGTGGACATGGAGCGCTTTCTGGACATGTATGCCGGGAAGGACTGCAACTTCATCAAGATGGACATAGAGGGTGGTGAATACGCTGTGATCCCCGGCCTCTGGCGCCGCCTGTGGCGTTGGGGCCCGCCCACCCTTTGTGTGTCTTTCCATGCTCCGGAAATCGCCCGGCGCGAGTCCTTGGTGCGGGCCTGCATCGAAGAGCTGCTGCTGTGTTACCCGCGCTTTTATGCGGCTGCCGACACCAAGGCCGTTGCGCTCGAAGAACTGACGGACGCGGTGCATGACTGGGCCGACGAAGCTCCTGGCAGCCCCTGGCGCAAGCTGGAAGCGCTGCTCGGAGCCGGTTTGGTGGCAACCCGTGAGGAGTGGTGAATGACTGCTGCACCAGATCGCCAGATCCTGATTGGGGTGCATGTGACAGGGGCGGGCGAAGGCCTGGCCGCCACGCTGTCCAGTGTTTTCGAGAACACGCCGCTGCCCTTCGGGCTGCGGATATTGCCGGACAGTGCCGCCGTAGCCCAGGACCCGGATTTGCTGCAGTTGCGGCTTGCCCCTGCGTCTATGGTGCAGCGGCCCAGCCCGGCGCCGCCGGGGGCTGCTGCCTGTTTCAACCAACTGGTGAGCGAGCCTGCCGACATCTATGTGTTTCTGGAAAACGGCGTGCGGGTCTGCCCCGGCTGGCTGGAGCTGCTCTTGGCCGCGCTGGACAGCGACGCTAGCCATGGCTTGGCGGGCCCGTCCACCAACCGGGGATGGAACGAACAGGCCGTGGCACCAGGCTGTGGCAGCACTCAGGAAGCGCTGTGGGACCAGGCGGACACCTTGCTGGCGCGCTATGGCGATGCCTGCGTACCTCTGGCGCCTCTGCACAGCCTGGCGGACTTCTGCTACGTGGTGAAGAACGAGGTGGTGGCCGCCATTGGCGCAGCGGACACGGCGTATATGCAGGGTCCTTGCTGGGAGATGGACTACAACGTGCGCGCCGCCCGCGCCGGCTTCCTGGGTGTTTGGGTGCAGGGCGCCTTTGTGCACCGTGCGCCCCGCTGCGCGGTGCTGGCGCCTGTCCACGATGGACTGCTGGAGGCGAACAAACGGCTGTACCAGGACCGGTTCTGTGCCTGGCGCCGCGAGAGCCACCCGCAGGCGCCGCCCTACCACGGCCACTGCGTGGGAGACGATTGCCGCTACTTTGCCGTGCCCGAGCAGATGCGTATCTTCGTGCCACTGCCTGGCAATGTGGAACCCGCACCACTGGTGCCTGCGGCCACCGCATTACCTTTGCTGAGCTGTGTCATGCCCACGCGGGGGCGGGCGGCCTTTGTTGCGCAGTCGATCCGCTACTTCCAGCGGCAAGACTATCCCGCGCTGGAACTCATCATCGTCTACGAGGATGAGTCCGACCTCCCTGCTGGCATTGATGACCCGCGCATCCGCTGCATCCGAATGCCGGCCCGCACCAGCATCGGCGCCAAGCGCAATGAAGCGGTGCGCGTGGCGTGGGGCGAACTGATCGCGCATTGGGACGATGACGACTGGTATGGCGCGCAGCGCCTGAGCCGCCAGGCCGCGCCCATTTTGCACAACCTGGCGGATGTCACCGGGCTCAACGACATGCTGTTTATGGCCCGGCCGCTGGCCGAGTTCTGGGCCAGCAGCCGGGCACTGTTTCGCCGGTTGTTTGTAGAAAACGTGAGCGGCGGCACTTTGGTTTTCAGGCGCAGCCTGTGGGAGCATCATGGGCGGTATCCCGATACCTCGCTGCGGGAGGATGCGGATTTCCTGCTGAAGACCCTGCGGGGCGGTGCGCGGCTGTGCCGCATCTCGGGGCGTTCGCTGTGCATCTATGTGCGCCACGATGGCAACACCTGGAAGTTCAAGGAAGGCCATTACCTGCAGCAGGCCGCCTGGACCCTGGTGCCTGCACCAGAATGCCTGTCGGACGATGATCGCGATTTCTACTTTCCTGCCGCCCCCGGTGGCACAGGCGACACCGGGGGCGCTGTTGGCGCTGTTGGCACAGAGGGCTCGCCGACGCCCGCGATGCCGCTGGTGTCGTGCATCATGCCCACCGCAGACCGGCGTGAGTTTGTGCCCCAGGCCATTCGGAACTTTCTGGCGCAGGACTATGAGCCCCGCGAACTGATCGTGCTGGACGACGGGCGCGACAGCGTCGCCGATCTGATCCCATCGCACGGCAGCATCCGATACCTGCGCCTGGACCGCAAATCCACCCTTGGTGCCAAGCGCAACATGGCTTGTGAGTTGGCGCGCGGCGAGGTGATTGCACACTGGGACGACGACGACTGGATGGCGCCCACCTGGCTCAGTTCGCAGGTCAAGGCCTTGCGCGGCCAGGGGGCCGACATCTGCGGCCTGGACAAGGTGTTCTTCTATGCGCCAGACGCGCGCCGGGCCTGGCAGTATGTGTATGACGGGCGCACACCCTGGGTGTGTGGGGGCACGCTGTGTTACCTGCGCGAGTTCTGGCGCAGTGCGCCGTTCGCCGATATCGATGTGGGGGAGGACAACGCTTTTGTCTGGTCGGTGCGGGACAAGCGCATTGCCACCAACCCGGACCAGCACCTGTATGTGGCCCGCGTCCACGACCGCAACACCAGCCTCAAAGACACCTGGAACCGGCGCTGGCACAGTTACCCGGTGGAGCATGTCGAGAGGCTCATTCGCTGACTCTGTTCAGGCCTACTGGAGGGTGACGGGTGCCAGCCGGTACACCGGCTCGGGTTCCGGCGGGTGGGCCTTGCTGGTGCTGGCGTAGGCCTCCATTTTCACGCTGCCAGCCAGCTCGTGGTGCGCGCGGTGGCTCAGCAGAACGGTTCCGGGGCCTGCCAGGCTGTTCAGGTGCAGCGTCACGTTGGCCGCGTGGTGGCTGTCCAACGGCTCACCGTGGGCTTGCAGGGTGGCCGTGTGCATGCTCCCTGATATTTCCAGGCGCACGCCATGCTGCACCTCCAGCATGCGGCTTCTTCGTTGCACCCGGATGCACAGGTCCTGTGCCAAGGCTGCTGCCTGCTGCAGGTTCTGTGCGCTGCTGGGGCCCTGCTCGAAGTGGAACAGCATGCAGTCTCCCAGCGTCCCCGCGCCATGGCCCTGGCCCGACTGCACGGCGTTGGCGCACCAGCGCAGCTGCTGCTCGCGAATCTCCTGCAGGTCGGACAGGGCCAGGGAAGCATCGCGGGCGGGGTACAGGCGCAGGGTCAGGCACAGGATGGCGCGCGAAGGAGCATCGACGTTCTGCGACCTGGGACGTTCCAGCGAATCCATGGTGGCCTGCTGCGCCTGGCCGGATGTGGACGGATCTGCAGGGCTTGGCCCTGCCGCATGGCTGGGTGGGCGAAGCTGGCGCACCTGCGCCGCGCACTGGGCAAGGTCACCGTACAGTTGCGCGGCATCGGCGGTACGCCGGCGCACGTCCTTTTGCAAGGCCCGCTGAAGCAGCGCGGCCAGCGGACTGCCCTCTAATTCCTCTGGCAAGGCGACGATATCTGTGCTTAGCTGGCGCTGCAGCACCTCTGTCAGGCTGGCGCCCTGGATGCTCGGTCGTGCGCTCAGGCACTCCACGAACATCAAGGCCCAGGCATAGATGTCGGTGGCGGGCCCGCACACCTCGCCGCGCAGCTGTTCGGGTGCGCAGTAGGCGGGCGTGCCCTCGGCTCCCGCGGTGAACTGGGGTTCTCCGTGGTGGCTGGCAAGCCCAAAGTCCAGCACCTTGGCGTGCAAGGTGGTGCCGCTGGAGATCACCATCACGTTCTCTGGCTTCAGGTCGCGGTGCACGATATGGTGGGCATGCAGGAAAGCCAGGGCATCGAGCAGCTGCGCCATCAGCCCCACCGTGTCCGGCAATGAGAGCCGGCCCTGGCGCTGCAGGAATTCGCGCAGCGTTTCGCCAGTCACGTACTCCAGCACGGCAAACGGCACGCCCTCCTGGGCCAGGCCTTTGTCGATGAGCCGGACCACATGGATGTGGTGCAACAAAGACAGCACCCGGGTTTCCTGGTGCAGCCGCTGGTGCACACGCCGCCGGTTGGCGGGATCGCGCGCGGCTGGGGTGCTCGGAATCTTGATGGCCACGAACTGGCCGGTGCTGCGCTGCCGGGCCTTGAAAACCTGGCCCGATGCGCCCTGGCCCAGCAAACCCAACGATTGATAGCCCGGCACACCCACGGGAAAACCGTGCGTGGGCACTCGTGTCATTGCGATGGGGGGCAGGCTCAGGCCGCAAGCGACTCTTCAGCGTGGATGGGGCTGTTCAGGGCCAAGGGGTCGAAATCGGCTTCCCGCTGGGTACCCCGTGTGATGCTGAAACGCAGGCAACCAAAGCGCAAGGAGCCACGGCGCCTTTCGATCAGCTCGGGGACATGGGAGTCGCCGGGCATGGCCAGTGCAAGTTGCTTGCGCATGCGGAAGATCTGGATGTTGAGGTGCCCGGGCTCCACACCCAGCATCTTCGCCAAGCGCTCCAGCTCGACCCAGCCATGGGCCTGGCTGTCCCGGTGGCGCTGCGCATCGGCCCATCGCAAACGTGCCAGCGTCAGCAGTGCGTAGTGGTGGGTGCGCTCGCCCAGGTCGAACTGCCGGTCTCCCTCCTGCACTTGCAGGCGCACATGTTCCTCATCCAGGCTGACGTTGAAATGCAGGCTCGTGCGTGGACGAATACACGGCGCTGCGCCAACCATGGACTCCATGGTCGATGTGACCTCCTGCGCCGCAAGGAAGCACCAGGCCTGGTTGGAAAATCGGACCTCGTCGCCGTCTTCCAGCACCCAGCTGCCCTGGGGCGTGGTGCATATCCACCGGCCTTGCTCGGCGCAGTGGATGGACACTTCGGCATGCTGGCCCTGGGGCAGCAGGTTGGACCGCTCCAGTGGCACGGGAGCGCTGTCGTGCCCCAGCGGCCAGAGCAGATTGGCGGGGGCTGCAAGGTCTTCCACAACCCAGCCAGAGCCGTCGTCACGCCCGAAGCCGATGGTGCTTCCCACGCGGAGTGCAAAGGCTCCGCTATGGGACAGCAGCTCGCCATCGAGCAGGGTTCCGTTGCGGCTGTGGTCGTGCAGTTCCCAGGTGCTGCCTGTCCAGCGGATCGATGCATGCAGTTGCGAGGCATCCGGGTTTTCCAGCAAGGTGTCCGAGGAACGGCCTCGCCCAAACACGTGAAGTGTTCGCAAATGGATCTTGCGCTGTGTTGCGCGGTTTTTCAGGATTGCCATCAGTCAGTCCCTCATTTTTTCTTCGTCACACCTTGCGGCGCGGTTTCCTTTGGCCCCGCGCATGGCTGAATGTGATGCCTCGCAGCCCGTGGCATGCCGCTGTGCAGCGGACGCGGGTTTCCTGTCCGGGCGTTCGCCAAGAATTCCCGATGCAGCCCAATGAGTGTGTTGGCGCTGTCCTCCCCACGCAACTACCAAATCTGGTAGTTAACGTTCTGCTTGCAATTGCGCGGGATATCAACGGCGTGACGCCCCCGTTGCAAGGCATCGCGCAGCCCAGCCGTTCAACTGATTTTTGACCCCGCTGTTTGCAGGGCCAGGTAGTTTTGGGATTGACTGCAGCGGCACGACGGTGCAAAGAATCTGCTCCCCAGGCCGGCTGCAGACTGGTGTGCAGAGCGGTGGGTCAGTACCTGTGATGGCGTGTAATGGGCTGTAATCGCCAAGCGAGAAAAGGGTCTCCACAATGTATCGAGCGAGATGCGCTTGCCATCCGCACCGATCCATTGACGGAGAAAACCATGCCTTACCTGTCTGACACTCAACGCAATTTGCTGGCTCCTGCGGGCCAGCCACATCCTCGCAACGGTGCCACGGTGCCAACCTCGCAGCAGGCGCCCTTTGTGAACGCCGCCTGTTGGGGTTGGGCGTTGAATGGTGAATACGTGAATGCCGATGACCCTTACGCAGCCACCACCATCTATACCTCGGACAACGGCGCCTTCGTGTTCAATGCCGAGCGTGTACCCACCGGTCTGAATGCGGCGTTCTTTGAGATCACTGACATGGTCTTCCCGCAGACGGTGCAGTACCACGCCACACTGGCCGCCAATTTCGCCAATGCGCTGGGCGGCAATGTGGCCGCGCAGGACGCCTGCCGTTTTGCCCTGATGAAGCTCACGGCAGAAGTCAATGGGCACACGGTGTTGCCCGACGACGGCTCTGCGGTCTACACCATGGTCATGAAGTCGCCGAGCTGGTACGGCTGGTGCCATTGGGGCATTGGCATTCAGGGGGCGGGCGGTGGGGACACGACCTACCAGCAAAAGGTCAACGGCAGCATCCTGAACCCCAACACCCTGCAATACAACTGCGGCGTTATGTGGGATGAAGGCCAGCCGCTGACCACGACGATCCGCATTGATGGTCTGTTGCAGACCCAGGTCGACATGCTCAACCGCGTGGTGTGACGCCATGACAGTCCAAACCCGTGGCATCGACGTCAGTCACTACCAAGGCAACGTCAACTGGCCCAGCGTGGCTGGCAGCAACGTGGCCTTTTCCTTCATCAAGGCCACCGAAGGCATTGCCTATGTGGACCCGCTTTTCCGCGCCAACTGGACGGGCAGCGCGGCCGCAGGATTGCGCCGCGGCGCCTACCACTTCGGCCATGCTGGCAGCGATGCCGTCGCCCAGGCACAGTTTTTCTACAACACGGTCAGCGCCGATGGGACGGTGGGGCCTGCGGATCTGCCACCGGTGCTGGATCTGGAAACCCTGAATGGGCAAAACCCCTCCGAAGTCCTGCAGTGGGCCCTGGCATTCCTGTCCGAGGCCGATGCGCTATTCGGGCGCCAGACCATGGTCTACACCGACACGGGCTTCTGGCAGGCGCTTCAGACGCTTCCTGGTTGCCAGGTGCTGGCCTCTCGCCCGCTGTGGCTGGCTGCGTACTCGGCCTACCCGCACGTGCCGCCGCCTTGGTCGTCCTGGACGTTCTGGCAGTACAGCGATGGCTCCTCCAATGGCGGCAGCCCGGTGGCCGGTGTGGTGGGTGCCGTGGACCAGAACTGGTTTGCAGGCTCAGTGGCGCAGCTTGGCCAGCTGGGCTAGCAAGTTCTTTTCTGGGTCAACTGCCCAGAGGCAATACCAGCCTGAACTCCGCCCCCCGTCCCACATCGCTGTCCACTTCCAGCGTTCCGCCGTGCCGGTGGATCACGGTGTGCACCAGGGCCAGCCCCAGGCCGACACCGCCGATGGCGGGGTGGCTGCGGTCGTGCAGTCGCTGGAACGGTGCGAACAGCTGGCCCTGCAGTTCCGGTGCGATGCCGGGGCCTTCGTCGCGCACTGACACGATCCAGTGTGCCCCCCGTTGCACGATGGAGCACTGCACCGTGCCTTCTTCGGGGCTGAACTTGACGGCGTTGTTCAGCACGTTGGCCAGCGCGCGGGACAGCAGGGCGCGGTCTCCCACGGTAGGGGCGGTTTCCGGCGCGGTGGCGATGGTTACCTCCACGCCCCGGTCGCGGGCCAGGGCCCAGATGTCGTCCACGGTTTCGGCCAGCACGGCCACCAGGTCCAGGGGGGCCATGCGGTATTCCTGCGACTCAGCGCTGGCGAGCTTGACGAAGTTTTCGGCCATGCCCAGGGACGCGCGTGCATAGCGCTCGATGCGCAGCATCAGCTCGTCATCCGGCATGCGGCCAGGGTAGGCGCGCTGCATCTCCAGCAGCGTGAGGATGGAGGCATTGGGCGCACGGATGTCGTGCGAGATGAAGTTCATCGCCTGGTCGCGCTGCAGCTGGGCGCGGCGCATGTCTGTCAGGTCCACCAGGGTCAGCAGCCAGCCGGCCTTGGCCAAGTCGGTGAAGGGCTTGCACAGCACCAGCAGGTTGCGGCCCTGGGCATCGCGGCCTTCGCTCTGTTCGGGCATGTGGTGGTTGTGCAGTTTGTCCTGCGTGACCAGGGGCTGGCCGGTGCCGGTGTGCACCAGGTCGTGCAGCAGGTCGACCACGGACTGGCCCTGCAGCGGCACCTGAGGGTCTCCGCCCACGTGCCGGCGCGCCGCCATGTTGGTGAGCAGGATGCGCCCCTGTGGGTCACAGACGATGGTGGGGGAAGGCAGCTGCTGCAGGCTTTCGCTCACGAAGTGGTGCAGATCGCGCAACTGGCGCGACGCGCGTTCCACAGCATTGATGCGTTTTTCCAGAAAGTCACCGGAATCGCCGGGGCGGTGCTGCAGTCGCATCGACAGGCCGTCGCGTTGCAGGCGCTCCATCTCCAGTCGCAGGAAGTGTGCGGCTGCGCTCAGGCGCCGCCAGCTCCACAGCGGATAGGCCAGCACCAGCCCGGTCAGAGCCGCAGCGGGTGCGAACTGCAGGCCTATCCACGAAGGTAGGGCCACGCTGAGCAGCAGGGTGACCACGCCCAGCGCTGCGCTGGTGAGCAAGGCCACGAAGGGGCCCAGCAACAGCAGAGCCAGCAGCGCGCACACCACGGGCGCCAGGTTGAACAGGGTGTTGAGGGCGGTGGCGGCAGGCTCGATCCGCACGCCCGCCAGGCGGCCGTCCAGCACCTGGGCCACCACCTCCACGCCGGGCATCAGCCGCGATTGCTCGCTCACGGGGGTGGCAAACATGTCGCCCAGGCCCGAGGCCGCAGCGCCCACGATCACGTACTTGCCGCGAAACGCATCTGCCGGCACCTGGCCGCGCAGCACATCGATATACGAGTACGTGGTGAAGTGACCAGGGCCGCCGGCATAGGCAATCAGCGTGCGGTCAGCGCGTTGCCAGGGGCCACTGCCTGGACGCTCTGTGGCTGCAGCGCCATCGGCCACCGGTGCGGCGTGCGCTGCATTGCACTGGGGCGAATTGTGTGATGCGGATGTGGAAGCGGCCACGCACTGCAGCGCCATGCTGAAGTGCTGCCAGGGCGCGGCGGCGGGCCCTTCCTGCAGGTAGAGGCTGCGCACCACGCCGTCGTTGTCGGGCGCCACATGCACATGGCCCAGGCCGGCTGCGGCGTCTGCGAATGCGGGCCAGGGCAGGTCGGCCATGTTAGCCGACGGGCCGTGACCACGTCGCAGCACCGGAAGCACCACCCGCCCACTGCGTCGCATGGCGTCGGCCAGCAGCACATCGTCCTCGGGGTAGTCCAGGTCTTCTTCGTTGAACAGGACGTCCATGCCGATGGCGCGGGGCTGCTGTGCCGATACGCGCGCGATCAGCTCTGCGTGCAGCGCCCGGCGCCAGGGCCAGCGGCCAATGGCCGCGATGCTGGGGTCGTCGATGGCAACGATGACGATGTCGGGGTGCGCGGGGCGCGAAAGCAGGCGCAGGCCAGCGTCCTGCACCAGGTGGTTCATCCGGCTCAGGCTGTCGGCGGTGCTGAGCCAGGCCACCAGCCCCAGCAAGGCGGCGGCCAGAAGGCTCCATTCCAGGCGCCGCTGCTGGCCCCGGGTGCGTCCGGCGGTCATCATGGGCTCAGAACCCTTGGGCCCAGGGCAAACGGCGTGCGCGGCTCAAGGGCGTGCCACGGGCTGGCCGTTCGAGGTGGAGACCGGCAGACCCGAACCCGTGCTGATGCCCGAGCCGACCCGGATCTGGCGCGGCGGCGAAAAGTCGCTCTGCAGCCCCGTGGGATCCAGCACCTGGATGCGCACGAGGTAGTCGCCTGCAGGCAGGTTGCTGGCGGTCCATGCAGGGGTGTCGAGCTGGGTGTCGAGCACGACCTTGTCAAACGCCAGGTCGTTGGCTGGGGCCAGTTGCAGGCGGAACCGCTGGCCAGGCTGCGCGGGCCAGTGCACCCGCACCGTGGTGTCGCCATCCTGCGCTTGCAATGACTGGGGCGACAGCGTGGCGGGGCGGTCTGCCACCGAGAAGGGCTGGGGCGGGGCAAACGGACCTTGGTCGGCCTGACTGCTCGGACTGTTTGGCAGCTGCAGCAGGCTGGCCGCACGCCAGAAATAGTTGCCTACCGGCAGCGTGTTCAGCGGCAGGCGGCATTCGGTGAGGCGTTGCTCGTCCAGCACGGGCTGGGTGAACTGCGCATCGCGGGCCACCTGCAGGCGGTACCAGGCCACACCGGGCACCTGCGTGCATCGCAGCTCGCCCGTGCCGCTGGCCAGCACCGCGCCGGGCGCAGGTTGCTGGTACAGCGGGGCCACGGGACGCGTCTTGACCACAAAAGGCTGCACGGCAGGCACACCGGGGATGCCCGCGTCGTCCAGGGCGCGCACCGACAGGTAGTAGCGCCCGTCTTCCACGGCTTTCCAGCGCAGCTGACCATCGGCAAAACTGCCGTGGCGCAGCACCTGGGTGAAGTCGGCGTCCTGCGCCACCTGGGCCTGGTAGCGCGCGGCGCCCGGCAGTGGTGGCACGTTGATGGCCAGAATGCTCGCATCGCTGAGCATGGCAGGGACGCCCGATGTGTCGGGCGCCACCAGCAGCGGGCGGGGTGCGCCCACGCTGCCATCGGCCGCCACTGCCAGCCCTTGCCCCGGAGCCAGCATCGAGGCCGCTGCCGCAGACGAATTGGATGGGCCAGTGGTTTCTTGCTGGCGGGACTGTACGGCCACCGAGCCGCTAAGCACCGATGCGGTGGTCTGGCCCGATTCGCCCATCGCAACGCCAAAGTGGGTGCCGCGCACACTGGTCACGGCCAGGGGCGTGCGCAGTTCAAAGCGGCGAAAAGCCTCGGCATTGGGTGGCACGCTGGATTCCACCGCACCGCTGCGCATCTCCAGCACCGACTGCAGGCTGCCCGCACGCCCCCGGCGGCGCAGCTGCCGCAGCAACAGCTCGGACTGCGCCTGCACTCGCACCACCGTGCCATCGGCCAGCTTGACGGAGACAAAAGCATCCGGCCCCACCTGCAGCGCGGTACCCTCTTCAAGCTTGCCGCCCTGGGTGACGGGCGCCGGGGCGTCGCCCGCGCGGGCCTGCGCGGTGACCGTGCCGTGCACGAACTCCACCGTGGCCGACTCGGCGGGTTGCAGGCGCACCGGAATCCACACCACCGAACCCGGCACCAGGCGCCTGGGGTTGGCCACCTTGTTGCGGGCTTGCAGCAGCGGCCACTGCCGGGGCGCGGCCAGATAGGCCTTGGCCAGGCCTTCGAGCGTGTCACCCTCCTGCACGGTGTGGGCAATTTCATCGCCCTGCGGCGTGGTGGCTGCAGGGGGAGCCGTCTGGGCGCTGGTGCCCGCCACGCTACCGAGGAAACCCAGGG
Organism: Acidovorax sp. LjRoot38; assembly: GCF_964252975.1. NCBI lineage: Bacteria > Pseudomonadati > Pseudomonadota > Betaproteobacteria > Burkholderiales > Comamonadaceae > Acidovorax > Acidovorax sp. LjRoot38. Next base: position 10,286 of record NZ_CAXUPT020000016.1, on the reverse strand, counting down.
TGAGTGCCGCGCTGGCGCGCAGGGCCCAGCAGGGGCGGCCGGTGTTCGTTGCCACGTGAAATCTCCTTCGTGCCGCTCGGTGCTGGCGGGCTGGCGATGGCATGCCGTGAGGATGCCGCCGTTGATAGTTGGGGGTCAGGCCCTTCGCTGGGCCTCAACAGCTTCAAAACGGTAACCCACACCGTAGACCGCCGAGACGATGAAGCCGTTGGCGGGCCGCAGGTCCAGCAGGGTGCGCAGGCGCGAGATGTGGGTGTCCAGCGAACGCGACATGACATCCGCCACCTGGCCCCAGACGATGTCCTTGAGGTGGTCACGCGACAACAGTCGGCCCATGTTCTGAAACAGAAACAGGGCGAGATCGTACTCGCGGTTCTTGAGCTCCACGGGCACGCCGTCAATTTCGATGGACCGGGTTTCGGACAGGAAGCGGTAGCGCCCGAACTCCACCACGCCCCCCACATTGGCTGGGTAGGCCCGCCGCAGCAGGGCCGAGACGCGGGCATTGAGCTCGCCAATGCGCACCGGCTTGACCATGAAGTCGTCGGCGCCACTGCCCAGGCCTTCGACGATGTCGCGCTCTTCCTGGCGGTGCGTGACGAACAGGATGGGCAACTGGGTGCCCACATTTTTGCGTACCCAGCGCACCACTTCAGGCCCCGTCGTGTCTGGCAGGTGCCAGTCCACGATCAACAGGTCAAAGGTCTCGCGGCGCATCTCGCGCAGGAAGTCGGCACCGTTGAGGTGGGTGTGGCAGACGTGGCCCATTGCCTCCGTGGCCTGTTTGATCAGATCCAGCTGGAGCGCATCGTCGTCCAACGCGGCTATGCGCATGGTTTTCTCCCCTGTCGAAAATGCAATTGCGGATTATTCGCGATAACCGCCGTCTGCGCTGCTGCGCACCGGCCTACCGCCCGGCAGTTGACATTTGTTAACGCTCTCTCGTTCGCCGCGACCGGGGAAGGGGCTGGGGAGAGATTTCGCGCACCAGCCGCATGCCGACCAGGGTGTACCGGGTTTGCGGGCTGTTCCAGTTGCGGTAGCCGCAGCGGGCATAAAACGACCAAGTGTGCCACGAGCCCCCCCGGCGCACGCGCACCGTGCCGTCTGCGGGGCCTTGCGGATCATTGCGCGGGGAGTGCGCATAGTAGGTGTCCCCGTGCCAGTCCGACACCCACTCCCAGGCATTGCCCAGCATGTCGTGCAGGCCAAAGGCATTGGGCGCATAGCTGCCCACCGGGGCGGTGAAAACATGGCCGTCGCTGCCCGCCAAGGCGTGCTGCTGCCAGCGGGGCCACAGGGGGGCGACCTCCTGGTCAAAGGTGTTGGCGGTGTGCAGCAGGCCCTGCGGGTCGTCGCCATGCGGATAGCGGGTGCGGGTGCCAGCGCGGCAGGCGTATTCCCATTCGGCTTCGGTGGGCAGGCGGTAGTGGTGGCCTTCGGTGCGGCTCAGCCATTGGGCCAAGGCCTGGGCGTCGTTCCAGGTGACGTTCACGACGGGATGGTCTTGCCCCTGTGCAAAACCTGGGTTGCGCCACGAATAGCGAGGGTCCCGGCCCTCAAAGGCATCGCTGCGCTGGGTGGTGGCGGGGTCGTACTGCGCGTTGTAGCCGTAGCCGCCCGTGCCATCGGCTTCCGATTCGGGCTGGTAGCCCGAGGCCTCCAGAAAGCGCTGGAACTGCCCCACGGTGACCTCGTGCCGACCCAGGTAGAACGCCCGCCGGATGTGCACCGTGTGCGCGGGGCCTTCATCGGTCAACTCGGTAAAGCGCCTGGCCTCCAGCGCCGGGTACGCGCGTGCCAGGGTATCGGGCGGCTCCACGCCTCCCATCGTGAAGCGGCCTGCCGGGACCTGCTGGAAGACCATGCCCAGGCTGTTGGTCCAGGTGGCGGGTGCGGTGGTTTGCGCAGGCCCCGCATGGGCGCAGGCGCAGACCAGCGCGGCTGTCAGGGCCACGCCATGCGCCCTGAGGGGGCGCCGCAGAAACCAGACCATGGCAGGGATCAGGGTTGGCGGTCGGGGGCTTCGCTCACGCATTCAAAAATCAGGCGCGAGCCATCGTTGCGCAGCAGCTTGGGGAACAGCGCCAGCCGCTGGCATTCGCGCGTGGCCGCTGCATAGGCGGGCGACGTGTCGGTGCCGTACACGGGCACGCTGAAGGTGCGGTCACGGCCCGATGCCATGGGCCCCGAGGGGTGGTGGGGGCTGGTAGCGTTGCAGCCCGCCAGCACGGCGAGCACGGAGAGGGTGGCAACTGGCAGTTTCATGGGAGTCTCCAAGAACAGAACGGACAGTTTACGCACAAGGCCCACGCCGACAGCGTAGGCGCATTGCGCACACACCACCATCTTCTGTCGCAGCCAGGCGGGCATTCTGCGGATTCACCCTGGAGGTGAATATTTGAATGATTTTGGCCGCTAGCGCTTATTGGTAAAGCGCGAGCAGCTATCAAAAAGTGACCGCTTCCCCCAGCGCATTCCGACCTCGGATCCCGCGTTGGACAGGGACAGAGCGGTTTACGCGGCGGCTGCAGCCTCTGCCAACGCCTGCAGCGCGGCGGCCACATCGTCGGCGCTCACGCCCTCCACCGGTGCCAGGCGCGGTGCCAGTGTCTGCAGTGCGTCCGGGTCTTTTTGCAACTGGGCAATGGCCTGGCCTGCTTCCTTGGGCGCGTCAAAACCGGTGCTTTGCAGCAGCAGGCGGCCATCGGCATCCACCAGCTTGAAGTAGAACTTGCCGTCGGCTTCGCGGTATTGCTTGAACGAAGGCAGCGCTGTCTTCGCGGCCTTGACGGGCTTGGGCGCCGCAGTGGCCTGGGCCAGACTGCGCAGGCCCACCGCGGCGCGCAGCTCGCGGATGAACGGCGTGGCCAGCGCACGGGCGCGTTCGGCACCGGCCAGCAGAGTCTGCTCGATGCGGGCGGGGTTGTGGATGAGTTCTTCGTACTGCGCACGCATGGGTGCGATCACCTGGTCCACACGTTCGAACAGGGTGTTCTTGGCATCACCCCAGGCGATGCCATCGGCGTAGGCCTGGCGCAGGGCGGCGGTTTCGTCGGGCGTGGCAAACGCCTGGTAGATCTGGAACAGCGCCGATCCCTCGGTGTCCTTGGGCTCGCCGGGTGCGCGCGAATCGGTCAGGATGCCGCCGATCAGCTTCTTGAGCTGATCGCGCGAGCTGAACAGCGGGATGGTGTTGTCGTAGCTCTTGCTCATCTTGCGCCCGTCCAGGCCGGGCAGCGTGGCCACATGGTCGTCAATGGCGGCCTCGGGCAGCACAAAGTGTTCGCCATACAGGTGGTTGAAGCTCGCAGCCATGTCACGCGCCATTTCGATGTGCTGGATCTGGTCGCGGCCCACGGGCACCTTGTGCGCCTTGAACATCAGGATGTCGGCGCCCATCAGCACGGGGTACATGAACAGGCCGGCCGTCACGCCGTCGTCGGCATCGCGGTCGGCGGCAGTGTTCTTGTCCACGCTCGCCTTGTAGGCGTGGGCGCGGTTGAGCACGCCCTTGCCCGTCACGCAGGTCAGCAGCCAGGTCAGTTCGGGGATCTCGGGGATGTCGGACTGGCGGTAGAACGTGACCTTCTCGGGGTTCAGCCCTGCGGCCAGCCAGCTGGCGGCGATCTCCAGCGTGGAGCGCTGGATGCGCACCGGGTCTTCGCACTTGATGAGCGCGTGGTAGTCGGCCAGAAAGTAAAAGCTCTGCACGCCGGGCGTGAGGCTGGCGGCCACCGAGGGGCGGATGGAGCCCACGAAGTTGCCCAGGTGGGGTGTGCCCGTGGTGGTAATGCCGGTGAGAAAACGCGTGATGCTCATGGGAAGGATGTCAGCAAGAAACGGGGGGAGAAGAATTAACGCAACAGTGCTGTGAGCGGGGTGAGCAGAAACTGGATGACGCCGTAGCCCAGCGACATCAGCGGGCGTAGCCACAGCGTGCCCACCACCCCAGCGATCACCAGGCCCATCACAATGAAAAAGCCCCAGGGCTCGATGCGAGAGACCATGTGCGCCTGTTTCCAGGGCAGCAGGCCCACCAGGATGCGCCCGCCATCCAGCGGCGGCAGCGGAAACAGGTTGAACGCCCACATCACGAGGTTGACCAGCACGCCAGCGCGGGCCATCTCGATGAAAAAGCGCTCCTCCACGCCAGAGCCCACCAGTGCCACCAGCAGCACGGCCCAGCCAATGGCCTGGATGAAGTTGGACGCCGGGCCCGCCAGCGCCACCCAGACCATGTGTTTCTTGGGATTGCGCAGGTTGCCGAAATTGACCGGCACCGGCTTCGCATAGCCAAACAGGAAGGCCCCCGAGGTCGCAAAGTACAGCAGCAGCGGCATCAGGATGGTGCCCACCGGGTCGATGTGTTTGATCGGGTTGAGGGTGATCCGGCCCATCATGTACGCGGTGTTGTCGCCAAAGTGGCGCGCGGCGTAGCCGTGGGCTGCCTCGTGCACGGTGATGGCAAACAGCACCGGCAGGGCGTAGATCAGAACGGTTTGGATGAGATTGGAGATGTCCACCCGGTGATTGTCTCAGACGCCCGCCACCCCAGCCGTTGCCGGGGCGACCCACACGGAGTACACGGCATGCCGGTGGTGGGATGACTGGCGCACAACAGGACTCGGGCAAGTGGCTCACCCCCAGGCAAGGCGGTTGTTGCATCCCGATTCGCGCAAGTTCCATGTGGGATGTACGTATGCCGAGGGCGCCCGCAGCGCCGTGATCATTGCTAGCATCTGCCAGTTGCCCCCGGGGCGACCCAAAAAACCAAAACAACAGCCCTGGAGAGGCATAACATCATGTGGAACAACCTGAAAATTGGAACGCGTCTGGCCCTGGCGTTTGGCGGTATGGCACTGCTGGTGCTGCTGTTAATGGTCATGGCGCTGGCTGGCATCGGCGGGGCCGAGCAGGCACTGCAGGGCGCGCCTGTGACGGCGCCCCAGGCCCAGGCAGCACAGGCGCACTTGCAAAGCGCCCGGGCATGGATCATCGGCTGCAGCTGTGTGGCGTTTGTGCTGGCGCTGCTGGCTGTGTTCAGCCTGCGCATGAGCATCGTGGCGCCGCTCAACCAGGCCATCCTGATTGCAGAAACCGTGGCTTCGGGCGACCTGAGCCAGGAATTCAGCTCCGATCTGCAGGGCGACTTTGGCCGGCTCCTGAACGCCCTGGGCACCATGGAGGACACGCTGACCGACCTGGTGTCGCGCATCAAGCAGGACGCCGATGCCATCAGCGCCTCTGCCGCAGACATCGACCATGGCAACACCGACCTTTCTCGCCATGCGGAAGACCAGGTCTCTTCACTCACCGAAACTGCTGCCAGCATGGAGCAGCTGACCGCCACCGTGCGCCAGAACGCCGAGCGCGCCCATTCCGCCAGCGACCTCGCGGTGAAGGCCTCGGGCATTGCAGAGCAAGGGGGCGCGGTGGTGGGCGATGTGGTGTTGACCATGCAGGCCATCAGCGGCAGCTCGCGCAAGATTGTGGACATCATCCAGGTCATCGAAGGCATTGCCTTCCAGACCAACATCCTGGCGCTCAACGCGGCGGTTGAAGCCGCCCGTGCGGGCGAGCAGGGCCGTGGCTTTGCCGTGGTGGCCAGCGAGGTGCGTAATCTGGCCCAGCGCAGCGCCGTGGCCGCCCGCGAGATCAAGGCGCTGATCAGCGCGTCGGTCGAGCAGGTGGAAAACGGTGCTGGCCAGGTGGGCAAGGCGGGCAAGACCATGCAGGAGATCGTGGCGGCCGTCGGGCAGGTCAGTGCACTGCTTGGCGAAATCTCCCACGCCCTGCGCGAGCAGAGCGATGCCATCAGCCATGTGAACGGCGCCGTGTCGCACATGGACGGCACCACCCAGGAAACGGCTGCGCTGGTTCAGAACGCGGTTTCCACCGCCACCTCGCTCACAGCCCAGGCGCGCGATCTGGAGCAGGCTGTGGGTGCGTTCAAGTTATAGCCCCCTGAGCGGCTGCGCCGCTTCCCCCCTCAGGGGGACGCCACCGGTGGCCTGGCAAAGCCAGTTCCACGGTGGCACTGGCATGGGGCCGCGCCAGTTGTGGAGGCCCCGGGCAAGCGCTATGGCAGTCGAGGTGAGGAGCTGCGGCTACAACCCCAGCGCCTGCAGGCTGCCCCGGCCTTCGCGCACCACTTCGGGCTCGCCACCATTGCCCATGGGGGTCAGGTCCACCACAGTGGTGGGCTCCAGCGGGCAGGCGCCTGCGTCCACGATGGCGTCCACCAGCTTTTCGTAGCGTTCGCGGATTTCCTGCGGGTCGTTCAGGGGCTCGGTCTCGCCGGCCGGGATCAGCGTGGTGGCCAGCAGCGGGGCGCCGTGCAGCTCCAGCAGCAGCTGCAGGCCCTTGCGGTCGGGCACGCGCAGACCGATAGTCTTGCGCGAAGGGTGGCTCACGCGGCGCGGCACTTCCTTGGTCGCTTCGAGGATAAAGGTGTAGGGCCCGGGCGTGCCCAGCTTGAGCAGGCGGTACTGGCGGTTGTCCACGCGGGCATAGTTGGCCAGTTCCGACAGGTCACGGCACAACAGGGTGAGGTGGTGCTTATCGTCCACCTGGCGGATGCGGCGCATGCGATCGACGGCATCCTTGTCGTCCAGGTGGCAGACCAGCGCATAGCTGGAATCGGTGGGCACGGCCAGAATGCCGCCCTTTTGCAGCAGCATGGCGCCCTGCTTGAGCAGGCGCGGCTGGGGGTTGTCGGGGTGGACTTCGAAATACTGGGCCATGAAATGGTGCGTCTCGTCTCAAACGGCAGCGGGGTGCCGGATGCGTTCAGCCAGCAGTTCCCAGACCGGGGTGAGCTGGCCGGGTAGCAGCGGCAAGGTCCCCAGGTCGGTGTGGGACTCGTCCGGGCTGTGGAAGTCGCTGCCGCGCGAGGCGGCCAGCCCAAACTCCTTCGCCATCGCGGCGTAGGTGACATACTCGGCTGCGCTGTGGCTTCCGGTGACGACTTCCACCCCGCGCCCGCCGTGGGCCTTGAATTCGGAAAACAGCGCAAATTCTTCGTTGGCACTGAACTTGTAGCGCGCCGGGTGGGCAATGATGGCCATGCCGCCTGCCTCGGTGATCCAGCGCACGGCGTTGCCCAGCGACGCCCAACGGTGCGGCACATAACCAGGCTTGCCTTCGATGAGGTATTTGCGAAATACCTCGGAGGTGTCCTTGCAGACCCCGGTCTCCACCAGAAAGCGGGCGAAATGGGTGCGTGAAATCAATGCCGGGTTGCCTACGAACTGCAGCGCGCCCTCGTAAGCGCCCGGAATACCCGCCTGGGCCAGTTGTTCGGCCATGTCCTTGGCGCGTTCGCCGCGCCCACCGCGCGTAGCGGCCAGGCCCTCGGCCAGTCGGGTGTCGTTGGGGTCGAAACCCAGGCCGACGATGTGGACGGTGGTGTCGGCAAAGGTGACCGAGATTTCGACGCCCGTGAGGTAGGCCATGCCCTGCGCATGGGCAGCGGCGGCGGCGCGGTGCTGGCCGCCGATTTCGTCATGGTCGGTGAGCGCCCACAGCTCGACACCGTTGGCTTTCGCGCGGGCGGCCAGATCCTCCGGGGTCAGGGTTCCGTCGGATACCACGGAATGGCAATGCAGGTCGGCGTTCAGTATGGATGTCACCGTGCCATTTTAGGGCTTGTACCGATATCGCGCGCCACCGCGCAACCCCTGTGCCGTCGTGGACGGGTTCTCCGGAGTCCTGCCAGGTGCCGCTGACCCCCGGGTGGGCCGTCCTGTCACCTTCAGCACCCTGGGTGCGGGTTTTTCCCGGGAAAAAGAGGGCAGGGCAGTGCCTGGGCTGGCGTAGGCTTGTGGCCTGCTGTTGACGCAATCGGATGTTGCGTGCCGCGCGTTGGCCGCACACTTACATTTCCAGGTCCACGAGGAAAAAGAACCATGCAAATCGACAATATCCGCGTTTCGCGCAAGCTGTGGGGAGCATTCATCCTGCTGATGCTGGCCATGCTGTTGATCTCCGGCTTCCAGCAGTACCGGGCCAACAGCTCCATGTCGGCTGCGATGGACCAGGTGGTCGAGATCGAAGAGCGCATCTCGGCGGCCATACGCTGGCGGGGTGCCACAGAAACCGCCGTCAATATGGTGATGGGAGGAGCCGTCACCACCGACGCGGTGCTTGCCCAGCAGTACGACGCCAAGGTCAAGGAAATCATTGGCGGCATCAACAAGATTCAAGAGGGGATCGTTGCCGGTGCCACGGCGCCCGAGGAAAAGGCGGCGCTCGACAAGGTGCTGGCCGAACGCAAGCTGGTGCTGGCCGCCACCGCCAAGACCTGGGAGCTCAAGGGCGCGGGCGATGGCGTGGCCACCCAGCAGTTTGCCGACAATGAACTCACCCCCATGGTGGCGCGCTACCTCAAGGCGCAGGACGACTTTGTCGCTGTCCTGCAAAAGCGCCGCGAGGAGATACGGGCCGAGACCACGCAACGGCGGGTTGCCTACGCCATCCAGGGCCTGGTGGTGTCGGCCGTGCTGGTTGTGGTGGTGCTGCTGCTGGCCTGGAAGCTGGTGCGCTCCATCACCGTGCCATTGGACGAGGCGGTGGAAACCATCGACGCCATCGCCGCTGGCGACCTCACGCGCGAGCTGCAATCCACCCGCAAGGACGAGTTCGGCCACATGCTGAGGTCCCTGTCGGCCATGTCCACCCGCTTGCGGGGGGTGGTGAGCGAGGTGCGGGTGGGGGTGGATTCCGTCTCGTCGGCCTCGATCCAGATCGCCAACGGCAACCACGACCTGTCAGCCCGCACCGAGCAGACTGCCTCGAACCTGGAAGAAACCGCCGCCAGCATGGAAGAACTTACGGCCACGGTGAGCCAGTCGGCCGACACCGCGCGCCAGGCCAACCAGCTCGCGGGCACGGCGGCCCAGGCGGCGGCGCGCGGCGGCGAAGTGGTGGGCCAGGTGGTCACCAGCATGCAGCAGATCACCGACAGCAGCCGCAAGATCAGCGACATCATCGGCGTGATCGACGGTATTGCCTTCCAGACCAACATCCTGGCGCTCAACGCTGCTGTGGAAGCCGCCCGCGCGGGCGAGCAGGGCCGGGGCTTTGCGGTGGTGGCCAGCGAAGTGCGCAGCCTGGCTGGGCGCAGCGCCGAGGCCGCCAAGGAGATCAAGAACCTGATCAGTGCCTCGGTGGAAAACGTCGAGTCGGGCTCTGCCCAGGTGGCCCAGGCGGGCCAGACCATGGGCGAGATCGTGGCCAGCGTGCAGCGCGTGAGCGACCTGATCGGAGAAATCACGGCATCCTCCTCCGAGCAGCGCGACGGGATCGCCCAGGTCAACCAGGCCGTGACGCACCTCGACCAGATGACGCAACAGAACGCGGCGCTGGTGGAGGAGTCCACCGCCGCCGCAGCCTCGATGCGCGACCAGGCCCAGCGCCTGGCTGAGGTGGTGGCGGTGTTCAATGTGGGCGCGATGGCGGTTCGCGCACCGGCAGCGCCCCGCCCGGCTCCGTCTGCGGCGCCCCGGCCAGCGCCTGCGGCCAGAACCGCCCTCGGCAACCAACCCGCAGCACCCAAGGCAACCAAGCCGACCAAGGCACCCGCCGCCGCTCGCTTGGCACCACCGGCCCCCGCCGCTGCACGCCCCGCTGCCACCCCTGGCCCATCGGCCGCGCCCGCTGCACCTGCGCCCCGGGCTGCAGCCAAAGGCGGGGATGACGACTGGGAAAGCTTCTAAAGGCCGCTGGGTGTGGTGGTTTTTGCTATTCAAATGATAGCTATCTGCGCTTTTTTATCAAGCGCTGGCGGCCAAAAAGGCCCTTAAGTTTTTGCACCGCACCCCCGAGGCAGCCCCGGCTGCCTTTGTCTTTGTTTTTTTGCGATGGACGAAAGGATCTGCCCATGCCCCTGGTCAACATCCGCCTCGCGCGGCGCGAACTGCCCACCACCGCGGCCCAAAAGGCAGCCCTGATCGCCGGTGTCACCCAACTCATGCAGCAGGTGCTGGACAAGCGCCCTGAAAGTGTCACCGTCATCATCGACGAGGTGGACCCTGAGAACTGGGGCCAGGGCGGCGAGCCGGTGACGGTGATCCGCCAGCGCAGCAAGGGCCCTGTACAGGCCTGAGCGGGGTGGGGCCTTGCCCTAGGAGTCCGTCGAACTTGGAAATCGTCGGCTGCAAATTGACCTCAGCGGTCCATTTTCCACCGTCTTTTTGCCCCATAGCTCGGCTATGGGGCTGCAAATCCGGCAAAAACTGTCCTCGCTGGGGCCAATTTTCGCTTCGACGCTCCAAGTCCGACAG
>NZ_CAXUPT020000015.1:0-131375 GCF_964252975.1 Acidovorax sp. LjRoot38 | reverse complement strand
GGCGTGTGGGGGCGAGTGAGTGCCAATCGCTTCTTGGCCAAACTCACCTTGAGATCTAGGAGTGTCCATCAAATTTTCGAGGACCGAACGTGGAAGCAATCACGCCCGACAGCATGCGGCTTGCCTCCGCGAAATCCAGGCGGTTGACCGCTTGGTGCAAGGTGTGGACTGCCTCGCTGCCCATCCACTGCTTCAGTTCTGGAACCAGTGCTTCCACCTCCGTCAGGGCCGCCAGGTCTTGCCGGTTCAGCAATTGCAGGAACATATGGATGCGTTGATGGCTGGCCTCGGAAAGGTTGCTGGTTGCGGGCGTCTGCGTGGGCGCCTCAGCGGAGGTAGCGGGCTCGGTGGCCTTGCTCCTTGCGGCCAGCACGCTTTCGAAATCAGCTTGCAATTGACCCAGTGTGACGTTCAGCGACTGCAGCAGGCCCACCACATCTGGCGGTACGGTCGCTCCAGGATGCCAATCGCTTTGGAGGTCCCGTAGCTGTGTTTCCAGCTCTGCCGTCAGGGCGTTTACGGCTCTTACACCAAGCATACCTGCTGATCCGCGCAGCTTGTGCACGCGCGCCAGCAGCTCGGAAAAGGCTTCTGGGGTGTCGCCGTCGCTCAACAAAAAGCCAGCACTGCAGTGATCGTGCACCATGCGCCGCATCAGTTCGAGGAACAAGTTTGAATCACCCTGCAGTAGCTTCATGGCGTATGTGGCGTCAATCCCTTCTATCTCGGGCCATGGGGTGCCAACCGCCTGAGGGGGCGGCGACACACTGTCGGTCGCCTTCAGGGGCGAACTCCGCGCCTCGCCGACGTGGGTGTGCACTGTGCGCACCAGCAGGGTGGGGTCCAGCGGCTTGGTCAGGAAGGCATTCATGCCCGCAGCCTCTGCACGCCGCCTTTCTTCGGACAGCGCGCCCGCTGTCAGAGCAATGATGGGCAGGTGGGCCAGGCCCAGGTCCTGGCGGATACGCGCCGTGGCTTCATACCCGTCCATCACGGGCATCTGCACATCCATCAGCACTGCATCGAACACGGTGGAGCCGGTACCTTGCGTGGCCGCCACTGCCCGCACTGCCTCCTGTCCGTTCGCGCAGGTTTGCACCGATGCACCTTCCTTCTCCAGGAGCCTTCGGGCCACTTCCAAGTTGATGTCGCTGTCATCCACCAGAAGAATGCGCACGCCCTGCAGCCATTGGCCTTGCATCACATCCAGACGGGACACTCCAATGACGTGGTCGTATTTACCAGTCAGTGCGGCGACCGAGGCGTTAACCGCATTGAAGAGGGTGGACGGATCCACCGGTTTGGTCAGGATCCGATTGACGATGCCATGGATGTCGGCGTCTGCTACCTTGCCCCGCTCGTGAGCCGACACAATCAGGGTGGCAGGTAGAGACACTGTGCCTAGGCGATCAGCCAGCGTCTGTAGCGCCTCGATGCCGTCCATCCCAGGCATTTGCCAGTCCACCAGCAATGCGTCGGGCAGCGGCTGGTGGGCATCGATCAGATCTTGCACCTTATGGACCAACTCCGTACCGGAGGCCATGGGGATGGCGCGCCAGCCAAACGCATGACACATAGCCACCAGGCCCTTCAGATCAATGTCGTTGTCGTCGGCCACAAAGATGGTGAGCTGGTCCTGGCGGGATGTTGCCTGCAGGGGCTCGCTGTCTTCGTGCGGTACCGCAAAAGGCAATGCCACCCAGAACGTGCTGCCCACACCCTCGGCGCTGGTCACACCCACGTCTCCTCCCATCAGCTGGCTCAGTCGCTTGACGATGGACAGCCCCAGACCAGTGCCGCCAAAACGGCGGGTGGTCGAGGCATCGGCCTGCGCAAACGGCGTAAAGAGATTTTTCAGTGCAGTCTGGGAAATGCCAGTTCCGCTATCCATCACCGAAAACTTCAGCCAGGTGCGGTCATCGCTGGTCAGCGCAGCCGGGTGGCGTTCTACCTGCAGCAGCACAGAACCCCGCTGCGTGAACTTGATGGCGTTGCTCACTAGGTTGGAAAGCACCTGGCGCAGTCGCGTTGGGTCGCCCAGCAATGCCGCAGGGCATGTATCCAGACCCTGCACGTCCAGGGTGATGCCTTTGCCCGAGGCCTGCGGAGCAAACAACTGAACCACTTCAGACACCAGGTCTGCCGGGCTGAAGCCCACGGACTCTGTGGTCATCTCTCCGGCCTCTATCTTGGAGATGTCCAGCACGTCATTGATGATGCCCAGCAGTGACCGCCCTGCAATCTGCAGCTTGCCCAGCAGTTGTCGCTGATCGTCATTGAGTGGGGTGTCGGCTAGCAGATGCGCTACACCCAGCACCGCGTTCATGGGGGTGCGGATCTCGTGGCTCATGTTGGCCAGAAACATGCTTTTGGCTGCGCTCGCGGTTTCGGCAGCCGCCTTGGCATGGCGCAATGCGCTGTCCTGGCGGTAGCGTTCCGTCATGTCCTGGGCAATGCCAAGGTGCCCCAGGATATTGCCGTGCGTGTCGCGAATGGTGTTGACCGACAGTTGCACGGGCAGATGCTTCCCATCTTTTCGCACATAGGTCCATTCGCGGGTCTCGAACCCCAGCCTTTCCGCCTCTTGCACGAATACCCGGAAGCCTTGCACCGGGTGTCCATAGCGCTCGGTCAGTTCCTTGCCGTAGGCCTCGACCTCCTCCATCAGGTGCAGCGGGGCGGGCGAACTGACGCCGACCAGCTCGTGCGCCGCGTACCCCAGCATTTTTTCCGCCCCGGTGTTGAAGAGGGTGATGATGCCGTCAGGGTCCGTGGCAATGATCGATTGCTGGGTGGCAGCATCCAGAACACCGCCCAGCATGGCCACCGCACGCTGGAGTTTCTCCTCTGCCTCCTTCATCGGGGTCACATCCTGGTGGGTGCCATACATCCATTGCGGCGCTCCCTCGGGCGTGCGCGTGGTGACCCGTCCTCGGGACTGGACCCACACCCAGTGCCCTTCTCTGTGGCGCATGCGCACCACACTTTGGTACTGGGCATCTTCACCGCGAAAGTGGCGCTCCAGCAGTTCTTGCGCCTGGGCCAGGTCGTCGGGATGGCTGTGTTCGGTCCAGGTTTCAATGCGGGTAGGTTGAAGTTCTGCTACGGAGTAACCGATGATCTCCGCCCAGCGTTCATTGATGGTGATGGTGCCGGTCTGCACATTCCATTCCCAGGTGCCCACGTTGGTGCCCTCGATGATGGACGCCAAGCGCTCGCGTTCCCGGGCAACGGCCAGGCGGCTTTGCGCAACGTCGGTGATGTCGTGCACGATCACATAAAAGCCCCGGACTTCTCCGTCCACCACGTCGGGAAGATAGTTTGCAAGCGAATGCCGGTCGCCTTCCCCGCCAACTCGGGGAATCGTGCGCTCGAATTGCTGCACCTCGCCGCGCAGGGCACCTTCGATGTACGGACGGTTGCGCTCAAAGAGTTCACCGCCTAAAAGCGTAGACATGTGCTTGCCAGAAAGGCCAGCAGGATCGACGCCAAACCAATCCCCGTAAGCCCGGTTGGCCACGCGGTTGCACAGATTCTTGTCCCAGTAACCGATCATGGATGGCACGGAGTCCAGAACGGTCTGCAGATCGCGACGTGCCGTCTCCAGTTCTGCGGTGCGGTCCTTCACCTGCTGCTCCAAGCTGTCTGCCAGGTCACGCATCTTTTGCTCAGAGCGCAGCCGCTCACTGATGTCGCGCACCAGACGCGCAATGCCGATGATTTCGCCATGAGCACCGCGGATGGCTCCTGCTGTGATGGAGACGGGCGTGAGGACCCCTTCTTTGGTCATCAATGTCGTATCAGCGGGCGCTGTTTCGGCATTGGCGTGCACTTGGTTCACCAATTGGGCGGCTGTTCTGCGTTCCTCCACGGGCGTCATTCGCTCCAGCAGTGACTCGCCTAGCGCTTCGCTACGCGGGTAACCCAACAGCCTCTCGGCCGCGCTGTTCCAGATGATCACCCGGCCATCGTTGGATTCGCCAATGATGGCGTCCGCGGAGTTCTCAACGATAGTGGCCAGTTGAGCCTGCTGGATGAGGCTTTTGCGTTTTCGATCCTGGCCCAGCTGGATGGCTCCAACCAGCATCGCCAACAGCAAGCTGATTCCCAGCGAGGCAGCCAGCACGGTACTCTCGGGTAAAAGGTTCAGGTTCCCTACAAACCCTGGCCTCGCAGACATTTCAATACGCCACAGGCGCCCGTACACCTCACGTTCCACGGACTGGCTCATCACAGCCCTTTGCAACGGCTGTGCATATTTACTGTTAAACACCGCCTCGGGTTGAGCGGGGTTGGACATGTCGGTGATGGTGAGGTCGTATTGAAGCTGCGCCAAATCAAAGTCGGCCAGAACCTCGCTGAGCGCCAGTGGGGAATAGCTCCATCCGAAACCGTTGGATTCGCGTTCTTCGAGGGTGTCTGGTGTGACGCCGCCTCGATAAATAGGTAGTAAGAACAGCAGCGATTTCTGGGGGTCACCAGAGGCTTGTACGAGCGTGATGGGGCCGGTAATGGTTGCCTTGCCCGTCTGCAAGGCAGACTGGGCCGCCTGTCTGCGGTTTGTCTCTGAGCCGATGTCAAGTCCAATGGCGGCACGATTGCGCTGCGCAGGCTCGATGTACTCGATCACAAAGTGGTCGCCCTCGTGCCCGTTCAAAGTCTTGATGGCAAAGTCCGGGCGACCGTCGGCACGCCGTGCCTGCAGGTAGTCGTCCATTTGAGTCTGTGGAACACGACGGATAAAGCCGAAGCCGCGTGCCCCTGGGAACTCTGTATCAATGTCACGGGTTTTGCTGTACTGCTCAAACAGGCGATTGTTAATACCGTTCTCGCCCGCCGTGAGAACCGTGCCGCGCGCTCCACGCAGGCCGTATTCGTACAGGTGCATCCGGTTCTGCAGCCGCTCCACCACTTCTAACGAATGTGTTTCAAATGCCAAATGCGCTGTGCGTGAGTTACTGTCGGCTTGCCACCAAGTGAGCAGAGCACTTGCCAGCGTGCCCAGGAACAAGGTAACTGCCGTCCAGGCGATGACAGGTGTCGCGAAGTTGTAGAGGCGCATGGGGGAAGGACGGGTTGCCGTCGGGGCTGACACGGCCAAGGCATGGTTCGTGACTCAATGTCGTCACAATAGCGCAGTCCCCGGGGTTGCCACAATACGTACGCGCCCTGTTAGACCGGGCGACAACGTGTTCATTCGACCTGTGTGTTGAGTTTCATGATCTTGTCGGGTAGTCGGGTGACCGTTTTGATTTCAAAGCATGCCCTTGAGCCAGACGAAGTGGTTCACGCCGACAAGTAGCGAGTCGGGTCAAATTGTTGGGGATTTCGATCGTGAAACGGCTAAGCAAGACGGATGGCGTTGAGGGACCAGTATTGGCGGTTGCTGCCGTTTAGACGCTGGACTGAGAATGACCTTCGGTCAACCTATAACCGCAGCGCCAGTGGTCGGTTCTGCAGCGGTTGCGGTCGATCAGCCCGTGTCGCCTGAAGATCCGCAGACAGTCAGAAGCGGACGTTTGATTGCAACCATGATCCCACTCAAAATCGATGCAGCTACTTGCGATTTGCACCCTCAGGGGCGGAATGCACCTCATTGCTGGAGATTTCAGAGGTGCTTCAATCTTTCATGGGATGCGGCTTGTTCCGTGGGGTCGTCTATCCTCACTACATCATTCGATGTCAGTGTTGCAATGCGCCTATCGATAACCTAGTGGACGAAAAATGTTGAGACGCATACTGCAAATCATTGCCGGATGGTTTAGGCTGGGCAACGGATCAGAGGCTGCCAAGAGTCCTGAAGAGCAAGCGTTTGTGCTTCAAACTTTCGAAGACCGACGCTCAGCGACGGCCGCAGCTTCACGTCCAGGAGTTGCAGCTCTGGTCCAAAGCGGAGAGCGAGCGAAGTGGCTTCTGATGCTGTGCCCCTGTGGCTGTGGGCAACAGATCGCCTTAAACCTAATGTCGAGCCACTCGCCGAGGTGGGAAGTGAAGATCCTTTCTAAAACCAGCTTCTCTGTCCATCCGTCCGTCGATGCAACAAGTTGCGGTGCTCACTTCTGGCTCCGGAATGGTCGGGTCATTTGGTGTCAGTAGGCCATACCAATTCGAGAAATGGCTCAGTATCACCTCGGCCCCAGAATGAGTGGTCATCGCAAACGCAGCCATCTCGCGGTTTGATCCGATTGGTGCGCAATCGAGACTGGTCAAGTGCAAGCAATACTTCAGAAGAATGTCGTTCGCTTCCCATGAAGCCAGTCAGGCGGTGCAGAAGCTCCATCACGGCGGCGCTTGCTGTCGCGGAAGTAAAAGCGATCACGGCAGGCGCCGGTTCGTCAAGTTCAGGCGCGTAGCCATCACGCACTTGTCGCTGCCGATCTTCTTCCGAAAGCGCTTCAATACGGATGGCTTCTGCTGTGATACGCCCCCGACAAAAGAGACAGGCCTCACCAGGCAACAATGTCGTAACGCGGCCGTGGACACCAGAAATGCACCCATCTTTAGAGTCGACAAGAACTCCAAGGTCGAAGACAGGGGTGGAGTACCGATTTGCTAGCTGCACTAGGATTGCTCTTGGCAATTCCTTATCAGTGCATCCAAACACAACGTCACACTCTCTTAAACGCCGTGCTGTTTCTTCATGGCTGATGTGCCTTGGAATCGCTTCCACAATGGTGTTGAGCCCGATCTTGTCGAGATGCTCCTTGAGCATCTCAACCTTCAACCTCCCGTCGTCTTGCAAGGACGAACCATAGACCCGGTTGACATTGGTCTCCGCAAATCTATCTCCGTCGAAAAGCCATAGGCTCCCAACACCGAGACGGTAGAGTTGCTCAGCAACAGGAGACCCCGTGCCGCCCACTCCGACAATACCGATTCGGAGTCGTCCTAAAAGACGCTGAATATCTGGCCCGAAGGCCCTCACTTGCCGGTCAAAGAACGGCTCTACGGCGTCCCCAGAGTTGGCCGCCCAACTTCGAATGCGGTCACCAACAACAATGACCTCGTCGACCGCCACCTGATCCGGCATGTACATACGCCCTTGAATATGGTGTTCCGTCAGGACTAGCGTGCCATGAATTCGCCCTGGGACGCGCGCCTGAAGAAAAGGCAGCAGTCGTGCCTCTTCTCGATCATCTTGCTCCGAAAAATCAGGCACTCCCTCGGGATGCGAGTGCGCGAAAACGACACTTAGTTCTTCATATCGGGCGAGCTTAGCAACGCGCGTTAGCGCTGGCGATGCGATAGTTAAACCATACCGCTCTCGCCGTAGGTAGTCCTCGTCGGCGACTGGTAGCACCGCATGAACGATGAGCTTCACAGTGCCTTGGGAAACGGATTGGCCACACAAGAGAAAGGCTGCACCTTCAACGCCTGGCCGGTCGAAGAGTTTTCGTCGCAACTCTTCGAGCTGAGATTCAAGCATGACGATTCGCGTTGCAGTCATGATCTTGCGGCTCCTTGCAACTCGCGTTGAATAAGCGTGAAGTAGGACCGTAGGCTATCGACTCCAGGTCGCCATCCACCATTGAGGTGTCGAGAAAAGCGTTGCCAGGACCGCCCGAGATGGGACTCCATCACTTCCGATGCAGGCGCAAACTGACCGCTTGCTACCAAGCGAATTGGTGGATCGCAGTACCACATGTCCAGCGGTGTCATGGGGTACTGAGGAGGGATCCTAATCATGAGTTCGGTAGCCGCTGGCGTGAAGCCACCTGCTGCTACGCTGAAATTCTTCACGATGAGGCATGCAGCACCCTGAGGATCGGGTAGCAGCTCCCAATCCAAGCCACGCTCATTCAGAAACTTCACATCGCGCGCAGGCAGTTCCATGTCACTTCCCCCCTGGGTTGATCGTGCTCGGTGCTGTGTAGAAATGCGAGCCAGGCTTGACTTCGTAGGTTGCCTCTGGATGGATCAGCTCGTCATCCTTGGGGCCAGGGACTTCTAGCCAAAGGTCCCGATCTGCCGGAACAGGAACCAAGGCACGTAGTTGTGCCCCGGTGCAGGGGCTTGCAGGCAAGTCGTACTTAACGTCATCAATAAAGATTGGAATGACACGAGGACGCTTCTCCGACGAGTCATGTGTGGTGGATTCCATAGGTCTCATCCTTTCAAGTACATGAGACGAAATATAGCCACAAAATAGCTAAAAAGCAATTGTTTTTGCATTGCTCACTAGCTAAAAGAGCGGTATCATTTCTACAACATCTGGAGATCTCTGTGAATGCCAAGCGAACGATGACTCTCAACTTGACTGAGCCTGAGATGGCTGTACTGGAGGCACTGTGCGAAGAGAAAGATTTGAGCAAGACGGCTGTCCTTCGCCAGGCGCTACGCCTCTATCAACTGGTGAACGCTCGTTTGAAACAGGGAGAGAAACTCTTTTTCGAGGACGAGATGGCCAAGGAGAAGAAGGAAGTGGTCGTGTTGTGAGTGAGCACCATCTTGTCCCTCTGAAAGCTGCTGATGGCAGCATTGTTGATGCAGTGCTCCATGAGCGTGTTGATGCAGGATACGGACTCAAGGTAGACAGCAACTGGAAGGCACATCTGGCAGCCGAAACGGTTCGCGCCGTGGCCGAAGGGCGAGCGATTTCGCATCTTGAGCACGGACATTGGGAGTGGGGCGAGAAGATCAAAGAATCTGCCCATCTGTTGTCGTGCCCAACCCTCGCCATCGAATACGCGAATGAAACGCAAGGGCTGATGTTGGTTCAGACTGACGGCCATTTCGGCAAGTTGCCACAACAAGTCGACAAGCCCTTGGTGTATGTCGTCTACTTGGCCACAGCGCCTTGGAATCTCCGGGCTCTCGGCGCAATGCCGCGCTTTTCGGGTGTTGGATTGGTGATGCTGCACGCGGCGATCCAAATGAGCATTGACAATGAATTCAAAGGCCGCATCGGCCTTCACTCACTGCCCCAAGCAGAAAAATTTTACGAAAGGCAAGGTTTTCAGTGCCTCGGCGTAGACCTCGAAAAGGAGGGCCTCAAATACTACGAACTCAGCTCGCAAGCTGCTAGCGAGTTCATTGGCAGGAGCACACTATGAAATTACAAATTTCACGCGAATGGCTAGAACACAAACTCCAGCAAGACGATGACGCGAACGTCGGTGCGGGAGGTACATCCTTGGAACAATTTAAGAAGGATGTGCAGCAGCGGACAGTTACCCCTGCAGTTCTTGCCAAGGTGCCGACTGAGTTGGGCCAAGTCGTTAGATACGTCAGAGAGCAACGAGGTTGGTCTAGATCCGAGTTAGCTGACCTTGCCGACGTGGATGAGTCCGAAATCAATGCACTCGAAACCCAAACTCACTATGACCCGACTCCGCGAACTGTTGGGCAATTGGCGGATGCCTGTCACTTCTCGAGAGTTAAGTTTGCGGAACTAGCTAACCATCGCCTAGAAATTGCGGCAAACGATGGCGTTGTTCGCTATGTCGCAAAGTCAAAGGGGACCGATGCTGTATCTGATGATCAGTATGAGTTGATCCGCGCACTCGTTGAGGTATTGTCTCAAGGGGGAGAGCCTACGAGATGAACAACATTTTCCTGGATGCGAGGACGGTCCGCGACATCGACAAGGTGGTTGACCGAGTGCATCTCGAGCTTGGCTACAAAGATGGTGCCATTGATCTGCGAGATGTGCGGGAGGCCTTGAGATTGGATCTGAAGTACTACCGTCTTGATGATCCTGGGCTGCTCGACGAGGTTGTTCATAAGTTAACTGTCGGAGCAAAACAAGTGATCGCGCGACCAGGTTTACTCGTGGAAGCCGTCAGGACGTTCAACTTAAGTGCCCTATTTTTGCCAGATCGTAAGCGGATCTTTGTCGACCAAAGTGTTCCCGAACTTAAAAAGCGCTGGTATGAAACGCATGAAATCGCGCATAGTTTGATTCCATGGCACGCTGACTATACGCTTGGCGACAATCGGAGCACGCTTTCGCAGGGATGCCACGAACGCATTGAGGCCGAGGCAAACTACGGCGGCGGGCGGCTTCTCTTTCCAAACGAAGCCTTCACGCACTGTCGGCTGTCAGGCCCAATGAGCGTGGGGCGGGTGCGAGAAATCGCAAAACACTTCGGCAACACTATCACGAGCACTCTTTGGCGCTGTGTAGAGCAGAGCGACGAGCTCATGTTCGCTGCAATTGGGGAGCATCCCCGACGCCCGCGAGATGACAAGCCGGTCGTCGAGTATTTCATCCGATCGAAGACGTTTGAGACGCAGTTCCCAGGGGTCACTGACGTGGATGTTTGGAACTGGATGGCCAGCTACTGCGTCGGTAGAACGACCGGCCCTCTCGGTACAACAGAGATCCCTGTCCAGGACAGGAATGGGCAGTCGCACATCTTTCTCATCGAATCGTTCAGCAACGGGTATAACGCATTGACCATGGCAAGGTGGCTACGAAAGACTCCCGCAATAGTCTCCGTGAATCGCTCCGGCTTCTGCGGAGGCTAGTTGATTTCAGTCAGACGGTTGCCAAGACTATCCCATTGCGCTATACAAAATCTATATGTTTGCGCAGCGGCAACTCCCGGATGCGTTTGCCCGTGGCAGCAAAGATCGCGTTCGCCAGCGCAGGCGCTGCGGGCGGCACGCCTGGCTCTCCAATGCCCTTGATGCGACCGATGGTCTGCAATGCGCGTGTGACGACCTGCGGCGTCTGGTACAGCCGCAGGCTCTGGTAGGCGTGTAAGTTGGTCTGCTCGGGCACGCCGTCGGCATAGGTAAGTTCGCCGAACATAGCATGGCCCAGGCCCCACAGTAGTCCGCCGCTCATCTGCGCTTCGAGGTTCACCGGGTCCAGCACCTGGCCGACCTCGGCAACGGCGAAGGCCTTGTCGATGCGGATGCCCTGGGGCGTCGCAGTCACCTCGACCACCTCGGCCACCGGCACACCGAAGGACAGCGTGAATGCCATCCCACGCCCGCTGCCCTTGGGCAAGGGCTGGCCCCATCCTGACAACTCGCCCACCGCCTGCAACACACGTTTGGAGGGCTCGTGCGAACACAGCCGCAGGCGCTCGGCCAGCGGATCGGCACCGGCGGCGTGAATCAACTCGTCTAGGAAGCACTCATGCAGGAAACCGTTACCCGAGGCCCCGACGGAGCGCCATGAACTTACCGGCACCATCTCGGGCACGCGGTAGCCGGTGACCCGGTAGTGCGGTATGGCGAAGGGCTGGTCCCAGGCACCAGCGACGATGGCCATGTCCGGACCCATAGCGGGCTGCCCCTGGCGCCCAAGCTGGGACGCATTCACGGACTGCGACGCAATGGCGAGGTCGTAGGTCTGCACTTGGCCATTGGCCGCCAAGCCGCGCGCGCGGGCGATGGCCAGAGGGCGCGGGAAGTCATGCGTCATGTCCTCTTCGCGGGTCCAAGTCATTTTGATGGGCACACCGGGGTGGGCCTTGGCCAGTTCGACGGCCTGGCGGACATAGTCGTCTTCGAGCCGTCGGCCGAAGCTGCCGCCCATGACCTGCACATGCACGTGTATGTTGTCCTCGGCGACACCACTGACGGCGGCAGCACCAGTCACGACGAAGCGCGGGATTTGCGTGCCGGTCCAGATGTCCAGCCGACCGTCCTTGAGTTGCACCACCGCATTCATCGGCTCCAGTGGCGCGTGCGCCAGGTAGGGTACGCGGTACTCGGCCTGCAGCACCTGGGCGGGGTCTGCGGCCTTGAGCGCGGCCTCGACGTCACCCTCGTCCTTTTGCCGACTGTTCCTGCGCTCGTCGGTGAATGACGCTGCCGCCTGAGCGAACATGGCCTCGGTGGTGGGCGGGTAAGGCGCCGCGCCCCATTCGATCTCCAGCATGTGAGCGGCCTGGAAGGCACGCCAAGTGTTATCGGCGATCACGCCCACACCGCCGCTGATGGGCACGACCTTCAGCACGCCCCGGGCCGCTGCGGCCTTCTTGCCGTCGACCCCTTTTATGCCTCCACCCAGGCGCGGGTTGGTGCGCACGGTGGCGTAGACCATGCCCGAAAGGCGCAGGTCGATTCCATAGGTGGCCGTGCCGGTGGACTTGGCCACGATGTCCAGCCGCTGCATCGGTTTGCCGAGCAGCTTCCATTCGCTGGCCGACTTGAGTGCTACGTCGGAGGGAGGCGTCAGCATGCCTGCAGCCGCAGCCAGCGCCGTGTACGGCAGTCGCTTGCCGTCGGGGAGTAGCACCTGGCCTCCTTCCGTTCTCAGCCGTGAGACCGGCACGCCGGTCTGGTGCGCTGCCGCCGCCAACAGCATTTGACGCGCCACCGCACCGGCCACGCGCAGGCGGTCGAAAGCGTCCGGCACGGTGGACGATCCCCCAGTGATCTGCATGCCCAGCATCTTGCCCATGACGCCGGCCGCACCGCGCCCGGTGCGGGCCATGAAGGTGTCCGCCGTAGCCGCGATGGGAAAGGCCTCGGCCATCACCGTCCCGTTGTAGTAGGCCGCGCTCGGTGGGCCTGGCTCGACCTGGAACTGGCCCCAGGCGACATCCAGCTCCTCGGCGATTAGTGCCGCCTGCACCGAGTAGGCGCCCTGGCCCAGGTCGGCGCGCGGTGTGATCAGCGTGATGCCGTTCGCATCGATGCGCACATAGGGGTTGAGCGTGTGCGCACCGTTGGGCAGGTCTTTCGACAGGGGGTTGGACGGGTCGCGCTGGTAGATGTAGGTACCGACTGCCAGGCCGGCGGCCAGGGTGCCAGCGCCAACGAGGAAGGTGCGGCGCGCAATGCGG
Source organism: Acidovorax sp. LjRoot38 (assembly GCF_964252975.1). Lineage (NCBI taxonomy): Bacteria > Pseudomonadati > Pseudomonadota > Betaproteobacteria > Burkholderiales > Comamonadaceae > Acidovorax > Acidovorax sp. LjRoot38. Next base: position 118,629 of record NZ_CAXUPT020000015.1, on the reverse strand, counting down.
GCAAGCTGGGCCATGGTTTCAAGCTCCCTTCATTTGAGCGGCTGCGGACTTCACCGCCTGGCGGATGCGTGGGTAGGTTCCACAGCGGCACAGGTTGCCCGACATGGCCTGGTCAATCTGCTCGTCTGTTGGCTGCGGCTGGTTCGCCAACAAGGCCGCTGCGGCCATGATCTGGCCAGACTGGCAGTAGCCGCATTGCGCCACCTGGTGTTCAATCCATGCGCGCTGCACTGCATGCAGCGCCTGCGGGCTGCCGAGGCCTTCGATGGTGGTTACGGCGCCCTGCAAAGAGCCCACGGGTGTTACGCAGGAACGCACCGCCGCTCCGTCCACATGCACGGTACAGGCGCCACACTGCGCCAGACCGCAGCCGTACTTGGGGCCCGTGATGCCCAGCTCATCGCGCAGCACCCACAACAAAGGCATGTCGGGCTCGACGTCCACCGTGTACGGGTAGTTGTTGACGGTCAGTTTCATCGTGGGATCTCTCGGTTGGATGGCTGGAATCCAGTCTAGGCAGACCGTGTGGAGCAAGCATCGGCCAAACGCGCCAACCTGCGTGCACAAGTGGCGCGTTGGGCCAATGGATTGGCGCATTGCGCGAGTGCGCGCGCGGTACTGCCCAGGCAAAGTCAAGGTCACATCAACCGACTCTGGAGTACCAATGAGCGCCAACCCCACCTCAAACACCTTGCCCCGCCATGCCGGATTGCACACTGCGTCGCGGCGCCACGCACTGATCGGCGGCGCAGTGGCGCTGGCCGGGCTGAGCCAAACGGCGCTAGCCGCCGACAGCAGTGGGGGCGCCGGTACCGCCCCCACACAATTCCTGGAATCTGGAGGGCGCAAGCTGGCTTTTCGCTCCGTTGGCAGGGGCCAGCCCATCGTGCTGGCACACCGGTTTCGCGGCGTGCTGGACCTATGGGATCCGGCCTTCATCGACGCACTGGCAGCGCAAGGCTTCCAGGTCATCACCTTCGACCATTCCGGCATTGGGCAGTCCACTGGGGAGCGCACCTACAACCCCGCAGCGATGGTTAAAGATGCCAAGGATCTCATCGACGGCCTGAAACTGCAGGACGTCGTCATCGGCGGCTGGTCCTTTGGCGGAATCGTTGCCCAGATTTACGTGGCCATGTTCGGTGCCAGCGTCAGCCATGCGGTGCTGATCTCGACGACACCGCCCGGCAAGCTTGCCAAGCCTGGCGATCAGCGGTTCTACGACGCGGCCGCACAAGGGCCTGCGACCCTGGAGCAATACACGACGCTGTTCTTTGAGCCCGATGACGCGACCAGCCGAGCCGCGTCGCAGCGCTCCTTCGAGCGCATCTTCGCCCGCAAGACCGGCCGCAGTCCGGATGTGCCGGTGGAGTGGGCTCTGAGCCAGGTGCCGCACTCGCCGCCCAACCCCGTGTTCCCCTCCGAAGAGGTGCTGCAAGCCCTAAAGCACACGAACGTGCCCATGCTGCACCTAGCAGGAAATCACGACCTGTCGGTGCCCGTTGAAAACTGGTACGCGCTGGGCGCGCAGCTGCCGACAATGAACCTGGTCACCTATCCCCGTGCCGGCCATGCTCCGCACCATCAGCATCCAGAGATGGCGGCAGCACAGATCGCGGCTTTCGTGCGAAACACGCGCAAGGCGCAGGCGTGACCATGGTGCCCAGCACACGCCGCACCCTCAGCCGCCGAGGCGCCTGTGCAGCCATTGCGGGCACACTGGTGGCGCCCTGGGCTCGCTCCCTGAGCCTGCTCGCCGAGCCGCAGCCGACGCACCGCGTTGTGGACCTGGAGTGGGCCGACACCGCACGGGCCCGTCCGGTGCCCACCCGGCTTTATCTGCCGCAGGACGAAGCGGCGACCGAAGGTCCTCTGCCGTTGATGGTGTTCTCCCACGGCATCGGCGGCTCTCGCGCCAACTACAGCTACCTGGGTCGTCACTGGGCCTCGAAGGGCTTCGCCAGCCTGCATGTCCAGCATGTAGGCAGCGATCATGCGGTGTGGAGAGGCAACCCACTGACCGTGGTGAACCGTTTGCGCCAAGCGGCCAGCGAAGCGGAGGCGGTGCAGCGCGTGCACGACCTGCGGTTTGCGCTGGATCGCCTGCTGGCCCCAGACGCCTCCGTACCGGGCTTGCAGATCGACCCACGCCGCATCGTCGCGGCCGGTCATTCCTACGGCGCCAACACCACGCTGCTCGCCATTGGCGCGCAGGTGAGGCGCAACGGCCTGTGGCGCAGCTTCCGAGACGAGCGCATCAGCGCTGCCGTCATCCTCTCCGCACCACCGTTCTACGGCGAGCCCGACCTACCTGCCATCCTGAGCCCGGTGGCCGTGCCAACGCTTCATGTCACTACAACGGACGACATCATCCGCATTCCCGGTATGCACTCGGGTGTGGAAGACCGGGTTGCGGTCTTCAATGCCATGCCCGACCATGGCAAGGCGCTGGTGATGTACCACGGTGGTTCCCACAGCATCTTCACCGACCGCATCGGACCGGGCGGGCTGCAGCTCAACCAGCAGATCAAGGCCGCAACCCGCGAACTGTCGTTGGCCTTCGTGCAGCGGTCGTTGGGCCGAGATGCCGCAGCACTACAGCGCTGGGACCACGTTTGGCGCGCGCTGGTGGCACGATCGGCCGGTGTAGGCACGGTTGCAGGCTGAGGCGGCCAAGAGCCGCCAAGCAGTGTCTGCTCCCTGCTGCGGCAACCATGCCCATGGGACACAAAGTCTGCGCCAGCAGATTCCATCTGCCAGGAGAGTTGCATCAGGGTGATGGCGCCTGGCTAGCCGTGGACGCGCCCCTGGCCGCTACGTGCACCGAACGCACCGCATGCGGAGTGCTGCCCGTCCAGCCCTGGAAGGCACGGATAAAGGAGTTTGGATCTTCGAAACCGAGCAAAAAGGCGATCTCGGCGCCAGACATCACGGAGTTGTGAAGGTAGTGGTGGGCCAGTGCGTTGCGCAGCTGGTCCAGCGTCTGCTGGAAGCTCGTGCCTTCCTCCTGAAGCCGCCGCTGCAGCGTGCGGCTGCTAACGCCCAGTTTTCGGCACACCGCCTGCATCGACAGATCCCCGGCGGGAAGGGCCTCCAACAGCACGCCGCGCAAGCGTTCGGCCGTGGTCGCCCCCCGGTCCAGTTCGGCCAGCCGTTGACGCAGGGCAGGTTCAAAAAACGACCACATGCCGTGGTTGGCCGTCAGGAAGGAGCGTTGCGCGTCCTCTGCGGAAAAGACGACCGTGGGCATGGGAGCCTTTTCCACTGACACACCAAAGTAATCGGCATAGGCCCTCGCTTCGGGTGCTGATTGCGGTGGCAGCGGCCAGCCCACCCGCAGCGGATGCAGGGTGCTGCGGGTGGCCAGTCGCGCGAGCTGAACCAGGAACACCAGCTTGAAGGCCATCAGCACCGGTGGTGGTGAGAGTGCGCGGTCCAGAAACTCCAAAGTAGCGGTCGTGCGGCGCTCCGTCCGATCCACGTGCAAGGCCATGGGGCCAGCCAGGCGTTTGTATTTGGCCAGGCGGGCCAACGCGCCGTTCATGTCGTCGCTGCACAACGCCACAAAAAGCTCCGGCTCGAACCAGTCGGACGTCATCCGCTGGGCCAGCCGCAAGGGCACTGGGCCCTCTTCGAGTCCGGCATCGGCCTCGATAGCGGCCCAAAGCTTGAAGTACGTTGCGGAATCGAGCCGGGTGCGATCCCGGTTGAACAGGTCACCGGGCAGTTGGGCCCGTCGCAGCACGTTGGCGCCATTCACGCCAGCGTCGTGCATCAACAGCAGCCAGCCGGGCCAGACGGCGAAGGTGCCCGAGTGCACAGCGCCGTCATGCGGCCCGCTGGGGAGGTCGGAGTCTGAATCGTTTTCTTCTTGCATGCACTCAGTCTACAAGTCCATTGGCCGCTGCGGAACAGCCGAACACGCCATGTTGGGCGCGGAGGTTGGCGCGTTGTGCATGCGAATTGGCGTGGTCAGCGAGTGCGCTTAAACAGACCCTTCGGCACAGTAAAGGCTGTTGTCACCCCCACCTGCTGCAAGGCGTCGACTGCGCCACAGATGTTGAAAGCACCACCTATGAAGAAAACTGTATTGATCACCGGCGCCTCGTCGGGCTTTGGTCTGATGGTAGCCACCCGCCTGCACGAACAAGGCTTTGATGTCATCGGCACAAGCCGGACCCCGCACATGCACGCCCATCTACCGTTCAGAATCTTGCCCTTGGACATAGACGACGATGCGTCCATCAGTGCCTTCGCGCAGGCACTCCCCCGGCTTGCCCCGCGCCTGGATGTGTTGGTCAACAACGCCGGCTACATGGTGACGGGCCTGGCCGAAGAGACGCCCCTGGATGTCGCGCGCCAGCAGTTCGAAACCAACTTCTGGGGCACGGTGAAGGTGACGAATGCGCTGCTTCCTCGTTTGAGGGCGCAGAAACACGGCCAGATCATCACCGTCAGCTCCATAGTGGGTCTCATCGGCCCGCCCAACCTATCTTTCTACACGGCCTCCAAGCACGCGGTGCAGGGCTGGTTCAAGTCACTGCGCTTCGAGCTGGACCCGTTCAACATCAAGGTCAGCATGGTCGAGCCGGTCTGGTTCAAGACCAATCTGGCCAACCATGCCGTCAGTGCCCACGGTCGCAGCATTGATGACTACAACAGCTACCGTAAACAGGTGAACGCCGCCACACAGAAGGGCATCGACGAAGCCCAGGCACCGGACGCTGTCGTAGACACCATCGTCAAGCTGATCGGTACCAAGGAGCCCAAGTTCAGCAACCCCGTCGGCAAGATGGCCGGCATGATTCTGTTCCTGCAGAGCTACGCACCCAAGATGTTTGAGGGCTCCATCCTCAAGAGTGTCAAAACGGCCTAACCACAGAGACCCCACCCCATGTCACACCCAACCAATGACCAAGCCACCCTGCAGCCAGGGCATCCTCACGCCGCAGCCCAAGCCGGGCTGATGGAGTGGCACCGCATCGTCGCGGACCTGGACTGGGAGAGCCTGCCGGCATTGCTGACAGACGATGTCCGCTTCCGCAACCCGGCCTCCTTCGACGCCTATGTCGGCAAGGGGCCGATGGTGGCCATCCTGCAGACAGTGTTCGGCGTGATGGAAGATTTCAAGTACGAGCGGCACTATGGCCGTGCTGATGGCTATGTAATGGAGTTCACAGCGCGCGTCGGCACCGAGAATCTCGTGGGTATCGACATGGTCGCGTTCGACGCCGACGGCAAGATCACCGACTTCATGGTCATGATCCGTCCCGTCAGTGCAGTCATGTCACTCGCCGAGGAAGCCGGTCGGCGGATGGCGACCGCAAGCACTCCCGCAAGCGCCTGAAGGTGGCCTACCATGAAATACTTCCTCTGCAAGTACATTCCGCCACGCCCAGACTTTCTGGGCACCATGTCACCCGAGGAACGGGCATTGATGAAGCGCCACGGCGAATACATGAACGAGCTACTCGCCCGAAACATCATTGTTGCGCACGGACCGGTGATGGATCCGGCCGGCAGCTACGGCGTATCGCTGTACCAGATTGGTGACGACCAGGACATTGCCGCTTTCACTGCGGAGGATCCTGTGGTGAAAAACGGGGTGGGTGAATACGAGCACTACGCCATGCTCAGTCTGAGCGCCAAGCCGTAGGGATCGGTAAGCGCCCCAACGATGCTACTGACAGGTGCCGATGACGGCCACCTTGCCAACGCCCCTCAAGGGTGCCCCGGAGCAGGCGCGGAACCCCGACCGCGTACCCGGCGTTGGCAACGCGCCTGCGCTACCAAGCCGAAGGGAAGGTCTGCACGAATCATTTGCGAGTGCGTTGTCCCCATTCGTGAGATGAAACCTGCTGCGCCCAGGTGCCAAAGCACGATTCCTGTGTCTGGCCGGTGTGTTGATTTCCATGCAACCGTAACCCACCGGTGTTAGTGGGGCACTTCTGCGTAGAAATCAACAGGTTAAACTGTTCACGCAGTGGCCCTATCAGGCGTTCACAGCCGACTTTGCGCAGTCGAGATCGGATATGTGACCGCCGTAACTTCGGACCGTCTGCCGCCAATGACTCACATCAGCCTCAAGCAGACCACCCTGTACAAGTCCAAATGCTGATTTGCACCCTAGAACAGGGCAGGTTTGCGTAGAAATCTGTTCATTGCGCTCCAACGGCTTGATTGGGGTGGATTGGGGTCTGGTTCTGCGGATTTCCCAATCAAAATCGTTGATGCGTCGGCTGTTGAGCCCAATCCATTGGGGAATTTGCCGATTCATTGGGGGGTAGTTCGTCTGGTGCGAGAGCAGTGATGTCGCTGAGAGGAGCAGCACCTCGCCTTGGACGACGTCTCCTAACGGCGATGATTGACCGCCCACTTGCCCGTGATTCGGTGATGCGGACTCACTAGAGTTGAATCTATGCCCGTAGTCGCACGGCCGTTTGCGCTGTCCATGCCATTCCCTGCAGTTGGCCCTCAGCCGCTGTTTCTCTGATTCGGCAATGCAATTGCGCTTCGGGCGCTTCCTTCTCCTAACCGTAGATTGTGTAATGCCAACCGCACTTGAAGCGGGGACCGCTTACTATAGTGTCGCTTCTCGCGGCACTCGTTCATGAAGCAACTACGTTCTTTACCTCCCGAGGCTCGCCTCGCGGTTTCGGATCCGGAAATTCCGACGGTTCTGGAGTCCTCAACGCTCAAGGAACTGGCGGCTGCGGAAGTCATTGGTGCTGATGTTGATCGCCTGATGCTTTTGCGCATGGCTGTGGCCACGAGCAATCAGGAAGATCGGGCTATGTACCTGTGTCCTGAGTGCTTCGTCCCTCTGTCCATTGTGTGCAGAAAAGACTGCCGCTCATTCTGGTTCAAGCACACACTGGAAGATGGCCGGTGTAGCGCTGTGACACGTGGTGAATTGACTCGCGAAGAAATCAACGCCAGAAAATACAACGGCGCCAAAGAAAGCGTGCTTCACCGACAGATGAAGCAGTGGTTGGTCGAGTCGCTGCACGCATCGGGCATGTTCACGGAGATCGCTCAAGAGAGACGCTGGAATGGTCCCGTTTCAGGTGCTTGGCGTCGCCCTGACGTGAGTGCCAAGTTGGGTAGTGTGGTCGTCGCTTTCGAGGTGCAACTGTCTACCACTTTTCTGAGCGTGATTGCAGAACGGCGCAGTTTCTATCTCCGTGAAGGCGGTCTGCTGTTCTGGGTATTCGCGAACTTCAATGAGGACGGACGACGCCTCACGATGGACGACGTGTTTTACAACAACAATCAGAACGCCTTCATCGTCTCCAAGGCCACGTGCGAAGAATCTCGTGCCACGGGGAGGTTCGTCCTGGACTGTGCATGGGTAGAGCCAGGCTATTGGAACGCTGCCCCTCAGTTTCGTCGGGAGCGAGTGGCTTTTGACGAACTCACACTGGATTTGGAAAAGCAGCAGGCATACTTTTTCGACTACGCGGGCTCTGTGGCGCAGAGAGATGCCGACGAGACCAAGGAAAGAGCCAGTTGGCCCAGCCGATTCGAGAACTGGTGGCTTGACGTGGCAAACCGCCAGTCATCACTTGCGGACCAGGAGGACGAACTGCGCGGCTTCCCGAGCTGCGCTCCACGAGATTGGAACGATTGGGGCATGCTCTCGTTGACCCCACTCCGCTTTTATGGCTCAGAACTGCGCCTGCCGATTGCTATGTTGGACTGCTTCTATTCAGCCAAGCACGGCAGGCCCATAGGCATCAAGCGCAAGCATTTGATTGAGATCGCTCACTATCTTGCTGAGTCCTACCCCCGGTATCTGCTGTGGTTCCGCAAGGCGCTTCAGGTCTATGAGCGCGGCGACCTGCTCGTAAAACAGGACAAGTCTGGGAGTTGGTTGAAAAGAGTGAAGGCCTACAAAAAAGATATGCGCATGAACCCCGAGAGGTATGGGTCCGACCAACGACACCAGATGCTTTTTGAGTTCTTGTTCCCCGAGTTGAAACCGTTGCCGGAGTCGCCGTCGGATGTGTTGCCGCAATGTTGAACCGGTACTCGACTTACTGGCGATGTGCTGATCCCAGTATGACAAGCCAAGGGGCCTGTCGAAAGTAGCTGGAGGAAGTCTCTGCTTGGTTGCTTTTTTAGGCGCCGAGAAGGCGAGTGCGGGAGCCTTTCAGTCGTATAAATTATTGTGTAGTCGCAAAAATTATTGTAATTCACATCCGCCGCCCACCAGGGCCACTGCGCTGGCGGTGTGGTGTGGCGCGGCTGTGGGCCTGTGGCCCCACTGGTCGGTGCGAAAGCGCCCGGCCAGGCTGGCAATGGCGGCGCTCTCCAGCGCCTCGTCCACGGTCATCGCGGGCAGCAGTCCCGCAAACCGCAGCGCCAGCATCGACTTGCCCGACCCGGGCGGCCCGGCCATGAGCACGCTGTGCCCGCCAGCGGCAGCAATCTCGAGCGCGCGTTTGGCGCTGGCCTGGCCTTTCACGTCGCACATGTCGGGGCCTGCTGTGCTCGCCGCCATGGGGGTGGCCTGCAGGCGGGTCCAGCCGTCGTTGGCCACGTCGGCATCGCCCGCAGCCACGCTGCCCGGCGGCAGGAAGGCGCGCACCACATCCAGAAGATGCCGTGCGCGCACCACCTGCGCGGCGGGCACCAGGGCGGCCTCTTCAGCGCTGCCGGGGGGCAGCACCAGTTGCGCGGTGATCTGCTGGGTCTGCAGCGCCAGGCTGGTGGCCAGCGCGCCGCGCACAGGGCGCAGTTCGCCCGACAGCGACAGCTCGCCCGCAAACTCATAGCCCGCCAGACGGCTTGCGTCCACCTGCCCGCTGGCGGCGAGGATGCCCAGTGCAATCGGCAGATCGAAGCGCCCTGAGTCCTTGGGCAGATCGGCTGGTGCCAGGTTTACCGTGATGCGCTTGTTATGCGGGAACTCCAGCCCCGCGTTCTGCAGCGCCGAGCGCACCCGTTCGCGGGCTTCCTTGACCTCCACCTCGGCCAGGCCCACCAGCGTGAAGCTGGGCAAACCATTGGCCAGATGCACTTCGACGGTGACAGAAGGCGCCTGCAGCCCCAGAAGGGCGCGGCTTTGCACCAAAGCAAGACTCATGAAGCGGTTTCTCCCCAGATGGGTGCGTTTTATGGTTTTTTAGCGCGGTCCGGTTGTGCTGTGCACCAACAAGGTGCAACATGGTCCGCGCGCACACCGTCACTGTACTTGGGGATCGGTGTAACGCAACGCAACGGCGATGTGAAGGCGATGCAATGGTTGCACTGGCGTGGCACGGTCCGTGCTTAAAACGCTCGTCCCTACTTTGTCCAACCGGAGGAAACATGACCCGCGCCATCATCAAGACCCTGGGCGTTGCCCTTGTTGCAACCCTTCCCATGCTGGCCAGTGCCCAGCTCACCGGCAATGTCAGCCTGACCACCAACTACAAGTTCCGTGGCCAGGACCAGGACGTTTCCAAGTCCAAAGCGGTCAAGCCTGCACTGCAAGGCGGTTTTGATTACGCCTTCGGCGACACCGGCTGGTACGTAGGCAACTGGAACTCCAGCGTGGACTGGCTTGCCAACAACTCGCTCGAGTCCGACCTGTACGGCGGCTACAAGTTCAAGGCTGGCGGCGCCGACCTGGACGTGGGCGCCCTGACCTACATCTACCCTGGCAACAGCAACGGCAACACCACCGAGCTGTATGGCGCGGCCACCATGGGCCCCTTCACTGCCAAGTATTCGCACACCATCTCCAAGGACTACTTCGGCTTTGCCGGCGCCAAGGCTGGCTCGGGCCTGAAGGGCCGCAACACCGGCTACCTGAACTTCGCGTTTGCGCAGGAAGTTGCCCCCAGCGTGACGGTGAAGGCCTCGGTCGGCTTCACGCGCTTTGCCAGCGACATCAAGGACCTGGGCGTGCCCAACTACATGGACTACAGCGTGGGCGGTGCCTACGACTTCGGCGGTGGCCTGTCGCTGGGCGCTGCCGTGGTGGGTGCCAACAAGAAGGCCTTCTTCGGCCACGTCAACAAGTCGCGCGTGATCGTCACGCTCACCAAAACCCTGTAAGCAAGTCTCAATGGGCGCTTGCTGCGCCCATGTCGGAGGAACCAAAATGAAAATGGTGACAGCCATCATCAAGCCCTTCAAGCTGGACGAGGTGCGTGAAGCGCTTTCGGACATCGGCGTGCAAGGCATCACGGTCACTGAGGTCAAGGGCTTTGGCCGCCAGAAGGGCCACACCGAGCTGTACCGCGGCGCGGAATACGTGGTTGACTTCCTGCCCAAGGTCAAGATCGAAGCCGCTGTGGCGGACGACCTCGTGGACCGCGTGATCGAGTCCATCGAGAGCGCCGCCCGCACCGGCAAGATCGGCGACGGCAAGATCTTCGTGACCCACCTGGAGCAGGTGGTGCGCATCCGCACTGGCGAAACCGGCAAGGAAGCGCTGTAAGGGCGCGGCCGTACTACATCCAAGAAGAGAAACGCCATGAAAAAACTGCTTGCTTCCTTCATTCTGGGGCTGGGTCTGCTGACCATGGGCAACTTGTCCCTGGCACAGGCGCCCGCCGCCTCCGAGCCGGCTGCTGCCGCGCCCGCTGCTGCCGCAGAAGCCCCGGCTCCTGCTGCTGCCGCAGCCCCCGCAGCGGCAGCAGCCGCCGCTCCCGCAGCTGCCGCCGAGGCACCCGCTCCCGTCCCCAACAAGGGTGACACCGCCTGGATGATGACCTCCACCATCCTCGTGATCCTGATGGTCCTGCCCGGCCTGGCGCTGTTCTACGGTGGCCTGGTGCGCAGCAAGAACATGCTGTCCGTGCTCATGCAGGTGATGGTCACGTTCTCGATGATCGTGGTGCTGTGGTTCATCTACGGCTACAGCCTGGCCTTCACCGAAGGCGGCGCGTTCATCGGTGGCTTCGACCGCCTGTTCATGAAAGGCATCTGGGACAACGCCGCAGGCACGTTTGCCAACGCGGCTACGTTCAGCAAGGGTGTCGTGATTCCTGAAGTGGTGTTCGCCGCCTTCCAGGCCACGTTCGCCGGCATCACCTGCGCCCTGATCGTCGGTGCGTTCGCAGAGCGCATCAAGTTCAGCGCCGTCATGATGTTCATGGTGCTGTGGTTCACCTTCAGCTACCTGCCCATTGCCCACATGGTGTGGTTCTGGATGGGCCCTGATGCCTACGCCTCCAAGGAAGTGGCCGACGCCATGACCGGCAAGGCTGGCCAGATCTGGCAGTGGGGTGCTCTGGACTTCGCTGGCGGCACCGTGGTGCACATCAACGCCGCTGTGGCGGGCCTGGTGGGCGCGTTCATGGTGGGCAAGCGCATCGGCTACGGCAAGGAAGCCATGGCGCCTCACAGCCTGACGCTGACCATGGTCGGTGCCTCGCTGCTGTGGGTGGGCTGGTTCGGTTTCAACGCCGGCTCTGCCCTGGAAGCCAACGGCTTTGCCGCCCTGGCCTTCATCAACACGCTGGTGGCCACCGCCGCTGCCGTGCTGGCATGGTGCATCGGTGAAGCGCTGATGCGTGGCAAGGCTTCGATGCTGGGTGCAGCATCGGGTGCCGTGGCCGGCCTCGTGGCCATCACGCCTGCCGCTGGCAACGTCGGTATCGGCGGCGCCCTGGTGATCGGCCTGGTGGGCGGTTTTGCCTGCCTGTGGGGTGTCAACGGTCTCAAGAAGCTGCTGGGTGCGGACGACTCGCTCGACGTGTTCGGCGTGCACGGCATCGGCGGTATCGTGGGTGCCCTGCTGACCGGCGTGTTCAACGCCCCTGGCCTGGGTGGCCCTGGCTACGTGGCCGACTGGGTGACGGCAACGATGGTGACATCGGCCGACTACTCCATCGCCGCGCAAGTCTGGACACAAGCCAAGGCTGTGCTGCTGACCATCGTGTGGTCGGGTGTGGTCTCCTTCGTCGCCTACAAGATCGTTGACCTCACGGTGGGCCTGCGTGTCACGGAAGAAGACGAACGCGAAGGCCTGGACATCACTTCGCACGGCGAGACAGCGTACAACCGCTGATCCGCCTGCACCCCACGCGCTGCGGTGTCTGGTGGCACCGCAGCGTCGCAACAAGAACAAGCGAGTCACTCCTCTGGTTGTTGAGCCCGCCGGCAACGGCGGGTTTTTTTCGTACCGGTGGGGGGCTCGCTGTTGGCTTTGGCAGGGTTGCCAAGGCAGGTTCCCCCAGACAACTTGCCCGCAGGCCCGAGTCCTTTGCACGCGCCCTGTTCAAAAAATTCACGCACTGCGGGTGTAGCACCGGACATGGCTGCCGCTACGATGCAAGGCATGGACCTCGCCCTTGCCCAGATCACCGAACGTGTGCGCACCGCCGCCGCCGACCAGACCCCCTTGCGCATCCGTGGCGGGGGCACCAAGGATTTTCATGGCCTGGCACTGCATGGTGAAGTGCTCGACACGCGGGTGCTGCGCGGCATCGTGAGCTACGAGCCGAGCGAGCTGGTTGTCACCGTGCGGGCGGGCACCCCGTTGGCCGAGTTGGAGGCCGCGCTGGCCGAACAAGGCCAATGCCTGCCTTTTGAGCCCCCGCATTTCGCCAAGGCCTCCTCGGATGCCGCCACCGTGGGCGGCATGGTCGCGGCAGGCCTCTCAGGCCCCGCCCGCGCCAGCGTAGGGGCTGTGCGCGACTATCTTCTGGGCGTGACCCTGCTCAACGGCAAAGCCGAGCTGCTGACTTTTGGCGGCCAGGTCATGAAAAACGTGGCGGGGTATGACGTGTCCCGCCTCATGGCCGGTGCCTGGGGCACGCTGGGTTTGCTGACCGAGGTCAGCCTCAAGGTGCTGCCCGTGGCGCCCGGCGAGGCCACGCTGCGGTTTGACGACATCAACCAGGCCGACGCATTGCGCAAGCTGCACGCCTGGGGCGGCCAGCCGCTGCCCCTGAACGCCAGCTGCTGGGTGCAAGACGGTGGCGTGGGCACGCTCTATGTGCGCCTGCGCGGCGCCGTGGCGGCGGTCGAGGCCGCCTGCAAAACGGTGGGTGGCACGCGCATGGACAACGCCACGGTGGCTGCCGACTGGACGGCCTGCCGCGAGCAGACCCTGCCCTGGTTCACCGCACGTGCTGCACAGCCCGGCCACGCCCTGTGGCGCCTGTCCGTGCCCGCCACAGCCCCGGTGCTGAGCTTGCCGGGCGGCGCGCAGCCGCTGGTCGAGTGGCATGGCGCGCTGCGCTGGGTGCAAGCGCCCGAATCCACAGGCGACGCCCTGCGCGAAGCCGCTCGGGCTGTGGGTGGAAATGCTTCTATTTTTGTAGCTGCTAGCGCAGGTGGGACAAGCGCCAGTGGCACATTTGACCTTCAGTCCAAGGCGCTGGAACACATCCACGCCCGGCTCAAACACAGCTTTGACCCGGCTGGCATCTTCAACCCCGGCCGCATGGCGCGGGCCTGGTAGGCGGGGTCAGTTCCATCACCACCACCGTTTTCACCGTCACCTTGGCCATGCGACGCCTTCGCCACCTCACCGGAAACCGCCGCACGGTCGCCAGCAACCGGGTGCTGGGCCTGCTGCTGGCGTTCAATGCGGGGGCCGTCAATGCAGGGGGCTTTCTGGTGGTGCACCTGTACACCTCGCACATGACCGGCTTTTTGTCCTCGCTGGCCGACAACCTGGTACTGGGCCAGATGAAGATCGTGCTGGGTGCCATCGGTGCGCTGTGGGCCTTCATGTCGGGCGCAGGCACCACGGCCATCATGATCAACTGGGCGCGCCAGCGCAAGCTGCGCAGCACCTTTGCGCTGCCGCTGGTGCTGGAGTCCGTGCTCATGCTGCTGTTCGGCCTGGTGGGGGCCATCACGCTCACCTGGCCCACACCGTTTGCCGTGCCGCTGGCGGTGTTGCTGCTCTCCTTCATCATGGGCCTGCAGAACGCCACGGTGACCAAGATGTCGTCGTCGCAGATCCGCACCACCCACATGACGGGCGTGGTGACCGACCTGGGCATCGAGATGGGCAAGATGCTCTACTGGAACCGCACCGGTACCGCGCCCGAATCACAAGTGCGCGCCAACCAGGCCCGGCTGCGGCTGTTTGCCGGGCTCGTCGCCATGTTTTTGGTGGGCGGTATTGCAGGCGCGGCGGGCTTCAAGCATGTGGGCTTTGTGTTTGTGGTGCCGCTGGCGCTGGTGCTGCTGGCCCTGTCGCTGCCCCCGCTGTGGGCCGACCGCGCAAGGCTGCGCAACCCCTTGCGCAAGCCGCTGGCGCTGGAAGCGCCCTTGGACCCACCGACCGCGCCGCGCTGAATCGGCCCTGATCTTTTTTGTCTCTTCGCCCAGGCATGCACCATGCAAACCCAGCTCTCCCCTGAATACCGCGCCCGCGCCGATGGCTTGGAGGCCGAATCCATCCTGCGCAAATGCGTGCACTGCGGCTTTTGCACCGCCACCTGCCCCACCTACCAGCTGCTGGGCGACGAGCTGGATGGTCCGCGCGGTCGTATCTACCTCATCAAGCAGGTGCTCGAAGGCGAGACCCCCACGCGCAAGACCCAGATGCACCTGGACCGGTGCCTGACCTGCCGCAACTGCGAAAGTACCTGCCCGAGCGGCGTGCAATACGGCCACCTGGTGGACATCGGCCGCAAGATCGTTGATGAAAAAGTGCCTCGCCCCGTGGGCGAAAAAGCCCTGCGATGGGCGCTGAAGGAGGGGTTGCCCTCGCCCCTGTTTGCCCCTGCCATGAAGGCCGGGCAACTGGTGCGCGGCCTGCTGCCCGCATCCCTCAAGGCCAAGGTGCCCGCGCCCCAAAATGCCGGCGCCTGGCCCACACGCGAGCATGCCCGCAAGGTGCTCATGCTGGCGGGCTGCGTGCAACCGGCCATGATGCCCAACATCAACACCGCCACCGCCCGCGTGCTGGACGCCGTGGGCATCCAGACCGTGATCGCACCCAAGGCCGGCTGCTGCGGCGCCGTCAAGTTCCACCTCAACGACCAGGAAGGCGGCAAGGCCGAGATGCGCGCCAACATCGACGCCTGGTGGCCGCTGGTGGAGCAGGGGGTGGAGTCCATCGTCATGAACGCATCCGGCTGTGGCGTGACGGTCAAGGAATACGGCCACATCCTCAAAGACGACACGATGTACGCGGCCAAGGCCGAGCGCATCAGCGCCCTCACGCGCGACCTGTCGGAGCTGCTGCCTGACCTGTTGCCCGAGCTGGCGCATAAGCTCGCCGGTCGCGTGCAAAAGCCCGACACGCTGTTCGCCTACCACCCGCCCTGCACGCTGCAGCACGGCCAGAAGCTGCGGGGCGGGGTGGAGATGCACCTGAACCAGCTGGGCTTCAAGCTGCGCGCGGCGCGCAACGATGCCCACCTGTGCTGCGGCTCGGCGGGCACCTATTCCGTGCTCAACCCCGAGCTGTCGTACCAGCTGCGCGACCGCAAGCTCGGCGTGCTCGGCGAAGCCTTTGGCGACCAGCCTCCGGACATGATCCTGTCGGCCAACATCGGCTGCATCACGCACCTGCAAAGTGGCACGGGCACACCCGTGCGGCACTGGGTAGAGGTGCTGGACGAGGCGCTGCGCGCAGGCTGACCCTCCCATGCCCTGCTGCACAGGCACAGGGTAATTCAGGCCTCTGTCAGAGGCTGTTTTGCGCCCGCCGACCCAACGCTGGCATGATCGAGGGTTTTGTCGCCCCCATTTTTGCCCCGGAACTGCACCGCCATGACCGACTCCGTGTCCGCACAAGAACAACCCCACACAGCCCCTGTCGAACCCTTGGCAGCGCCTGTGGCAGCCGCGCCCGCGGAGGCTGGGGCTCCCCCCCAGCGCACAGGGGGCTCGCGCCGTGGTGGCCGCAACCGCCGCAATGCTGACGGGCGCCAGGCGCCCCGGAGCGCGGAGGGTGCCGAGGGCGCCACCGTGCCAGCTGGCGCCCCGGGCCCGCGTGCGCCTCAGCGTGTTCACCCCGCGCTGGAACAACTGGCGGGGCTCTATCCCCATCTGTTTGGCGCCGTGTTCCGCCCGCTCAAGCGCGGCATCTTCCAGGACCTGCTGGCTGCGCACCCCGAGCTATTTGAGCGCGAGGCGCTCAAGGTGGCTCTGGGCATCCACACCCGCTCCACACGGTATCTGCAAAGCGTGGCGGCGGGCGACAAGCGCCACGACCTGCAAGGCCAGCCTGTGGAAGACATGGCGCCCGAGCATGTGCACCACGCGCTGCTGGAGGTCTACCGCCGCAAGAAGGCCCGCGCCACCGATGACCTGCTGCCCAAGCTGCGCAACCGCATGATCGCCGCGTTCGAGGCCTCGGGCCTCACGCGCGAGGCGTATACCGAGCTGGTGCAAAGCCGCGACGAGGCCGCCAACGCCATCCTCGAAGAAGCCTTTGCCGAATGGGCAGCCCGCAATGCCAAGGACGAAGCCCTGCTGCGCGCCTTTGAAGCCAGTGGCCAGACGCTGGAGGCCTTTGCCGACATGTACGGCATGGTGCCTCGCACTGCGGCCCAGCAGGTCGAACGCGCGCGCCGCCTAGCCGCCGCGCGGGCCCAGGCCACCGTGGCTGCGGCGCCTGAGGGCCAAAGCAGCTAAGGCCAGCGCGGCCCGGGCCGACGGGGCCTAGAATCTCCCCGCGACCCGGTTCATGGGTTGCCGTAAGCGTCTAGAACGTGTTTGCGGTCTTTTCGGGGCCGCGCAAGTGCCTTGCCGGGATGGGTTGCCAGGCGCGGTGCGCAGTGGATAGCCCGGCTATCCACAAGCGCCGCAACGCCGCAGACCGCCCGGCAAGGCACTTGCCCGAAGGGTTGGGGCGAAATCGGGCGATTGGATGCCCCGGCTGCTTGCATGGGCATGGGCCCAAGCTGCGCATCCGAAGCAGCCACTCATCCCGATTGCGCCCCAACGCGGCCCCGAAAAGATCGCAAACACGTTCTTGCGTCCATCAACGTGCCAACCAACACCGGCCCTGCCGGGGTTGTGGTCCCTGGCCTGCATCTGCTGCAGGGTGGGGGCGGCACCTTGCTTGACCGGTCTGCTTTCTGGAATTTCAATGAACCAACCTTCCTCGCTCCCGCCGTCGTCCCGCCAGACCTTCCTCGGGCTGCGCAGATTGCCCGCACGCTCGGCGGCCTGGGTCATGCCACTGCTGCTGTCGCTGCTCATGACCTTCATCGTGTCCCTGATCAGCACCGTGCGCGTGGCGGGCTTCTCGCTGGACCTCCCGCGCCTGTGGCTGAGTGCCTGGGCGCTGTCCTGGGTAGTGGCCTTCCCCACGCTGTTGCTGGTGCTGCCTGTGGTGCGCCGCATCACGGCGGCTATCGTCGAGCAGCCGCGCTGACCGATCGCGTGGCGGGCGGTGGGCACCCTCACGCCGCCCATGGGCTGAGCCCACCCGGAGTCACCAGCGTGCGTGCACGCTACTGACATCAGGTTGTCAGTAGCGTGCACGCACCATGCCTCTCCTGCACGGCGCCCAGCGGCCCGCGCGTCAATTCCATCCATTGAAGACCAGAGAGGACCCGCCATGACAAACACCCCCGCAATCATCCAGATTCCAGCATTCAGCGTGGCCGGCATCGCCGTGCGCACCCGCAACAGCGAAGAGATGAACCCCGCCATCGCGCGCCTCGGAGGCCTGTGGAACCGTTTCTTCAGCCAGAGCTGGGAGCGCAAACTGCCCAGCCGGGGCGACGATGGACGCATCTTCGGCGTGTACAGCGGCTACGAGTCGAACGAGCACGGCGCCTTTGATGTGACCGCCGGTGTGGCCGTGGCCGACCCCGATGGGGCCCAGGCCGTACCCGGCGCCAGCCGCGTTGACATTCAGGCTGGCGACTACCTGGTCTTTACCGGCCAGGGCGATATGCCCCAAATGGTGATCGACACCTGGGTGCGCATCTGGCATTACTTTGCCGAGAACCCACAGGTGCAACGCCGCTTTGGAACCGACTTCGAGGCCTATGAGGGCCCGGACCAGGTGGCCATCCATATCGGAGTGCTGCTTCAAAATTGATAG
The DNA here is from genome assembly GCF_964252975.1 of Acidovorax sp. LjRoot38. NCBI lineage: Bacteria > Pseudomonadati > Pseudomonadota > Betaproteobacteria > Burkholderiales > Comamonadaceae > Acidovorax > Acidovorax sp. LjRoot38. Next base: position 100,664 of record NZ_CAXUPT020000015.1, on the reverse strand, counting down.
CTTGTGGCGCTTGATGGATAAGCGCTAGGGCCTTAGAACTCTGAAAAAATAAACCACCATGCGCCGCGCCGACCGCCTGTTTCAGATCGTCCAGCTCATCCGGGGTCGGCGCTTGTCCACGGCCGCCTTCCTTGCCGAGCGGCTCGAAGTCTCGCAGCGCACCATCTACCGCGACGTGGCGGACCTCCAGCACCAGGGCGTGCCCATTGAGGGCGAAGCCGGTGTGGGCTACCGCCTGGGCGCGGGTTTCGAACTACCGCCGCTGATGTTCAGCCAGGGCGAGGCCAACGCCCTGGTGGCCGCCGCGCGCCTGGCCCAGGCCTGGCTCGACGCCGGGCTGGCGCGCGAGGTCGAGGGGGCGCTGGGCAAGATCCTGTCGGTGCTGCCCCCCGCTGCCCGCGTGGCGGCCGAGGCGCAGGCGCTGTATGCGCCATCGGTGGGGCTGGACCCCCGCGTGCAGGCCACCCTGCAGGCCCTGCGCGAGGCGGTGCACAGTCGCCACGTGGTGCAGATCAACTACGCCGACGTACACGGCCGCCCCAGCCTGCGCCGCCTGCGCCCACTGGGTTGCTTCTACTGGGGCAAGGTCTGGACGCTGTCGGCCTGGTGCGAGCTGCGCAATGACTTCCGGGGTTTTCGCATCGACCGCATCGTGGATCTGGTGGTGCTCGACGAACAGTTCCGCCAGGAGCCCGGCAAGACCCTGGCCGACATGTTGCGCAAGGTGGAAGCGGAGATGGCCGCCTGCCCGCCCGAATGGGGGGCTGCGCAGACGCCGGGGCTCAATGCGTGAAGTGAAGCACCCCCTGAGTCGCTTCGCGCCTTCCCCCTCTCTCTCCTCGCTGCGCGAGTCGGGAGGGGGACGCCCCCAGCGCGGCGGGGCGGCCCTTGCGCGGGGGCACTGGCCTTGGCCGCGCCAGTTTTATGCGTGGAGGGTGGCGCGCAGCACAATGAATAGCTGACATCGATTCGCGTTTGATCGCCGCAAGCCGTCCACGCTCAGCGTGAAGGGTTGTGTTTTGTGAACGCAGTCGGGTATGGGGCTTGAACAGCTCCCGAGGTATTTAGCCCGCGCGGGGTGCCAGCCCGTCCCGGTAGCGCCGGCTGCAGGGCACGCTGCTGCCGTCCTTCATCACCAGGCGCGCGTCGCCGCTGTCCAGCGGCTCGATCACGGCGATGGCGTCCAGGTTGACCGCGTAGCTGCGGTGCACGCGCACGAAGCGTGACGGGTCCAGCTGGGTGAGGAAGTCGGTGAGCGTGGAGCGCAGCAGGTAGTCGTGCCCATTCACATGCAGGCCCACGTAGTTGGCCTGGGCCTGCAGCCAAGCGATGTCGCCTGCGGCGATCAGGAACTCGCGGCGCAGCTTGCGCACCAGGAAGCGTTCGGGGCGTTGTGCGGGCGGGGCGTGCGGGGTTTCGGGCGTTGATGCCGGGGCTTGCGCGGCGGGCGTTTCGGGCACGTCCTGCACCTGGGGCGCGGGCGGTTCGGGTGCATCCAGCACGCGCGCCTCGCCCTGCAGGCGCAGCAGCAAGAAGCGGTAGCTGACCAGCGCACACACCGTGAGCGCGTAGCTGCGCACGTCTTTCAGGTATTCATACCCCCACTGCGCCCACCAGCTTGGCGGCTGGTAGCGCTCGCCCAGGGCCGCATAGCCCGCATGGCGCAGCGCCCACATGCCCGCCAGGTGCACGGTGCAGTAGGCCACGCTGGCCAGCACGTGCCAGGGCAGATGGCGCCGCAGCGTGCCCCAGCGCAGCACAAAGCGCCGCTCGAACGCCACCACGGCCGGGATCAGCGCAGCCACCACCAGCGCGCTCGTCAGCTCCCACAGCAGCGGCTCCCACGCGGCCACGGTCCGCCCGGCGCTGCGCAGTTCGATCCGGGTCACCACCGTGTTGAAGGTCGCCTGCACCAGCAGCACCACGGCCCAGAAGCTGACTTCCGCACGGCGCCGCAGGGCGCGGTCGTGGGGGTAGCGGTCGATCCAGGCGGGCGCGGGGGCGGTCATGGGTGGCAAGTGTAGGCAGGGCCGTGCGCCGCCGGGCGGGAGTTTCCCCGGGGCGGTTTCTTTTCGTCCCTCCTGCCCGCCGCTGGTCCCAGTGGCACCCCGGCCCGTCCCCCGGCGGTGCCGTGAGAAGGGGCGGGGCCGCAGCATCGGGCTCTGTGCCCACCCTGTCTGCGTTGTGCCATGTCTACACCTTCCTGTGCCTCCACCCCCGTCCGCCGCCATGACATCGACGCGCTGCGGGCGCTGGCCTTTGCCCTGGTCATCCTGTACCACGTGGCCATGTATTACGTGGCCGACTGGCACTGGCACCTCAAAAGCCCGTACGCGGCGGAATGGCTGCAGGCGCCCATGCGCGCGCTCAACCTCTGGCGCATGGACCTGGTGTTCCTGGTCTCGGGCCTGGCCTTCGGGCTGGTCCGGCGGGGGCATTCGGTGGCGGGGCTGGTGCGGCTGCGCAGCCTGCGGCTGCTGGTGCCGCTGGCTTTTGGCATGGCCGTCATCGTGCCCTACCAGCCCTACGCGCAGGGGGTGGCCAACGGGCTCATCGCGCCGGGCTTCGGCGCCTTTCTGCTGCGCTACTACAGCGGCAGCACCTGGCCGCCGGGCGCATTTGACGGCTGGCACGCGGGCGTCACCTGGAACCACCTGTGGTACCTGGCCTACCTGTGGGCCTACACCGTGGTGCTGGCGCTGCTGCTGCCCCTGGCGGAATCCGCCGCCGGGCAGCGCCTGCGCCGAGCCTTCACCGGGCTGCGGGGCGCTGCACTGATGGTGGTGCCCGTGCTGCCGCTGGCGCTGTATTCGGTGCTGCTGTGGCCGCATTTCCCGCCCACGCACGACCTGGTCCATGACGGGTGGCTGCACGCCGTGTACTTCACGGTGTTTGTCTACGGCTACTGGATCGGGCTGGATACCGGTCTGTGGGCGGAACTCGTGCGGCTGCGCTGGCGCACCCTCGCCCTGGCGCTCGTGTTGCTGGTTCTGTACCTGGGTCTGCTCGGCCTGGCGCAGCAGCACGGCGTGCGGTCCGCGCGCTGGCCGCTGCGCGTGCTGGCAGACGTGTACCTGTGGGCGGCCCTGCTCACTATCCTGGGTTGGGCCCATCACCGCCTCAATCGGCCCTGGCCCTGGCTGCGCTGGGCCAGTGAGTCGGTCTACCCCTGGTACCTGCTGCACCAGACGGCCATCATCGTGCTGGTGGTGTGGCTGGCGCCTGCGCAGCTGGGGCCGGTGGTGGAGCCGCTGGCCCTGGTGGCCGGGACGGTGGGGCTTTGCTGGGGGCTGACGGCGGTGGTACGGCGGGTGCGGTGGCTGCGGCCGCTGTTCGGGTTGCCGGGCCAGGGCGAAAAGCCGTTGGTCAAACGGGCCCCAGCAAGTCTGGGATAGGAAGCGCTACCACGACCGCTGGTGCGATGAACACCATGCATCGATGGCTGCGTTGGGATCAACCCGCCAGCGCTGCCTCGATATCCCCCGCCAGCTTCTTCGGCGCATCCTGCGGCGCGTAGCGGCGGATCACCCGGCCGTCCTTGCCGACCAGGAACTTGGTGAAATTCCACTTGATCGCCTTGCTGCCCAGCAGCCCCGGGGCTTCGGCGGCCAGCCACTGGTACAGGGGTGAGGCATTGGCGCCATTCACGTCGATCTTGGCCATCATCGGAAAGCTCACGCCGTAGTTGAGCTGGCAGAAGCTGGCGATCTCGTCGTTGCTGCCGGGGTCCTGGCTGCCGAACTGGTTGCAGGGGAAGCCCAGCACCACCAGGCCCTGGTCGGCGTACTGTTTGTGCAACTCTTCGAGCCCGCCGAACTGGGGCGTGAAGCCGCAGGCGCTGGCGGTGTTCACGATGAGCAGCACCTTGTCCTTGTATTGCGACAAGGGCACGGTCTTGCCGTTCATCTGCTGGGCTTCAAAGTCGTAGATGCTGGTGGGCATGCGGAACCTCCGGGGTTGGGATTGACGGGCCATGGTAGCCCCTGCTGCCAATCCGCGTGCGGCGCGTGGCCTGCTCAGTGGGCCGTGGCGCCGGGGCGGCGAAACTGCAGCGCCGCGAGCAAGGATGCCAGCAGGATCAGCGCCCCACCCAGCACGGTCCGCGTGCTCAGGGTGGAGGCGCCCAGCAGGGCCGACGACACGCTGGCAAACATCACCTCCGACAGCATCACCAGCGCCGTGGTGCCCGCCGCCAGGCGCGCGGCGCCGAACTGCAGCGCCCAGTTGCCCAGCATGAGCACCCCCGCCAGCAGCAGGCCGGTGACGACCCAGGTGCTGTTGGGGGCAGGGAAAGGCTCCACCACACCCACTTGCAGTCCGATGCAGGCCACCACCAGCGCCATGAGCATGCAGCCGCCGAACATGGTGACCATGCGCGCAGGCCCCGGCACGGTGTGCAGGCGGCGCAGCGTGACGTTGGTGAGCGCGAACATGAAGCCGCCCAGCAGCGCTAGGCCGTCGGCCAGCGACAGGTTCTGCAGCAGGCGCGTGGCGGGCGCGCCCTCGGGCAGCAGCACCAGCACCACGCCTGCAAAGGCCAGCGCCAGGCGCAGCAGCGCCGAGGGCGTGGGGCGCTCGCCCAGAATGCGCCAGGCCAGCAGCACGGCCCAGGCGGGCATCAGGTAGAACAGCAGGATCACGCGCACCACGTCGCCAATGGTCACGGCCCAGTTGAAAGCCACGTTGTTCAGCCCCGATGCCAGCGCCAGCAGCCACAGCTGCGGGTGCGCGCGCACCTGCTGAATGATCCCCGGCCGCCAGGCCAGCAGCGCCACCAGCACCACGGCGTACATCGACGCCGTGGCCCACAGCGGATGCAGCCCCGCCTGGTGCATGCGCTGAAACGGCCACCACGCCAGGCCCCACACGAAAGCGTTGAACAGCAGGGCGGCAAAGGGCAGGGGAGATTGCATTGAGAGTAAAAATAGGCTCTAGCGCTTTATGGATAAGCGCTGGAAGCTATAAATTATGTAGCGATTTGCGCCAAGTCACACAGCGCTCAAAACAGGCACGCCCCAAGGCCAGTGCACCCGTGGAACTGGCTCTGCCAGGCCAGCGGGTGCGTCCCCCTCAGGGGGAAGGCGCCGAAGGCGACTCAGGGGGATTCAGTGGTGCGTATCGTGCCGCGCAATGTCCAGCAAGTGGTTCACTTCGTCGCGGTAGTTGATGCAGTTGCGCTGGTGCCAGCGGCGGATGATCCACATGATTCCGGCCACCACGAGGCCAAAGGTGATGATCGCGCCAAACACCGACAGCCCCAGCTTGAGCGACAGGCTGTAGAACGCGCCCAGGCCCAGGATGCAGGCCTGTTCGTTGAAGTTCTGCACAGCAATCGACCGGCCCGCGCCCATCAGGTTGTGGCCCCGGTGCTGCAGCAGCGCGTTCATGGGCACGACCAGGTAGCCGCCCAGGCCGCCCAGCAGGATGAGGAAGGGGATCGCCAGCCAGATGTTGCTGATGAACACCATGAGGATCAGCAACAGCCCCATGCCAATGCCCAGCGGGATCACCTTGGTGGCCATGTCCAGGCGCATGCGCATGGACGCCACCACCGCGCCCACGGCCGTGCCGATGGCCACCACACCGGTGAGGGCCGAGGCCTGCGTGGTGTTGTAGCCCAGCGCCACAGCCGCCCAGGCCAGCACGATGAACTTGAGGTTGCCGCCTGCTCCCCAGAACAGGGTGGTGGTGGCCAGCGAGATCTGGCCGAGCTTGTCGCGCCACAGGCGGCCGTTGCAAGCCCAGAAGTCGGGCAGCAGATTGAGTGCGTTGGCCAGCACGCTGCGCGAAGGGTCGGCGCGCAGGGGGCGCATCTCCACCCCGGTGTGCGGGATGCGGGTGTTGAACCAGGCCGCCAGCGCATACACCGCAATCAGAGCGGCGATGGCGGATTCGGCGGGCGTGTCCACGCCGGTGTCGATCATGGGGATGTCGATGCCCAGCAGCATGTGCGACAGGTGCTGCCCCACCAGCTGGCCGCCAAACAGCACGCCGAGGATGATGGACGCAATGGTGAGCCCCTCGATCCAGCCATTGGCCTTGACCAGTTGCGAGGCCGGTAGCAACTCGGTGAGGATGCCGTATTTGGCGGGCGAGTAAGCCGCCGCACCCAGCCCCACCACCGCATAAGCCATCAGCGGGTGCGAGCCAAACAGCATCATGAGGCAGCCCACCACCTTGATGGCGTTGCTGACAAACATGACCTTGCCTTTGGGCAGGGCGTCGGCAAAGGCGCCGACAAAAGGCGCCAGCACCACATAGAAGAGCGCAAACATGGGCACCAGGGCGGCGCGCTGCCACTCGGGGGCACCTTCTGTACGCAGAAGCTCCACGGCGGCCACGAAAAGTGCGTTGTCGGCCAGCGAGCTGAAAAACTGCGCCGACATGATGGTGTAAAAACCGCGCTTCATCGAATGGCTGGTGGCAGCATCAGTTCGGCTGATGCCCTGTTAAATGTGGGGACCCTGGCAAGTGACGGACGGTTATATCACGCGGATAAACGGCCACGGTGCCAGAATCCGGTGCTTCCCACCCGGTCAAACCCCATGCCCCGTCCCATTGCCGCCACCATCCACACCGCCGCCCTGCACCACAACCTGGAGCGTGTCCGACAGGCGGCCCCTGATGCCAAGGTCTGGGCCGTGGTCAAGGCCAATGCCTACGGGCACGGCATCGAGCGCGCGTACGAAGGCCTGCGCGGCGCCGACGGTTTCGCGCTGCTGGACCTGGCCGAGGCCGAGCGCGTGCGCCACCTGGGCTGGCGCGGGCCCATCCTGCTACTCGAAGGCGTGTTCGAGCCGCGTGACCTGGAGCTGTGTTCGCGCCTGGGCCTGTGGCACGCAGTGCATTGCGACGAGCAGATCGACATGCTGGCCGCCCACAAGACGCAGGTGCCGCACCGTGTGTTCCTCAAGATGAACTCGGGCATGAACCGCCTGGGCTTTGCGCCCCAGCGCTTTCGCGCGGCCTGGGCGCGCCTCAATGCGCTGCCGCAGGTGGACGAAATTTCGTTCATGACCCACTTCAGCGACGCCGATGGCCCCCGGGGCGTGGCGCACCAGCTGGCCGTGTTCAACACCGCAGCGCAAGACCTGCCGGGTGAGCGCACGCTGAGCAACAGCGCCGCCACCCTGCGCCATGCGGCGGACGCACGCGTGCGTGCCGACTGGGTGCGGGCCGGCATCGCGCTGTATGGCAGCGCCCCCGACTACCCGGAGCACACCGCCACCCACTGGGGCATGCGCCCCACCATGACCCTCGCCACCCGCCTCATCGCTACGCAGCAGCTGCAGGCGGGCGACACCGTGGGCTATGGCTCGCGCTTCACGGCCGAGGGGCCGCTCTTGATTGGCGTGGCGGCCTGCGGCTATGCCGACGGCTACCCGCGCCACTGCGACACCGGCACACCCGTGCTGGTCAACGGCATCCGTACGCGGCTGGTGGGGCGGGTGAGCATGGACATGATCACGGTGGATCTCACGCCGCTGCAGCAGGCGGGCGTGGCCGCAGGGTTTGGCGCGGAAGTCACGCTGTGGGGCCAGGCCAGCAACGGCACGGTGCTGGGTGTGGACGAGGTGGCCGCCGCTGCGGGCACCGTGAGCTGGGAGCTGCTGACGGCGCTGGCCCAGCGGGTGCCGGTGTCGGTGGACGGCAGCGCCTGATTCATCGACAAGTTCACGCACGGCCGTATGCTGGGCTGCAGCGGCGCGGCAAACTGGTGTGAAATGGCGCGGTTCTGGCCGAACATGCGGCCGGCGACCACCCACTTTTCACCGCAGGCGTTCCCTCCATGGCCACTTCCCGCAGCGACCGCAGCAGCAACAGCAAGAAGAAAACCTCCACCTGGCGCTCCGTGCGCATGCCGCACCACGGCACGGTGGCGCGCACCCTGCAGCAGCGCTACAGCCTGCGCTGGCATGGGCTGCTGATCGGCAGCTTCACGCTGCTGCTGATGTGGTGCACCTCCCATGTGCAGATGCTGCTGGGCGTGGAGTCGCTGGCGCTGCGGTATTTCGTGACCCTCTCGGTCGGCTACCTGGGCTACCTGCTGGTGCTGCGGGCCTGGGCGGCGCGGCTGGTACGGTCGGACCGGGACAAAGGGGGCGATGGCAGCAGCCTGGACGTGCCCGATGTGTCCTGGCCCAGTGGCTCCTCGTCTGGCGGCAGTGGCCAGGTGCCGGTGCCGCGCACCGGCGGCGGTGATTTTGGCGGCGGCGGCGCATCCGGTGACTTTGGCGGTGCGTGGACGCAGGGCCTGTCCAGCGGGGGCTCGGGCAGCGATTCCAGCGCGCTGGGCGACCTGGCCAGCGGCGCCGCCGACGCCATTGGCAGCGCCGACGAAGGCGCGGTGGTGGTGGTGCCCGTGGTGGCGATTTTTCTCATCGGCGCGGCGATCATCTTTGGCGCGGGCTCGCTGGCCATGCTGTTCTTTGGCTGGGACGTGCTGCTGACCGTGGCGGTAGAGATCGCCTTCTCGGTGGCCACCGCCCGTGCCGCTGTGGGCGTGGAGCGCGAGGGCTGGCTCACGGCTGCCGTGCGCCTGACCTGGAAGCCGCTGCTGGGCGCGCTGGTCTGCGCCGTGGTGCTGGGCGCCACCATCGACCATTTCATGCCCGGCGTGCAGTCGCTGCCCCAGGCCGTGCGGGTGATCCAGGGGCAGTGATGGAAAAGATGAAATGCTACTAAATTAATAGCTATAAATGTATATCCATAAGGCGCTAGGCCCCGGTTTTCATCATTTTTCCCTCTTGGAGCGGGGGCGGGCCTCCTGCACCTCCCTTCCCGTCGCTAGCTGCGGCAGTCCCGGCCGCCCTGGCAGCCGGTGTCGATGGCGTCCAGGTTGCTGCGCACCTGTGCCAGCAGGGCGAGCAGCTGGGCCTGCGTGGCGTCGTCACACCCCTTGAGCAGCGACGCCGCCAGCCCCCGGCGGGCGTCGCGTAGCGCCTGGTGCAGGGTCGCACCCTGGGCGCTCAGGCGCAGGCAGCGGCTGCGCTTGTCCTCGGCATTCGGTGCGCTCTCCAGCCAACCCTTGTCCTGCAGCATCCCCACCATGCGGGCCACCTGTGCCTTGTCGGCACCGCTGTGCGCCACCAGTTCGCGCTGCGTGGTGCCAGGGTGGCGCCCCACGAACATCAGCGCCCGCACTTCGTTGTGCGTCAGGTCGGGGTGGATGGCGGCCATCGTGCGCACCATGTGCGCCCGGTAGACATGCAGCAGGTCGTGCATGGCTTCAAAGACATCGGCGGGTGCGTGGGTGGTCATGGCGATATGTGGTTGACAAAATCAACCAATGCGAAGATCATTGGTTGACTAAATCAACATATTAAGCCATGAACGCACCTCTGCCTACCGCCACTCCCCCGGTTGACTCCGCACACCTTGCCGTCGAACGCGTCCGCCACCCATTGCAAGCCCGCCACCTCCAGGTGGTGCGGCGCACCGCCGTCAGCCCCGGTTTCGTGCGGCTCACCCTGGCCGGGCCCGAGCTGGCCGGGTTTGTGAGCGCGGGGTTCGACGACCATCTCAAGCTCATCCTGCCTCAGCCGGGCCAGGAGCGCCCCTCGCTGCCGTCCCTGCACAACGGCCGCCCGGTTTTCCCCGATCCGCGCCCCGTGCTGCGCGACTACACCCCTGCACGTTATGACGCCGCCACGGGCGAGCTGGACATCGAAGTCGCCCTGCACGACGCAGGCCCCGCCACTGACTGGGCCGCCAGTGCCGCCGTCGGCCAGTGGGTGGGCATTGCCGGGCCCCGCGGCAGCATGGTGGTACCCACCGGGTTTGACTGGCACTGGCTGCTGGGCGACGAAACCGCGCTGCCCGCCATCGCCCGCCGCCTGGCCGAGCTGCCCGCCCACACCCAGGCCACGGTGCGCATCCAGGTGCGCAACCCAGCCGACCAGCGCGTGCTGGCCAGTGCGGCACAGCTCGACCTGAAATGGGTGAGCGCGCTGCCCGCCGCCGTGGAAGCGCTGGCCCTGCCAACCGGCGCCGGGTTTGTCTGGGCTGCCGGCGAACACAGCGAGATGTCCGCCGTGCGCCGCGCCATGCTCGCCAAGCCGGGTGTGGATGCCAAGCGCATGCGCATCTCCGCCTACTGGAAACGGGGCGCCGCTGACCACCACGAAGACTTAGTCCAGTGAGCCTGAAAAATCGGCGGTACGTGAGTACCTAGCCGCCCCGCATGCTAGGCGGCGGGCGCAGCCGGGTTGAATACCCGGCGAGCACGGCAACGACGCATGCGGGGCGGCGAGGCACTCACCCAAAGGGCCGGGGCCCCTCGAGTCGCAGTGCAGCGTTGCAGTCCTTGTCAAGGCGGCCAGCCTTGACTGCGGCCTGCGCCCAGCCCCGCACCCCTTGGAGCACCGGCGTACCGTCGATTTTTCAGGTTCACTGGACTACTCAGCGCAGCAGGGTAAGCCCTGCCGCCCGCTGCACTGCTTCGGTCATGTGATGCAGCGCCTGCACGTTCAGGCGCCAGGATTGCCAGTACAGCGGCACGTCCACCGGCTTGCCCGGAAGCAACTCGACCAGCGTGCCGGCCTCCAGGTCGTGCTGCACCATCGGGTCGGGCGTCATGCCCCAACCCAGCCCGGCCCGGGTGGCCATGACAAACGCGTTTGCCTCGGGCAGCCAGTGCACGGGCGGCGTGAGTTTGCGGCGCGTGATGCGCCCCACAAGCCGGGCCTGCAGCGCATCCTTGCGGTTGAACACCAGCATGGGCGCCGTAGCCAGCGCAGCAGCGGTCACCCCCTGGGAAAAGTAGCGCTGCATGAACGCGGGGCTGGCCAGCGCCCGGTAGCGCAGCGTGCCCAGCGGGAGCACCTTGCAGCCCTGCACGGGTTGCGGGTCGGCCGTCACGGCGGCCATCACGCGGCCTTCGCGCAGCAGGTTGGCTGAATGGTCCTGGTCCTCCACATGGATGTCGAAGGTGATGCTCTGGCCCTCGGCTGCCTGGGCCATGGCGTGCGGGAACCAGGTGGCCAGCGAGTCGGCATTGACGCCAATGGCCAGGCGCGTGGACGTGTGCTGCCCACCGCCAATGGTGGCCAGCGCGTCGGTCTCGCTCAGTGCCACTTCGCGTGCATGCCGGTACAGCGCCTGCCCGGCTTCGGTGGGTGTGCAGGGCGTGGCGCGGCGCACCAGCACCTGGCCCACGCGTTCTTCGAGCAGCTTCACACGCTGCGAAACCGCCGAGCGGGTGACGTGCAGCACGGCGGCGGCCCGCTCGAAGCTGCCCTCGTCGATCACGGTGGCAAAGGCGTTGAGCTGGGCAGAGTCGAGGCGCATGGTGCGTTAGCCATTTTGACGGATCGTTAAAAAGTATAGCTGGCGTGACGAGAATGCGATCCCCACAATCCACGCCCATGAGCACCACTGCCTTTCTTCACGGATTCACTTCGACGGCCCTTCTGATCATGGCCATTGGCGCACAAAACGCGTTTGTGCTGCGCCAGGGCCTGCGGCGCGAGCATGTGATGCCGGTGGTGCTGGTGTGCGCGCTGTCCGATGCGTTGCTGTTGCAGGCGGGCGTGTGGGGCATGGGCGGGGTGCTGCTGGCGCGGCCCGAGTGGGCGCAGTTCATGCGCTGGGCGGGCGCGCTCTTCCTGGCCGCCTACGCCGTGCAGGCCGCCAGCCGGGCCTTCAAGCCTGCCCAGCTGCTGGTGTCCGCCAACGGGCCGGGCGCCAGCCTGCGCACTATCGTGCTCACGGTGCTGGCGCTGACCTGGCTGAACCCGCATGTGTACCTGGACACCGTGCTGCTGCTGGGCACCATGGCCACCCCGTACCCTACCTGGGGCCGTGCCACCTTTGCCGCCGGGGGCTCGCTGGCCAGCGCCTTGTGGTTCCTGACCCTCGGGTTTGGCTCGCGCTGGCTGGCGCCTTTGTTCGCATCGCCCGGTGCGTGGCGGGTGCTGGACGCTGGCACGGCCGTCACGATGATGGGTTTGGCCATGGTGATGGTTCTAAGCTAACAAATACAAGTTCGTTACACGGAGAAGCGACTTGCGCCATAGTGGGGGACTGACTGACCTGGAGTGATTCCCCCATGCGTTTCAAGACCCTCTTGCTCGCGGCCGCGCTGGCCACGGCGCTTCCGATGGCTGTGCAGGCCAAGACCTTCCGCTGGTCCCGCTCGGTGGATATTTCCACCTGGGACATCCACACCCAGAACGTGGGCGTGAACAACACCATGCACGGCGCGGTGTACGACACGCTGGTCGAATACAACAGCAAGACCTTCAAACCCGAGCCATCGCTCGCCACCGAGTGGAAGCTGATCAAGCCCACGCAGCTGCGCCTGACGTTGCGCAAGGGCGTGAAGTTCAGCGACGGCAGCGAGTTCACGGCCGACGACGCCAAGTTCTCGCTGGAGCGGGCCAAGGCCAAGACCTCCAACTTCGCCGTCTACACCCAGGGCATTGACCGCGTGGAAAAGGTCGATGCCTACACCATCGACATCCACTCCGACCTGCCCAACCCGGTGCTGGTGAACCAGCTGACCGAGCTGCGCATCATGAGCCGCGCCTGGGCCGAAAAGAACAAGTCGGTCGAGCCCAAGGACATCAAGACCAAGGACGAAACGTACGCCCACCGCAATGCGCTGGGCACCGGCCCGTACCAGCTCAAGCAGTGGGCACCCGACCAGCGCGTGGTGCTGGAGCCCAACCCGCACTGGTGGGGCAAGGGCAAGTACCCCACCAACCTGACCGAGATCGTCTACACCCCCATCAAGGCCGACGCCACGCGCACGGCGGCGCTGCTGTCGGGTGAGATTGACTTTGTGATCGACCCCAGCCTGCAAGACTTGGCGCGCATCAAGCAGACGCCCACCCTGCAGGTGCTCGAAGGGCCGGAGTACCGCACTATCTTCCTGGGTCTGGACCAGTTCCGCGACGAGCTGCCCGGCTCGGATGTGAAGGGCAAGAACCCGCTGAAAGACCTGCGCGTGCGCAAGGCGCTGTACCAGGCGATTGACATCCAGTCCATCCAGCGCGTGGTGCTGCGCGGCCTGGCCCAGCCCACGGGCACGCTGATTGCCAACCAGGTCAACGGCTGGACTAAGAAGGCCGATGTGCGCTACCCCTTCGACCCCAAGGCCGCGCAAAAGCTGCTGGCCGATGCGGGCTACCCCAACGGGTTTGAGGTGGACTTTGCCTGCAGCGCGGGCCGCTACATCAACGACGAGCAGCTGTGCCAGGCCATCACGTCACATTGGGCCAAGGTGGGCGTTAAAGCCAAGCTGCGCTCGTTGCCGTTTGCCACCTACTTCCCGATGATCCAGCGCAACGAAGCCAGTATCTACCTGCTGGGATGGGGCGTGCCCACGTTTGACGCGTTCTACAGCCTGCAGTCGCTGGTGCGCTCGCCCGGCGCGGGTGGGGATGGCAACTTCAACCTGGGCCGCTTTTCGGACCCGCAGATGGATGCGCTGATCGAGCGTGTGAAGAAGGAAACGGACACCGCCACGCGTAACAGCCTGATCGAGCAGGCGCTGATCAAGGAGCACGAGCTGGTGTCGCACATCCCGCTGTACAACCAGGTGATCCCGTGGGCGGGGACGAAGAAGGTGGAGATCATCCATCGGGCGGACAACCGGATTGATTGGCGGTATTTGAAGGTGAATTGAGAGTGACAACCCCCTGAGGCGCTTCGCGCCTTCCCCCTTCTCTCGAATTGCTGAACAATTCGGGAAGGGGGACGCCGCCAGCGCGGCGGGGGGGCCCTTGCGCGGCGGCCCTGGCCTGGGCCGCGCCAGTCTCAAAAGCCGCGCACTCTAGCGGCGGTGATGTTTGGTGCCTGGGAAATTCAGGCTAGCGCGCGCTGCACTGCCGGGCGCTCCAGCATGCGCTGGGTGTGTGCAAACACCTTCGGGAACGAGGCGATGTCCACGCCGTCGCTTTTTAGCCAGGTGCCAATGGTGAACAGGTAACCGTCTGCCACGGTGTACTGCTCGCCCATGACCCAGGGGCCCTGGTCCGCTTTGGGCAGATAGTGGCTTTCGATAAGGTTGAAGCACTCGGTCATGTTCTGCGGCACCTTTCGCTGCATCGCCGCCTGGGCTTCGGGCTCATCGGCCCAGCGGCTGGCGCGGGGGCGGTGGGCGTGGGCGATATGCACGGTGGAGGCGAGGTAGCTGTGGAACTCCTGCATGCGTGCAAAGCCATGGGCATCGGTGGGGGCCAGGCGTGCCTCGGGAAAGCTCTGAGCCACATAAGCCAGCAGCGCGGGTGTTTCGGTCAAAGTGCCGTGTGGCGTGACCAGCGCGGGGACGCGGCCCTTGGGGTTGACGGCCAGGTACTCGGGCGTGCGTTGCTGGGCAGCGGCAAAGTCCACGCGCACAAGGTCATAGGGAGCGCCCGCTTCTTCCAGGCCGATGCGCACGGCTTGCGCGCAGGTGCCAGGGGTGTAGTAAAGGGTCAGGTTGGTCATAGGTTGTTTGCTATAAATTGAGTAGCTATAAGCGCTTTTTGGATAAGCGCTGGAGGCCAGCTTGGCTTGAATTTTTCAGTAAAGCTTGCGCGTGCGTGCCATCAGCCGCACCAGGCCCAGCAGCGCGCCGGTGTGGGGCGTGGGCGTGCCGGTGATCTGGCCCAGCTCGCGCACCGCGCCCACCAGGGCGTCGATCTCCATGGGCTTGTTCGCTTCCACATCCTGCAGCATCGAGGTCTTGAACGCGCCCAGCTTGCGTGTGACGGCGTGGCGGTCCTCGGGCTGCTGGTTAATCGGCAGGCCCAGCTTGTCGCCGATGGCCTTGGCTTCCAGCATCACGGCGCTCACAAAACCGCGCACCAGCTCGTCGTCCAGGATGCGGTCGGTAGTGGCGCCGGTGAGCGCGCTGATGGGGTTCATGGTGAGGTTGCCCCACAGCTTGAACCAGATGTCCTTCTGGATGCAGCTGCTCACCTCCACATCGATGCCACCGCGCTGCAGCGTGTCGGCCAGCGCTTGCAGGCGCGCGCTCTGGCTGCCGTCCGGCTCGCCCACGATGAGGCGGTTGCCAAAGTGTTGTTTGACGAAGCCCGGAGCCTCCAGCGAGCAGCTGGTGTGCACCACGCTGCCCACCACGTTGCGCGCCGGGATGGCCTGGGCAATCACGCCGCCCGCGTCCACGGATTCGAGGGCACGCCCCTGCGCGGCGCCGCCGAAGCCGTCGAGAAACCACCACGGCACGCCGTTCATGGCGGTGAGCACGATGGTGTCCGGCCCGATCAGCGGCGCCATGGCACGCGCCACGTCGGGCAGGCCCGGGGCCTTGACGGCGACCACGACCAGGTCTTGCACGCCCAGCGCTGTCGGGTCGCTGTGGGCCGTGACGGGCACCTGCGCCAGCGTGCCGTCCGCGCGCCGCATGCGCAGCCCGTCGGCCTGCAGGGCGCGCAGCGTGTCGCCGCGCGCCACCATGCTGACCGGGTGGCCCGCTTGCGCCAGGGCCACGCCCAGCCAACCTCCGATGGCGCCTGCGCCGTAAATACAAACTTTCATGGTGGTCGTGCCTTTGTCTTCCGGTGAGTGTCGTGGTGAATCGGTGTGTGGTGTCTTGTGGGCTTCAGTAGCCCGCGGGGCGCGCTGGTGTGCCCCCAGCGTCGGCGCGAAAGCGCGCCAGCAGATTCTGCGCAGCGCTGGCCAGCAGCATGGTGTCCACGCCCACGGCCACAAACAGTGCGCCCGCTGCCAGCCACTGGCGCGCCTGGGATTCGGTGGTGGCCAGAATGCCTGGCGCCTTGCCCGCACGCAGGATGCGGGTGATGCCGTCGTGGATGGCGGCCTGCACGTCAGGGTGCCCCGGGTTGCCGGGGTGGCCCATGGAAGCCGACAGGTCGGCCGGGCCGATAAACACGCCGTCCACGCCGGGGGTGGCGGCAATCGCATCGAGGTGGGTCATGGCTTCCACCGTCTCGGCCTGCACCAGCAAGCAGATCTGCTGGTTGGCCTCGTGCACATACTGGGGGTAGGCCTGCCAGCGCGACGTGCGGGCGAGGGCGCTGCCCATGCCGCGCACGCCCTCGGGCGCGTAGCGCGTGGCGCGCACCATTTGCTGTGCCTGCTCGGCGGTGTCCACCATGGGCACCAGCAGGGTTTGGGCGCCGATATCCAGGTACTGTTTGATCAGTGCGGTGTCGCCCACGGGCACGCGCGCAATGGGGTGGGGCGCCTGCGCGCCGGGCGGCAGGGCGCTGCTGGCGCTGGCAATGGCCTGCAGCTGATGCAGGATGGAGCGCAGGTCATTGGGCGCATGTTCGCCATCGACCAGCAGCCAGTCGTAGCCGGTGCCCGCGATGATTTCTGCGCTGTAAGCATCGGCCAGGGCCAGCCACAGGCCGATCTGCGCTTGGCCCTGGGCCATGGCCTGTTTGAAAGGGTTGACGGGTGTCTGCAATCTGAACTCCATGCGGCAGTGCCAAGCCCGCCATCGTACGGGCTGTTGCTATTCCAGTGGGCATGGCCGCTATAGTCGGCTGCCCCGCTTTTGAGTCTGCCCACACCCACCCACCATGGCCAAAGAAAAAACCACGTTCACCTGCACCGAATGCGGCGGCACCAGCCCGCGCTGGCTGGGCAAATGCCCGGCCTGCGGCGCCTGGAACACGCTGATCGAATCGGTGGCCGAGGCCGGGCCGGGCAAGAACCGCTACAGCGGATCGCAGTTTGCGGGCCTGGCACAGGCGCAGGCCGTGATGCCGCTGTCGGCCATCGAGGCCAGCGATGTGGAGCGCACACCGAGCGGCATCGACGAGCTGGACCGGGTGCTGGGCGGCGGCATTGTCGAAGGCGGCGTGGTACTGATCGGTGGCGACCCGGGCATTGGCAAGTCCACCCTGCTGCTGCAGGCGCTGGATGCGCTTCAGCGCGCAGGGCTGCCCACCTTGTATGTGACGGGTGAGGAAAGCGGTGCCCAGGTGGCCCTGCGCTCGCGCCGCCTGGGGCTGGACCATAGCCAGGTCAACGTGCTGGCCGAGATTCAGCTCGAAAAGATCCTGGCGACCATCGAGTCCATGCAGCCTGCGGTGGCCGTGATCGACTCGATCCAGACCGTGTACTCCGACCAGCTCACGTCCGCGCCCGGCTCCGTGGCGCAGGTGCGCGAATGTGCGGCGCACCTCACGCGTTGTGCCAAGGCCTCGGGCGTGGCCATCGTGCTGGTGGGCCATGTGACCAAGGAAGGTGCGCTGGCTGGGCCGCGCGTGCTGGAGCACATGGTGGACACGGTGCTGTACTTCGAAGGCGACACGCACAGCCAGTTCCGCCTGGTGCGGGCCATCAAGAACCGCTTCGGCGCGGTCAACGAAATCGGCGTGTTTGCGATGACCGAGAAAGGCCTCAAGGGCGTGAGCAACCCCAGCGCCATCTTTTTGAGCCAGCATTCCGAGCCCGTGCCCGGCAGCTGCGTGATGGTGACGCTGGAGGGCACACGCCCGCTGCTGGTGGAGATCCAGGCCCTGGTGGACAGCGGTGGCCCCAGCCCGCGGCGTCTGTCCGTGGGCCTGGACAAGGACCGCCTGGCCATGCTGCTGGCCGTGCTGCACCGCCACGCGGGCGTGGCCTGCATGGACCAGGACGTGTTCGTGAACGCCGTGGGCGGCGTGCGCATCAGCGAGCCAGCGGCCGACCTGGCGGTGATGCTGTCCATCACCTCCAGCCTGCGCGGCAAGGCGCTGCCGCGCGGCTTTCTGGCGTTCGGCGAGGTGGGGCTGGCGGGCGAGGTGCGGCCCGCGCCCCGCGGCCAGGAGCGCCTGAAGGAGGCTGCCAAGCTCGGTTTCAGTGTGGCCGTGGTGCCCAAGGCCAATGCGCCCAAGAAACCCATTGAGGGGCTGACCATCCACGCGGTGGAGCGGGTGGAAGAGGCCATGAACGTCGTGCGGGGCTTGTAAGCAATGCCCACAGCCACACACGGTTGAGGCCGTAAGACAATCCCAGCCTATGAATCTGCGCAATATCCTGGTGCCCCTGGGGGCGGTGGCCCTGGTCGGGTTTGGTTTTACAGCCTACGGCTGGGCCGGTGTGGCGGCCGTGGTGGGCGGGCTGGTCATGTGGGCCCTGCTGCATTTCACGCGGCTGGTGAATGTGATGAAGAAGGCCGCCAAGCGCCCCATCGGCTATGTGGGCAGTGCGGTCATGCTCAATGCCCGGCTGGCTGAGGGCGTGAACCTGATGCATGTGGTGGCCATGACGCAGGCGCTGGGGGAACTGCTGTCGCCCGAGGGCGCTGACCCCGAGGTGTACCGCTGGACAGACGGCACACAGTCGCATGTGACCTGCGAGTTTCGCCATGGCAAATTGGTGAAATGGACGCTGGTGCGGCCGGAGGGCGAAGCGGCCGCCACTCCCCCCCAAGGCTGACCGCTGCACAGGCCCTTGCCCTTGGCGGGGCACCATTTGCTGCACTGCACCCTGGTGCCTCGGTTCCTGGCCCGCTGCGGCCCCGTAAAATCCCGGTTTTGCGACCCACAGCAACCAAAGGATTCCCATGAGCCCCGTAGTTCCCTCGATGGCCGACCGTGACGGCAAGATCTGGATGGACGGCCAGATGGTCGATTGGCGCGACGCCAAGATCCATGTGCTGACCCACACCCTGCATTACGGCTGCGGCGCCTTCGAAGGCGTGCGCGCGTACAACACCGCCAACGGCACGGCGATCTTCCGCCTGGAAGAGCACACAGACCGCCTCTTCAACAGCGCCAAGATCCTGCGCATGAAGATCCCGTTCACCAAGGAAGAAGTGAACGAAGCCCAGAAGGCTGTGGTGCGTGAAAACAAGCTCGAATCCTGCTATCTGCGTCCATTGACCTGGATCGGCTCGCAAAAGCTGGGTGTTTCGCCCAAGGGCAACCAGATCCACCTCATGGTGGCCGCCTGGGCCTGGGGCGCCTACCTGGGCGAAGAAGGCATGAAGCGCGGCATCCGCGTCAAGACCAGCAGCTACACCCGCCACCACGTCAACATCACCATGACGCAGGCCAAGGCGGTGAGCAACTACACCAATTCCATCCTCGCCAACATGGAAGCGCTGGACGACGGCTACGACGAAGCACTGCTGCTCGACAGCTCGGGTTTTGTGTCCGAAGGTGCGGGCGAAAACATCTTTGTCATCAAGAACGGCGTGATCTACACGCCCGACCTGTCGGCCGGTGCCCTCAACGGCATCACCCGCAACACCGTGTTCCACATCGCCAAGGACCTGGGCCTGGAGATCGTGCAAAAGCGCATCACGCGCGACGAGGTCTACATCGCCGACGAAGCCTTCTTCACCGGCACGGCCGCTGAAGTGACGCCCATTCGCGAACTCGACCGGATCGAGCTGGGCAGCGGATCACGCGGCCCCATCACCGAAAAAATCCAGAGCGCCTTCTTTGACATCGTCAACGGCCGCAACTCCAACTACGCCCACTGGCTCGCGAAAGTCTGAACACCATGTCCCAAGCCGCCATCGAACTCCTGGCCAAGGACCTCAATGCCCAGGGTGGGGTTTTCTGCCCCAGCCCCAAGGCCGATATGAAAATCTGGAACAGCCACCCCAAGGTGTACCTGGATGTGGCCCGCACCGGCGAGGCCAAGTGCCCGTACTGTGGCACGGTGTACCGCCTGAAGGCGGGCGAGCACGTACACGCTGGCCACTGATTGATGCCCGTGGGAACCGGCGGCGCATCGGCGCCGCCCACGTTGACCGTGGCGGTGCTGACCCACAACGAGGCGCACCGTATTGAGGCCTGCCTGAAAAGCGCCGCGTTCGCCGACCAGCTGCTGGTGGTGGACAGCGGCAGCACGGACAACACCGTGGCCATCGCCCAAAGCCTGGGCGCCGAAGTCCACAGCTATCCCGACTGGCAGGGCTTTGCCGTGCAGCGCAACCGGCTGCTGGCGCATTCGCGCGGCGACTATGTGTTTTTCCTCGACGCTGACGAGGTGATGACACCCGCGTTTGCGCAGGAGCTGCAGGCCATCGTCCGTTCGGGCGAGCAGGCAGTGTGGACCATCCGCTGGCGCATGGTGGCCTATGGGCACGAGCTCAAGTATTTCCGGTCGCAGTCGCAGATCGAGCGCCTGTTTGTGCGTGCGCTGGTGAAGGAATACACCGGGGTGGTGCACGAGCAGGCCCAGCTCCATGCCCTGCCCGGTGGCGCAGCGGTGCCGCGTCGCCTCATCAAGGCTCGGCTGCTGCACTACTCCCGCACCACGGTGCGCGGCAGCCTGGAGAAGCTTACCCAGTACGTGATGCTCGGTGCCGCCAAGCGGGCGGAGGCGGGCAAACGCGGCGGGGTCTTGCGGGGCCTGGCGTCGGGCGGGTCGATGTTCGTGCGTCTATATGTGTTCCGGCTGGGCTTTTTGTGTGGCGGCGCGGGCTTTCTGTACTGCCTGTTTGTGGCGCTGGAGGGCTTTTTCCGGTACGCCGCCCTGCACTACGACCGCGACAGCCTGACGGGGCGGGTGATTCGCTGATGACGTCTCCGCAGGATACCCACCGCTGGTTTTCCCGTTGCGCCAGCATTGGCGCGTTCATGGTCCCGGGGCTGGCGCTGTGGCTGCCCTCGGGCTATTCCTACGGCGCCGTGCTGCTGCTGCTGGCCACGCTGGCCAGCGCGCCGCTGTGGTGGCGCCGCCCTGCGCCGCGTGCCGCCTGGTGGCTGACGGCGGCTTTTTCGTGCATGGCTGCGCTGTGGATGCTGGATGTGGGCGCCACCTGGGGCTGGGGCAGCATGGATCGGCCGGTCAAATACCTCCTGGCCTTGCCTTGCATCTTTTTCCTGATGACGTTCGAGCCCCGTGCCGCCTGGCTGTGGATGGGGGTGGCGGTCGGCGCAGTGGGCAGCGGGCTGGTTGCGCTGTACCAGACCTTCGTGATGGAGCTGCCGCGTGCCAATGGATTTACCAACGCCATCCAGTACGGCAACCTGAGCATGCTGCTGGCCGTGATGAGCGGCCTGCTGCTCGTCGTGCAATGGAAGCGCTGGTGCCTGTGGCAGCGGTTGCTGCTGGCCAGCGCCATCGGGCTGGGTGCTGCCGGCTCGGTGCTCTCCCAGTCGCGCGGCGGCTGGCTGGCGCTGGTGCTGTTGCTGCCCGTGTGTGCCTGGCTGCTGGTGCGCACCACCGGGCAGCGGCGCGTGTACTGGGGCCTGTGTGCGCTGGCGCTGGCGGCGGCTGCGCTGTCGCAGGTGCCTGCGGTGGAGCAGCGGGTGGACGAGGCGCGCCAGGAAGTGCAGGTCTACAAGGACCACGGTGACGGCCGCAGCTCGGTTGGCCAGCGGCTGGCGCATTGGCGCCTGGCGTGGCAGATGGGCTGGGACCGGCCCTTCACCGGCTGGGGCCGGGCCGGGTACACCGACGAGAAGGCCCGGCGCGTGGCCGCCGGGCTGGCGCATCCCGTGGTGCTCGAATTTGGCCATGCGCACAACGAAATCCTGGACCTGTTTGCCAAACGCGGGCTGCCTGGCGTGCTGTTGCTCATGGCGTTCTACGGCATTCCGCTGGCGATGTTCTGGCCCACGGCGCGGCGCATTCGCGACGGTGCCGGCAAGATGGACAAGGAGTCGCTCTCGCTGTGCCTGGTGGGTGTGATGGTGCCCCTGTCGTACATCGGTTTTGGGCTCACGCAAGTGTTTCTGGCTCACAACAGCGGCAACATGTTCTACCTCTTCATGTGCCCCCTGGTGCTGGCGGCCCTGCACGAGCGGCGCACGCGCATGGGCTGCCCAAGACCGCTTTAGATGAAGCACCCCCTGAGTCGCTTCGGGCCTTCCCCCTCTCTCGCCTTGCTGCGCAAGGCGGGAGGGGGACGCCCCCAGTGCGGCGGGGCGGCCCTTGCACGGGGGCGCTGGCTTGGAGCGCGCCGGTTTCATGCATTGCGGGTGTCGCTTAGCGCCATGGAAAACTGAGACGAAAGATTTCCCTATGCACATTCTGCTCATCAACAACTCCCCCATCCCCGTCTACGGCTACGGCGGTACCGAGCGTGTGATCTGGGATCTGGGCAAGACGCTGGTGCAGCTCGGTCACCGCGTGAGCTATCTGGTGCCCGACGGGTCCAGCTGCGACTTCGGCCATGTGCTGCCCATCCGCCCCGACGCACCTTGGGAGGGCCAGATCCCGGCCGATGTGGACATTGCGCATTTCCAGTTCAACCCCCGCACCGAGCTGAGCCGGCCCTATCTGGTCACCGAGCACGGCAACGCGCGCAAGCCCAAGCCGCTGCCGCTGAACACCGTGTTCCTCTCGCGTGACCACGCCGCGCGTTACGGTTCCACCGAGTTTGTCTACAACGGACTCGATTGGAGCGGCTATGGCCCTGTGGACTTTGACCGCCCACGGCCCCACTACCACTTTCTGGGCAAGGCGGCCTGGGGCGTGAAGAACGTGCGCGGCGCGATCAAGGTGGCCAAGATGGCTGGCGTGGAGCTGGACGTGCTGGGCGGAGACCGCATCAACTTCAAGCGCGGCTTTCGCTGGACGCTGTCGCGCAAGATCCACTTTCACGGCATGGTGGGCGGCTCGCAGAAGACCAGCCTGCTCAATGCCTCGCGCGGGCTGATCTTTCCGGTGCGCTGGCACGAGCCCTTTGGCCTGGCCGTGATCGAAAGCCTGTACTTCGGCTGCCCGGTGTTTTCCACGCCCTACGGCGCATTGCCCGAGCTGGTGCCGGTGCACTGCGGCGTGCTGTCGGCCGAAGCCTCCGTGCTGGCCGAGGCGGTGCGCAACAACCGCTTTGACGCCCGCGCCTGTCACCAGCATGTGGTCGATCACTTCGGCGCCGAGCGCATGGCCCGCAACTACCTGCGCATGTACGAGCGCGTGCTGGCGGGTGAGAAGATCAACGCCCAGCCGCCCGTCATCCAGGGGCCCGCACGCGAACTGCCCTGGAAGGGCTGAACCCCCCCTGAGGCGCTGCGCGCCTTCCCCCGGAGGGGGACGCACCCAGTGGCCCGGCAGAGCCGGTTCCACGGGTGCACTGGCTTGGGTGCGCTCCGGTATCGAAGGGCGTGAACATCGCGGGCTGGTTGCTTGGCGGTGCAGGACCGTCTACCAGCGTGCACATATCGTCCTACCCGTGCCCGCTCGGACTGGGCCGGTCGAAGCCAGGGCGCGTTCCGCGCGGCGGAGGCGTGTGAAAAACTGATCGAATTGGCCGCTAGCGCTTATTCATCAAGCGCAATATGCTATTTAATCAATAGCAAAATCACCTCTACCCCGCGCCCTGCGCTCCCGCGGCTGCCAGCGCAGCCCGCCATTCCGCTTCCAGCACCGCCACGAGCGCCGCCGCGGGCATGGGGCGCACCGCCGCCACGCCCTGGCCGGCCCACAGTGAGAGGTAGTCCGCCCGCCCCGCCTCGGCAGAGGCCCGGCGCAGCGCGCCGGTGAGGGCGTTCTGCACCGGGTAGGCTGGCACATCGGCCTCGTGCGCGTACAGTCGCTGCAGCATCGTGTTGACGATGCCACGCGCCGGGCGGCCCGAGAAGACGCGGGTGGTGCGCGTGTCCGTGCCGGTGGCGTGGGCCAGCGCATCACGGTAGGCCGGGCCGATGCCCGACTCGTCGCAGGCCAGGAAGGCCGTGCCCATCTGCACCGCCTCGGCGCCCAGGGCCTGGGCCGCGGCGATACCGCGGCCGTCCATGATCCCGCCGGCCGCGATCACCGCCACGCCCCGGGGGCGCAGCGCATCCACGCACTGCGGGATGAGGGCCATGGTGCCCACCATGGACGCCGCAAAGTCGGCCTGCGAGGGGCCCTTGGCGGCAGGGGCCTTTTCTACGGGCGCAAGGCCCTCGGCCTGCAGACGGCCCGTGGGCAAAAAAGTGCCGCGGTGGCCGCCCGCCTCCATGCCCGATGCGACCACCGCGTCCGCGCCCACATCGGCCCAGGCCACGGCCTCGGCCACGGTGGTGGCCGTGCCGATGACGGTGCAGCCCGCGCTGTGCAGCCGCTCGACCTGCGCGGCGTTCAGGATGCCGAAGGTAAAACTCGCCACGGCCGGGCGCGCTTCGACCAGGGCGTCGAACTGGGCCGCAAAGTCCTCGCACCAGCGCGCGGGCACGGCGGGCGTGAGGCCGAACTCCGCATACAGCGGCGCCAGATGGGCCACGGCCTTTTCCACCGTGGCCGCATCGGGCGCGGGCGTGTCCTGCACGAAGAGATTGAGCCCGAAGGGCCGGTCGGTGCGCCGCCGCACCTCGGCCGCCGCCTCGGCCATGGCGGCGGGCGAACGCATGCCGCAGCCCAGGGTGCCCAGCCCGCCCGCCGCAGACACGGCGGCAGCCAGCGCCGGGGTGTCGGCACCCGTCATGGGCCCCTGGATGATGGGCAGGCGCAGGGAGAGGGCGGTGCGCAGGCTGGGGTGGGGCATGGTGGCGTTCCGTTCGCTAAAAAAGGGAAGAAGAGAAGGGTTGTCAGTCGCGCAGCACTTGCTGCAGCGCATCCAGCGCCGCGGACCGGTAGCCGTGGCGCCACACCAGCAGCGTCTGCAGGGTGGTCAGGGGGTGCTGGGCCAGCAGCGCGGCGTGGGGCGAGAGCTGGAGCACCGAGCGCGGCACGATGCCCACGCTGCCACCCCCCGCCACGCTGGCCAGGATGGCGTGGTACGAGCCCAGTTCCAGTGTCTGCATGGGCGGGGTGCGGGTTGCGAACCAGTCCTGCGCCACCCCCCGGTAGGTGCAGCCGGGCTCGAACACCGCCAGCGTGCCGGGCACCACATCCTGCGGGCCGGACACGGGCGGATGCCCCGTGGGCAGCACCAGGATCAGTTCCTCGGCGAACACGGGGCTGGCTTCCAGCGCAGGGTCGGGCGACTGCCCTGGCGGCCAGGCCACCAGCACGGCGTCGAGCGCATGGGCGCGCAGCCGCTCCAGCAGTTCGCGCGTGGGCGCGGTCGACAGCTCCAGCGCCACCCCGGGCCACTGGCGGTGCAGTTGCGCCAGCGGGGCGGGCAGGCGGCTGGCGGCGGTGCTTTCCATCGAGCCCAGGCGCAGGCGTCCCGTGGGCTGGCCTGGCCGCACGGCCTGCCGAGCCTCCTCGGCCAGCGCCAGCAGCCGGTCAGCGTAGCCCCGCAGCACTTCGCCCTCGGGCGTGAGCGCCATGCGCTTGCCCTCGCGCAGGAACAGCGGGGTGCCCAGGTCGGCCTCCAGCTGGCGCACCCGCGTGGTCACATTGGACTGCACGCGCTGCAGCCGCTCGGCCGCGCGCGTGACGCTACCCTCTGCCGCCACGGTGCGGAAGATGTCGAGGGCGGCCAGATCGAGTGGGGGGGATGCTTTATCCATCTTGAAAAAGTATGAATGTCAAAAATTCAATCTCTTGCTAAGATCATAAGACCCCGCATCCGACGCCGCAACTCCCGTCCCACCGTCCCACCGCGCAATTGCCCCAATGCCGTGACCCAGGCCACTTCTTCTTCCACGCTTGCATCCATCCGCCGTGGCGACACCGGCTCCTCCGCGCTCCAGGTCGCACTGGCGGGCATGGCCGCGCTGGCGGCCGCCATGGGCATCGGCCGCTTCGCCTTCACACCGCTGTTGCCCATGATGCTGCACGACGGCGTGGTGGACATCGCCACCGGCAGCTGGCTGGCCACGGCCAACTACGCGGGCTACCTGGGGGGTGCGCTGCTGTACATGGCCTTGCCCTGGCTGGGCCGGCGCCTGGACGCGGTGCCTGGCAATGCAGCCCTGGTGCGCAGCGGGCTGGTGGCCACGGTGCTGCTCACGGCCGCGCTGGCCCTGCCATGGCCCGTGCTGTGGCCGCTGATGCGGTTGCTGGCCGGTGTGGCCAGCGCCATGGTGTTCCTGGGCACGGCCAACTGGTGCATGGGCCGGTTGGCTCACCTGGGGCATCCCGCCCTGGGCGGGTTGATCTTTTGCGGCCCGGGCCTGGGCATCGTCGCCACCGGCCTGCCCACCAGTGCCATGGTGGCAGCGGGCTGGAGCGCCGCCACGGGCTGGGCCGTGTTCGCCGTGCTCGCCGCCTTGCTGTGCGTGCTGGTGTGGCCGGTGGTGCGGGGCAGCGAAGCCTCCTCGGTGGTGCCAAGCGCCGCAAACACGGCGGCAACGGCGCCACCTCCGCCCGCGCCGCACCCGGCAGCCGAGCGCGCCCTGCTGGCGCTGGCCTATGGCCTGGCCGGCCTGGGCTACATCGTCACGGCCACCTTCCTGCCCGTGATCGCGCGGGCCGCGCTGCCTGCAGGCTCGGCCTGGCCCGACCTGTTCTGGCCCATCTTCGGCGCGGGTGTGGCGTTGGGGGCGCTGCTGTCCACGCGCATTCACCCTGCGCGGGACCGGCGCCTGCTGCTGGCGGGGGCCTACCTGCTGCAGGCGGCGGCTATCGGCCTGGGCCTGCTCTGGCCCGGCCCGGCAGGCTTTGCATTCGGTAGCTTGCTGCTGGGCCTGCCCTTCACGGCCATCACGTTCTTTGCGTTGCAGGAGGCGCGACACCAGTGGCCCCAGGCGGGCGCAGGCTTCACCGGCCTGATGACCGCGCTGTACGGCATCGGCCAGATCGCGGGGCCGCCCATGGCGGCTGCACTCTTGGCGCGCGCGGGCTCGCAGGCGCAGGGGTTTGACTGGGCGCTGGGTGTGGCGGGGGCTGCGCTGGGGTTGGGGGCGGCGCTGTATGCGCTGATGGCCTGGCGCTGGAGAACGTGAGCTAAGCTAAAAATGGCTTGTAGCGCTTTTCCAATGAGCGCATGCAGCTATCGATGTGATAGCTATTGGGGGAGGGGCAACCGTAGCACAAAGCACGCGCCACTCGCGCCATCCGGCCGGTCCTCGCAGTGCACCGTGCCGTTGTGGCGCCCTGCAATCGAGCGCACCAGCGCCAGCCCCAGGCCCACGCCCCCGGCGCGCTCGCTGGCGCCGGGCAAGCGGTAGAAGGGCTCGAAGATGCGTTCACGGTGGGTCACGGGCACGCCCGGACCCCGGTCGCACACGCGCACCTCGGCGTGACCCTGGCGGCGTTCGACCACCAGGGTGATCTCGCCGGTGCTGTAGCGCCGGGCGTTTTCCAACAGGTTGCGGATGGCGCGGCGCAGAAGCTTTGGGATGCCGCGCACATCCACGGAGTCCGAACTCACGTCCAGATCGGCGTCCACGCGTGCACACTCTTCGGCGGCCAGACCGATCAGATCCACCAGCTCCACGGTACCCACATCGGCTTCGCGTGCATCCAGGCGACTGGCCAGCAGGATCTCGTCCACCAGCTGGTCCAGCTCGGCAATGTTGCGCAGGATTTCCTCACGGAACGCGGGCGAGGGCTGCTGCCCGCCCATCAGCTCCAGCCCCATGCGGATGCGGGTGAGCGGTGAGCGCAGTTCGTGCGAGGCGTTGGCCAGCAGCGATTTGTGCGACTTGACCAGCGTTTCCACGCGCGCAGCGGCGGCGTTGAACTGGCGCGCGAGGTCGGCCACTTCGTCCTGCCCTTGCTCGGGCACACGCACCGACAGGTCTCCCTCGCCAAACTTTTGCACGCTGCGTTGCAGGGCTTCGAGCCGCAGCGTGAGGCGCCGGATGATGGGGTACACACCCACGGCCACGGCCAGGCCCACGATGCCCAGCAGCCACAAAAAGCCGAACGGTGGCCGGGTCCAGAACGCGGCGTCGCCCTGGTTCGGACCTCCGGGTCGGCCTACCCGATCGCCGCGTGGCTGGCGAGGCGCCATCTGCAGCAGAAAGACCTGCCCAGTGTCCGATTGGATCTGGAATTCAATGCCTTCGCCCGGCTCGCTGGGCTGGCGCGTGGCCAGGCCCTTGAGCACCTGCGTGCCGTTGGGATCGCGCAGCACCATCTCGCGCGAGGGCGGCACGAACGGCTGGGCGTTCTGCGCCTTTTGTTCCTCGGCCATGCGCCAGGCCCAGCCCACGGTCAGCGTCAGCACCGCGATGCCGCCGACCACGGCCAGCCAGATGCGCAGGTACAGACGGCGGGAGAAGGGGGTGGAAAGGGACATTCAGCAAAAGTGGAGGTGCGCGCCGCAGCGGGGCCGCGCCCTACCGGTCAGTCTTGTTGTTTCGCAAAAACGTAGCCCACGCCACGCACCGTGAGGATGCGGCGCGGGTTCTTGGCGTCGGCCTCTATGGCGGCACGGATGCGGCCCATGTGCACGTCGATGGACCGGTCAAACGCCTCCAGCTCGCGGCCGCGCACGGCCTCCATGATCTGGTCGCGCGTGAGCACGCGACCCGCGCGCTCGGCGAGCGCCACGAGCAAATCGAATTGGTAGGAGGTGAGGTCGGCCAGCTCGCCTGCCACGGTCACGGTGCGGGCGTCGCGGTCGATCTCCAGAGTGCCAAAACGCAGGACCTGCGTGGCCGCCGTTGCATTGCCGCCATCGGTGCGGCGGCGCAGGATGGCGCGGATGCGGGCCAGCAGCTCGCGCGGCTCAAACGGCTTGGGCAGGTAATCGTCGGCACCCAGCTCCAGGCCGATGATGCGGTCCATGGGGTCGCCCTTGGCGGTGAGCATGAGCACCGGCACCTGGGCCGCGTGGCCTTGCAACGAGCGGATGCGCCGGCACACTTCCAGGCCGTCCATGTCGGGCAGCATGAGGTCCAGGATCACGAGGTCGGGCAGCGGCCCGGCGTCGGGTCCCTGCAGCTGCGCCAGGCCACTCTTGCCGTCCGCGCGGTGCGTGACCTGCAGGCCCGACTGGCCCAGGTACTCGCCCACCATCTGTGCGAGGCGGGCGTCGTCTTCGATCATCAGCAGTTGGGAACTCATGGGGGCAGTGTAGTAGCGGGTGGCTTCATGGTCGCCAAGGGCTGTCTCGGTGCGTTGTCGGCCATGTAAACCTCCCGTAAAGCCACCAAGCCCGTGCAGCCGTACGACCGCGGTCAAACTTGCCCTGCCGCGCGGTCCCGCCCGGGCCGCTTGTGTTGCACGCATGCCATGCGCAGGAGGCGCAGCTTCTTCTTGTGTGGGCACTGCTTTGCCCCTACGCTCGAAGCATGAATTCCCCCTTCCTTACGCCGGGATGCCACGGCGCCAGCCCGCCGTCCGCATGACGCTCCCGGAGCCTCGCCTTGCCCCGTCCGGGCGCGACGTCTCCGTGGCGATCGTGGAGGACGATCCGCGC
This sequence comes from Acidovorax sp. LjRoot38, assembly GCF_964252975.1. Taxonomy (NCBI): domain Bacteria; kingdom Pseudomonadati; phylum Pseudomonadota; class Betaproteobacteria; order Burkholderiales; family Comamonadaceae; genus Acidovorax; species Acidovorax sp. LjRoot38. The sequence continues at coordinate 71,614 of NZ_CAXUPT020000015.1, read as the reverse complement.
ACGCGGCGGCGGTTCGAGCACGCGCTGGCGCGGGCCGACCGCCTGTGGCTGGCCTACTCTGCGGGCACGGTGGGCGAGATGGTGGCTTGGCTGCGCGACAACCGTGTGGACGTGCTCCTCGTGGACCTCGGGTTGCCCGACGGCTCCGGCCTTCAGGTCATCAGCCATTGCCGCAAGCTTTCGCCCGGAACCGAGATCATGGTCATCAGCATGTTCGGCGACGAAGCCAACATGATGCGCGCCTTCGAAGCCGGCGCACGCGGCTACCTCCTCAAGGACGGGACCGAAGACGATCTCGCCGACCATGTCCTGAGCCTGAATGCCGGCGGATCGCCCATGACCCCCATCATCGCGCGCCAGTTGCTGACACGTCTGTCGCCCGCGCCAGCGACGACCAGTGCGCCTCCCGCCGATGCGACCTTGACGGCGCGGGAGCGGGATATCCTCGCCAAGCTTGCGCGCGGCTACACCTACGCCGAAACCGCAGAGATCCTAGGCATCTCGCCTTCCACGGTCCAATCGCATGTCAAGAACATCTACAGCAAGCTGGCGGTTCATTCAAAGACGGAGGCGATTCACGAGGCGCGGCAGCTGGGGCTTCTGTAGCAGGCTACCGGGCATGCCGCGGGAGGCGCCGCTGCGCGTGCTCTGGATTGCGGTGCTGTGGGTGCTTCTCGGCGGCACGGTGCAGGCCCAACCGGAGGTAGGGACGATTGCGCAGGCGCATGCGTACCTCGAACCCGATGGCGCCGAACCCTGGGCGGGGCTGGTGGCGCTTCCACATCTCTGGGACAAGGCCTACCCCGGCAAGTCCGGGCGCGCGCGCTACCTGCTGGCGCTTCCTCCCGTGCCGTCCGATGGGGTCCTCAGGGGGATCTATTTTCCCCGGGTGGGCAACCAGGTCGAAGTTTTCGTCGGCGGCGATCTGATTGCACACCGCGGCGTGCTGGGCGATGGCCGCACCGATGCGACCAAGGCGCCGCTGTGGGTGCCCGTGCCTGCGCGCCTGTTGTCACAAAGCGTCCCCACCGTGCTGGAGGTTCGTGTAGCCGTGCAAGCGGTGCGCTGGGGTGGACTGGCCGCACCGCGCTTCGGGCATGAGGCCGTGCTTCAGCCGCAGTACCGCGAGCGCTATGTCTGGCGGCAGTGGGGCGCAGTGGCCGTGGTGTTTGCACTGGCCCTCACGGGCGTGATTGCCGCAGGGCTGTGGCACCTCAACCGGGAGCCGGTGTACGGCTATTTCGCGCTGTGCGCGCCGTTCGGGATGCTGCGCTTCGGCGACCGGCTGTGGAGCACCTCGCCCCTGGGATGGCCGGTGTGGGGCGGCATCGTGGCGCTCTCGCTGGCGGTGCACGTCCTGCTGCTGGTGCGCTTCTCGCTGGCTTTGATCGGCCGCGACGGGCCTGGGGCCCGGCGGGCGTTCTGGGTGCTGCTGCTCGCTGAAACCATCCTGGTGTCAGCAGCTTTTGGCCTGTTCCAGCCGGAGTACTGGACCGCCGCACTGGGATTGCTGTTCGTGCCTGCGGTTGGGGCCTATGTCATCGCTGCACGGGAAGCGATCGTGGCCCGCAAGCCCGAGGCCATCGCCTTCTGTATTGCCAGCTTCGTTCCCATAGGCGCGGGCCTGTACGACTTCCTGGAGATCCGCATCGCGACAGAAAGCGTGGGCCGCTCTTCGTACCTTCCTCTGGCGACCATGCTCTTCGTGCTCCTGATGGGCTGGCTCATCCTGGATCGTTATGCCCGCCAGGTGCGTGCATACCAGGCCCTGAGCAATTCCCTGGACGAGAAGGTGCGCCAGCGCGAGCGTGAGTTGGAGGTCAGCTACGCGCTCCTGCAGCAGGAGCATGAGCAGCACGCGGCCCTGCAGGAGCGCCAGCGCATCATGCGCGACATCCACGACGGCGTGGGATCGCAACTGGTGGGGCTGCTCAGCCTCATTGGCAAAGGCCGGTCCAGCCGGGCCGCGCTGCGTGAGCACGCGAATGCGGCGCTGGACGAATTGCGCATGGCCGTGGACGCCATGCAGCCGGTGGACGGTGACCTGGCCACCGTGCTGGCCACGCTGCGCTACCGGCTACAACCGCGGCTGTCCGCCTCGGGCATCTCGGTCGATTGGCAGGTGGACGAAGAACTGCCCACGCTGGACAGCCTCACACCGCACAGGGTGCTTCAGATCCAGCGCATCCTGCTGGAGGCATTCACCAACGTGCTGCGGCATGCGCAGGCCACCCGCGTACGGGTCAGCGCGCGCCAGCAGCCGGGGCCGGTGCGCCAGCCCGATGATGAGTCGCCGTGTCTGGTGCTGGAGATCGCCGACAACGGCATCGGCATGCCCGGACCGGCTGTAGCCAGGGGCCAGGGCCTGGCCAACATGCGCGCACGCGCGCAGGCTATCGGCGCGCAGCTGGATGTCACGTCTGTGCCGGGCCAGGGGACGTGTGTGCGGATTGCGTTGCTGGGGGAGCCTGCACCCGCGATGCCAGCCACACCAGCACCAGCACCGGCAGCCCCAGCAGCGCCGTCGATGTGAAGAACTGCGCATAGCCAAACGCATTCACGTAGTCGCCCGAGAAACCCGCCACAAACTTGGGCAGCAGCAACATCATCGAGCTGAACAGTGCGTACTGCGTGGCCGAGTAACTCACGTTCGTCAGGCTCGACAGATAGGCAATGAATGCGGCCGACGCAATGCCACTGGCCAGGTTGTCGGCCGACACCACGGCAATCAGCGCCGTCACGTCGTGTCCGTGGCCCGCTAGCCAGGCGAACAGCAGGTTGCTGGCCGCGCTCAGGATGGCGCCCAGCATCAGGATGCGCATCACGCCAAACCGCATCGACAACACGCCGCCCACAAAGGCGCCGGCCAGCGTCATGATCACGCCGTAGATCTTGGTCACGGCGGCGACCTCGTCCTTGGTGAAGCCCATGTCCACATAGAACGGGTTGGCCATGATGCCCATCACCACATCGCTGATGCGGTACACGGCGATCAGCGCGAGGATGAGCGCCGCGTGCCAGCCATAGCGGCGCAGAAAGTCGGCAAACGGCTCCACCATGGCGCTCTGAATCCACTCCGCCGCGTTGCGCGCAGGGGGCAGTTGCACCGGCGCGGGCTCGCGCGAGAACAGCACGGTCACCACGCCCACGGCCATCGAGGCCGCCATCACCAGGTACGCCACCTGCCACGCGCTGTTCTGGTAGGCCGCAGCGCCTTGTGCGATGGCCTGGCCCACGGCGGGCGCCACCTCGGAGCGCGCTGCAATCCACAACACGCCCGCTCCGGCCCAGATCATGGCCAGGCGGTAGCCCGTCTGGTACGACGCTGCCAGCGCCGCCTGGTGGTTGGCGTCGGCGGATTCGATGCGAAACGCATCGAGCGCGATGTCCTGCGTGGCCGAGCCAAATGCCACGGCCAACGCGCACCACACGATGGGCCCCAGGGTCTGGCGCGGGTCGGCCAGCGCCATGCCGATGAGCCCGGCCACGATCAGCGCCTGCGACAGCAGCAACCAACTGCGCCTGCGCCCCAGCGCGTGTGTGAGCAGCGGAATCGGTAGCCGGTCTACCAGTGGTGCCCACACCCACTTGAAGCCGTAGGCCAGGCCCACCCAGCTCAGGTAGCCGATGGTGCTGCGGTCAATGCCCGCCTCGCGCAGGCGAAAGCTCAGCGTGCCCAGCACCAGCAGCAGTGGCAGCCCGGCCGAGAACCCGAGCGTGAGCATGCGCAGGCTGGCGGGCTCCAGGTACACGCGCAGGGTCTGCAGCCAGGGCGTGCGGTGCGGCTTTTCCGGGGTGAGGTTGGGGGCGGATGAAGTGGAGGTGTCTGACATGGGCGCGTGGAGGTTTTGTCTATCATCGCCGACACACCCTTGTAGCCAGCCTGTCGGCCTCCATCTGCGCGGCAGGCTTTGGTGTGTTGTGTGCCAGCGCCGCTCATTATTCCTTCTGGGATTGCCTTGTATGTGTCTTTTCTGCCCCGCTCCCTCTGTTGCGCCCTCGTCCCCGTGGTCGGCGCGCCGCGCCTTCCTGCTGGCGGCAGGCGCCAGCGCTGCGGCGCCAGTGCTCGCGCAGGTCGAGGTGGGCTCGGCATCCAGCCTGCGCAAGCTGGTGCCCGCTGAAACGCTGGAAAACTCCGCCGCCCAGCAGTACCAGCAGATGCTGCAGCAGGCCAAGGCCAAGCGCGCGCTGGCACCCAGCGACCACCCGCAGCTGCAGCGCCTGCACGCCATCGCCAAGCGGCTGATTCCGCACACCATGCCGTGGAACGACCGCGCCAAACAATGGCGCTGGGAGGTCAACCTCATCGGCAGTTCGCAGATCAACGCCTTCTGCATGCCTGGCGGCAAGATTGCGTTCTACACCGGCATCCTGGACCAGCTCAAGCTCACCGACGATGAGACCGCCATGATCATGGGCCACGAAATGGCCCACGCCCTGCGTGAACACGCGCGCGAGCGCATCGCCAAGACGCAGGGCACCAACCTGGCACTGCGCCTGGGCTCGCAGCTGCTGGGGCTTGGCGACCTGGGCCAGGCGGCGGCGGGGCTGGGTGGGCAGCTGCTCACGCTGCAGTTCAGCCGCTCGGACGAGACCGATGCCGACCTGGTGGGGCTGGAGCTGGCCGCCCGCGCAGGCTACCAGCCCTCGGCCGCCGTAAGCCTGTGGCAGAAGATGGGCAACGCCAGCGGCAGCAAGCAGGGCGGGCTGGCGTTTTTGTCCACACACCCTTCAGGCCCCGCGCGCATCCGTGAGCTGGAGGTGAATGTGCCCAAAGTGCAGGGCCTGTACGAGGCGGCGCGGCGCAACGGGTAGTCGTGGACGGCGGGTCGGTGGCAGACGCGCGCCATCGAAAGGTGTCTGGGAATCCTGATGCTACTGTTTTGATAGCTATTAGCGCTTGATGAGTAAGCGATAGCGGCCAATTTGACTAAGAATTTGGCTGCCGTGGAGCTATGCCACGCTCACCCGGTTGCGGCCCGCGTTCTTGCTTTGGTACAGCGCCTTGTCGGCGCGTGCAATGGCGGCTTGCAGGTCTTCGGCGCTGTGCACCTGGGCCACGCCAAACGACATGGTCAGCGCGATGGGCGCCTGGCCCACGTCCAGCGGCGTTTGCTCGATGGCGGCGCGGATGCGTTCGGCGGTGGCGCAGGCGGCGTCCAGCGGGCTGGCGGGCATCAGCGCCAAAAACTCCTCGCCGCCCCAACGCGCCAGCACGTCCCCTTCGCGCAGGTTGGCGGCCAGCACTTTGGCCATGGCCACCAGTACCTCGTCACCCACGGCGTGGCCGTATTGGTCGTTGATCCGTTTGAACAAGTCCACATCACACAGCAGCAGGGTGACTGGCGCACCGTCGCGCTGGCTGCGCGCCAGCGCGTTGGTGGACAGGGCTTCGAAGTGGCTGCGGTTGGCCAGGCCGGTCAGCGCATCGAGCGTGGCCTGCTTGCGCAAGCGGGCCTCCGCGATCAGGATCGTGCGGCGGTAAAAGGCCGACAGCGCGGCCGACATGGCGAACACCAGACAGATGTGCACCCAGTTCACGATGTTGACGCTGCGGGCGGGCAGGGGGTCGAGCGGACCCAGGTGGCTGCTCAGTGCATGCAGGCCCAGGTAGTACGCCAGCAACGCCAGCACCATCGGTGCGGCATACCCCCGCGTATTGGCAATCACGATGGCAGGAATGAACATCAGCAGGTAGTAGTGAAACCCGCTGTCCCAGCCGATGAGCAGCGAACCCAGCGCCGAATGCCCCACCACCTCCAGCCAGATCAGCAACAGCCCGGCCACGTTGTAGCGTTTCTGTATGAGCCGGTATGTGCCCAGGTACATGCCGATGCTGATCACGTTGATGGCCGCCAGGGGTAGCGAGCCCAGCCACAGAAACAGCACGATGTAGCCCACATCAATGGCCGCTGCGGTCAGCGCCACCCGCTGCACCATGGCCCAGTAAGCCTTGCCCGCCAGGCTGGAGCCGCGCTGCGGTGCTAGGGGAGGGCGTGGCTTGAAGGTGGGGTTCATGGCGCGAAAGCGGGGCGGGGCGGGGCGGATGGAGCCTGGGCAAGGGTGCCACAAGCTGCTTACAACACGATACATCGTAAGCATGCAGACCATCGGCGGTCCGCAGAACTGGCCGCTTTTGCCGCGCATATCCGCCCCGGGCGGGCGCCTGGGTGGGGCGGGGCTACCTCCTAAAAGGAGAAAGTAGTAGTCAAATTGGTCACTAGCGCTTGTCCATCAAGCGCTGGCAGCTATCAAAAAGATACTAATGAGGCGATGTGCAGCGAAGCGCTGCGGGACGTTACTGAGGCTCTTCTGGCACGTCTCAGGTCCCGCCCACGTAGGGATTGCTCTGGCGCTCACGCCCGAAAGTGCTCTCCGGACCGTGCCCCGGGATGAACACTGTCTGGTTGCCCATGGGCCACAAGCGCTGGGTGATGCTGTCGATGAGCTGCTGGTGGTTGCCCTGCGGGAAATCCGTGCGGCCCATGCTGCCCGCAAACAGCACATCGCCCACAAACGCCCGGTCGATCTGCGGCGCATGGAACACCACATGCCCAGGCGTGTGGCCGGGGCAGTGGCGCACGTTCAGGGTCTCGTTGCCGATCTGCACCGTGTCGCCATCGTGCAGCCAGCGCGTGGGCGTGAAGTGCTGCGCGGGCGGAAACCCAAACATCGCGCTTTGCTGCGGCAGGCCGTCAATCCAGAACTGGTCGCCCGGGTGGGGGCCAATGATGGGCAGCGAAAGCCGCTCTGCCAGCTCGCCCGTGCCGCCCGCGTGGTCGATGTGGGCGTGGGTGAGCCAGATCTGTTCGAGCGTGAGGCCCAGGCGCTGGATCTCTGCCAGCAGCACCTCCAGGTCGCCGCCGGGGTCGATGACGGCGGCTTTGTGGGTGGCGTCGCACCAGACGAGGGAGCAGTTTTGCTGGAACGCGGTGACGGGGATGGTGAGGTAGTGGAGCATGGTGGGTGAGGTGGTGGTGTGTATTTTTGCAGGCCGTGGCGCACGGCAGTCGGGAGAGGCTCAAGCCCGTGCCAGCCGATCGACGAGAAAATCCACCAGCACGCGCACGCGCAGCGGCATGTGCCGGTTGGCGGGATACAGCAGCGAAAACGGGCGAGAGGCACCGGCATGGGCGGGCAGCACCTCCCGCAAGGCGCCGCCGTGCAGATCGGCCTCCACAATGAAGCGGTAGGTCTGCAGCAGCCCTGCGCCTGCACGCGCCAGGGTCACGGGGCCCAGGATGTCGTCGGCACAGCGCAGGTGGCCTTGGGTGGGCACCTCCACATCGCGCCCGGCGGCGTCGCGCAGTATCCATGGCACCGCCTGGCCGCTGCTGGGCAGCACAAACTGGATGCATTCGTGCGCCGCCAGGTCGGCGATGGCATGCGGCGTGCCGCAACGCGCCAGGTACGCCGGGGCAGCGACCACCACCAGGGCGGCGTCCTCCAGCGTGCGCGCCACCAGCCCCGAGTCGATGGGGGCTCGACCGCGCACGGCCAGGTCAAAGCCTTCTTCGGTGAAGTCCACGTTGCGGTTGCTCAATTGCAGCTCCAGCTCCACGTCGGGGTAGGCCTGCGCAAATGCGGGCAGCAGGGGCAGGATGCGGCAGTGCCCGTAGGAGGTGGGCAGGCTGAAGCGCACGAGGCCTGCCGGGCTTTGCTGTTGGCCCGACAGCTCGCGTTCTGCCTCGGCCAGCTGGCCCAGCGCCTGGCGGCATTGCTCGTAGTAGCGCTTGCCTGCGTCGGTCAGCCGCACCTGGCGCGTGGTGCGCTGGAACAGCCGCACGCCCAGGCGCGCCTCCATGCGCGCCACCGATCGGCTCACGGCCGCCGCCGTCAGCCCGGCCGCCTGGGCGGCGGCCGTGAAGCTTTGCCACTGCGCGGTCAGGCAGAACAGTTCGATGCTGCCCAGCTTCAGGTCGTCAAATTGGCGCGCCATGTTCTGTTTATTACTTCATGTAATCAGTGAAATTCCTGAAGCCTAGTTTATTGCTGTTTGCATCCTCAATACCATCGCTTCATCTTTCCACCACGCTCCAAAGGCAACCCCATGAAGCTGTACTTTTCTCCCGCCGCCTGCTCCCTGTCGCCCCACATCCTGCTGCGCGAATGTGGCCTCACTTTCGAACTGGAGAAGGTCGATACCGAGCGCCACCGCACGGCAGACGGGCGCGATTTTTATGCCATCAACACCAAAGGCCAGGTGCCTGTGCTGGAGCTGGCGGACGGCTCCCGCCTCACCGAAGGCCCGGTCATTGCGCAATACATCGCCGACCAGGCCCAGGCCACGCAGCTCATGCCCACAGCTGGTACGCTGGCGCGCTACCGGGTGATGGAGTGGCAGAACTACGTGAGCACCGAGCTGCACAAGTCCTTCACGCCCTTGTTCCACGCCGGGCTGGACGACAACGCCAAGGCCACGCTGGCCGCTCTGCTGCGCAAGAAGATGGACTGGCTGGACGCGCAGCTGCAGCACGGCCCCTACCTGACGGGCGAGCACTTCACGGCGGCCGATGCCTACCTTTTTGTGGTGCTGGGCTGGGCCAAGTTCGTGAAGCTGGATATCAGCGACCTGGCCCATCTGCAGGCTTTCCTGCGCCGTGTGGCCGCGCGCCCCGCCGTGCAGGCCGCGATGCGGGCCGAAGGGTTGCTGGGCTGAGAGGCCATTGCTTCATCCCAAGGAAAATAGCCATGCCATACATCAACATCAAAGTGACCCGTGAAGGCGTCAGCAGTGCGCAAAAAGCGGCGCTGATCCAAGGCGCCACCGATTTGCTGGTGCGCGTTCTGAACAAGGAGCCCGCCACCACCTTTGTCGTGATCGACGAGGTCGAGACCGACAACTGGGGCGTGGCCGGGGAGACGGTGACCGTGCGCCGCCAGCGCGCTCGCGCCGCCGCCGACGGGAGCGCGCCATGAGTGACCCGCGCTTTGACGCAGTCGCCGCCGTGCTGCAGGAATATTTCGACGGTCTGTGCCACAGCGATACACAGCGCCTGCGCCGCGTGTTCCACCCGCAGGCGGTCTATGCCTGCGCCACGGCCGAGCCTGCGCTGATCCTGCGCATGGAGGAATATTTCCCCATCGTGGACCAGCGCCCCTCGCCCGCCAGCCGGGGCGAGACGGTGCAGGAGCGCATCCTGTCCATCGAGTTTGCCGGGCCGGTGACGGCCCTGGCCAAGGTGGAATGCGCCATCCTGCCCAAGCACTTCACCGACCTGCTGACCCTGATCCATGTGGACGGGCGCTGGCAGATCATTGCCAAGGTGTTTCACTACGAACTGGATCGCTGAGGCGGCGGTGCGCGCAAGCCGGTGGGCGAGTTCCTCTTCTCGGAAGGACTCATTGATTGATAGCTGCTAGCGCTTGCCAGATAAGCGCTAGAGCCCAATTTGGCTAAAAACCGGCGGCAGGCATCACCGGCGGTGGGCCCGCCTCACAGGTTGGTCGCCGCGACCACTTCCGACATATCGGTCAGCCCCTGCAGCACCTTCTCGATGCCGTCCTGGCGCAGCGTCAGCATGCCCGCGGCCAGTGCCGAGTGGCGGATGTCCGAGGCGGGGGCGCGGTGGCGGATGTGCTGGCGAATGGTCTCGTCGCTCATCATCAGCTCATGGATGCCCAGCCGGCCGTGGTAGCCATGGCCTTCGCACTTCGTGCAGCCCACATGGCGCCACAGGCGCAGCTCGCCCTGTGCGCCGCCGTGCTGCTGGCGCCAGCGCGCCACCTGTGCCTCGCGGGCCTCGGGGGAGTTGTTGGTGCCGCTGTCCAGGTACTGCGATGCCAGGCCCAGCAGCGTGTCGTGGTCGGCCACACGTGGCTCGCGGCAGGCTGTGCACAGGCGGCGCACCAGGCGCTGGGCCAGGATGGCGAGCAGCGAATCGGAGAAGTTGAACGGGTCCAGGCCAATCTCCAGCAGCCGCGCAATGCTCTCGGGCGCCGAGTTGGTGTGCAGGGTGGACAGCACCAGGTGTCCCGTCAGCGAGGCCTCGATGGCGATGCGCGCGGTTTCCTCGTCGCGCATCTCGCCGATCATGATCACGTCGGGGTCGGCGCGCAAAAAGGTGCGCATGGCGGCGGCAAAGGTCCAGCCGATGCGCGGGTTCACCTGCACCTGGCGCAGGCCCTCCTGCGTGATCTCGATGGGGTCTTCGGCCGTCCAGATCTTGCGGCCTGCGGTGTTGATGTCGCGCACCACCGAGTGCAGCGTGGTCGTCTTGCCGCAGCCCGTAGGGCCGCACACCAGCACCAGGCCATAACTTTTTTGCACCACGGAGCGCAGCGCCAGCAGGTTGGGCTGGCTCAGGCCGATGTTCTCCAGCGGCAGGGGCTTGGCACCCGCCAGCAGGCGCAGCACCACGTCTTCCAGTCCGCGCGAGGTGGGCACGGTAACCACACGCAGCTCCACCGGCGGGCCTCCGAAGCGCGCGAAGTCGATCTTGCCGTCCTGGGGCTTGCGGTGCTCGGAGATGTCCATGCCCGCCATGATCTTGATGCGCGCCACCATCGCAAAGCGGTAGCGCGCGGGCAGCTCCAGGTAGGGCGTGAGGTCGCCGTCGATGCGCAGGCGGATGCGCACGTTCTGCGGCGCGGGCTCGGTCTCGATGTGGATGTCGGACGCGCGGTGGTGGATGGCTTCGTCGATCACCGAGTTGATGAGCCGCACCAGGGTGTTGTCCGACTCGCTGATCACGTCGGCCTGCTCGGAGTCCGCGTCCGGGACGGTGCTGCCCAGGTTGGCGGCCAGCTCGCGCGAGGTGGCTCGGGCCGCGGTGGTGGCGTCGGCGCCGCCAGACTGGGTGCGGTAGGCGCGGTGAATGGCGGGCATCAGCGTGCCTGGCGCGGCCTGCAGCGGAATGAGCCGCCGCTGCGTGAGAAACCGCAGTTCGTCCAGCAGCACGCGATCGAGCGGGTCGGCCATCAGCAGCACCAGCGCGTCATCGCGGGCAATCAGCGGCAGCACCGATTCACGCTCTGCCATCGCCCGGGGCACCAGGGCCAGGGCCGCCGGATCGGGGGTGATGTCGCCGGGGTGCACGGTGTAGTCGCCCAACCACGCGGCAATAACCTGGCGCAACTGCTCCTGGGTCAAGACACCGTCATCCACCAGGATCTGCCCGATCAGCCGGTTCTGCCCGGCGCTGCGCTCCTGCTGCTGGGCCTGCAGGCCGTCTTGCAGGGCCGACGGGGACAACATGCCGGCGTGGATCAGCGCCTCACCCAGGTGCCGCGCTTTGCCGACGGTGGGATGGGGGGCGGAGAGCTGTTTCCACAAGGATTCCGCATTGGGAGGGCGGAATCCGTGGGCGGGGAGGGAGGGGGGAACAGCGGTGTCGGTCATCAAGGGTCAGGAGCGGGCATCGTCAAAGGCTGAAGTCATAGTCCACCGTGATGGGAGCGTGGTCTGAGAACTTTTCACCTTTGTAGATGGATTCAGCACGTGCCAGCGCCGCGAGCGCGGGGGTGGCCAGGTGGTAGTCCAGCCGCCAACCCACGTTGTTGGCATACGCCTGCCCCCGGTTGCTCCACCATGTGTAGGCGGTGTCTGTGGCGGTAGGTTGTAACTGACGGTAAACGTCTATGATGCCGCCGCCCTCATCAGTTGTGTGCAACAGTTTTGTCATCCAGGCCCGTTCTTCGGGTAAAAAACCACTGTTTTTCTGGTTGCTGCGCCAGTTTTTGAGGTCGATTTGCTGGTGCGCAATGTTGATGTCGCCGCACAGAATGAAGTCACGTTCGCGCTTGACTTTCATCAGGTGGGGATGGATCTCGGCCAGGAACCGGAACTTCGCCTGCTGGCGTTCTTCGCCCGAGGAACCACTCGGAAAGTAAGCGCTGATGATCGACAGCTTGCGGGCCGGTGTGTCAAAACGCAGCTCCACATATCGGCCTTCTGTATCGAATTCTGCTGACCCATAGCCAATGACTACATCAGAGGGTTCGTGCCGGGTATAGATGCCCACGCCGGAATAGCCCTTTTTCTGGGCAAAGTGGAAGTGGCCCTGCAGGCCCGCCATGCGCTCGAACCGGTTGGCCATGTCGGCCGCCTGGGCCTTCACTTCCTGCACACAAATACAATCCGGCCGCGTGGCTGCCATCCAGCTTTCCACGCCTTTGCTGGTGGCCGAGCGGATGCCATTGAGATTGAGGCTGGTTAACTTGAACAAGGAATTCCCCATGGTGGATGTTGGCGCGCAAACCTCTGAACAGGGCCAGCTGGCGCAGGATTTTGTACGTTTTGCCGTCGAATCTGGCGTGCTGCGGTTTGGCGAATTCAAGACCAAGGCGGGGCGCCTGAGCCCGTATTTCTTCAACGCAGGGCTGTTCGACGATGGCCGCAAGATCGGGCGGCTCGCGGAATTCTATGCAAAAGCCCTGCTGGCCAGCGGCATCGAATTCGACATGGTGTTCGGCCCTGCCTACAAGGGCATTCCGCTGGCCGCTACCGTGGCCGTGGAACTGGCGCGCCTGGGCCGCAACGTGCCCTTTGCCTACAACCGCAAGGAGGCCAAGGACCACGGCGAGGGCGGCACGCTGGTGGGCGCACCCCTCAAAGGCCGGGTGCTGATCGTGGACGACGTGATGTCGGCTGGCACCGCCGCCCGCGAGTCCATCGCCATCATCCGCGCTGCGGGTGCCACGCCGCATGCGGTTGCAATTGCGCTGGACCGCCAGGAAAAAGCCACGGAGAATGGCCAGGACGTGGACCACAGCGCCGTGCAGTACGTGCGCGAGCAACTGGGCATGCAGGTGTGTGCCATTGCCCGGTTGGCAGACTTATTGCTGTATCTCTCCCAAAACGGGGAAGAGGGGATGCGCTTGCATCACGAAAAAGTGCTGGCCTATCGCCAGCGGTACGGTGTTAACGAAGGGTAGACCATTTGAGCAAGTCGGCGTGGATCATGGGCGGGGTGATGCTGCTCACACTGGGCGCAGAGCTGGCCTCGGCACAGTCCCAGGGTGCGACGGGCGGTATCTACACGTGCGTGGACCGCAACGGCCGTCGGCTGACGGCCGACCGGCCCATCCCGGAATGCCTGGACCGCGAGCAGCGCGAACTCAGCCCTTCGGGCATCACGCGCCGCCAGATTGGCCCCTCGCTCACCGAGCTGGAGCGCGCAGCCCAGGACGCCCAGAACCGCAAGGATGCCGAAGAGCGCGCCCGTGTGGTGGAAGAGCGCCGCCGCGAACGCGTGCTGGTGGCCCGCTACCCCGACAAGGCCGCCCACGATATGGAGCGCGCTGCGGCCATCCAGATGGTGGATGACGTGACGGCCACCGCAGAAAAGCGAACGCTGGAGCTGAAGGCGGAGCGCAAGAAGCTCGATGTGGAGATGGAGTTCTACAAGAAGGACCCCAACAAGGCCCCCATGACGCTGCGCCGCAAGATCGCTGAGATTGACGACAGCCTGGCCGAGCAGCAGCGCTTCATCGCGGGGCAAGACCAGGAAAAGCGCCGCGTGCATGCGCGGTTTGACACCGAGCTGGCGCAGTTGCGCAAGCTGTGGGATGCGCAGCGTGTGCCCCCCTCCGCAGCGTCTGCTGTTGCGGCGCCCGCTGCCAGCGCGGTGCCTGCGGGCGGCAGCCGATAACCCACCGAGTTAGGGTAGCAGCGGACCAGAGAACGCGCCGCATCGCTGCCTCGGATGGACAGCATAAAAGCAAAGGGGCCGAAAGGCCCCTTTGCTTTTGCGGCAGCTTCAACAGCCTTGCGCTCAGTCCGCCAGTTTGGCGCGCAGCAGTTCGTTGACCTGCGTCGGATTGGCCTTGCCCTTGCTGGCTTTCATGACCTGGCCGACCAGCGCGTTGAAGGCCTTGTCCTTGCCCGCGCGGAACTGCGCCACGTTGTCGGGGTTGGCGGCAATCACTTCGTCGATGATCTTCTCCAGCGCGCCGGAGTCGTTCATCTGCTTGAGTCCCTTGGATTCGATGACGGCATCCACGTCGTTCGACTCTCCGGTCCACAGCGCATCAAACACCTGCTTGGCGGCGTTGTTGGAGATCGTGCCGTCGGCAATGCGGCCGATCAATGCGGCCAGCTGAGTTGCCGTGACAGGAGCCTGCTCGATACCGGTCTCCGCCATGTTCAGGCGGCGCGACACCTCTCCCATGATCCAGTTGCTGGCCAGCTTGGGCTGGCTGCAGGCTTTGGCGGCCGCTTCAAAGTACGCCGCCATGGCCTTGCTCTGCGTGAGCGTGGTGGCGTCGTACTCGGGCAGGCCATAGTCCGCCACAAAACGTGCGGCCATGGTACGAGGCAATTCGGCCATTTGCGCCCGTTCCTCCTGCACCCACTGCTCTGAAATGTGTAGTGGAGGCAGGTCGGGGTCTGGGAAGTAGCGGTAGTCCGCCGCATCTTCCTTGGTCCGCATCGCGCGCGTTTCGCCCGTGTCCGGGTCGAACAGCACGGTGGCCTGCTGGATCGCGTGGCCGTCCTCGATCTGCTCGATCTGCCAGCGGATTTCGTAGTCGATGGCCTGCTGCATGAACTTGAACGAGTTCAGGTTCTTGATCTCGCGTCGCGTGCCCAATTCGGCGCCGGGCTTGCGCACCGACACGTTGGCGTCGCAGCGGAAGCTGCCTTCCTGCATGTTGCCGTCGCAGATGCCGATCCAGGTGACGATCTTGTGCAGCTCCTTCGCGTAGGCCACGGCCTCTTCGGACGAGCGCATGTCGGGCTCCGTCACGATCTCCAGGAGCGGTGTGCCCGCGCGGTTCAGGTCGATACCACTCTGGCCGATGAAGTCTTCATGCAAGGACTTTCCTGCGTCTTCTTCGAGGTGGGCGCGCACCAGGCGCACGGTCTTTTTCTCATCGCCCAGAAAGAATTCCACCTCACCGCCTTGCACCACCGGAATCTCGAACTGGCTGATCTGGTAGCCCTTGGGCAGGTCGGGGTAGAAGTAATTCTTGCGCGCAAAAATGCTCACTGGCGCAATGTGGGAGCCCAGTGCCAGTCCTAATTTGATAGCGCAGGCCACGGCCTCGCGGTTCATCACGGGCAGGGTGCCCGGCAGGGCCAGGTCCACCGCGCAGGCTTGCGTGTTGGGCTCGGCGCCAAAGGCGGTGGGAGCACGGCTGAAGATCTTGCTCTGGGTTGCGAGCTGGGTGTGGGTTTCGAAGCCGATGACAACTTCGTAGCCATGGATCAGTTTGGCGGTCATGTCAGAAGCCCTCCGGACGGCGGAGGTGGAAGTCGGTGGCTTGCTGCAGGCGGTGCGCAGCGTTCAGGAGGCGGGCTTCCTGGAAGTAGTTGCCCAGCAACTGCAGGCCCACTGGCATGCCGCCCTCGCCAAAACCGGCGGGCACGCTCATGCCGGGCAGCCCGGCCAGCGAGCCGGGCAGGGTGAAGATGTCGGCCAGGTAGTCGGCCAGCGGGTCGTTGCCATGGTCGCCCAGCTTCCAAGCCACCGTGGGGGCCACGGGGCCGGCGATCACGTCGCAGCTCTTGAAGGCATTCTGGAAGTCGTCGGCGATCATGCGGCGGATCTTCTGTGCCTGCAGGTAATAGGCGTCGTAGTAGCCGTGCGAGAGCACATAGGCGCCGATCATGATGCGGCGCTTGACCTCGTCGCCAAAACCTTCGGCGCGGGTCTTCTTGTACATGTCCACCAGATCGGTGTAGTCCTTGGCGCGATGGCCGAACTTCACGCCGTCAAAGCGGGAGAGGTTGGACGATGCTTCGGCCGGAGCAATGATGTAGTAGACCGGAATGGACAGCTGCGTGCGCGGCAGGCTGATGGGCACGAGCTTGGCGCCGAGCTTCTCGTATTCCTTCAGGGCACCATCTACGGCGGCGCGCACATCGGGCGCCAGGCCTTCTCCAAAGAACTCGGCGGGGATGCCGATGCGCAGGCCATCGATGCTGTCGTTGAGCTTGGCGCTGAAGTTTTCGGCAGGCACATCGAGCGACGTGGAGTCGCGGTCCGGGTCGGGGCCGCACATGGCGGACAGCAGCAGCGCGCAGTCTTCGGCCGAGCGGGCCATGGGGCCGGCCTGGTCGAGGCTGGATGCAAACGCGATCATGCCGTAGCGGCTGGCGCGCCCATAGGTGGGCTTGATGCCGGTAATGCCGCAGAACGAGGCGGGCTGGCGGATGGAGCCGCCGGTGTCGGTGCCGGTGACGGCCGGGGCCAGGCGTGCGGCCACGGCCACGGCGCTGCCGCCGGACGAGCCGCCCGGGATGCGGTCGGTGGCCCAGGGGTTGCGCACGGGGGCGGGGGCATCAAAGCCCACGGGGGCGACGGCCGAGTTTTCGTTGGCCGAGCCCATGGCGAACTCGTCGCAGTTGAGCTTGCCCAGCGTCACAGCGCCAGCATCGGCCAGCTTGGTGACCACGGTGGCGTCAAAGGGCGACTGGTAGCCCGCGAGCATCTTGGAGCCGGCGGTGCTGGGGAAATCCTTGGTGACAAAGATGTCCTTGTGCGCAATCGGCACGCCCGCCAGCGGGCCGGCGGTGCCTGCGGCGATGGCGGCGTCTTGCGCGCGGGCCTGGGCCAGGGTGATGTCCGGGTTCACGGCCACGTAGGCGCCCAGGTTCTGGTGGGCCTGTGCGCGGGCTAGGAAATGCTGGGCGGCCTCGACGGCCGAGACGCGGCGCTCGCGCAGCTCGGTGGCCAGCTGGGCCACGCCCAGGTCATGCAATGCGGTGGAAGTCATGCGGCGGTGCTCTTACTCGATCACTTTGGGCACGAGGAACAGGCCTCGTTCGACAGCGGGGGCGCTTTGCTGGTTGGCTTCGCGCTGGTTGGGCTCGCTGGCCAGGTCTTCGCGCAGGCGCAGCTGCACGTCCTGGATGGCGGCCACGGGGTGGGCCAGGGGCGTGACGCCCGAGGTATCCACAGCCCGCATCTGTTCCACGATGTCAAAGAAACCATTGAGCTGCGTGAGCATGCGCTCACTTTCGGAAGGTGTCAGCTCAAGCCGCGCCAAGTTGGCAATGCGGCCGATGTCCTGGGGGGTCAGTGCCATAGGGAGGAGAATCTAGAGAAACCAGAAGTAAAGCTGTGATCCGGTGCTCGCCGGAGGGAGTTATTCACAGGGGATGGGGTATTATCCCGGCTTTGCCGCAAAGCTCCCGGAATGGGAGTCAATTGCGTGAAAAAAGCCAATAAACACCCCTGAAATACCTGGCGATGGCAGGCCGACGCGCATGCCGTGCCCGAGAGGACTTTTGAATGTTCGGAGCTTTCCGTCGGTACTTCTCCACCGACCTTGCCATTGACCTTGGCACAGCCAACACCCTCATCTTCGCCCGCGACAAAGGTATCGTTCTTGATGAACCTTCCGTCGTCGCCATCCGCCACGAAGGTGGCCCCCACGGCAAGAAAGTCATCCAGGCCGTAGGTCGTGAAGCCAAGGCCATGTTGGGCAAGGTGCCCGGCAACATCGAAGCCATCCGGCCCATGAAGGATGGCGTGATCGCCGACTTCGTGATCACCGAGCAGATGATCAAGCAGTTCATCAAGATGGTGCACCCGCGCACGCTGTTCACCCCCAGCCCGCGCATCATCATCTGTGTGCCCTGCGGCTCCACCCAGGTCGAGCGCCGCGCCATCAAGGACGCGGCCGAGGCTGCGGGCGCCACGGCGGTGTACCTGATCGAAGAACCCATGGCTGCTGGCATCGGCGCTGGTCTGCCCGTCTCGGAAGCCTCGGGCTCCATGGTCGTGGACATCGGTGGCGGCACCACCGAAGTGGGCGTGATCTCGCTGGGCGGCATGGTCTACAAGGGCAGCGTCCGCGTGGGCGGTGACAAGTTTGACGAGGCCATCATCAGCTACATCCGCCGCAACTACGGCATGTTGATTGGCGAGCCCACCGCCGAAGCCATCAAGAAGAACATCGGCTCGGCTTTCCCGGGCTCCGAAGTGCGCGAGATGGAAGTCAAGGGCCGCAACCTCAGCGAGGGCGTGCCACGCAGCTTCACCATTTCGTCCAACGAAGTGCTGGAAGCCCTGACCGACCCGCTCAACCAGATCGTCTCGGCCGTGAAGAACGCGCTGGAACAAACCCCCCCTGAGCTGGGCGCCGACATTGCCGACCGGGGCATGATGCTGACCGGCGGCGGCGCTCTGCTGCGCGACCTGGACCGCCTGCTGGCCGAGGAAACCGGCCTGCCCGTGCTGGTGGCCGAAGACCCGCTGACCTGCGTGGTGCGCGGCTGCGGCATCGCCCTGGAGCGCATGGACCGTCTGGGCAGCATTTTCACGAGCGAGTAAGCCAGCGGGCCTGTATGCTGCAGGCACTTTTTTCGCTCTGAATTGCATGACTGCACCTGCTCCAATGCTTGTTTCTGAGCACCCGCCCGTGGATGTGTCTCCACGGTGCCGACCCTGACCGCTGCGCACCATGCCCCTGGGTACTCTGGAGCGCAGCGCTCCCCCTTTCTTCAAACAGGGCCCTTCGGCCCTGTCGCGTTTGGCTGTGTTCAGCGCGCTGGCGCTTTTCCTCATGGTGGCCGATGCACGCTTTCAGATCACCGGCCCCTTCCGTCAGGCCGTGGCCACGGTGCTGTACCCCGTGCAGTGGCTCATGCTGCAGCCCGTGGAATTCGCCAGCCACGGGCGCAGCTATTTCCAGTCGCTGCAAACCGCGCAGGATGACCTGGATGCCGCCCGCAAGAAAATGACCGTGATGGGCCAGCGGGCCAACCAGGCAGATCAGCTGGCGATGGAAAACCAGCGGCTGCGCAAACTGCTGGAGCTGCGCGACCGGCTGCAGACACCCGCCCAGGCGGCCGAGGTGATCTACGACACGGCCGACCCCTACACGCGCCGCGTGGTGCTGGACCGGGGGCAGATGGGTGGCGTGGAACTGGGCGCCCCCGTGATGGATGAAGCCGGTGTGCTGGGTCAGGTCACCCGCGTGTTCCCGCTGGTCAGCGAAGTCACCTTGCTGGTAGACCGCGATCAGGCGATTCCGGTGCTGAACATCCGTACCGGTGTGCGCGGCGTGGCCTATGGCGACCCGGTGGCGGGCCATGGCGGTGGCATGGAGCTGCGCTTCATGCCCGCCAATGCAGACATTCGCGAGGACGACCTGCTGACCACCAGCGGTGTGGACGGTCTGTACCCGCCCGGCCTGCCTGTGGCGCGCGTGGTGCGGGTGGAGCGCCGTGCCGACTCTGCGTTTGCGCGCATCTATTGCATACCGCTCGCCCAGGTGCAGGGCGCGCGCCATGTGGTGGTACTCAAGCCGCTGGCCGACAATGAACTGGCGCGTCCCGAACCCGCCCCGGCTGTCCCCGCCAACAAGCGCGGAGGCCGCAAGTGAGCCACCGCTTGACCCCACAAGGAGGCCCACGATGATCATGCCGCGTGGTGAGCCCCTGCTGATGCCGGTGAACCCGGTCTTCATCTGGGCCAGCTTGGCTGTGGGCCTGGCCATCAACATGCTGCCGCTGGGCCGCATCGTCTGGACGCCCGATGTGCTCATGGTGCTGCTGGTCTTCTGGGGCGTGCACCAGCCGCTGCGCATCGGCATGGGGGTGGCGTTCCTGCTGGGCCTGTGCATGGACGTGAGCCAGTCGGCGCTGCTGGGCCAGCATGCGCTGTCCTATACCGTGCTGTCGTTTGGCGCGATTGCCATCCACCGCCGCCTGCTGTGGTTCAGCGTGCCGTCGCAGGCCTTACAGGTGTTGCCCCTGTTTGCCCTCGCCCACGCGATCGAGCTCTTGCTGCGGATGGCGTCCGGGGGCATATTCCCGGGGCTGTGGAGTTTTCTCGCACCGGTGCTGGAGGCCTTGCTGTGGCCCCTGGCCAGCTGGGTGCTTCTGGCTCCGCAGCGCCGCCCGCCCGACCGCGACCAGAACCGGCCTCTGTAGCCCATGCCTTTCTTGATGCCCGCGCATTTCGCCAGCGTTCCGCCTTGGCCCCTGGGGGTTGAGCCTGGGCTTGCGCGCGCCCGAATGGGAGGGTGGGCGTGACTGAGGTGCGCAGCAGCGAAGCCGATGCTTCGCGCTTTCGGGTGCGGGCCCTGGTCATCGGGGCCCTGGTGTTTTTTGCGTTCTGCCTCATTGCTGCCCGGCTGGTGTATCTGCAGGTGGTCCGGCACGAAGACCTGGCGGCGCAGGCCGAGAGCAACCGCACGGCGGTGGTGCCCATCGTGCCCAACCGGGGGCTCATCCTGGACCGCAACGGCGTGGTGCTGGCCACCAACTATTCGGCCTACACACTGGAGATCACGCCCTCGCGCGTCGGGGTGCTGGACGAGACCATCGACGAGCTGTCCAAGGTGGTGGAAATCCAGAGCCGTGACCGGCGCCGCTTCAAGCGGCTCATGGAAGAGTCGCGCAACTTCGAGTCCCTCCCCATCCGCACGCGGCTGACCGACCAGGAAGTGGCGCGGTTCACTGCGCAGCGCTACCGCTTTCCGGGCGTGGACATCAAGGCGCGGCTGTTTCGCAACTACCCGCTGGGTGACGTGGCCAGCCATGCCATCGGCTACATCGGCCGCATCAACCAGACGGAGAAGGCGCGCATCCAGGACTCCGAAGACGAGGCCAACTACCGGGGCACGGAATACATCGGCAAGCTGGGCATCGAGCAGAGCTTCGAGTCGGCCCTGCACGGCGCCACCGGGGTCGAGCAGATGGAAACTTCGGCCGGGGGGCGGGCGGTGCGCAAGCTCTCCAGCCACGCGGCCACGCCCGGCGACAGCGTGATGCTGTCGATCGACATCAAGCTGCAAAAGCTCATTGAAGACATGTACGGCAACCGCCGGGGCGCGTTGGTGGCCATCGACCCGCGCAACGGCGAGATCCTGGCGCTGGTGAGCAAGCCCACGTTCGATCCCAATCTGTTCGTCGAAGGCATCGACGTGGAGAACTGGACCGCGCTCAACGAATCCATCGACAAGCCCCTGCTCAACCGCGCCATGCGCGGCACCTACCCGCCGGGCTCCACCTACAAGCCTTTCATGGCGCTGGCCGCGCTGCAGCTGGGCAAGCGCTCGCCCAGCATGGTGGTCAACGACCCGGGCTTTTATACCTTCGGCGGCCACACCTTCCGCAGCCACGAGGGCGGGCTGGGCGGGGTGGACATGCACCGCGCCATCCAGCAGTCGAGCAACACGTATTTCTATTCGCTGGCGGTGGAGATGGGTGTCGATGCGATCCACGACTTCATGAAGCCGCTGGGCTTTGGACAGTCCACGGGCATCGACCTCAATGGCGAAGTGCGCGGCACCTTGCCCAGCACCGAGTGGAAGCGCAATGCCTACAAGCGCCCGGAGATGAAGCGCTGGTTCCCCGGCGAAACCGTGTCGCTGGGCATTGGCCAGGGCTACAACAACTTCACGATGCTGCAGCTGGCGCTGGCGCAGGCCACGCTGGCCAATGGCGGTATTCGCTACCGGCCGCACATGGCCAAGGCGGTGAAAAACGCGGTCACGGGCGCCGTCACCGAGATCAGCCAGCCGCCGGGAGTGGATCTGGGTTTTTTGCCGAAGAACGTGGACATCGTGCGCAACGCGATGGTGGCGGTGAACAAGGGCGGCACCGGCACGCGCGTGTTTGCCGGGGCGCCCTACACCTCGGGCGGCAAGACCGGCACAGCCCAGGCGGTGACGATGGGCCAGAACGTCAAATACAACGCCAAGGCGCTGGAAGAACACCAGCGTGACCACTCGCTGTTTGCCGCCTTTGCTCCTGCCGAAAACCCCACCATCGTGATTGCGGCCATCGTGGAAAACGCCGGTTTCGGCGCTGCGCACGCCGCCCCCATCGCGCGCCGGGTGTTTGACTACTGGCTGCTGGGCGACTATCCCAACGAGGAAGACATGGCGGCTGTGCAAAAAGGCCTGGCCTCTGCCCCGATCGGCAAGCCCCGCAAAGCGGTTGATGTGCCGCTGATTGCGCCCTAGTTTGCTATATAAATGATAGCTGTTTGCGCTTTGTGGATAAGCGCTGGAGCCCGTTTTGGCTTGAAATGGCCGCGCCCGTGGTGCCCGTGCCACCTGTGGAACAGGCTCCGCCAGACCATGGGTGGCGTTCCCCTGAGAGGAAGGCGCGGAGCGGCTCGGAGGGCGTACCGCGCCTCTCAGGCCCGTTGCGTCCGGCCCGCGCGCGCAGCAGGCTGGATCTGGCTGAACACCAGCGCTGCCACGATGAGCGCGGCGCCACCGAGCCCCGCCCAGCCCAGCCTTTCCCCGAGCAGCACCCAGGCTGTAAGGGCCGCGAACACCGGCTCCAGCCCGAACACGATGGCGCTGCGCATGGCGTCCACGCGCTGCTGGCCCCAGGCCTGCAGCGTCACCACCACTACGCTGGCCAGCAGGCCCAGGTACAGCAGCGCCAGCAACGCATCCAGAGGCAGGTCGGCCACGGACCGTAGCCAGCCCATGCCCTCGCCCTGCGCAAGCAGCAGCGCGGTGGACGCCAGCGCCATCACCGTGGCCTGCGCGGCGGCCATGCGGGTGGCCCGCAGCGGCTGCGCGGCCGTGCGGCGTGCGCACTCTTCCAGCGCCAGGATGTACAGCGCGTAGAACACGGTGCTGGCCAGCGTCAGCGTATCGCCCAGGTTCCAGGGCTCGTTTTCGTGGAACATCAGCGCCATGCCCGCCAGCGCCATCGCGCAGGCACCCCAGAGTCGCCAGCCATAGCGCCGTCCCAGGAAGGCCATGGCGATCAGCGGCACCACCAGCACGTTCAGGCCGGTGACAAACGCATTGCGGTTGCTGCTGGTGCGCGCGAGGCCCTCGATCTGCAGCCAGAACGCCAGGAACAGCAGCAACCCCAGCGCGCAGCCCCAGCGCCGCTCGTGGCGCAGCATGCCGCGCCACAACGGCGCCAGCACCAGCAGCGCGATCACGAACCGCAGCCAGATGATCTGCAGCGCATCCAGGTGCGCCGAGAGCAGTTTCATCGCCGGAAAGGTGGTGCCCCACACCACGGTCACAGCCAACAGGGCCATCAGGCCCCAGCGTTCAGTACGCATCGACAAATTCCTAAATACCCAAAAGAAAAAAGGGCCGCCGGTTGCCCGGGCGGCCTTTGCAGTGCGGCGCGGAGTTGATCAGTGGCTGACCTGCCCCAGAAACGCGCGGATGCGGTCATTGGCCGGGTTGCTGAAGAACTCCTGCGGCGGCGCATCGTGCGCAATGCGGCCTTGATCGAAGAACATCACGCGGTCGGCCACCTCGCGCGCAAAGCCCATTTCGTGGGTGACCACAATCATGGTCATGCCACCACGCGCGAGGCCTCGCATCACGTCCAGCACTTCCTTGACCATCTCGGGGTCGAGTGCCGATGTGGGCTCGTCAAACAGCATCACTTTGGGTTGCATGGCCAGCGCCCGTGCAATGGCCACCCGCTGCTGCTGCCCGCCCGACAGCTGCCACGGGTACTTGTGTGCGTGGTCCTGCATGCCCACGCGGCGCAGCAGCTGCATGGCTTCGTCGTTGGCCTGGGCGCGCGGGGTGCGGCGAATGCGGCGGGGCGCCAGCGTCACGTTGTCCAGCACGCTCATGTGGCCGAACAGGTTGAACTGCTGGAAGACCATGCCCACCTCGCAGCGCTGGCGCTGCAGGGTGGCGAGGTCGTCGCAGACGTCCACGCCATCGATGGTGATGCGCCCGCTGTCGTGGGGTTCCAGCCGGTTGATGGCGCGCAGCAGCGTGCTCTTGCCCGAGCCCGAGGCGCCGATGATCACCGTTACCTCGCCGGTGTGGAACACGGTGGAGACGTCCTTGAGCACCTGGTGTGCACCAAACGACTTGCACACCCGCTCGGCCACGATGTAGGGCTTGGGCTGGTTGGTCGTTGCGGTCATCGGTTGCGCCCTTCCACGTCAAAGCGGTATTCGACGGCGTTGGAGACTTGCGTGACCAGCGTGGTCAGCAGCAGGTAGGTGATGGCCACCGTGGTCAGCGTGGCAATGGGCTGGAACGTGGCCGACTGGATGCGGTTGCCCACATTGGTCAGCTCCACCACGCCGATGGCGTAGGCCAGTGACGAGTCCTTGAGCAGTGCCACAAAGTTGCTCACCAGCGGCGGCAGCGAGATCTTGAACGCCTGCGGAAACACCACGTCCAGGAACACGTGCATGCGGCCCAGGCCCAGCGCCTTGGCGGCCTCGGTCTGACCGCGGGGCACGGCCAGCAGGCCGGCGCGCAGGGCTTCGGCGTTGTAGGCGCCCACGTTCAGCCCCAGGGCCACGACTGCGGCGGCAAAGTCGGGCAGGTTCAGCCCCGGCACCAGCACGGGCAGGGCAAAGTACACAAACAGGATCTGTACCAAGAGCGGCGTGCCGCGAATAGCCCAGATGTACACGCCGGCAATCCAGCGCACGGCCGTCCAGCGGGCGGTGCGGGCCAGCGCAGCCGCCGTGCCCAGCACCAGGCCCACGGCACCACTGACCAGCGTGAGCCACAGCGTGGTGCGCGCGCCTTCGGAAAACGCCTGGGCGTTGGGGCCGATGGGGTCGGGAAAGAACGAAAGCAGCTGGCCCAGCAACGAGAGGGCCAGAACCATCAGCACCAGTGCAGCGACCAGCGTGGCATTGCTGCGCTGCTGTCGGGACCAGCCTTGTGGCCAAAGAGCGAGAAGCATGGATCGGACGACCGGAAGGTCTTGGTTGGAAATCGGGCCGGCGGCAGGACCATGGTGACGCCGTCAAAAACAGCAAAGGGTGCGCAACGGGCCAGGCCCAGCGCACCCCGTAGCGTGTTTTTATATCAGTTGCAGCGCACGTCTTCGTTGAAATACTTCTTGGAGACGGCGGCGTAGCTGCCATCGGCCAGCACTTCGGCAAACGCCTTGTTCCAGGCATCGGCCAGGCCGGTGTTGCCCTTGGCCATGGCGGGGGCGATGCGTTCGATGAACAGCATGTCGCCGAGCTTGAACCCGGCCTTGGCGTTCTTGGCGGCGGCTTCCTTGGCCACGAACTTGTCGCTCACCCAGGCGTCGACGCGTTTGGAGATCAGGGCGCGCTGGGCGTCGGTGTCCTGCGGGAAGTTCTTCACCTCCTTCACCCCGGTGAGCTTCTGCACGTTTTCCAGGTAGCTGGTGCCGGTCTGCACTGCCACCACCTTGCCGGTCAGGTCCTTGGCGTTGCGGATTTTTGCGTCCATGGCCACGATGATGCCGCCCGAGCAGTAGTGGGGGTTGGCAAACGTGACGGCCTTGGAGCGTTCTTCGGTCACGCCGTGCGAGGCGATGACAGCGTCCCAGCGGCTTTGGCCCAGGCCGGTCAGCAGCGCGTCAAAGCCCAGCGTCTTCCATTCGAGCTTCAGGCCCATCTTCTTGACCACCAGCTCTGCCACTTCCACCTCGAAACCCGTCAGCTTGGTGCCTTCGAAGAAGTTGAACGGGGCAAACTGGCCTTCGGTGGCCACGATGATCTTGCCGTCCTTCTTGATTTCGTCCAGCGTGCGGGCCTGGACGGCGAGGGCAGCGCACAGCGCCACGGCGGTGACAACGGCAGACTTGAAAAACTTCATGGCAGGTTCCTGTGGGGGTGGTTCAGGTACAAAAAATCCGGCATGCGGGTAGGCAAGCCGGAGCGGGTGAATGCAGGCATCGCCAACAGCGATGGGCCTCGTCATCAAACGGAAATGCGCAGAAATTATAGGACGGGCGTTCACATTCGGGCCATGCAGGGCAACCCCGATGACCTCGGGGCGCCCTGGTGGTAGGCCAGCTCAGCTTAGCAAGCATGATGCCATCCGGGGGCACGAGCCCCTTCGGGCCTCGGCTAGCGCAGGAACGCGTCGTAACCCGTCTTGAGGATCAGCGTGCTCACCACCACGATGAAGATGCCACGCACAAAACCCGTGCCGTGCTTGAGCGCCAGGTGCGTGCCCAGCAGGCTGCCCACCACATTGGCGATGGCCAGCGTCACCGCAAAGTGCCACCACACATGGCCCTTGGCGGCAAATAGCGCGATGGCGGCGATGTTGGTGGCGCAATTGAGCAGCTTGGCCGAGGCCGAGGCGTTCAGGAAGTCATAGCCCAGCAGCCGCACAAACAGAAAAACGAAGAAACTGCCGGTGCCCGGGCCGAAGAAGCCGTCATAAAAGCCAATGACCACGCCGATCAGGCAGGCCGCCAGCACTTCGGCCCTGCCCGCAAAGCGGGGTGTGTGGTGCCGCCCCAACTCTTTCTTGGCCAGCGTGTAGACCAGCACCCCCAGCAGCACCAGGGGCAGCAGCTTGCGCAGGAAGTCGGCCGACATCACTGTCACGGCCCAGGCGCCTGCAAACGACCCCGCAAAACCGGCCGCTGCCGCGGGCAGCATGGCCGACCAGCGAACCTGCACTTTGCGGCTGTACTGCCAGGTGGCCATGGCCGTGCCCCACACCGAGGCCGCCTTGTTGGTGCCCAGCAGCGTGGCAGGGGGCGCCCCGGGGAAAGCCGCAAACAGGGCCGGCACCATCACCAGCCCGCCACCCCCCACGATGGCATCCACGAAGCCTGCGAGCAGCGAGGCAAAGGTAATAAAAATCCATTCCATCGCAGGATTTTCGCAGCTTGCCTGCTATGGATTCAGGACTCCTCGGGGCACTGGCGAAAGGGAGGCCAGCGTGGAACAGGCAAGAAAAAGGCGCTGGGATCGCCAGCGCCTGGAAAAAAACGCACCTCGTTGGGTGCTTGAAATTTGTTTATTGGTAGAAAGAGTGTCTCCTCGGGCCCCTCGCTTGGCACACCGAAGCGCGCTTTCGAGTGCCGCAACTGTAGCGACTGCACTCCGCTGGTGCATTGGGGGTTTCCCGCCCCCGTTGTGGGGCAGTGATCGGGTTTCCAGGGGCGGAATCGGGGTGTTGGGGTTGGCACGGCTCGTGCAATCGCGCTTGTAACAATTTGCGAAAGGGAGCCGCCATGCGGGGAGTCAACCACCGGTTCGTTGGGGTAGGGGCGCTGTGTCTGGGTCTGTGCGCGAGTGCGCTGGCGCAGACGGCGCCAGAGGTGGCGGCGGGAGCGGTGCCTTCCTTGTCCCTTACACGTCCCGGGCTGGTGGCGCAGTCCACGATCAGCGCGGCAGATACCGCGTGGATGATGACCTCCACAGCGCTGGTGCTGCTGATGACGCTGCCGGGCATTGCCCTGTTCTACGCAGGCATGGTGCGCAAGAAGAACGTGCTCAACACCATGGCCAGCGTGGTGGCCATTGCCGCGCTGGTCAGCCTGCTGTGGTTTGGGGCGGGTTACTCGCTGGCCTTCACCCCGGGCAGCCCCTGGCTGGGGGGATGGGACCGCATCGGCTTTGCGGGCCTGGACTTTCAGCTCGCTGGCGGCAAGCTGGCCGTAAGCCATGTGGCGCCGCACATCCCCGAGTCGGTGTACGCCATGTTCCAGCTCACGTTTGCCATCATCACCGCCGCGCTGCTGGTGGGGGCGTTTGTCGAGCGCATGCGGTTTTCCGCCATGCTGATCTTCATCAGCCTTTGGACCCTGCTGGTCTACGCCCCGGTGGCGCACTGGGTGTGGGAGCCAGGGGGCTGGCTGGCCCAGATGGGTGCGCTGGACTTTGCCGGGGGCTCGGTGGTGCACGTGAATGCGGGTGTGGCCGGGCTGGTGTGCGCGTGGTTCCTGGGGCGGCGCACGGGCTATGGGCGCGAGGCGTTCGAGCCCTACAACCTGGGGCTGACCATGGCGGGCGCGGGCTTGTTGTGGGTGGGCTGGTTCGGCTTCAACGCAGGCTCTGCCGTGGCCGCCGACGGCCGTGCGGGGCTGGCGATGGCGGTGACGCACCTGGCCGCAGCGGCGGGTGCCTTGTCGTGGATGCTGGGCGAGTGGGTGGTGCGCGGGCGGCCATCCCTGCTGGGGCTTTGCTCTGGCCTGGTGGCGGGGCTGGTGGCCATCACGCCTGCTGCGGGTTTTGTCACGCTGCGCTCGGCAGTGGTGATTGGCGTGGTGGCGGGTTTGGCCTGCTACTGGGGCGCCACGGGGCTCAAGCGCCTGCTGCGCGCCGACGATTCCCTGGATGTGTTTGGGGTGCATGGCATCGGCGGCATCGTGGGCTCGCTGCTCACAGGCATGCTGGCCAGCCGCACCGTGGGGGGTGTGCCAGGCAGCTTGCTCACCCAGGCCATTGGCGTGGGCGCTGTGATGGCCTACAGCCTCGTCGCAACCGCCGTGTTGTTGTGGATCACCAACCTGGCTGTGGGCCTGCGGGTGGATGAGCAGAGCGAGCAGACCGGGCTCGACATTGCCCAGCACCGTGAGCGCCTGGGGAGTTAATGAATTCCACCTCCCTGAGGCCCTACGGGCCTTCCCCCTGCCCGCATTGCTGCGCAATGCGGGCAGGGGGACGCAGCCAGCACGGCGGGGCGGCCCTTGCGCGGCTACCCGCGCTTGGGCCGCGCCGGTTTCATACGCTGCGGGTGGTGCGCAGCGCCATGGATGACTGAAATGCCATAAGGAGCCGACCATGCCCGATTCCGACAAGCTTGCCATTGCCGCCCATTTGCATGTGCTGCTGCGCCGCAAGACGGGGCGCGTGACCGACACTGAATGGATGGCTTCCAACGTTGAATATGCGCTGGAGATCGTGCGGTTCGCACGCCAACGTGCCCAGGAGGACAACGTTCCGGAGCTGGTCGAGTGGGCCGACCGCCTCGATCTCGCCATCCATGCCGCCCCACCTGCTGCGCCGCGGCGACCCTTGCTGGATGTGGCCACGCAGGCGGTGCGCCAGCGCATGGCGCCGCCGCCACCAGAGCCTGCGCCGGAGGTCCCCCGTTATGTGGGAGGGATTCGCTGACCACGCTGCGGCCGGGTGGCCGTTGCGCGGGCGGTGTCAGTGCGCTGCCGTGCCTTGCACGAACAGGCCCGCCGTGGGCAGCAGCCCGGCCAGCTTGTCATCGCCATAGGTGCGCAGCACCTGCGCAATCACGACCTGGTAGCCGTTGAGCCACTGCGCTTGCGCCGCCTTGGCCTTCAGGTGGGCGGGGTGCTGCATCAATGCCTGCAGCGCTTCGAGCGACTGCCAGTAGTAGACGTTGGACACGAGGCCCTTGCCCGTGTCCTCCCACGATTCCTCGCCCAGGTAGCCGTCGATGGAGCGGGCGGCGGTCGCAATCGCCTCGTCCAGGCGGTGGAAGGCGTCGTCGAATTGTTTGGTGGCAAAGATGAAGGTGGAGGAGTACATGGGCGCGATGGTATCCGCGCTCATGCCGCGCGCCGCGCCTGGATGATCCACTCCGCCGCCTTCTCGGCCAGCATCAGTGTGGGCGAGTTGGTGTTGCCGCTGGTGATGGTGGGCATGGCCCCCGCATCCACCACGCGCAGGCCTGCAATGCCGCGCACGCGCAGTTGGGAGTCCAGCACCGCCATCGGGTCGTCATCCCGCCCCATCTTCGTCGTGCCCACAGGGTGGAAGATCGTGGTGGCAATGTCACCGGCCAGGCGCGCCAGGTCCTCGTCGCTTTCAAACTGCACGCCGGGCTTCCACTCCTCGGGCTGGTACCTGGCCAGCGCGGGCTGGGCCACGATGCGGCGCGTGACACGCAGGCTGTCGGCGGCCACCTGGCGGTCTTCGGTGGTGCTGAGGTAGTTGGGGGCGATGGCCGGTGCGGCCTTGAAGTCGGCGTTTTTGATGTTCACCGTGCCCCGGCTTGTGGGGTTGAGGTTGCACACGCTGGCCGTGAAGGCCGGAAAGCTGTGCAGCGGCTCGCCAAAAGCGTCGAGCGACAGCGGCTGCACGTGGTACTCGATGTTCGGGTAGGGCTGGTCGGCGCTGCTGCGCGTGAAGGCCCCCAGCTGCGAGGGCGCCATGCTCATGGGGCCACTGCGTTTGGTCGCGTATTCGAGCCCGATCTTGGCCTTGCCCCAGAGCGAGCTGGCCATGGTGTTGAGCGTGGCCACGCCGTTGACCTTGAACACCGCGCGGATCTGCAGATGGTCCTGCAAATTGGCGCCCACGCCGGGCAGGTCGTGCACCACGTCGATGCCGTGCTGGCGCAGCAGCGCGGCCGGGCCGATGCCCGAGAGCTGCAGCAGCTGCGGTGAGTTGACCGCGCCTGCGCTCAGGATGATCTCGCCCGTTGCGCGGGCCGTGACCATCTCCTGGCCGTCCCACACCTGTACGCCGGTGCAGCGCTTGCTGCCGTCGGGCTGCGTCTCGACGATGAGCTTGGCGGCCTGCGCGCTGGTCCACATCTCGAAGTTGGGGCGGCCGTAGCAGGTGGGCCGCAGGAATGCCTTGGCGGTGTTCCAGCGCCAGCCGTTTTTCTGGTTGACCTCAAAGTAGCCCACGCCTTCGTTGCTGCCGCCGTTGAAGTCGTCGGTGGCCGGGATGCCCGCCTGCTGTGCGGCCTGGGCAAAGGCATCGAGGACATCCCATCGCAGGCGCTGCTTTTCCACGCGCCACTCGCCGGTGCTGCCGGTAGCCTTGTTGCCATGCAGGCGCTTGAAGTTTTCATTCACGCCGCCGGGCTGGTCCAGGCGCCAGTGGTCCTCGTGGCGGCGGAAGTAGGGCAGGGCGTTGTCCCAGCGCCAGCTGGCGTCGCCCGTCAGTTCGGCCCACTGGTCGTAGTCGCGCGCCTGGCCGCGCATGTAGATCATGCCGTTGATGCTGCTGCAGCCGCCCAGCGTCTTGCCGCGCGGGTAGCGCAGGGTGCGGCCGTTCAGGCCCGCATCGGGTTCGGTGTTGTAGAGCCAGTCGGTGCGCGGGTTGCCGATGCAGTACAGGTAGCCCACGGGGATGTGGATCCAGTGGTAGTCGTCCTTGCGGCCGGCCTCGATGAGGAGCACGCGGTGGCGGCCGTCGGCGCTCAGGCGGTTGCTCAGCAGGGCGCCGGCGGTGCCGCCGCCGATGATGATGGTGTCAAACGTGGTGTGGTCGCTCATGGGCAGGGGCGGTGGCAATGTGTGGAAGGAGACGGAGGGCCATTGTGCGGACGGCGCCGGGTGTGTCGAGAGGGTCAGTGCCTATTGCTATTAAATATATAGCTATCAGCGCTCGATGGTAAAGCGCTGGCGGCTTGTTTGATATTAATTTCACGCATTCCTGGCCCGCCTGTGCTTGGCGCACGGCCCTGGGGTTCCTCTGCACGAATCGCCGCGCCGTGTGCATCTGCGGTCTGGGGCGGTCTGCGGCGTTGCAAAACCTCGCAATAGCTGCGGCTATTGCTGCGTTTGCGCCTTGCAGCCCATCCCGATCCGCAGCGCACACTTTCCGCTCGATTCGTGCAGAGGATCCCTGGCGGGCATCAATCCTACGTGCCGCCTGCGTCCGGCTCCGCTACCATGCACGCTCCCTTTCATTCTTGGCAGCCCGCGCTGCCCAGTTCATGACCGACCCCGCTCCTCGCATTGTTCGCGCCGACACGCCCCAGGGGCCTTGTGCGCAGCTGCACGGGCGCTGGGGCGCGGCGGAGCTGGGAACCGGGACGCAGTGGCAGGCCGTGTCGGGTCAGCTACGCAGCCACCCGGCCGCGCCCACGCTGGGCTGGGACCTGATGCAGCTGCAGTGGCTGGACCACGTGGGCGCACAGTTGCTGTGGAACCACTGGCAGCATGCCTGGCCCGAGCGCCTGGCTTGCACCGACGCCCAGCGCGACATGCTGGCGCGCGTGGCGCAGTTCACCTGCACCGCGCCGCCGCCCGAGCCCTGGCGGCTGGGTGAGCAGGTGGACCACCTGGGGGTGCTGGTGCTGCACGGCGTGGACCATGCCCGCCACATGCTCGAAATGGTGGGCCGACTGGTGCTGGACCTGGGCCGCCTGGCGCGCGCGCCGCGCAAGGGGCCGTGGCGCGACGTATCGGGCCACCTGTACCGCATGGGGGCCACGGCCCTGCCCATCACGGCGCTCGTGGGTTTTCTCATCGGTGTGGTGCTGGCCTACCTGATGAGCCTGCAGCTGCGGCAGTTCGGGGCCGAGTCGTTCATCGTCAACATCCTGGGTATCTCGCTCATCCGCGAGCTGGGGCCGATGCTGGCCGCCATCCTGGTGGCGGGGCGCTCCGGCTCGTCGATCACGGCGCAGATCGGCGTGATGCGCGTGACCGAGGAACTCGATGCCATGCGCGTCATGGGCATTCCTCACGGCTTTCGGCTGGTGATGCCGCGCACCATTGCGCTGGCACTGGCCATGCCGCTCATCAGCGTGTGGACCACGCTGGCAGCGCTGGCGGGCGGCATGCTGGCGGCCGACGTGGCCATGGACATCTCGCCCGGCTACTTCGTGCAGGCCCTGCCCGCCGCCGTCAAGATCGGCAACCTGGGCCTGGCCATGGCCAAGTCGGTGGTGTTTGGCGCGTTCATCGCGCTCATCGGCTGCCACTGGGGCCTGCGCGTGAAACCCAACACCCAGAGCCTGGGCGAGGGCACCACCGCTTCGGTGGTCACGTCCATCACCATGGTGATCATCGTGGATGCGTTGTTCGCTGTGGCATTTAAAAACATAGGCATATGAGCAGCCACGCACGCACATCATTGCCCGAGCACATCGCCGTCGCGCCCGGCGAGCCGCCCATCGTGGACGTTCAGGGCCTGTGGACGCAGTTTGGCAAGGGCGATGAAACCTTCACCGTGCACCAGGACCTGAACTTCACCGTGCAGCGCGGCGAGATGCTGTCGCTGGTGGGGGGCTCGGGCACGGGCAAGACGGTGCTGCTGCGCCAGATCCTGGGCCTGGCCCGGCCTGCGCGGGGGCAGGTCACAGTGCTGGGGCGCCCGGCGTCCGAGATGGGGCGCGAGGGCGCGGCCAGCCGCGTGGGCATGCTGTTCCAGCACGGCGCGCTGTTCTCGGCCTTCAATGTGCTCGACAACGTGGCCTTTGCGCTGCGCGAGCAGGGCACGCTGCCCGACGACCTGGTGCGCGATGCCGCGCTGGTCAAGCTGCAGATGGTGGGCCTTCAGCCCGAGCACGCCACGCGCATGCCGGCGGATCTGTCGGGTGGCATGGTCAAGCGCGTGGCGCTGGCGCGTGCGCTCATCATGGACCCGCCGCTGCTGCTGCTCGACGAACCCACGGCGGGGCTGGACCCCAGCAGCTCCGACGACTTCTGTGCGCTGCTGCGCGAGCTGCGGGCCGCGCTGGGGCTCACGGTGGTCATGGTCACGCACGATCTCGATACGCTGTTTGCGCTGAGCACCCGCGTGGCCGTGCTGGCTGATAAGAAGGTCATCGTCACCGGTCCGCCGCACGAGGTGGCGCATTTCAAGCACCCGTTCATCGAACATTTCTTCCTGGGTGAACGTGGCCAGCGCGCCATGGCCCCGGTGCAATCCGTGGAGCACGCCCTGGCAGCACAGACTGCCGCCGCCGTGCCCACGCCCGACAAGGAACCCAGCTGATGGAAAACAAATCCCACGCCCTCGCCGCAGGCATCTTCGTGCTGGTGGTGGCCGCCATGCTGGCGGGCCTGGCCATCTGGCTCACGCGCGACAGCGCCAACTACGAGCAGTACGAGCTGTCCACCAAGGACGGCGTGAGCGGCCTGCAGCCTCAGGCCGCCGTGCGCTACAAGGGGGTGGCCGTGGGCAAGGTCACGCGCATCGGCTTCGACCCGCAGGTGACGGGCAACGTGCTCATCCGCATTGCCGTCAACGAGCAGGCCCCCATCAGCCCCACCACCTTCGCCGTGCTGGGCTACCAGGGCGTGACGGGCCTGGCCCACGTTCTGCTGGACGATGCCGACCAACCTTACCCCGAGCTGCCCCCGGGCCCCAGCGGCCTGCCGCGCCTGCCCATCAAGCCGTCGCCGTTTGGCAAACTCGCGGAGCAGGCCCCCGCCATCCTCACCCAGGTGGAAGAAGCCACGCGGCGCATCAACCAACTGCTGGGCGACACCAACCAGCAAAAACTCACCGAAGCCCTGGGCAACGTTGCCCAGGCCGCAGGCAGCGTGAACACGCTGACCCAGCGGCTCGATGCCACCGTGGCCCAGCGCCTGGACCCGGCCCTGGCCGCGCTGCCCCCGCTGGCCAGCGATGCGCGAAAGACCCTTCAGTCCCTGCAGCAGGCCGGCGCCAGCGTGTCGGTGCTGGCGGCCGACGTCAGCAAGACCACGCAGCGCCTGGGGGCCGAGGGCGGGCCCATCGACCAGATCACCATCGGCACGCAGTCCCTCGCCCGCGCGGCCGACCAGTTCAGCACCACCACGCTGCCGCGCCTGAACCGCGCGGCCGACGACACCTCGCGCGCGGCACGCACGCTCAGCCGCACGGCGGGTGGCGTGGCGGACAACCCCCAGCTGTTCATCTACGGCTCGGGCCGCATTCCGCCCGGCCCGGGCGAACCTGGTTTCGCGCCCTGAGAAGGTGTGAACGAACCCACCATGCCCGCTCATTCCCCCAAAACACACCCGCTCGTCGTTGCAAATGCTCGCCATAGCCCGCGCTATGGCTGCGCTTTGCGCCTGGACCGGCCGCGTTTCGGCGGCCTGCTCGGGCACGCCGGATTCATTCACACCTTCTGAGGAGAAGCGTTGATGAAAAATACTATTAAAAACATAGCTGCTAGCGATTTCCCATCAAGCGCTAGAGGTCTATTTGTTTCAGTTCTTGCTGTGGGACTGCTGGGTATCGCCGGCTGCTCGGCGCTGCCCAGCCCGCCCTCGCGCCCCGTGCTCTACGACTTTGGCCCCGGCCCGGTCGCCACGGCCCCCAGCGACCGCCGCGCGCCTTTGCCCCCGTTGGCGCTGGCCGATGTAGAGGCCCCGGGCCTGCCCGAGGGCAGCAACGCCGTGCTTTACCGCCTGGCCTACGCCGACGCCCAGCAGCTGCGCCCCTACAGCCAGGCCCGCTGGAGCCAGCCACCCGCCCAGTTGCTGCAGCAGCGCCTGCGCGAGCAGCTCGGCCAGCGCCGCGCCATCCTGAAGGCCGACGACGGCGCGGCCCAGGCGCGCGACGCCGCCCAGGGCGGCCGCTTGCCAGCCGTGCTGCGCGTGGAGCTGGAAGAGTTCAGCCACCTGTTTGCCAGCGCCTCGGATAGCGCGGGCGTGGTGCGACTGCGTGCCACGGTGGTGGACCTGACCCTGGGCGGTGAAGCGCTGCGCGGGCAGCGCGTGTTCACCGTGCGCACCCCGGCGCGCAGTGCGGATGCAGCAGGCGGCGTGGCTGCATTGGCCGATGCATCGACTCAGGTGGCGCAGGAAGTGGCGGAGTGGGTGGAGCAGGTGGGGCGCTAATCCAGCGCATGGGCTGGGTGCAGCTTGCTGCTACCTTTCAAAGTAAAGCGCGGGCGCCAGATTCCAGTCGCCAGCGCATGTCACCATCCTGAGCGTGCTGATGGACACCGAAGTCCACGCACGGCCCGATTTTGGGTAGCCATAGGCGCAAACACCGTATCTCCGGCTTGCGGAGTTGGCATGGTTGAACAAGGGGGGATCGTAGTAGGTCGGGTCGATGTGCAGTACCAGTGCCGCATCGGTATCTCTTGCGGGCACCCTCAGGTTGTTGGGCAGCTTCTGTTGCTGAGCAGCAGACAGATCGGTTTTCCAGTTGTCCGCAATCCGTTGGGGGAAGGGCTTGTCCACGTACTTGATTTCAAGCACGGCGTCCTCAGTGGTCGTTTCAGATAGAAAGGCGAACCCTTGTGCGCCCATGTCCGGATTGATGACTGTGCATGCGATGAGTGGCTCGGCTTGGCTACTCCAACCTGCGGAAGAGACGTTGAGCATGGCGCTTTCCGAGAACAGAGGAATGACGCAACTCGCCGATGTCGCACCGGTCGTCTGCGCGATGGAGAGCGCGGTCACTGCAACTAAAAGCCTGGTTTTGAATGCCTTCATTGGATGGTCCCTGCTGGTGATGA
Organism: Acidovorax sp. LjRoot38; assembly: GCF_964252975.1. NCBI lineage: Bacteria > Pseudomonadati > Pseudomonadota > Betaproteobacteria > Burkholderiales > Comamonadaceae > Acidovorax > Acidovorax sp. LjRoot38. The sequence goes on along the minus strand of NZ_CAXUPT020000015.1, from coordinate 35,911 downwards.
TTTCTGTAGTGAGTGGCACGTTGTTGTCGCGCCGCAAAGATTAGCCGGTTTCCGTGTTTGTTTTGCCCTCAATCCCCGTCACCACCCGCGCATAGCGCGCAAAGCTCCAGTACGCCCAGGCCCAGTCCAGCAGCACGACCAAGCGGTTGCGAAAGCCGATCAGGAAGTAGACGTGCGCGAACAGCCAGAACAGCCACGCAAAGTAGCCCGAAAACCGCACCGGACCAGCGGGCGAGGTGAGGTCCACCACGGCGGAGTTGCGGCCGATCGTGGCCAGGTTGCCGTAGTCGCGGTAGCGAAACGGCTGCGTGGCCTGGCCGGCCAGGCGGCGCAGGATGTTGGCGGCCGTGGCGCGCCCCATCTGCTTGGCGCCGGGTGATACACCGGGAACGGGGGTGGGCTCCTGGCCGGGCGCGTGGCTCTTGGCAGCAGCCAGGTCGCCGATGACGCTGATCTCGGGGTGGCCGGGCAGGCTGAGATCCGGCGCTACCACCACGCGGCCCGCCCGGTCGGTGGCGCAACCCGTGGCCCCGGCCAGCTGGCGGCCCAGCGCCGAGGCCGCCACACCGGCCGCCCAGACAATGCATTTGCTCTTAATCTGATAGCTATTTGCACTTGTTGGTTGAGCGCTGGATGGCGATTCGACCATCAATCCGTCGCTGTCGATGGCGGTGACGCGGGCGTTCAGGCGCACTTCCACGCCCAGCTTTTCGAGCTGCTCCCTGGCGCGCTGGCTCAGTGATTCGGGCATGGACTGGAGCACGCGGGGGCCGCCTTCAAGCAGGATGATTTTTGCGCTGGCCGGGTCGATGTGCCGGAACTCGCCGGGCAGTGTGTGGCGTGCGATCTCGGCCAGCGTGCCCGCCATCTCCACGCCCGTGGGGCCTGCGCCCACGACCACAAAGTTGAGCCAGTCGGCGCGGCGGGTGGGGTCCGCTTCCTTTTCTGCCGCCTCGAAGGCCAGCAGGATGCGGCGGCGGATCTCGAAGGCATCGTCCAGCGTCTTGAGGCCCGGGGCATGGGGTGCCCAGTCGTCGCGGCCGAAGTAGCTGTGGGTGGCGCCTGCAGCGACGATCAGGTGGTCGTAGGGCAAGGGGGCAGACGGGTGGGGCCCGTCCTTCAAATGCACCGTGCGCGCTGCCACGTCGATGTGCGTGACTTCGCCGAGCAAGGTCGTGACGTTGGGCTGCTGCCGAAACAGGTGCCGGATGGGCGCAGCGATGGCCGGCGCCGACAGCCCGGCCGTGGCCACCTGGTAAAGCAGGGGCTGGAAGAGGTGGTGGTTGGTCTTGTCGATGAGCGTCACGTCCAGCGCGGCGCCGCGCAGCGCTCGGGCGGCTTCGAGGCCGCCAAAGCCGCAGCCGATGATGACAACACGGGGGCGGGGCGAGGGAGCGGAGGAAGTGGTCATGCCCCCATTATTGGGGCTCGCAGCTTCCGGGCAGCCTGTGAAACGGGCGCCCTCCCGGACACGGGCAGCCAAGCAAGGGCCGCCCCGCAGCGCAGCCGCTCAGGGGGGCTCACATTACGCCATGAAACCCAGGTTGGTCGGGTAGTCGGCCCCGCCAAAGTGGCTCAGGTTGGGCAGCACGCCCGCCAGTTCGCTGTTGCTCACGCCAAACCAGCTGGCCAGCGTGGCCGCGTACTGGTCCACCGAGGTGCTGGGCAGCAGGCGGCCCTGGCCCACATGCCACTGGTCGTTGGCATCGGCAGTGTTGGTGATGCTGACCGGCGGCGCCTTGCCATAGAAGGCCTTGCCCTTGACTGCGCCACCCACCATGAGATGGTGGCTGCCCCAGCCGTGGTCCGAGCCGTCGCCGTTGGAGCTGAGCGTGCGGCCGAAGTCCGAGGCTGTGAACGCCGTCACCTTGTCGGCCACGCCCAGTTCGACCGTGGCGTTGTAGAACGCGGTCATGGCTTCGCTCACGCGCTGCATGAGCGTGGGCTGCTGCGAGATCAGGTTGTCATGCAGGTCGAACCCGCCCAGCGACACCATGAACACCTGCCGTTTGCTGCCCAATGCGGTGCGTGCACCAATAAGGCGGGCGACCATCTTGAGCTGGTCGGCCAGCGAATTGCTGGTGGGGAAGGCCGTGGCCAGCGTGACACCGGCCAGCCCGGAGGTGATGGAAGCCTCGGCGCCCACAGCCCGCGCGGTGACGCGGTTGTATTCGTTCTCCAGCGTCTGGCCGCTGGTTTGCTGGATCAGCGAGGTCAGCGCTGCGCGCACGGCCGTGGAGCCGTAGACATTGCTTTTGACACCGTTGATCGGGATCGCACCGTTGGTGCTGACCTGGTACTGCAGCGCGGAGTCGCCCGAGAGGAACACCGCATTGCCCGTGACGGAGATGCAGGTGAACAGCGAACTGCCGTTGGAGGACAGCGCCAGGTCGCCGATGTTGCCGCCCCAGCCCACGGTGGAGCCTTCGGGCGAGGACGACTGCCAGACCGATTGCTGGTCGTTGTGCGAGAACAGCTTGGGGGGCAGCGGGTACAGCGCACGGTTGCTGCCGCTGTACTGCGCACGCGTGAGTGGAACCACCAGGGGGCCCACGTTCAGCTGCACGGCTGCCTTGCCGGTGTTGAACAGGTTGGTCAGCCCGGTCATGGCAGGGTGCAGCGCGTACTGGCGCCCACCGGCCAGTGGCGTGGTGGGCGCGAGCAGGGTGGGGGTCAGGGCGGACTTGGCCAGGGCAATGCCCCCCGCCGTCTGTCCGGCACCGCCTCCGCGCGCGGCGCTGTATTTGTTGTAGCTGTCGTCGTCATAGGTAATGACGGTGTTGGCGTAGTCGTTGCCGCCGTACAGGAAGACGCAGACCAGCGCCTTGTAGTCGGTGGCCGTGAAAGCTGCGGCTTCGCCCACGGCGGCGAGATTGAGCGCAAAAGGCAGGGCGGTGCCTGCCATGCCCAGCTGAGCGGAGCGGCGCAGGAAAGCGCGGCGGGAATGGAGGTCGGGTTGGAGGAGATGCATGGCGGCGCGCCTTATTTCTGGATCAGGTATTCGGCCGAGGCCATGACGAGGAAAATCGCGGCCGCCACGCGGTCACGTTTGGCGTTGTCCGTGCTTGCCGCCGTGACGGGGGTCGTCTTGAGGGCGTCTGCGATGAGCTTGACGGTGGCTGCAGACAGCTGGCCAGCCGTCATGAGCAGGTTGATCCGGTCTACCAGCGCATCGGCATCGGCCACGATGGCCAGTTCGTTGGTGTAGGCCGCCTTGATGTCGAAGCCGTTGTTGCCGTTGCTGCCGTTGTTGGGCAGGTCTGGCGCGTTCACGAAGATGCCGTTGCGGATCACGCCCTGCATGTAGTTGAGGTAACCGCCCACGCTGCTCTCGTTGACCAGCTGGAACTCGGGCGCCACGGCACCGGCCGTGGCCAATGCCGTTGAAGGCGGCACATAGCCTGGCCGGAAGAAGTTGAACACCGACGGTGAGCGCAGCGGGCTCTGCGCCAGGCGCGAGCCGGCCGAGCTGAGGTCGCCGATCTTCCAGCTGCCGTATTGCGACGCGATGCCAAAGGTGCGGCCCCACTGCACAAAGCGCAGCATGGGCTCGCGCAGGCGGCCGAACATGGGGTCCGTGAGCCCGGCGGGCGCACGGGCTTCGTCGTCGAGCAACACAGCCTTGACCACGGCCCGCAGGTCGCCCCGCACGCCGAGGCCGTTGTTGTTGAATGCGGCCGCCACACGGCTGATGTAGCCGGGTGACGGGTTGCTGGTGACCAGGCGCTGGATCAGCTGCTTGCCGATGAATGGCCCCACGTTGGGGTGGTTGAAGATGGTGTCCAGCGCCGTTGTGAGCGCCGCCGCACCGGGTGTGCCAGCGGCAACCGTGGTGCCCAGGAAGGTGGCGGCCAGCGTGGAGTGCCGCGACTCGTTGAGTGCCATGGGCAGCCGCGTGAAATGGGTGCTGGGCACGGTGCGCGTGGTGCCAGGCACAGTGGTCGGGGCATTTTGCGACTGGTCGTAGTCGTAGCCTGTGAACACGCGTGCCAGGTTGGTGATGTCGCTCTGCGTATAGCTATCGACCACCTGGCCCGAGCCATTGCGCTTGGCCGTGCCATCCTGGTTCAGCTCCACGAGCCCGATGGACATCAGCTGCAGGATCTCACGGGCATAGTTCTCATCGGGCTGGCGGCCGGTGGAGGGGTTTTCCTTCTGGTTGCCGCGCGTGTTGAGGTAGTAGCCCATCGCTGGATTGAGGGTCACGTCCTCCAACAGCTTGCGGAAGTTGCCGAAGGCATTGGCAACCAGCTGGTCCCAGTAGTGGGCGATGGCATGGCTGCGCCAGCTGAAGTCCAGGCCCGAGAGCGATACCACGCAGATCTCGGACAACGCGAGTGCCACGCGTTTGCGCAAGCCGTCGCTGGATGTCATGAGCTGTTGCCAGATCATGTAGTCGCCCGGGTAGGTGTTGTCGTAGTACGACGTGGCGTTGTCCACCGTGTTGTACCCGCGCTGGTTCAGCCAGTCCCACCCCTTGGTGCCGACGGGCAGGCTGAACTGGTTGTTGATCCAGCTGTCGTAGGTGCTGGCGCGCAGGGTGGCGATTTCGCCGGTGGATGCCGAGAACTGCGCTTGCAGGAGAAACCGCGCCGCTTCCTGGTCGGTGTCGGCCCGTGTGTAGGTGTAGCTTCCAGCTCCCGGGGCTGGCGGTGGGGGCGGCGGCGTCGCAGGCCCTGGAGCGGGTGTGGGGCCGGGTGCTGGCGCAGGCCCTGGGGCGGGCGGCGTGGCGGGACCCGGTGCGGGGGCCGGGCCAGGCGCAGGTGCCGGGCCAGGGGGGGGCGCAGAGCCCGGTGTTGGCGTCGTGGGTGGGCTCACGGTTTCATCAGCCGCATCACCACCACCACAGGCCGCCAACGCCACGCTGGCCATCAGGGCGGCGAGCGTGGCCTCCTTGGGCAACGGGGCCGGGCGCGGAGCCGGCTTTGTGGTGTCGATTCCCTCTGCAACCTCGGCAGGCGCTGCTGCGCAAGGCTCCTCTTTCAACAATGTCATGGTGGTTCTGCTAGTTGTTTGTCACGCGAGCAACACCCTGCGTAGAGCCTTCCAACGCATCGCGTGTACGGGCCGTCTGCGTTGGTAGCTCTGCCCTGGGTGCCAAGGCCGGTGAATCAAGTGTATGGATTTGCAACTGGGAGGCACTCGGGCTAAATCGTTATGAATGACTACAAAAGTCACCAAATGCAACTTTTTACCCAATGAGGCTGGTTTCGACTATTGCGTATTCACCCATGGTTTTCTGAGCGGCGATCCAGAGCGGCTTGTCTGGCATCGGTGTAGTCCACAGGCCGACGTTCTCTGCCTCTGACAGCCTACGTGTGGCGCGCCGCGGGGTTTCTACAGTGGGCTCATCGCTGACCGGCACCGTTTACCGCCATATCGGTGGCATGGCCGCAGCGAAACAACCGCAAGGAAGAAGACCATGAACGAAGACACCCTCAAGGGCAACTGGAAGCAGTTCAAAGGCAAGATGATTGAACAGTGGGGCAAGCTCACGAACGATGACTTTGACGTCATTGATGGCAAGCGTGAACAGTTCCTGGGCAAGCTGCAGGAGCGCCAGGGCATTGCCCGCGACGCAGCCGAAAAGCAGCTCAAGGAATGGCAAGAACGCCACCCGGACTTCCGCTTCAACGACTGACCGGTTGCCCGGCGCAGGGGCCCGGCCCCTGCCCTGCAGCAACACGGGAAACGACGGCTCCCGCACCCTGGTGCAGACAGCTGGACACCCCTGAATCACCCAATCCCGAGGAGAAACCCATGAAATTCGCACGTACTCTGATCGCATCCGTGGCTGCCGGCCTGCTGGCAACCTCTGCCTTCGCCATGACCGAACCCGAGCACAAGGCCGCCAAGGAGCGCATCTCGGCCGACTACAAGGCCGACAAACAAAAGTGTGATGCCCTGAAGGCGAACGCCAAGGACGTCTGTGTGAAGGAAGCCAAGGGCAAGGAAGATGTGGCCAAGGCAGAACTGGAAGCCCAGTACAAGCCGAGCCCCAAGGCCACCCAGAAGGTGGCAGAAGCCCGCGCTGACGCTGCCTACTCTGTCGCCAAGGAAAAATGCGATGACCTGAAGGGCAATGAAAAGGATGTCTGTGAAAAGGACGCCAAGGCTGCCCAGGTGAAGGCCAAGGAAGATGCCAAGGTTGCCGCAGCGCAGGCCAAGCCTGCTGACAACGCCGCCGAAAAGGGCGCCGCCGTGGCAGAGGCCCGCAAGGATGCCAACGCTGAAAAGAACGACGCCAACTACAAGGCCGCCAAGGAGCGCTGCGATGCGCTGTCGGGTGATGCCAAGTCCAAGTGTGTAGACGACATGAAGCGCATGTACGGCAAGAGCTGATCCGCTGGGGACCTCTCAGTGGCCGGTACTCCCAGCCGCTGGCAGTCTTCACAATGCCCCGCCCCGTGCGGGGCATTTTTTGTTGTGGGGTCCGGATGGTGCTGAGCGGTTGATGCCGAACTGACCTGCATCAACACGCCCTGGTGGCTGGCGGCCTAAGCTCGTTCCCTGTTTTTGTCTCGCTGCAAAGGGATTCCCATGGCACAACTCGAATGGTCGGACGCGCTGGCCCTGGACCTGCCCCTGATGGACGACACCCACCGCGAATTCGTGGACCTGCTGGCCGCCGTGGACCGGGCCGACGATGCGCAGCTGCTCTCGACCTGGCATGCGCTCGTGGAGCACACCGATCACCATTTTGCGCAGGAGGACGCCTGGATGGAGTCCACCCGTTTTGCCTCGGGCAACTGCCACAGCATGCAGCACCGGGTGGTGCTGCAGGTCATGCGCGAAGGGGTGGTGAGGGCCCAGCAAGGCGACCTGCAAGTGCTGCGTGTGATGGCCAGCGAACTGGCGCTGTGGTTTCCGCAGCACGCCCAGAGCATGGACGCTGCGCTGGCCCTGCACTTGCGCCGTGTGGGCTTTGACCCGGTCTCGGGCGTGGTGCACGCGCCGCACGCGTTGCCGGGCGAACTGATCCAGGGTTGTGGTGGATCGACCTGCTCCGACACCTCGGCCGGTGTTGCCGCCACCGAGCCAGCGGCAATGGCCTGAGAGCGTCAACAGGCTCTTACCCCCGTGCGCAGGCCGCGCCGGTGTGGCATGCTGCCAAGTCTCTAGGCAAGTGGGCGGCATGACCGCTGTGTTTCATGGCCGAAACCTCTTCCCCAGTGGCTCTGTACGACGAGGCCGCAAGTCTCCAAGCCCTGCAGCGCTATGGCATTCTCGACACGCCGATGGAGCCCGCCTACGACGACCTGGCAGGGATTGCGGCCCATGTGTGTGAAGCCCCAGTCGCCCTGATCAGCCTGCTCGACAGCCACCGCCAGTGGTTCAAGGCCTCAGTGGGGCTCCCGCTGCGGGAAACCCCGCTGGACCAGTCCGTGTGCCGCTACGCCGTGCGGCAGCCCGGCGTTTTCATCGTGCCCGACCTGGCGAAGGATGCGCGTTTTGCGCACTTCAGCATCGTGACCCAAGAAAATCCGCTCCGCTTCTATGCCGGGGCGCCGCTGGTCACGCCCGATGGTTATGCCCTGGGCACGCTCTGCGTGCTGGACCACCGGCCGCGCCATCTGTCCCAAAAGGCCCAGGACATGTTGTGTGCGCTGGCGCGCCAGGTGATCCGCCTGCTGGAGCTCAAGCGCGCCAACGACCGCCAGGGCCAGATGCTGGTGGAGCTGGAAGAAGCGCGCCGCCAGATGGCCGTGCTGGCCCATACCGATGTGTTGACCGGCCTGGCCAACCGGCGCTCGTTCACCGCGCGCCTTTTGCAGGAGCAGGCCCTTTTGCGGCGCGACGGCGAACCCGCCTGCCTGCTGATGATGGACATCGACCACTTCAAGCGCGTCAACGACGTGCATGGCCACCATGTGGGCGACCAGGCCCTGCAGCTTTTTGCCACGCTCTGCCGCGATGTGTTCCGCGCGGCCGACATGGTGAGCCGCTGGGGCGGCGAGGAGTTTCTGGCCCTGTTGCCTGCTACCCGGGTGGAGCAGGCCCAGGCGGTGGCGCAGCGTGTGCATGACGCGCTGACCACCCACCCGGTGCCGGGGGTGATGCCGCCCTTGGCGCTGACCGTGAGCATGGGGCTGTCCAACTTCGATCCCCTGCGCCCTCTCGACATCACCCTTCGCGCGCTGGATTCAGCGCTCTACGCAGCCAAGCGCGAAGGCCGCAACCGCACCGTGGTGGTGTAAGTGCAGCGAATTTGCTTTAATTTTGATAGCTGCTAGCGCTTGTCAGTAAAGCGCTAGGGCCATATTCTTTCAATATTTCGACGCTGCTTCAGTGCCCTGCGGTGCGGGGCAGTATCAGCGCAGCCATGCGCCATGAAAGATCCCGCAGGGCCCGGCGCACGGCGGGCGAATCCTGCGCACCCACGGGGTTGGCATCGTTGCGCGGGCAGAACGCAGCCTCCAGGACGTGCTGCTTGGCGCAGACCAGCGCCACCCGGTCTTGCGCCCGCAGGGCCGCCATCAGCTGGTCGCGGTGGCGCTGCACGCGCTGCGCCTCGGCCAGCGTCAGGGTGGGTGGGGGCGCGGCAGCGCCTGCGGCCGGGCCGGTCAGGTGCTGTGCCCAGGACAGGGGCGTGGTGCGCGTTGTCATACAGCGCTCACCGGCGGTGTAGGGGGCGTGGCGGGGCGCGCAGCCGGTGGGGCGGGAGGGCGCACCTCCGGTGGCGCCATCGGGCGGCGGGGCGGCGTGTTGCCCTGCGACAGGCCGTACCAGTTCACCTTGCGCGTCAGCACCATCACAGCGGTCAGTACCAGGAACAGCGCAATGGCACCCACCACCAGGGCCGTCTGCTCCAGCTGCAGCAGCACGTACAGCAGGCCATACAGCACCGCGATGCCCCCGCCCAGCGGGATGCCCCGTGCCAGGCCACCCAGCATGTGGCTGGCGTAGTAGGCGAGCAGCAGCACACAGGCGCTGGCGGCCACGGCGTACGAGATGCCAAACGGCAGGTGCTCCGACAGGCTCACCAGCAGCAGGAAGAAGCTGCACAGCGCGCTGCCCACCAACAGGTACTGCACCGGGTGCACGCGCAGCTTCTTCATCAGCTCGAACAGGCCCACGGCCACGAAGGTGAGGGCAATGAACAGCACGCCATATTTGGTGGCGCGGTCCGACAGGGAATAGGGGTTCACCGGGTCGATGAAAGCCACGCTGAAGCTGTCGGCGCAGTCGCCGGGGGTGGTGCCACCGGGCACGTAGTCGCTGTGGCTGCCGTCGTCTGTGCCGCCCAGGCAGATGCGTTTGCCGTTGGCAATGTCGGCCTGCGCCGTGGTGGCCAGAGACGACAGGCGCCACTGTGCCGCGAAACCGGTCTTCTTGACCTCGCGCTCCGACGGCAGAAAGCGGCCCCCAAACGACGGGTGGGGCCAGCTGCTGGTCATCTGCACCTCGGTGTTGCCACCCAGCGGCACGAAGGCCAGGCGTTCGGTGCCCACCAGTTCCAGGTCCAGCGTGGCGGTCAGTCCGTCGGCCTTGCCGCGCACCGATTCTGGCAGTGCCGCATGCAGGCCCCGGCTGTAGGTGGGGTGGAAGGTGCCGGGCTTGAGGGCCAGGGTCTGCGAATCCAGGGTGAACTGCGCGGTGCGGATGCCACGCGCGTCGCCCACGGCCATCATGACGATGGGTGCACCGCAGTGCATGCGCGAGTTTTTCATGCTGCTTTGCGGCACCAGGCTCGCCAGCGAACCCCACTGGGCCGTCACGTGGGCCTTGAGGTTGAAGGTGTTCACCTTGTGCAGGCCGCGCGCACGTTCTTCCATCGCGGCGCCGGTGCTGAGCTTGAGCTGCTCGGGCATGGCGGTCAGCAGGAACTCGCGGCGCTGCTCCACCATGCGGCGCTCATCGCCCTTGCCGGTCTCTACCTCCCAGCTCTCCACACAGGCGCTGTGGATCATCGGGCCCATCAGCGTCTGCGGTCCGGCCAGGCTTTCGGCCACGCTCTGGGCGGTGATGCTGCGGTAGCGCAACCGGTCGCGCACCACGTCTTCGATCATGCCGAGGCCAAAGAGCAGCAGCACGGTGATGGCGGCCAGCGCGGCCAGTTTGGTGAACAAGGGGTGTTTGAGCAAGAGATCCTCCACAAATGATGTTGTGGAGGCAGTGTTGTGGCCCGGTGTGAGGGCGCTATGAAGTTTGTGAGGCCAGTGTGAAGTCGGGCGTTGTGTCGGCATGACCTGTCAGGTCATCGACGGCCGAACTCCTTGCACCTACAAACGGCACATGGCTAAAAGAAACACGTTTAGGGGGGCGGCATGCGCTATGGGGTTCCGGTGATTCTGGTCTTGGTGGCAGTGGTCCATGCCCTGCCGCTGGTGGGCGTGCTCGGGGCGGGCAAGCTGGCGCAGCTGTACGGCACCCCGGTGCAGGATGCAGGCGTGGAGCTGCTGTTGCGGCACCGGGCCGTGCTTTTCGGGCTGCTGGCCGCCTTCATGGGCTATGCAGCCCTGCGCCCCGATCTGCATCGGCTGGGCCTGGTGGCGGGGCTGGTGAGCGTGGTGTCGTTTCTGCTGCTGTCGTGGCTGCAGCGGGGCAGCGCGCTCAGCGCCCCGCTGGTGACGGTCGTGCGGGTGGATGGGGTTGCACTGGCCTTGCTGGTGATGGGGCTCGCTCTACACCTGCGCCGCTCGCATTAACTGGCGGGAAACTCCAGCGCCACTTGCAACCCAGGCCCGGTATTGCGCACCACCATCTGCCCCCCGTGCAGCGCCATCACGCGCTTGACGATGGCCAGCCCCAGGCCCGATCCACTGCGCTCGCCGCCTGGCCGCGCGGTGGTGAAGAAGCGTTCGCCCAGGCGGGGCAGGGCGTAGTCGGGCACGCCGGGGCCGCTGTCCCGCACGGCCACGGTGGCGCCGTCCAGCTCCACCTGCACCGTGCTGCCTGCTGGCGCAAAGTCGATGGCGTTGTCCAGCAGATTGGTCAGTGCCATGGTCACGAGCTCGGCCTCCCAGGGGCCGTTGCTGCCCGTACCGGACAGGGCCAGCATGATGCCGCGTTGCGCAGCACGGGCGCGTGTCTGGCCGATGGCGGCCTCGGCGCAGGCCTGCAGGGCCACAGGCGCGCGGCCCTCGGCGTGGTGGCGCTGCTCCAGTTTGGACAGCTCCAGCAGTCGGTCGATGATGCGCTGCAGGCGTTCGCTTTGCTGCACCACCTGGGTCGCAAATTCGGCACGGTCGGCGGCGGGCAGCTCGTCCTGCAGCAGCTCGCCCGCGCCCCGGATGGCCGCCACAGGGCTTTTGAGTTCGTGCGTCAGCGCGCGCACGTAGCCCTCGATGTAATCGCGCCCCTCCAGCCGGGCACGCATGCGGTCCATGGCGCGGGCCAGGTCGCCCAGCTCGCCCGGTACCTCGGGCACGGCCAGGGCCGTGGTGGGCGGGGCGCCGGGGTCATGGCGCTCGCCATCGGCCGGGCCCTGCACGCTCAAGGCGTAGTCGCGCAGACGGCGCACGTTCCATACCATCCACAGCGTCACGGCCACGCCGACGGCGGCCGAGAGCGCCAGTAGCAAAAGGCCGCCCATGAACACCTTGCGCTCGGCGCGGTCGATGAAGCGCTGCACGGTGCGGGTGGGTTTGGCCACCGTCAGCACGCCTGCAATCTGTTCTTTCACGTAGATGGGCGCCGCCACATGCATCACGCCGCTGGTGTCGTCGTCTTCCACATCGCGCGTGGAGCGTGCGCCGTACTCGCCCCGCAGCGTGCGGGCCACGTCGCGCCACTGCGAGTAGTCGGCGCCGATGGCGCGGTTCTCCGAGTCGAACAACACACGCCCCGTGGTGTCGGTCACATAGATGCGGTAGTCCAGTGACTGCTTGGAGAAGCCCCAGATCGCCGCATCGATGGGCCGCGTGGCATAGCGTCGCACATGCTGCGCAAACGGGCTGGTGCTGCTGTTGTCAGCCCCCGCCGCCAACCGCCCGGCGGCCAGGTCTTCGCTGGCCAGCTCGGCCAGGATGTTGGCCGTGTCCACCATCATGTCCTCCATCACCTCGCGCACGCTGGGCTTGATCTCGGCCATGAACACGCGCAGCACAAAAAACGCGGCGATGCCGTTGATCAGGAAGAAGGCGAACAGCAGGCGGATGCCCAGGCGCATGGGGCAGTTCTCTTAAAAAATCTTGACCGGCAAAGCGTCTCAGAAGCGCTGAGTATCGGTATGGAGCAAGACGATGTGGGGGACGGGCAGTGCGTAGCACGCCTGGCGGACATGCTGGTCAGATCGTACAGGCGGTTGAATCGCAAGGTGAATTTGGCCAGGAAGCGCGATGCGGGCTCCCTGTGCGTGATGCTGCGACCCAGTCCTTGCCATCTGGCACGGGATGCACCGTGGGGACGCAAAGCCTGTTGCGCGGCCCACAAAAGTTGCAAACGCGCAACGTTTTCGCTCGAAAACAGATCGTTGCGACCGGGCTGCTCCAGCGATCCCGTGCTACCCGCTGTTACCGCTTGAGACATGTCACCTAGGCTGAACCCGGAGCTGCCCACGGTGTGGCGCGGGCTTCTGCCAATTTCATGCAGCAACAGGAGACAAGTTATGAACAAAATGCGTACCCTATCAGCGGCCGTGCTTGGGTGCTTTTCGTCGTTTGGCATGGCGCAAAGCGCGGCTGACGGGAGCAGTGTGACGATGTACGGCATCGTCGACGTTGGCATCCACCATGTCACCGGAGCACCCGGCGGCTCTAAGACCAGCCTTACCAGTGGGAACATGCAAGGTTCGCGCCTCGGATTCAAGGGAAATGAAGACCTGGGAGGTGGATACCGCGCCGTCTTCACGCTCGAATCGCGGCTCGAAGCTGACACCGGCGCACTGGGCAACCGCCCCATTTCCCAAGGGCGGCTGCCGGACCGACTCAGCAACGCTGGATTGTTGGGCCTGCCCGCTGCGCTTCAGCCTGCTGTGTCCGCAGTGGCCGCCCAGATCGGTAATTCCGTGGGCGTCAACTTGGGCAACAACTTCTTTGATCGGCAAGTATTCACCGGCCTGATCACCCCGTTCGGTGCCTTCACATTCGGGCGACAGTACACACCGGGCTACTTGGCCAACGCCAACTTTGACGCGATGAAGACCGAGTCCAGCCTGTCACTGGGACAGTTGGTGGCGATTCCGGCTTCGTTCGATATCCGCGTGAGCAACTCACTCCAGTACGGTCTGCAATGGAACGGATTCACCGCCACCGCGATGTACGCAGCCGGGGAAGTCGCAGGTCGGTCGAGCGCGGGGCGGCTGTGGGGTGCCATGGCCATGTACAACGGCAACGGCTATTCGTTCGGCGGCGGTTACAACACACGCAACAACGAACTGGGTGAAAAGTCGCTGACGACCGCTGTCCTCGGCGCGACGCTGGATGTCGGGCCGGGCACCCTGTCGGGCCAATTCAGCGTCATCAAGGACGACCATCCCACCAACCTGTCCGGCATTTCCGCAGTCCTGTCTGCCAACCCTGCCACGGCACCAGTGGCCGGTCTGGTGCAAAACGCCTTCATTCAGGGTTTCCGGCAAGACGCACGCCTGTTCCAGGTTGGCTACCGCATCACCAGCGGCGTGCACGCCGTGACCGTGGCCTACAACAACATGAACGACAAACGCCCGTTCAATGCGGATCGCGCGTCGTATGGGGTGGCTTACACCTATGCACTGTCCAAGCGCACCGACCTGAATGCCGTACTCACACACCTGAACAACAAAAACACGTCGCAAGACATGTTGGGCGGCAACGGATTTCTGGGTGGCGTTGCGGCAGCGCCCGGAAAAGACGTCAATAGCCTGGCACTGTCGATTCGCCATCGTTTCTGAGGGCTTGCGGAGCAGAGGCCCCAGTGCGAGCAGCACGGCCGCCAGGTCGTCGCCGGCCAGCTCGGCCAGGATGTTGGCCGTGTCCACCATCATGTCCTCCATCACCTCGCGCACGCTGGGCTTGATCTCGGCCATGAACACGCGAAGCACAAAAAACGCGGCGATGCCGTTGATGAGGAAGAAGGCGAAGAGCAGGCAAATGCCGAGGCGTATAGGTCATTGGGTATTTATCAACAACGATAGCTGTCAGCGCATGTTGGATAAGCTCTGGAGGCGAATTTGAGGCTCTTCTAGCGAGTGGTAGTGATGGAACTCGCCGCACGTCTGTAGACGGCGATTTCGACGTACGACATTTATCGAGTGCATCACTAGCATTCGCTAGAAGAGCCCAATTTGACTTGATTAGTGACCTGTCGCAGATGTCTCCCCCGCTGTCTCTCCCTCCGTTCGGGCTGATCCAGTCGAAGCCAAAGCGCTGCTCGCAAACAGCCTTTCGACAGGTTCAGGGCGTATGGGGTTGGTTTGAGGCATGTCGCGAATCAGGCAATTCGGCTATGCACTCAGTCGCGCAGGCGAACGCGGTAGGTCGGGGACCGGCCTGGGTTCTGGGTCTGCTTTTCGCGGCCTTCAAAGACCAGGCTGCTGTCAGCCGCGTCCCATTGCATCGGCTGCAGGGTGTAGGGGTTGCGCAGTTCCTGCGGCGACTGCGCCAGCCAGGCGGGCATGTCCGCCAAGGAGATCTGCTGTGCAGCTGCGCGGCGTTTCAAGAGCACAAGACGGCGATAGCCGTCCATGTCTGCAATCCGCTGCATGTAGCCTAGATAGCTGGGCATTCCGGTTGCTGCCATGCACAGGCCTGCAGCGTTGCGCAAATGCTTCCAGGGTGAACATGCCTTGTCTTCGTCCCACTGGTGCATGGCATTGGAGAACGCAGCCTCCACGTGGTGCGCTGGCAGGCTGCTGATGGCTTGAATCTGTTGCAGGTAGCCGATAGACAGATTGAGCGTTTGCTTGGGCAGAAAGGCCCAATTGCTCGCCCTGTTCAAAGGGCGCTGGAACCATGCGGAGGGCTCACCCCAGGGCCCAGTGAACAAGCCCGGGTCTTTGAGGGAGTAAAGGACGCTGGCGACGAAATGCATTTCGCCTTGCAGAGCCTGGTGCAAAGAGCTCGGCGGGGTGGCGAGCAGAAGTTCGACCTCCTTGAGTACGGATGGAGGTGTCTGCAGCTTCCCGTGTGTGATCGCATCGCTGAACCATCGCAGTTCACGGTGCTGCATGGCCAGCGCGATCATGGAAGCAATCAGGCTGTTGGAACTGCTTGCCAGGCGACTGCGCACCTGAACGGCTTGGCGGACGATGTCCATGGCCTGCCGTGGTTGCCCACGCATCCATTCCAGCGATGCCTGGGCCAGCCAGAGTTCATGGGCACGCACCAATCGCGCATACGGAGGGAATTCAGCCAGCAGGAAAAAAGGGGCGGGGTTGCTGAACTGCGGTGCAATGGCCGCTGCCGTCACCCGTTGCAACAGAGCGTGGTGGGTCTTCCTTAAGGCCAGCACTTCATCGCCACGCTTCGCGAACCAGGCAAAACAATCCGGTTCGCCGATCGGGCAGCGCAGCCAAGTTGGCAGCACATCCTCGCTGGCGCTCTCTGCAGCGATGGCGGGCGGCATCCCGTCCTGTTGGTCGCCGTGGACCTCCACCCAACGCCTGCGCTCGATCTCGCGCTCCAGACGCTGGCGGCCCAGTGCCATGGCGTCTTCGACGGCATCGCTCCCGACAGGTGCGTCCAGCCCCATGAGGATCAGATAGCCGTTGCCCTGCAGGGACTGCTCGGTGGGCGGAGTGTAGTGCGCCGCCTGTTGGGCCGCCTCACTCAAGGCGTCATCGTTCCAGTTTGCAGCGATCAGTGCGGCCAAGCCCACAGCGGCAAATCCCCCCAGGGCCAGCATCAGCCAGCCCAGTCCTTTCAAGCAGCGGCGCAGGAATTTCATTTAAAAATGATAGCTGTCAGCTCTTGATGGATAAGCACTGGCGGCAATTTTGCTTCAGATGTCAACACAGTACCCCATGCCCCGGTGTGTGCTGATGTACTCGCGCCCCGGGTCCACCTCGCGCAGCTTGGCGCGCAGGGTCTTGATATGGGTGTCCACCGTGCGGTCGGTGCTCTCGCTGTCGTCGCCCCAGGCAGCGGCCAGCAGCGCGTCGCGCGAATGAATGCGGCCTGCGCCTCGCAACAGGTGGGACAGCAGGCGGTATTCGCGCCGGGTCAGCGGCAGGGCCTGGCCGCGCAGGCTGATGCGCTGGCCCGTCTCGTCGTCGTGGAACAGCGCGGCGGCCGTGGCGGCGGGCATTGCCGGGTGGCCGTTGCCGTTCCCGTTGCCCGCGCGGCGCAGCAGCGCCTTCACGCGTGCCGCCAACTCGCGCGGGCTGAAGGGCTTGGTCAGGTAGTCATCGGCGCCCAGCTCCAGGCCCAGCACGCGGTCGATTTCTTCGCCGTGGGCGCTGAGCATCAGCACGGGCAGGACGGCCGTGGACGCCGCGTTGCGCACGTCGCGCAGCAGGTCCAGCCCGCTGCCGTCGGGCAGGCCCACGTCCAGCACCAGCAGGTCAAACCGTGCGCTCTGCAGCTGCTGGCGCGCGTCGTGCACCAGCAGGCTGTGCGTGACGGTCAGGCCATCGCGCTCCAGCGCATAGGCCACGGTGCGGGCGATGGCGGGATCGTCTTCGAGCAGCAGCAGGCGGGCGGACATGGAGGGTCAGCGTGCGACGAGGATGGGGAACAGCTTGCCCAGCCCGTCGGCCATCACTTCCACGGCCAGCGCAGCCAGAATGAGGCCCATCAGGCGGGTCATCACATTGATGCCGGTTTTGCCCAGCACGCGCGCAATGGGGTCGGCCAGCGCAAAGCAGACGGCCGTGGCCAGCGCGATGACCACGCCGTAGCCCACCAGCGCGGCGTGCTGCCAGAAGGTCTGGGCGCGGTCGGCATAAATCACCACGGTGGACATGCTGGCCGGGCCGGTGAGCAGCGGAATGGTGAGCGGCACCACGGCAATGCTGCTGCCGGCGGCGGCCTTTTCGGCGCCTTCTTCGTATTCGTTGGTGCTGGGCTTTGCCTCGGCGGGCTGGGCGTTGAGCATGTTCATCGCGCTGATGAGCAGCAGCATGCCGCCGCCCACCTGGAAGCTCTGCAGCGAGATGTTGAAGAAGTCGAGGATCTGCAGGCCCAGCAGCGCACAGGCTGCAATCACGCAGAACACGCTGAAGCTGGCCACCTGTATGGTGCGTCGCCGCTGCGGGTACGAAAAGCCCTGCGTGTAGTGGATGAAAAACGGCACGATGGCCAGCGGGTTCACGATGGCCAGCAGGGTGATAAGAGGTTTCAGGTCCATCAGCGTCCTCCAGAGACTTCAAGCAATGACATGGTGGTGTAGGGCGACGCATCCGACATCAGCCATACGATGGCCTCGGCCACTTCTTCGGCCGTGCCGCCGCGTTGCATGGGCACCTGGTGGGCCAGGTCGCGCACGCGGTCGGGCAGGCCGCCGCTGGCGTGGATGTCGGTCTCGATCAGGCCCGGGCGCACGGCGTTCACGCGGATGCCTTCGGCGGCCACCTCGCGCGCCAAGCCCATGGTGAAGGTGTCGATGGCGCCCTTGGCCGCCGCGTAGTCCACATACTGGTGGGCCGAACCCAGGCGTGACGCGGCGCTGGAGACGTTGACGATGGCCCCGCCAGCGCCGCCATGGCGCGTGCTCATGCGGCGCACAGCCTCGCGGGCGCAGACAAAGCTGCCGATCACGTTGATATCGAACATGCGGCGCAGGCGCGCCACGCTCATTTCGTCCACCCGCTGGGTGGTGTCCACCACGCCCGCGTTGTTCACCAGGGCGGTGATGCGCCCGAGTTGTGTATCCACGGTGGCAAACATGGCCAGCACCTGGGCCTCGTCGGCGACATCGGCCTGCACGGCCAGCGCGGTGCCGCCTGCGGCGCGGATCTGCTGCACCACTGCATCGGCGGCGGCCTGGTTGCCTTGGTAGTTCACCGCCACCGCCCAGCCCTGGCGCGCGGCCAGTTGGGCGGTGGCGGCGCCAATGCCTCGGCTGGCGCCGGTGATTAAGACGATCTTGTCCATGAAATCAGGGTCTCCTGCAAGAATGGCGCATTGGAACAGGTTCTGGGTGCTGCGGGCAGCGGTTTGCAGCAGGCACACCTCCACTCCGGCGCATTTTTATCAAGGAGATTGCAGCATGGGACAGTTTGTCGATCTGACTTCGGGTGACGGTTTTGTATTTCCGGCCTGGGTGGCCCAGCCCGATGCCGCACCGCGTGGCGCCGTGGTGGTGCTGCAGGAAATTTTTGGCGTGAACTCCCACATTCGCGCCGTGGCCGACCGCTTTGCGGCGCGTGGCTACCTGGCGGTGGCGCCTTCGACCTTCCACCGCGTGAAACCCGGCGTGGACCTGGGCTACACCGGCGACGACATGCAGGCTGGCATGGGCCTGAAAGCGGCGGTGGAGGCGCTGCCCGCACCTGGCGTGATGCCCGACATCCAGGCCGCCATCGACTACGCCGCCGCGCAAAGCGGCCGCAAGGTGGGCATCGTGGGCTTTTGCTGGGGTGGGCTTCTCACTTGGCGCGCGGCCTGTACGCTCACCGGCCTGTCGGCCGCCGTGCCCTATTACGGTGGTGGCATGACCAGCCCCGACGAAGCCGCGCGTCAGCCGCGCGTGCCTGTGCTGGCTCACTTTGGCGAGCGCGATCACTGGATCCCCGTGGACAGCGTGCAGGCCTTTGCCCGCGCGCAGCCGGGAGCCGAGGTGCACATCTACGCCGCCGACCATGGCTTCAACTGCGACCAGCGCGGCAGCTACGACGAGCCTGCGGCCATGACGGCACGCGACCGCACCCTGGCGTTCTTCGACAAGCACCTCGCATGAATTGGAATCCCCCCTGAGTCGCTGCGCGCCTTCCCCCAGGGGGGACGACGCCCTCGCTGCGGGGCGGCCCTTGCTTGGCGTCTCTGGCGGGGGCGCGCCCATTGCAGGCGCCAGGGCGCAGCGATGAACTGCTCAATGTTTGGAGACCGCCATGGCGAGTTCGACGTATATCCAGGTTTTGAGGCAAATTTGGCCGCTACCGCTTGCCTGTAAATCGATAGCAGCTATTGTTTTAATAGCATTTGGATTTCAGGCCCACGCGGCCGACTACACCGGCCCCCTGTTCGATGCGCACCTGCACTACAACGAGGAAGCGTGGGACGGCAAAACCGGCCCCCACCCGCCCGCTGATGTGCTCGCGCGCATGAAGGCCAGCGGCGTGCGCGCCATCGTTGCCAATTCGCGGCCCAACGCGGGTTCGCTCACGCTGGCGGGCCTGCCGCAGACGCGCGAGGCGGGTGTCACCGTCGTGCCCTTTGTGCGGCTGTATCGCAACCGGGCGGACTACACCGGCTGGTTTGCCGACGAGAGCATCTACACCATGGTGCAGACCGAACTGGCGCGCGGCACGGCGGCCGGGCCGTACCGGGGCATTGGCGAGTTCCACCTGTACGACAGCGCCAACGCCAACGGCCCCGTGGCCCAGAAGCTGATGGTCCTGGCCGAAGAGCGCGACCTGGTGGTGCTGGCCCATGTGGACGATGTGGCCATCGACCTGCTGATGGCCCACACGCCCACCAAGGGCCAGAAGCTCCGCCTGATCTGGGCCCACACCGGCATCGGCGGTACGCCCGTGGAGCGGGTGGATGCGCTGATGGCGCGCTACCCCGGCCTGGTGGGCGAACTCTCGTACCGCCCGGGCCTGGTCTGCGACGACAACCAGCTGTGCCCCGCCTGGCGTGCGCTGCTGCTCAAGTACCCCACGCGCTTCGTGATCGGCTCGGACACCTGGGTCAACCAGCGCTGGCAGCACTACGAAAGCCTGATGCAGGGCTACCGCCAGTGGCTGGGTCGATTGCCTACCGATGTGGCGCGCAAGGTGGCGTGGGACAACGGGGCGGGGTTGTTCGGCGTCCAGGCGCCGCGCTGATCTTGCGACCCAAGGTCCCAGCCCGATCGCACCCCGTGCTACCGGCTGATGCGCCCGCGTGATGGCCCAGCCTCCGGTGCACGCGGCGGTGGTGGCGGGAACCACAGGGTGAACACCGTCGGATGGCCTGGGGCGCTGCGCAAGTAGACCAAGCCTCCATGCAATTCCATGGTGCTTTTTACGATGGCCAGCCCCAGGCCAACGCCGGGCGCTTGTTCGTTGCTCGGACTTTCAACCCGGTATGCGCGTTCAAAAATCCTGGCCTGGTGCTTGAGGGCGATGGGTTCGCCCTCGTTAGAGACCGAAATATGGCAGCCGCCATTTGATGCCACCGATCCTGAGAGCACAACCGTGCTGCCTGGGCGGGCGTGGCGAATGGCATTGGTCAGCAGGTTGCCGGTGGCGCGGGTGAGCAGGGTGTCATCAGCCCAGACGTGGGCGCTCTGGTCTACCTGGAGCGCCAGCTCCAAACCCCGCTCCTGGGCGAGCAGTTCGAAGAAGGCTGCGATGGCCCCCAGCCGTTGCTCCAGCGGGATGAAGGTGGCATGAACGGCGCTTTGCTGGCTCTCGGCGCGCGCGAGGAAGAGGATGTTCTCGATCATCCGCCCCATGCGCTCATACGTTGGAACGGCCGACTCGATCACCGCACGGTATTCGTCCGCACTGCGGGGACGGTCCAGCGTGACTTGCGCGACCATCAGGAGACGGTGGATGGGAGTGCGCAGATCGTGCGCAATGTCGGACGACACACCCGACAGGCGGGTGAAGGAATCCTCCAGCCGGTCGAGCATGTGGTTGAACGCCCGGGCCACAGGTTCCAGCTCGGCAATGTTGTTCTCGGGTGCCAGCCGTTCGTGCAAGGCCTGGGCGCTGATGCGGTTGGCCGTGTTGGCCAGGCGGTGGGCCGAGGACAGGATGAGCTTGGCGGTGCACCATGCGAAGAGGCTCGCGGCCAGCGCGCCGACACCCAGCGTGATGGCAAACACACGCCATGAGCGCAGGGCAAAGGCATGGCCCCGCGCGTGCAAATCCTCTGCAGGGATATGGACCATGCCTCCGTTGCTGGCGAGCAGCGGCAGGAGGTCGTTGAAATCCTGGCCCAGCAGGTAGATCACCATCCAGAAGCTGGCCGTGATCAACAGCAGGGTGATCAAAGAAATTGCCAGCGCGATCTTCAGGGGCAGAGAGCGACGCAGAACGGACCGCGCCTTAGGCGCTGTTTCGGAGTTCGAGGACATAGCCGACGCCCCTGACGGTGTGAATGAGCTTCTCCGCGAAGGGCTCGTCGATCTTGGCCCGCAGTCGGCGCACCGCCACATCAACCACATTGGTGTCGCTGTCAAAGTGCATGTCCCACACGTTCTGCGCGATCAGGGTGCGCGATACGACCTGGCCGGCATGGCGGGCCAGATAGTCCAGGAGAACAAACTCCTGGGTGGTGAGGTCAATGCGCAGCGCGCCCCGTTTGACGCGCCGGCGCGCGGTATCGACTTCCAGCTCGCCCACGCGCAGCAAGCCCTCTGGTGCGGACATGGGTGCACGGCGGCGCGCGACCACCTGGATGCGTGCCAGCAGTTCGGAAAATGCAAAGGGCTTGACCATGTAGTCGTCGGCACCCAGCAGGAGCCCCTTGACGCGGTCTTCGACCTCGTCGCGGCCCGATATGAAAAACACCGGTGTCTGTTGCTGTGTGCGAATGCCCTGCAGCACATCCCAGCCGCTGGCGCCCGGCAGCCCCACGTCGAGCAGTATGAGGTCGTAATGCCCTGAGGTGGCCAGGTGCAGGCCTTCCACACCGTCGAACGCCGTGTCTACGACATGGCCATGCTCGGTCAAGCCCTTGTACAGGTAAGCAGCGGTTGATCGTTCGTCTTCAATGGAAAGCAAGCGCATGTGACGAGATCCCGGCGGTTTCTCAAGGGACAGAAAAGGTGGAGTGCAGACGGATGGAGGGAAGCTGCGGATTGACTTTGGTGGATTGTTGAAGGTGTGTGTGGATTTGAGAAGCTTGCTGGATCGAAATGCACTGTTGCGAATTCACGAACAGTCGTGAGTGCTTGTCTGCGGTCTCGCGGGAGGATTGGTCTGGAGCGCGACCATGATCCTCGCGGATGCTTCGGGTGCGCCGTTTGCGCTAGGGATCCTCTGCACGAATCGAGCGGCAAGTGGGCGCTGCGGATCGGGATGGGCTGCAAGGCGCAAAACGCAGCAATAGCCGCAGCTATTGCGAGTATTTGCAACGCCGCAGACCGCCCGAGACTGCAGCTGCACACGGCGCGGTGATTTGTGCAGAGGGTCCCTAGCCCTTGCGCAATCAGCGGTTGTGTCTCCTCACCCGCTTTCGCGACAACCTTTCGGGCCGTGGTGTTTGCAGCCGGTCTCTGCTTTTGCAGCGGTTTTGCAAGTCCAGGCTATCTATCTATTGCACACCGTGTCTGGCGTACCCATCCCGCCAAACCGCTGTGTGCCTCCCGGGGATCGCCAACAGCCTTTCAGTCCGGAGGGAATGTGGCACCTGTGAAACGGCGTTGTCCCAAACCTAGGGGGGGGCGCATGCGTGTCCCCCGTGGTTGCGCTCTGCGGTCTGTGGGCACGAGGGTGCAATGCCTACGCTTGCACCATGTCCTGCCAACAAGGCGTGGGACATGACTCCGATTGAACCCACTTAACAAGGATGACCATGAAAAAATTCGCCACATTGGCTGTGCTTGCAGCCATCAGCGCAACCTCTTATGCACAATCGTCTGTCACGCTGTTTGGCGTGGCCGACGTGGCGGTTCAGGTGGGCCGCGGCAGTGAGACGAACCGGACCAGCGTGGGCAGCGGTGGTCTGGCTTCCAACCGCCTCGGTTTCCGAGGTATTGAAGATCTTGGTGGTGGCATGAAGGCTGGCTTCTGGCTGGAAGCCGGGTACAACCTGGACGACGGTACAGGCGTCGGCAACACCTTCAACTTCAACCGTCGCTCGACCATCAGCTTGATGGATGACCTCTGGGGCGAAGTTCGCCTGGGCCGTGATTTCACTGCGACCTACAACAACATCTATGACGCATTCGGCGACAACGGCGTCGGCGCTCTTCTGAAGACGACTTCGCTGGGCAGCAACTACGGCTACGCCATGCAGACGCGTACCAGCAATTCCGTGTCGTACTTCACGCCCAGGAATCTGGGTGGGTTCTTTGGCCAGGTGCAGTACTACCGTGGCGAGGCCGCCAATGGCTCCAATGACGGCAATGGCTATGGGTTGCGCGCTGGCTATGAAAACGGCCCCCTCAATGTGGGCGTGAGCTACGGCTCGGTGTCCAGCCTTGGTGCGTATGGCGACGTGACGAATGCCAACATCGGAGGTTCTTACGATTTCGGTGTGGCCAAGCTGCTGGTTGAAGCTGGGCAGGATGAGTCCAAGGCCCGCGACGAGAAGGCTCGCCACTACATGATCGGTGCGACGGCTCCCGTGGGCAGCGTTGGCCTGGTCCGCGCTTCGTGGTCCCGCGTCAGCGTTCAGGACACCAATGTGCAGGCGAACAAGTTTGCCGTGGGGTACGTGCACAACCTGTCCAAGCGCACTGCCCTGTACACCACCTTTGCGTACCTGAAGAACAAGAACGGTTCTGCGCTTGCACTGAACGGTGCCAAGACCAGTGCAGGTGACAACTCCAAGGGCCTGGACTTCGGCCTGCGCCACACGTTCTAAGACCCCAGGCGGTCTTCCTCTTGCCCATTGCGATGGGCAATTGTCTCCAAGGTAAACGATTGGCCCGCATCCCCCAGGGGATGCGGGCTTTTTTGCATGGGTCGCGGGCAGGCCAGGCGGTTCATTACAGAGATGTCATGTGCGCGCAATCCCGCTGTCAGGCGTGCGTTTCTATTCTTCAAACCTGTCCAAAGCAGGGGGTGTTTGCCAGTTTGCGTGCCAAAAGCCGCTTTGGTGTGCCGCCCCCGCAACACGTTGAAGAGAGCCAAGCATGCGCCGACAAGACATTCAATTGCTGACCCTGGCCCGCCAGGGCGATCCCGCCGCCCGCAGCAAAGCGGGCCGACGTTATTTGGTGGGGGGCGATGGCTTCCCGCGCCATGTGGCCACGGGGATCGAGTACCTCTCACACCCCAGCGTCCGTGAGCTGCCAGAAACCGCGTGTGCCATTGCAGAGAGTTTGCCGCTGCAGGATTTGCTGGACCTGAAACAGGAAGATGCATTGCACAAGGCTGCCGCTGCGGGAAGCCCCTTGGCGCAGTTCAAGCTGGGCGTGTGGATGGCGTTGACGCGCAGCTCCGTCACGGCGGGGCAGTCGTGGCTGGAGACTGCCGCCGCAGCCGGGCACGTCGAGGCCTGCCAAGTCATGGCGGCCGTGGAAGGTGCACGCTCGGACCGCGCCCTGGAGGCGATGGTGGAATCGATCCAATCCAGCGCCGCAGTGGACGTGGTGCAGGTCGCGGTGATCGCTGCGCGCCAGGCGCGTGAAGAAGGGGGACTGGACCAGCTGGTCGATTGCCTGCGGGTGGCGCTGATGGTGGCGCCGCGCTTGACACACGCCCTGTCGGATCTGGTCGTGGCGGCGGTCTTGTGGGCCGAGCGCGAGAAACACTCCTTGCGCGGGCTGGCACCTGACCAGATTGAGGCCAGCCTGGAGCTGGCTGTCGTACGCGGGGATCGGGACGCTGCGTGCCTGCTGGGCCGTGCGCGTTGCGGAATTGACAGCGGCACGCTGGCGCCAGCGCGGCTGGCCACGTCGCTGAACCTGCGCAAAGGCGTGGCCTTGTTGTTGCGCGCTGCGGACGCGGGCCGGGACGATGCATGGCTTGCCTTGTACGCGACGCATGCAGACCACCGCTCGTCGGTATCCAACCCGCAGATGGCCCGCTTCTTCCTGGAGAAAGCGGCAATGGCCGGGCAGTCCGAGGCGCAGCGCAAGCTGGGGGCTTTGATACTGCGCGCGTCGAACTCGGTGGTGGAGTCGGAGCAGGCCATTGCGTGGCTGCATGTCGCTGCCAACCAGGGCGATGCGCACGCGCAGCGCCTGTTGGGCTCACTGGTGCTTCCGCTGCAGGGGAGTGAATCCGTGGCGCGCGAGGCGATTGAGCAAGTGCGTCAAGCCGATCCCTGGCTGGCCGTGCGGCTGACGCTGGCGCGCGACTTCGGTTTGACCAAGCTGGAAGCCTTGAGTGTCGACCCTGTCGAGGGCCGTCGGCCATGGGGGTTGCTGGTGGGGCAAAACCCGTTTATCGCGCAGGCCCGTTTGTCCGCACCGCGTGCCGTGCCGGCATTGACACCCCTGGCGCTGCAGAACCTGGCGCGCGCGGCAGCATTGTTCGAACAATCGCGCGGTGACGGCAATGCCTTTGAGGGGGATCTGCGCCGCCGCTCGGTGCGCCAGCGGCGGGTATTTGAACGCCTCCATTTGTCCGAAGACCTCTTTTTTGCTACCGCTTCCTCGCGCAGGCTGGAGGCCTTCCGTCTGGGGCCGAAATGGGCTTTTCGCGCACGACAACCACTGGCCCTGGCGTTGGCGGGTTGACGGCTGCGTGGACTCTGGTGCGAAGAACGTCTGGCTGTGAGAGCTTCGTCAGCTGAGTGCCTTCGCGAGCATGGTCACCTCGTCCTCGCCAGATACCGCTTGCGCCAGAACAGCATCACCAGCGACAGGGCGATGAAGACCATCGAGCCCAACGCCCACCAGAACCCATCGGCCTTGTGGATGAGCGGCAAGAACTCGAAGTTCATGCCGAAGATGCCCGCTATCAGATTGAGCGGCAGGAACACGGCGGTGAGCGCCGTGAGCGTGCGCATGATGTCGTTGGTGCGGTTGCTCTGCACGCTGAAATGCATCTGCACGGCGGTTTCGGTGCTCTGCTCCAGCCGCCGCACGTGGTGCACCACGCGCTCGATGTGCTCCAGCACGTCGCGGCTGCGCACCTTGAGCAGGTCCAGCTCGCGCAGGCCAGCCGGGGTGTCGGGCAAGGCCCAGGTTTCCAGCGCATCGATCCAGTCCTGCACGGCGGTGCGCTGGTCTTCGCAGATCTCGTCGAGCTTGTGCAGGGCCAGCCGTGCTTCCAGCAGCGAACTCCAGTTCACATACCGCGCCCGGGGCTTGAGCAGCTCGTTTTGCCAGTGGTCGAGCTGGCGCGTGAGTTCGCGGCGCAGGTCCAGATAGCGGTCCACCATCATGTTCACCACGCGCAGCATCAGGTCGGCCGGGCTGGCGGGCACGCGGGCGCCGGGCGCGGGGCTGCTGCGGCCTTCGGTGCCGTTGCTGGTGGGTAGCGATGCCAGCAGACGGGCCGCATAGGCGTCGCGCACTGCGCAGTCTGCGGGGTGTACGGTCAGCAGCAGCTGGTCGAACACCGCAAACCCCACCGGGCTGGTGTCGATGCGGCGCAGCACCGGTGGGCCGCTGCGTTTGAGTGGGCTGGCGGGGCTATCACCTTCCACGGGCGAGTCGACGGTGTCGCCCTGCGCGGTGGCCAGGCGGCGAAACACCAACAGGTCATATTGCGAGGTGTAGTCGTAGTGCGAGGGCAGCTGCGCGTTGAGCAGGTCGGACACGTGCAGGTCCACCAGCTGCAGCCCCACCAGGGTTTGCAGGCGTGCCTGGATCTCGGCCAGCCGCGCCTGGAAGGCGGGGCGCCCGCAGGCGATCCAGACAAAACCCTGGGCGGGCATCTGAGCGGGCAACGCGGTCAGCTCCTGCACGCCGCCGTTGTGGATGTGGAAGATGCGCATGAACCCGGTTTTGAATGAAAAGTGCCTCTAGCGCTTGTCCATAAAGCGCTAGTAGCTATTATTTTGTTAGCAAGCGAGCCGCGTCGCGCGCAAAGTAGGTCAGCACGCCATCGGCACCGGCGCGCTTGAAGGCCAGCAGGCTTTCCATCATCACGGCGTCGTGGTCCAGCCAGCCATTGGCGGCAGCGGCCTTGATCATGGCGTACTCGCCGCTGACCTGGTAGGCGAAGGTGGGCACCTTGAACTCGTCCTTCACGCGGCGCACGATGTCCAGGTACGGCATGCCGGGCTTGACCATCACCATGTCCGCGCCTTCGGCGATGTCGATGGCCACCTCGCGCAGGGCTTCGTCGCTGTTGCCGGGGTCCATCTGGTACACATTCTTGTCGGCCTTGCCCAGGGCGCCACGCGTGCCCACGGCGTCGCGAAAGGGGCCGTAGAAGGCGCTGGCGTACTTGGCGCTGTAGGCCATGATGCGGGTGTGGATATGGCCCTGCACCTCCAGCGCCTCGCGGATGGCGCCGATGCGCCCGTCCATCATGTCGCTGGGCGCGACGATGTCCACACCCGCCTCGGCGTGCGTGAGCGCCTGGCCGGTGAGGATCTCCACCGTCTCGTCATTGATGATGTAGCCGGTCTCGTCCAGCACGCCGTCCTGGCCGTGGCTGGTGTACGGGTCCAGTGCCACGTCGGTCATCACGCCCAGGCCGGGGAATTCTTTCTTCAGCGCCCGCACCACGCGCGGGATCAGGCCGTCGGGGTTCAGGGCCTCTTTGCCATCGGGCGTCTTGAGCGACGGGTCGATCGCCGGGAACAGCGCCAGCACCGGAATGCCCAGCTTCACGCAGTCTTCGGCCACGGGCAGCAGCAGGTCCAGGCTCAGGCGGTCCACGCCGGGCATGGAGGTCACGGCCTCGCGGCGCTGGCTGCCTTCATGCACAAACACTGGGTAGATGAGGTCGTGCGGCGTCACAGCGTTTTCGCGCACCAGGTTGCGGGTAAAAGCATCGCGGCGCAGGCGGCGCGGGCGGTTCTGGGGGAAGGGAGCGGGGCTTTGGAGGTGCATCGCGAGATTATCTCCCTGAGCCGCTGCGCGGCTCCCTCGGGGGACGCACCCCCTGGACCGGCGAAGCTGGATCCACGGGTGCACTGGCATGGGGCGCGCCGGTTTCAAACACCATTGCGACGCCTTCTCACCTTGGAAATGCCGCTTGTAACACCCGATGCCCGGTGCTAAATTGGCGCCGGGCGGCTTGCCGCCCCCCGCTTTCCCTCCCTGAGCGGGGCCTCGGGTTGCAGCGATGCAAAACAGGCTTTCCCGGCCCGGCGGATTTGCCGGGCTTTTTTTTGGTGCGGCCTCGTGTGGCCCGCACGGGCCCTTAAACTGCCTCCATGCTCTGGGTCAAAGCCTTTCACATCGTCTTCGTGGCCAGCTGGTTTGCTGGCCTTTTCTATCTGCCGCGCATCTTCGTCAATCTGGCGATGGTGGCGCCGGGCTCGGCCGCCGAGCGCGACCGCCTGCTGCTCATGGCACGCAAGCTTTTGCGCTTTACCACGCTGCTGGCCGTGCCTGCGCTGGCGCTGGGCCTGTGGCTGTGGATGGGTTACGGCATCGGCTGGGGCCCCGGCAATGGCTGGATGCACGCCAAGCTTGCGGTGGTGCTGCTGGTGATCGGCTACCACCACGCCTGCAGCGTGGTGCTGCGCAAGCTGGCCGACGGCACCAGCCGCAGGAGCCATGTGTGGTTCCGCTGGTTCAACGAGGCTCCCGTGCTGATGCTGGTGGCCGCCGTCGTGCTGGTAGTGGTCAAGCCGTTCTAGGCCCGCACGCAGGTGTCCAAGACCTCCGCCTGGCCTCTTGCGCTGATCTATACAGCGCTCATCGTCTTTGCCAGCCTGTTCCCGTTTGACGGCTGGCGCGCCCAGGGCATTGACCCCCTGGTCTTCCTGCTGGCGCCGCTGCCCCCGCCGTACTGGACGGGTTTTGACATTGCCACCAATGTGGTGGGGTATGCCCCGCTGGGTTTTCTGCTGGTGCTGGCCATGCTGCGCTCGGGCTGGGGGCGGGGCGCGGTGCTGCTGGCCACGCTGGTGGGCATGCTGCTGTCACTGGTCATGGAGTTCCTGCAGATCTACCTGCCCCGGCGTGTGCCCTCCAATCTGGACTTGCTGCTCAACGCGGCGGGCACCCTGGCGGGGGCGCTGAGCGCCGCGCTGCTGGAGCGCCTGGGCGCCATCGACCGCTGGAGCGATTTCAAGGGCCGCTGGTTTGTGCAGGACGCCAGCGGCGCCATCGTCCTGCTGGCGTTGTGGCCGCTGGCGCTGCTGTTCCCGGCGGCGGTGCCGTTCGGGCTGGGGCAGGTGCTGGAGCGGCTGGAAGCGGCGCTCATCGAGGTGCTGGCCGACACCCCGTTTCTGGACTGGCTGCCGCTGCGCGAGGCTGCGCTCGACCCGCTGTCGCCCAGTGGGGAGCTGCTGTGTGTGACGCTGGGCCTGCTGGCCCCGTGCCTGCTGGGCTACTGCGTGATCCGTCATGTGGGGCGGCGGGCGCTGTTTGCCCTGGGGGTGGTGGCCGTGGGTGTCACGCTCACCGCGCTGTCAGCCGCCCTGAGCTGGGGCCCCGTGCATGCCTGGGAATGGATGGGCTTGCCGACGCGCGTCGGCGTGTGGGGGGCGCTGGCGCTGGCGCTGCTCCTGCTGGCCCTGCCCCGGCGTGCCTGCGCTGCCGTGCTGCTGGTGGCCCTGGTCTGGCACCTGGCGCTGCTCAACCAGGCGCCCACCAGCGCCTACTTTGCGCAGACGCTGCAGATCTGGGAGCAGGGCCGGTTCATCCGCTTTTACGGCCTGGGCCAGTGGCTGGGGTGGCTGTGGCCCTACGCCACGCTGATCTACGTGGTGTTTCGGGTGTCGCGCAAGGAAGGCTCCTCCTGAGTCGCATTCAGCGCCGCGCCGACATCGTGGACGCGTGGGTTCGTAAAATGCAGCCATGAGCGACACCACCCCCGCACCGGCCGCAGCGCCCGGCTACTACCAGCGCCACATCTTCTTCTGCCTCAACGAACGCACCAACGGCGAGGACAGCTGCGCCCACCACAACGCCCAGGCGGGTTTTGACCGCTGCAAGGCCCAGGTGAAGGCGGCAGGCCTGGCGGGGGCCGGCAAGGTGCGCGTGAACAAGGCCGGCTGCCTGGACCGCTGCGCGGGCGGCCCTGTCGCGGTGGTCTACCCCGAGGGCACCTGGTACACCTATGTGGACGCGGCCGATATCGACGAGATCGTCGAATCGCACCTCAAGAACGGCCAGGTGGTGGAGCGTCTGGTCACACCGGCGGAACTTGGCCGCTGAATACGCCTCCATCCGTCTCGTTGTTTTTTTTGAATGATTTTGGCTGCTAGCGCTTATCCATCAAGCGTAAATAGCTATTAAATTGGTAGTAAACCCGTGAATGCCCAGACCGAACGCCTGACCCTGTCCGGCCCCGCAGGCGCCATCGAGGCCGTGCGTGACGCTGCCGCGTTGGGCGACGGTGCTGCTGTGCCCCGTGGCGTGGCCATCATTGCCCACCCCCATCCGCTGTTTGGCGGCACCATGGACAACAAGGTGGTGCAGACGCTGGCGCGCGCCTTTGTGCAGTGTGGCTGGACGGCCGTGCGTTTCAATTTTCGCGGCGTGGGCGCCACCGAAGGCGTGTACGACGAAGGCCAGGGCGAGCTGCAGGACCTGCTGGCCGTGGTGGAGCAGGTGGCGCCCGCTGCCGCTGGCCAGCGGATTGCGCTCGCGGGATTCTCGTTTGGCGCATTTGTCACCAGCCATGCGCTGGCCGCCCTCTGGCCGCAGGGTCGCGTGGACCAGGCGGTGCTGGTGGGCACGGCAGCCAGCCGTTTTGCCGTTGCCCCGGTGCCGCCCGATGCCCATCTGCGCACCCTGGTCGTGCACGGCGAGCACGACGACACTGTGCCGCTGGCCGCTGTGATGGACTGGGCGCGGCCCCAGATACTGCCTGTCACAGTCATTCCCGCAGGGGGGCATTTCTTTCACGGACAATTGCCGCTTCTGAAAAATCTGGTGGTGCGCCACCTGCAATCGCGAGGCTGAGCCACTCAAGCCTGCGTCTGACTTTGGGTTGGCTTCAACCCGCCCCTCCTGGTCGCCTCCCAGCAGTTTCTGCTGTTTCTTTTACCTCTTTTCCGAGCCTTTCCAGCCCCTTATCGCCCATGAAACGAATCCTGTCCGCGCTGCGATCCCTGGCCGTCTTTGCTGCCGTGGCCCCTGCCGCTTTCGGCGCCTATGCCCAGGCGCCCCAGCCTCCTGAAATTGCCGCGCGCACTTATATGCTGGTGGACGTCACGGCCAGCCAGGTGCTGGCCGCCAAGGACATTGACGCGCCGGTGGAGCAGGCTTCGCTCACCAAACTCATGACGGGCTATCTGGTGTTTGACGCGCTGCGCGCCAAGAAGATAACGCTGGACCAGAAGTTGCCCGTGAGCGTGCGTGCCTGGAAGATGCCTGGCTCGCGCATGTTCATCGACCCCAAGATGCAGGTGCCGGTGGAAGACCTCATCAAGGGCATGATCGTCCAGTCCGGCAACGATGCCACGGTAGCGCTGGCGGAGGGCGTTGGCGGCACGTACGAAAACTTCGTCAAGCTCATGAACGACCAGGCCAAGGCCCTGGGCATGAGCGGCACCAGCTACAAGAACCCCGAAGGCCTGACCGAGCCCGGCCACCTCACCACGGCGCGCGACCTGTCCGTTCTCGCCACGCGCCTGATGAAGGATTTCCCGGAGTACATGCACTACTACTCCACCAAGCAGTACAGCTACCCCGGCACGCCTGCATCGAACGGCAGCAATCGCAATTCCCTGCTGTTCCGCGATCCGACCGTGGACGGCCTCAAGACCGGCCACACCGCAGCCGCAGGCTACTGCCTCGTGGCAACGTCCAAGCGTGAATTCCCCGGCGTGGGCCAGCGCCGCCTGCTGTCTATCGTGCTCGGTGCCGCCAGCGAAAATGCGCGCGCCAACGAAAGCCAGAAGTTGCTGAACTGGGGCTATACCGCGTTTGAAGCCGTCAAGCTGTTTGACGCCGGCAAGCCCGTCGCCACGCCCGCTGTCTGGAAGGGCACGGAAAACACCCTCAAGATCGGCCGCGATGAGGCCATCGTGGTGACTGTGCCCGCAGGCAGTGCAGGCAAGATCACCACCCAGATTGCGCGCCCCGACCCGCTGGTTGCTCCGTTCACCAAGGGGCAGTCTGTGGGCGCCCTGAAGGTACTCCTGGGCGAACAGGCTGTGGCGGAAGTGCCGCTGGTCGCGCTGGAAGGCGTGGAACAGGCGGGCATCCTGGGCCGTGCGTGGGATGCCATCCGGCTCTGGATAAAGTAGCAGGAACATCCCCCTCAGGCGCTGCCGCGTCTTCACCCCTTCCCGAACAGCGCAGCCATTCGGGAAGGGGGTGCCGCCAGCGCGGCGGTTCTGGCTTGCCGCGCGCTTTCGGCGGCTTTTGGTCTCCATCTTGAGCCTGGGTTTCCGAGGAAAACCGCGTAGCGCTTGCCCGTTCAAGGCCTTGCTGCTACATTAGAAGGCTTTTCGGAAATTCCGAAGGGTTTCACGTTTTCGTTTTTTACGTTTAGGGACGTATTCATGCCAACCATCAATCAACTAGTCCGTCAGGGGCGCGAGGTCGAAAAGATCAAGTCCAAGAGCCCTGCGATGGAAAACTCTCCCCAGCGCCGCGGCGTGTGCACCCGTGTGTACACCACGACGCCTAAGAAGCCTAACTCCGCTCTGCGTAAGGTTGCCAAGGTGCGCCTGACCAACGGTTTTGAGGTCATTTCCTACATCGGCGGTGAAGGCCACAACCTGCAAGAACACAGCGTGGTGCTGGTTCGTGGCGGTCGTGTCAAGGACTTGCCCGGTGTGCGTTACCACATCGTGCGTGGTTCGCTCGACTTGCAAGGCGTGAAAGACCGCAAGCAGTCGCGCTCCAAGTACGGTGCCAAGAAGCCCAAGGCCAAGTAAGCCCTGCGCTTTTGCACAAAAGAATTTTCGGTGCTGTCTCCCGCGTGGCGCGGTGAAGCAGCGTAGTGGCCCCAAACGCAGGTGTTCTGCGCGGGTCGAGTAAGTGGGGGTCCTTGATTGGCTCTCGCGGTGTCTGAAAAGATGCCAACTGAAGCAAAGATAGAGGTAAAAAATGCCACGTCGTCGCGAAGTCCCCAAACGTGAAATCCTGCCGGATCCCAAGTTCGGCAATGTAGAGCTGTCCAAATTCATGAACGTGATCATGGAAGGCGGCAAAAAGGCGGTTGCAGAGCGCATCATTTATGGCGCCCTGGAGCTGATCGAGAAGAAGCACCCTGACAAGGACCCGCTGGAAGCCTTCACTGTTGCCATCAACAACGTGAAGCCCATGGTCGAAGTGAAGTCCCGCCGCGTGGGCGGTGCCAACTACCAGGTGCCTGTGGAAGTGCGCCCTGTCCGTCGTCTGGCTCTGTCCATGCGCTGGATCAAGGAAGCCGCCCGCAAGCGCGGTGAGAAGTCGATGGCCCAACGCCTGGCCAACGAACTGCTGGAAGCCACCGAAGGCCGTGGCGGCGCCATGAAGAAGCGTGACGAAGTGCACCGCATGGCCGAAGCCAACAAGGCATTCAGCCACTTCCGCTTCTAAATCGACGAACTGCCCTCGTCGCCAAGCGCAAGGCTGCCGGCAATTTTGCCTGCAGCCTTGTGGCGATTGAGGTGGTCACAAAATTGACGGGTCGCAGCGCCACAATGCTGGGCCCTTCCCCTGAATAACACGACCCATCCAAGGATCCACCATGGCTCGCAAGACTCCCATCGAGCGCTACCGCAATATCGGTATCTCGGCCCACATTGACGCTGGCAAGACCACGACCACCGAACGT
The DNA here is from genome assembly GCF_964252975.1 of Acidovorax sp. LjRoot38. Taxonomy (NCBI): domain Bacteria; kingdom Pseudomonadati; phylum Pseudomonadota; class Betaproteobacteria; order Burkholderiales; family Comamonadaceae; genus Acidovorax; species Acidovorax sp. LjRoot38. The sequence goes on along the minus strand of NZ_CAXUPT020000015.1, from coordinate 2,436 downwards.
ATCCTGTTCTACACGGGCGTGAGCCACAAGATTGGCGAAGTGCACGACGGCGCTGCCACCATGGACTGGATGGAGCAGGAACAAGAGCGCGGCATCACGATCACCTCGGCTGCCACGACCTGCTTCTGGAAGGGCATGGACAACTCCTACGAGGAGCACCGCTTCAACATCATCGACACCCCCGGTCACGTGGACTTCACGATCGAAGTGGAACGTTCGATGCGCGTGCTTGACGGCGCCTGCATGGTGTACTGCGCCGTGGGTGGCGTGCAGCCCCAGTCGGAAACCGTCTGGCGCCAAGCCAACAAGTACAAGGTGCCTCGCCTGGCCTTCGTGAACAAGATGGACCGTACCGGTGCCAACTTCTTCAAGGTCTACGAGCAGATGAAGCTGCGCCTGAAGGCCAACCCTGTGCCCGTGGTGATCCCAATCGGCGCCGAAGACAAGTTCACCGGCGTGGTCGATCTGCTGAAGATGAAGGCCATTCTGTGGGATGAAGCTTCGCAGGGCATGAAGTTCACCTACGAAGAAATTCCAGCCGATCTGGTCGCATCCGCCAAGGAATGGCGCGAGAAGATGGTGGAAGCCGCTGCCGAAGCCTCCGAAGAGCTGATGAACAAGTACCTGGAAGAGGGCGACCTCTCCGAAGCTGAAATCAAGTTCGGCCTGCGTACGCGCACCATCGCCACGGAAATCCACCCGATGCTGTGCGGCACCGCGTTCAAGAACAAGGGTGTGCAGCGCATGCTGGACGCCGTGATCGACTACCTGCCAGCACCGACGGACATCCCTGACGTGACGGGTACCGATGAAGACGAAAACCCCGTCACCCGCAAGGCGGACGACAGCGAGAAGTTCTCGGCCCTGGCATTCAAGCTGATGACCGACCCGTTCGTGGGCCAGCTGACCTTCGTGCGTGTGTACTCCGGCGTTCTGAGCAAGGGCGATACCGTCTACAACCCCATCAAGGGCAAGAAGGAACGTATCGGCCGTATCGTGCAGATGCACGCCAACGAGCGCCAGGAAGTCGAAGAAATCCGTGCCGGCGACATCGCTGCCTGCGTGGGCCTGAAGGACGTGACGACCGGTGAAACGCTGAGCGACATCGACTCCCAGATCATTCTGGAGCGCATGGTGTTCCCTGAGCCTGTGATCACCCAGGCCGTGGAACCCAAGACCAAGGCCGACCAGGAAAAGATGGGCATCGCACTGCAGCGCTTGGCTGCAGAAGATCCATCCTTCCGCGTGAAGACCGACGAAGAATCGGGTCAGACGCTGATCGCCGGTATGGGCGAGCTGCATCTGGAAATCATCGTGGACCGCATGAAGCGTGAGTTCGGTGTGGAAGCCAACGTGGGCAAGCCCCAGGTGGCCTACCGTGAAACCATCCGCAAGACGGTAGAAGAAGCCGAAGGCAAGTTCGTGCGCCAGTCCGGCGGTAAGGGCCAGTACGGCCACGTCGTGCTCAAGATCGAACCCAACGAAGCCGGCAAGGGCATCGAGTTCGTCGACGCGATCAAGGGTGGTGTGGTTCCTCGCGAATTCATCCCGGCCGTGGAAAAGGGTATCAACGAAGCCGTGACGCAAGGCGTGCTGGCTGGCTACCCCGTGGTGGACGTCAAGGTCACGCTGCACTTCGGTTCGTACCACGATGTGGACTCGAACGAACTGGCGTTCAAGATGGCTGCCATCTTCGGCTTCAAGGAAGGCTGCCGCAAGGCCGGCCCGGTCATTCTGGAACCCATGATGGCTGTGGAAGTGGAAACGCCGGAAGACTACGCTGGTACCGTGATGGGTGACCTGTCCTCTCGCCGTGGCATGGTCCAGGGCATGGACGACATCCCGGGCGGTGGCAAGGCCATCCGCGCTGAAGTGCCGCTGTCCGAAATGTTCGGCTACTCGACCTCGCTGCGCTCCGCGACGCAAGGCCGCGCTACGTACTCGATGGAATTCAAGCACTACAGCGAAGCACCGCGCAACGTGTCTGAAGCCATCATGGCTGCACGCGCCAAGTAAGCGCGTCGAGTGAAAGGTCTGCCCTGGGCAGGTCTTTCCTCTTTGTTTTTAAGTCAGATTGGCTGTTAGCGCTTCTCTATAAAGCGCTAGCAGCTATTAAAACAGTAGCAAAATTCTTGCAATCTGCGACCCGGTGCCGTCCTGTTGCCCTGTGCGGGACGAACCAGCAATCGGGTGCAGACGTTAAACCCCAACACAGGCATTGCTCTTTGGAGATTCAAAATGGCAAAAGGTAAATTCGAACGGACCAAGCCTCACGTCAACGTGGGCACAATCGGCCACGTGGACCATGGCAAGACGACGCTGACGGCAGCCATCGCTACCGTGCTGTCCGCCAAGTTCGGCGGTGAAGCCAAGGCATACGACCAGATCGACGCAGCGCCCGAAGAAAAGGCCCGCGGTATCACGATCAACACCGCC
>NZ_CAXUPT020000014.1:0-136880 GCF_964252975.1 Acidovorax sp. LjRoot38 | reverse complement strand
GGGGGATCTCAAAATGCATCAAGTGCAGCGGACTGCTCAATGCGTTCCGGTTCAACAGCCCACCTTGCCCATCTCAGATTACTTGCGCCGACCAGGCCTGCGCAGCATCTCACAAGCCTTGCAGGCCTTGATCAGCATTAATGCGGGATTGGGCTCGGCATTCGTTGGCTACCCAATGAGCACATGTCGTTCTCGGATTGGATGCGTTTATCCACCGTTCGGTGCTCGAAATCTCTGCACCCCGGCTTGGTCGAGAAAGCGCCCCAACTTCCCCTCCATCCAAAGATGGTGTAAGTGCGCCAGGGCCTCACCCATGGCAAAAGTCATCTGATGGGTATCCAGCTTGCGTTGAAACAGAATCGGCAAAGTATCTGCAGCGCTCAAGGCACGATCATGGGCTGCTTGCAAGATCTCCGAGAGCCGTTCCCGGTGGTGGTCTTGCAATTGGGCAATGCGTGTGGCCAAGCCTATAAACGGCTTGCCATGCGATGGGAGCACTAATGTGCTTTCCGGCAGATCCAGATACCGCAACAGCGAAGTCAAGAACAACTGCAGTGGATTGGCTTCGGGCTCGCTGGCATGGACGCTGACATTGGTCGAGATGCGCGGTAGCACCATGTCACCGCTGATCAAGGTGGTCAACTCAGCACAAAACAGCGCCATGTGCTCGGGCGCGTGTCCATAGCCGCTGATGCAACGCCAGGCTCGGCCCCCGATGTCCAGCGTGTCTCCATCCATGATTCGGCGAAAGCGGGGTGGCAGTGCGGGCACGAGGGTCGGGAAATACGATGCGCGCCCACGTACATGGGCTAAAAAGGACGGGTCTTGCGCACCGTGCAGCGCGTAAAAGTCCGCCCCCGCTTCTCCGCCAAGCCCTTGCGGGTCATAGACAGCGACCCGAGCCACGTTGTAGTCGGTGGCACTGATCCACAAGCGTACATCCCATCGCTCGCACAGCCAATGGGCCAAGCCGATATGGTCTGGATGCATGTGGGTCACGATGACGCGCAAGATAGGCAAGCCACCCAGGCAGTCCACAAAAATCTGCTCCCACTGCGCACGGGTCGCAGCACTGTCGATGCAGCAGTCCACCACGGTCCACCCGTCCAGCATGACACCGCCAGCGCCTAGTTGTCGGTCGCGCAGCAGCCACAGATTGATGTGATCCAGTGCGAAGGGAAGACCCATGCGAATCCAGTGGACTCCCGGCGCGATCTCGATGGAGCCGCCCTCGGAAGGGAGCGCGTCGCCCAGCGGGTAGTGGATCTGGTGTTCGAGTGGGTTCATGGCGAAGGTGCGATGGGTTAGCATTGACGTTAACGTAAACGTCATGCATTCGATGCATTGTAGGGAGCTGCCGCCACCGGGCTGTCTCCTGCGCGAAACCGATACTGCTGTGTGCAGCACCCACCATGGCCAATACTTACACCATCAGCGACCTTGCCAAAGAGTTCGATCTCACCACCCGGGCGATCCGTTTTTATGAAGACATGGGCTTGCTGCAGCCTGAGCGCACTGGATCTGCCGGACGCAACCGCGTGTACAGCGCACGCGACCGCACCCGGCTCCGCCTGACGCTGCGGGCCAAGCGCCTGGGCCTGTCACTGACGGAAGCCAAGGAGATCATTGACCTTTATGACAGCCCCCGTGATACGGGCGTTCAGCTGCGCAAATTCCTCGACGTGTTGGTGGTCCATCGCAAGCAGCTCGAAGAGCAGATGGCCGATTTGCAGGCCAACCTGGAAGAGGTGCGCGAGCACGAAGAAGAGGCGCGCTCGCTGCTGGCCAAGGTAGAAAAGCAAAATTGATTCATAATTGACGTTTACGTAAACGTAAATCAGGAGACTGTTGTGAGCACGCCCCCTTTTGAGCCGCGTTGCGCTGACTTTGCCGACCGCGTGCGCGACAGTTTTGCGCGCCAGGGAGCCATGCAGACCCTTGGCGCCTCGCTGGGCCTTGTGGCGCCAGGTGCCGTGGACATCAAACTCCCTTGGGCGGTCGGGCTGACCCAGCAGCACGGATTTCTCCATGCGGGCATGGTGGCCACAGCGCTGGATTCGGCGTGTGGATATGCCGGTTTCACCCTGATGGCGGCTGACGCTGCCGTCCTCACCATCGAGTTCAAGATCAATTTGCTGGCCCCCGCCAAGGGCGAGCGATTTCGCATGGAAGGGCGGGTGCTGAAGCCCGGCCGCACCATCACCGTGTGCGAAGGCCGCGCTTTCGCCATCGACGGCAGCCAAGAAAAACTCATCGCCACCATGGGGTGCACCCTCATGGCGGTCACAGGACGCGACAACATCCAGGGCTGAATCCGGCCCATTTCCCTACCTTTTACGAGGAGACATTCCCCATGAGCATTCCCGCCAACCTTCCCGGCCTGAACTTCCAACTGGGCGAGGACATCGACGCCCTGCGCGACGCCGTGCGCGACTTCGCACAGGCTGAGATCGCCCCCCGCGCGGCGGAGATTGACCGCAATGACCAGTTCCCCATGGACCTGTGGCGCAAGATGGGCGACTTGGGCGTACTCGGCATCACGGTGCCCGAGCAATATGGCGGCGCCGCCATGGGCTACCTCGCCCACATGGTGGCCATGGAAGAAATCTCCCGCGCCAGTGCCTCGGTGGGCTTGTCTTATGGCGCCCACAGCAACCTGTGCGTGAACCAGATCAACCGCAACGGCAGCGAGGCACAAAAAGCCAAGTACCTGCCCAAGCTCATCAGCGGCGAACACGTGGGCGCGCTGGCCATGAGCGAACCCGGCGCGGGCTCCGACGTGATCAGCATGAAGCTCAAGGCCGAGGACAAGGGTGGCTACTACCTGCTCAATGGCAGCAAGATGTGGATCACCAACGGCCCTGATGCAGACACCCTGGTGGTGTATGCCAAGACCGAGCCTGAACTGGGCGCGCGCGGCGTGACCGCCTTCCTGATCGAGAAGGGAATGAAGGGCTTCTCGATCGCGCAGAAGCTCGACAAGCTGGGCATGCGCGGCAGCCATACGGGCGAGTTGGTGTTCCAGGACGTCGAGGTGCCCGCAGAGAACGTGCTCGGTGGCCTGAACCAGGGCGCGAAGGTGCTCATGAGTGGCCTGGACTACGAACGTGCGGTGCTGACCGGTGGCCCGCTGGGCATCATGCAGTCCGTGATGGACAACGTGATCCCTTACATTCACGACCGCAAGCAGTTCGGCCAGAGCATTGGCGAGTTCCAGCTCATCCAGGGCAAGGTGGCCGACATGTACACCGTGCTGCAGGCGGGGCGATCGTTTGCCTACACCGTGGCCAAGAACCTCGATATGCTCGGCACCGACCATGTGCGCCAAGTGCGCAAGGATTGCGCCAGCGTGATCCTCTGGTGTGCCGAGAAAGCCACCTGGATGGCGGGCGAAGGCGTGCAGATTTATGGTGGCAACGGCTACATCAACGAATACCCGCTGGGCCGCCTCTGGCGCGATGCCAAGCTGTATGAGATTGGTGCGGGCACGAGCGAAATTCGTCGCATGCTGATCGGCCGTGAGCTGTTTGCTGAAACCTGCTGAGCTTCTATCTAATCATTGAGACCCAAGGACAACATGCCCTCCTCCATCGAAGACCTGTTTGTTCACAACCGCGCCTGGGCGGCCCAGATGGAGCGCGAGCGGCCCGGCTTCTTCACCAGCCTGCTGGCGCAGCAAAAGCCCAAGTACATGTGGATCGGTTGCTCCGACAGCCGGGTGCCTGCCAACCAGATCACCGGCCTGGAGCCCGGTGAAGTGTTTGTGCACCGCAATGTGGCCAACGTTGTGGTGCCTACCGACCTGAACTGCCTGTCGACTATCCAGTACGCGGTGGATCAGTTGCACATCGAGCACCTGATGGTGGTGGGGCACTACGGCTGTGGTGGCGTGCTGGCGGCGTTGGAAGGTACGCGCGTCGGCTTGGCCGACAACTGGATCCGGCATGTGCAGGATGTGCGCGACCGCCACCGTGACCTGATTGCCGCCACCGCCCCAGAGTGGCGCCATGACGTGTTGTGCGAACTCAATGCCATCGAGCAGGTCGTCAACATTGCCCAGACCACGGTGATGCTCGACGCCTGGGGCCGGGGCCAGAAGGTTACGCTGCACGGCTGGTGCTATGGGCTCAAGGATGGTCTCATCAACAACCTGCACATGTCCGTGGGTAGTACGGAAGGCCTGGACTCGCTGTACAAGGCCGCGATCGCCGGTGTGGCTGCCGTCAAAAGGCAATAGCCAACCACCGCATTCCCGCAACGGCTGAGCACCCGCCATGTTCCCGCAACGGCTTGACGCTCCCCAGGCCTATGGCATTGCCAAGGCCATGATGGACGGCTTCAACCGGCACTACCGGTTGTTCCGCACCGAGTCCGCGCGGGCCAAGCACCGCTTTGAAACCGGCGACTGGCACGGCCAGCAGCGGGCCCAGCGCGAGCGTATCGAGTTCTACGACCTGCGCGTGAAAGAGTGTGTGCGCAGGTTAGAGAAAGAGTTCGAGGCGGGTGCACAGCCCATGGACGTGTGGCACCAGGTCAAGCTGCACTACATCGGCCTCTTGGTCAACCACCACCAGCCCGAACTGGCCGAGACCTTTTTCAACTCGGTCACCACCAAGATCCTGCACCGCACGCATTTCCACAACGACTTCATCTTTGTGCGGCCTGCGGTCAGTACCGAATACATCGAAAACGAAGAGCCCGCAGCGCGCCCCACCTACCGCGCCTATTACCCGTCGCGAGACACGCTGGGCGAGACCTTCCAGGTCATCATCGAGAACTTCCAGCTGCAGCGTGAATTTGCGGACTTGGGCCGAGACACCGCCTGCGTGGTGGGCGCCATGCGCGGCCGGCTCGACAAAGTGAGGCTGCGCGCCAACTTCCAGATCCAGGTGCTCACCAGCCTGTTCTTTCGCAACAAAGGCGCCTATGTCGTGGGCAAGATCATCAACGGCTTCAACGAAGTGCCGTTTGCGCTGCCCATCCTGCACGACGACAACGGCAGGCTGTTTATCGACGCGGCCCTGTTTGGCGAAGATGACATGCAGATGCTGTTCAGCTTCGCACGCGCCTACTTCATGGTCGACATGGAGGTGCCCAGCGCCTACGTGCAGTTCCTGCGCAGCCTCATGCCGCGCAAGCCGCGGGCCGAGATCTACAACGCCCTGGGCCTGGCCAAGCAGGGCAAGACGCTGTTCTACCGCGACTTTCTGTACCACCTGAAGCACTCCAGCGACCAGTTCCGCATCGCGCCCGGCATCAAGGGCATGGTGATGCTGGTGTTCGACCTGCCGAGCTTCCCGTTCGTGTTCAAGCTCATCAAGGACTACTTCCCGCATCAGAAGGAAACCACGCGCGAGCAGGTCAAGGCCAAGTACCTGCTGGTCAAGCAGCACGACCGTGTGGGCCGCATGGCCGACACGCTCGAATACAGCGAGGTGGCCTTTCCGCGCAGCCGGTTCGACGATGCCCTCATTGCCGAGATCGAGAAGTTCGCCCCCAGCCAGCTCGAAATCAGCGACCGCGACGGCGACGGCCAGACGGAGGTGATCATCAAGCACCTGTATATCGAGCGGCGCATGATCCCGCTCAACATCTACCTGCAGGAAGCCTTCGACACCGGCCTGTCAGACCCGCGCGCGCGCCAGCAGATGGAGCACAGCGTCATCGAATACGGCAACGCCATCAAGGACCTCGTGGCCGCCAACATCTTCCCGGGCGACATGCTCTGGAAGAACTTTGGCGTCACGCGCAACGGCAAGGTTGTGTTCTACGACTACGACGAGATCGAATACCTCACCGACTGCAACTTCCGCCGCGTGCCCACGCCGCGCAATGAAGAAGAGGAAATGAGCGGCGAGGTCTGGTACAGCGTCGGCCCGCGCGATGTGTTCCCTGAAACCTTCGGCCCCTTCCTGCTCGGCAACGATGCCGTGCGCGAGGTGTTCATGCAGCACCACGCCGATCTGCTCGACGCTGCCTTCTGGCAGTCGCACCAGGAACGCATCCGGGCGGGCCACATGTTTGACGTCTTTCCCTACGACACAGACCGGCGCTTTGCGCATGGCTCAGCAGTCCGGTAGCCCCCAGCATTCACCCCTCCCCAACATTTCATCCGAACCATTTCACAGGAGACCATCACCATGTCTGCATCCACCCAAGACCCCATCGTCATCGTCGGCGCCGCACGCACCCCCATGGGCTCGCTGCAGGGCGACTTTTCCAGCCTGGCCGCGCACGACCTGGGCGGCGCCGCCATCAAGGCCGCCATCGAGCGTGCCGGTGTGTCGCCTGACGCCGTGGGCGAAGTGCTGTTCGGCAACTGCCTGATGGCTGGGCAGGGCCAGGCACCCGCGCGCCAGGCGGCGTTCAAGGGCGGCCTGCCCAAGGGCGCTGGCGCCGTCACGCTCAGCAAGATGTGCGGATCGGGCATGAAGGCCGCGATGATGGCGCATGACATGCTGCTGGCCGACACGCACGACGTCATGGTGGCAGGCGGCATGGAGAGCATGACCAACGCTCCCTACCTGCTGCAAAAAGGCCGGGGCGGCTACCGACTGGGCCATGACCGCATCTTTGATCACATGATGCTCGACGGCCTGGAAGACGCTTACGAAGCGGGCCGCAGCATGGGCACCTTTGGCGAAGACTGCGCCGCCAAGTACCAGTTCACCCGCGAGCAGCAGGACGCGTTTGCCACCGCCAGCGTGCAGCGCGCCAAGGCGGCCACCGAGTCCGGCGCTTTCGCGGCCGAGATCGTGCCCGTCACCGTCAAGACCCGCGCGGGCGAGACCGTGGTGTCGGTGGACGAAGGCCCCGGCAAGGTCAAGCTCGAAAAAATCGCCACACTCAAGCCCGCCTTCAAGAAGGACGGCACCATCACCGCCGCGTCCAGCTCCAGCATCAACGATGGCGCCGCCGCGCTGGTGATGATGCGCGAATCCACCGCGAAGAAGTTGGGTTGCAAGCCCCTGGCCCGCATCGTGAGCCACGCCACGCATGCGCAAGAGCCCGAGTGGTTCGCCACTGCCCCGTTGGGGGCCACGCAGAAGGCGCTGGCCAAGGCCGGCTGGCAGGTTGGCGATGTGCAGCTGTGGGAGATCAATGAAGCCTTCGCGGTGGTGCCCATGGCGCTGATGAAAGAACTCGACCTGCCCCACGACAAGGTCAATGTGAACGGCGGCGCCTGCGCTTTCGGCCACCCCATCGGCGCCAGCGGTGCACGCATCATGGTGACGCTGATGTACGCGCTCAAGGCGCGCGGCCTGACCAAGGGCCTGGCCACGCTGTGCATCGGCGGCGGCGAGGCCACGGCCGTGGCGCTCGAACTGGTCTGACGATGGAGAGGGGTGGGATGATTCCCATCTCTTCACAAGGACCGCGATGACCGCACCATCTCCCGAGATCACCACCTTCTGGCGTGAATTTGTCGATGCCCAGGCATCGCTCCAGGCCCAGCCTCTGCGCGAGCGGGTCGAGTCGGCCAACGTGCTCATCGAGCGTCACCTGAGCGGCCTGGCGCTGGAGATGTCTGGCGGCGACAGCGATGCGGTGGTGGATCTCATCGTCACCGCCCACGGCGGCATCGACAACTTTCCGTTGCTGATGGAGGTGGTGGCTGCCGCACCCGCGCTGCAGAACTACCGGTTGCGCGCGTTTCGGGAGCGCACCACGCAGCCCGACTTTCCCATCGGCATGGAGGGCTTTGAGCTGTCCACATCGGAGGTGCTGGTCGCCTGCGGACAGGACGATGGCCAGGCCGCGCTGGAGATCCGCTTTGGCCGCGAGATCCCCAGCGACTACCAGGACCACGCGCGCAACATGGCGTTCATCATGCTCGACCATGTTCTGGGCGAATACGACTTCGCCGTCAAGGTGGGCGCGGTGGATTTTGTGGAGGAAGCCTCTGACCCGCTGGCACCCTGGGTGCCCCTGAGCCAGTTTGTGCCGGTGTTCGACCGCTATTGGGTGGACACCCTGGGCCGCACCAGCGACTTCCCTGCGGGCGAGCACGACTGGTCGGGCATGACCTTGTCGTTTGGCGGGCAGGACGATGAGGATGGCAGCGGTGACGAGGCGGAAGACAAGGCCATTGTCATGGTCAACCGCAGTGCCAACCCCGTGGCCATGCGCGCCGATCTGGCCTACGCGCTGACCCTGGACCTGGCCGTGGGCAACCGCGATCAGCTGGCCGCCGTGCAAGACCTGCAGGACCAGGCAGCCACGCTGCTCGCGCTGCCGCAGCTGGGCATCATGGCCTACACACTGACCCGCGCGGGGCGCCGCAAGGCCGTGTATTACGTGGGCGACAAGCAGCTGGCCATGCAGACGCTCGCACCTTTGCTGCTGCGCGATGAGGCCGAATCACTGGAGCTGACCTTCGCGTTTGATCCCGCATGGTCAGGCTATTTCGAGTTTGCCGTGCATTGCCCGTGAACTCTTTCAACCCCTTGCAGGCCACACCATGATCGAAACGCTCGAACAATTGCGCACCCTGTACGCAGCCCCCGGCGAGCGGGCCCTGCGCAAGCAACAACCGCAGCTGGATGGGCACTGCCAGCGCTTCATTGCCCTGTCGCCGTTCTGCGTGGTGGCCAGTGGTGGCGCCCATGGTGCGCTGCTCGATGCCTCGCCGCGCGGCGGTGCGCCGGGCTTTGTGAAGTCACCCGATCCCCACACCCTGCTGCTGCCCGATGCGGGCGGCAACAACCGGCTCGACACCCTGACCAACCTGCTGAGTGACCCGCGCATCGGCCTGCTGTTCATGATCCCGGGTGTGGATGAAACCCTGCGGGTGAATGGCACCGCACGCCTGCGCGACGAAGCGCTGTATACCGACTTCTTCACGGCCGAGCGCCAGCGCCCAAAGATAGTGATCGAAGTGCGCGTCGCCGAGGCCTACCTGCACTGCTCCAAGGCCTTCATGCGCTCGCGGCTGTGGTCCGCAGATGCGCAGGTGGATCGCGCGCAACTGCCCACCATGGGCCAGATGATTCACGACCAGATGGGCCTTGCGACCGAGCCCGAGTCGCAAGTGGCGATGCTGCAGCGCTACCGCGCCCAACTGGCGCAAGAGCAGCAACTCGGCGACGCTTGAGGGGATTGATGTTGAATACTTCTGTTTTGATAGCTTTCAGCGCTTGATGGATAAGTGCTAGAGCCCAATTTCATTCAAATTCCCTCTATGAAATCCATATTGGTCATCGGCGCATCGCGTGGCATTGGGCTGGAGCTCGTGCGCCAATACACCGAGGCGGGCCGCCGCGTCATCGCTACTGTGCGCGACGATGCGGGCCGCGAGCGGGTACAGGCCCTGGGCGCCCAGGTGTTGACCGTGGACGTGGCCAACCCTGCCAGCGTCAGCGGGCTGGCCTGGCAACTGGACTGCGAAAAGATCGAGACCGCCTGGTATGTGGCCGGTGTCATCCGCCGCCCCAATGCGCTCACGCCGCCCACCCAGCAGGACTTCGATGCCGTGATGCACACCAACGTGCTGGGCGCCATGCAGACACTGCCGCAGGTTGCGCCCCTGGTGGCCGACGCGCAGGGTGTGTTCGCATTTCTGTCCTCGTCCATGTCGCAGATTGGCAGCGTTCCCAACAGCGGCTCCTGGCTGTACCGCACCAGCAAGGCAGCGCTGAACATGGCCATCGCATCCGCCCAACACGACTACCCGGACGCCACCCTCATCACCATCGACCCCGGCTGGGTGCAGACCGACATGGGCGGCGAAGGCGCTGCGCTGACCGTGCAGGACAGCGTGCGCGGCCTGCGCGCCACCGTGGCGGGCGTCACGGCCGCCGACAAAGGCCGCCTGCTGCACCACGACGGGCGCCGCGCCACGCACTGGTAGCCTGGCGGCTATCAGGCTGCCGGATCGATGCAAGATTTGGACTGGCGCCCGGTGGAGTGGATCCGCAAAATTGCGTGGCGCTGGCTGCCTGAAAACGGCTTCCTGCGCGGGCTGGCGAAAGAGAGGGCCAGCTCCATGCAACCCAACCGGGAGTCCAAAAAATGTGTAATTGTCTTGCTACCCCGGCGGCGCTTGCGCCGTCCCGCCGCCGCCTTCTGGGCGGTGCCGCAGCCTTGGCTGCCTTGGCCTCCAGCGCCCGCGTGCTGGCTGCTGACACCCCTTTGCCCGACAACCGAATTGGCCCCGACGCAGCGCTTGCGCGGCTGGTGCAGGGCAATGCCCGCTACGTGGCGGGCCGTTCCACGCAGCGCGACTTTTCGGTGGGCCGGGTGGCGCGCACCACCGGGCAGCGGCCCTTTGCGGCCATCCTGAGCTGCGCGGATTCGCGCATTGCACCCGAGCTGGCGTTTGACCAGGGGCCCGGCGATCTGTTCGTGGTGCGGCTGGCGGGCAACTTCCTGAACGACGATGCGCTGGCCAGCATGGAATATGCGATCGAGGTTCTGCAGGTGCCGCTCATCCTCGTGCTCGGGCACAGCAACTGCGGCGCTGTTTCCGCCACCATCAAGGTGGTGCAGGAAGGCACCCAGCTGCCCGGCCATCTGCCGGGGCTGGTCAACGCCATCCGCCCGGCCGTCGAGGCGGCGCAGCGCCGCCAGCCCGCCAACTTGCTGGTGGCCGCCACCGAGCAGAACGTGCGGCTCAATGTGGCCCGGTTGACCACCTCCGAACCCCTCCTGGCCGGGCGCATGGCCAGCGGCGCCATCCGCGCCGTGGGGGGCGTGTACGAGCTGTCCAGCGGCAAGGTCTCGCTGGTCTAGCCCCCGGGTACGCAGGAGCACGTAGTCCGCCCGCCCTTAGCGGGCGCGCCCGCAGACGCGGGCAAAATTGCATGTTGACTCGCCGGTAGGTGCCTGGACATCCAGAGCCTGCCGGCGCCGAACGATCCCAAGGAGACAACATGCTGCTGACCCAAGACCAGGAAATGATCCGCGACGCGGTGCGCGACTTTGCGCAAGAACAGTTGTGGCCCCACGCCGCGCGCTGGGACAAGGAACACCACTTCCCCAAAGAGGCGCACCAGGGCCTGGCTGCACTGGGTGCCTACGGCATCTGCGTGCCCGAAGAGTTCGGCGGTGCCAACCTGGACTACGTGACGCTGGCGCTGGTGCTGGAAGAAATCGCCGCCGGTGATGGTGGCACCAGCACGGCTATCAGCGTGACCAACTGCCCCGTCAACGCCATCCTCATGCGTTATGGCAATGCACAGCAAAAGCGCGACTGGCTCACGCCGCTGGCGCGCGGCGAAATGCTGGGCGCCTTCTGCCTGACCGAGCCGCATGTGGGTTCCGACGCCTCCGCACTGCGCACCACCGCCGTAAGGCAGGGCGACGAATATGTGATCAACGGCGTCAAGCAGTTCATCACCAGTGGCAAGAACGGCCATGTGGCCATCGTCATCGCCGTGACCGACAAGGGCGCGGGCAAGAAGGGCATGAGCGCCTTCCTCGTGCCCACCAACAACCCCGGCTACGTGGTCGCGCGGCTGGAAGACAAGCTGGGCCAGCACAGCAGCGACACGGCGCAGATCAACTTCGACAACTGCCGCATCCCGGCCGAGAACCTCATCGGCACCGAGGGCGAGGGCTACAAGATCGCCCTGGGCGCGCTCGAAGGCGGGCGCATCGGCATTGCCGCGCAGAGCGTTGGCATGGCGCGCAGCGCGTTTGATGCGGCGCTGGCGTATTCGAAGGAGCGCGAGAGCTTTGGCACCGCCATCTTCAACCACCAGGCCGTTGGCTTTCGCCTGGCCGACTGCGCCACGCAGATCGAAGCCGCGCGCCAGCTCATCTGGCACGCCGCCGCGCTGCGCGACGCAGGCCGCCCGTGCCTGAAGGAAGCCGCCATGGCCAAGCTGTTTGCCAGCGAAATGGCCGAGCGCGTGTGCAGCGCCGCCATCCAGACGCTGGGCGGCTACGGCGTGGTGAACGACTTCCCGGTGGAGCGCATCTACCGCGACGTGCGTGTGTGCCAGATCTACGAAGGCACGAGCGACGTGCAGAAGATCATCATCCAGCGCGCGCTGGCCTGAGCCTGCTGGGCGCCATTGTCGGCGCCGCGACTGCTGCCTCCGTGCGGTGGTGACGGTTGCGCTGTGAGTGGGGCCGCAGCAGATGCGCTCTCAGCCATGCCCTGGTCGCTGCCCGACGTACTCCCAAGCGCTGCCACGCGCCGGCGTCAACATGCAACCCTCCCAAAGTAGGGGGTGTTTGCTGCGGGAAGATGCCAACATCGGCCCGATGAACTCCGAACGCGTGCTCTCCTGGGACACCCTGGCACCCGCCGCCCAGCTGCAGTTGTTGGGCAACAGCTTCATGCGGGTGCGCGACGGCTGCACTGTGATGCCGCTGCTGGGGCTGCCGGGCTTGGCCTGGCTGTATTCGCTGGGCTTGTGGCCCCCTGGCATCACGCTGTGGTGGGGGGCGTCGTTGTTGCTGGTGGGGGCTGTGTGGGGCGTCTGGGGCCTGTGGCAGCGGGCCCTGAAGCAGCGCGACAGCCACGGTGCGGCAACGCTGCTGGCCGTTTGGTTGCCTCGTGTGCAAGCGCTGGCGGCGTTGTACGGCGCGTTGGTGATGAGTTCTGCGGCCTCCGCTGGGCCCGACACGCCCTTTGAACTGCGCGTGGTGTTCATCTGTGGCTCCACGCTGGTGGTGTCGGCGCATGCCGCGCACCAGTCGGCGGCGCTGGTGGTTTTCAAGCGGTTCTTTTTCACCAGCTACGCGGTCAGCCTGTTGTCGGTGCCCTATGTGTTTCCCGATCACTGGCCGTACCTGTTGCCCATGCATCTGGCGTTTGGCGTGTTCTTTCGCAATGCGAGCATCAGCCATCAGTTCTTTCTGAGCAATGTGGACCTGACGGAGCGGTTCCGTGCCGCCAAGGGCGAGGCCGAGCAGGCGCTGGCTGTGAAGAACCAGTTCCTCGCCACCGCCAGCCACGACCTGCGCCAGCCCGTGCATGCCGTGGGGCTGCTGGCCGAATCCATCGCGCTGCGCAACCGGGACCCGGCGCTGGATGCCACGCTGCAGAACCTGCGCCAGGGCGTGCAGTCGCTGCAATGGATGTGCAATGCGCTGCTGGACCTGTCGCGCATCGAAGCGGGGGCCGTGCAGGCAAGGCCCCAGGCGGTGGCCCTGGCGCCGCTGCTGCGCGAAGTCGCCACGCTGCTGGGGGAATCTGCGCGCACCCGGGGCCTGGTGCTGCGCCTGCGCCCGCCACCGGCCAGCGCCCGGGTGCAGGCCGACCCGATGCTGCTGCGCCAGTGCGTGGTGAACCTGGTGCACAACGCGCTGCGGTACACGCAGCGTGGCGGCGTGCTGCTGGCTGTGCGCCGCCGCGCCGGGCACTGGCAGGTGGAGGTGTGGGACACCGGCCCCGGCGTTGCCGCCGAGGAGCGCGAGCGGATCTTCTCGCCCTTCACCCGCAGTGCCTCGGCGCGCGTGGCAGACGATGCAGGCTACGGCCTGGGCCTGGCTGTGGTGGCGCGCTGCGCCGAGCTGATGGATGCGCCCCTGGGCCTGGTGTCGCGCCTGGGGCGCGGCTCGCGGTTCTGGCTGCGGCTGCCGCCTGCCACGTCCAGCGCAGTGGTCGTTGCGCCAACGCCCGCCACCGTGGCGCGCCAGGGCGGCCTGCAGGGCCGCTGCCTGGTGGTGGAGGACGACCCGCAGGTGGCCGCAGGCTGGCAGCAATTGCTGCAGGACTGGGGCGTGCAGGTGCGCTGCGCGGCCGATGGTGCCGAGGCACTGGGTTGGATGGAACAGGGCTTCACGCCGCAGGCCATCTTCTGCGACCAGCGTTTGCGCTCCGGCGAGAGTGGGTTCGCCTTGCTCCAGCGCCTGCAGGCCCTGTGCCCTGACGCCGCGCTGGCCATGGTCAGCGGTGAATGGGATTCGCCCGCGCTGCGCCAGGCGGAAGAAGAGGGCTACCTGGTGCTGCGCAAGCCGGTGGCGCCGGAACAGCTGCACGCCTTGTTGCGGCAATGGCTACCTGATTCGTCTGAAAACTATAAAAAAGATAGCTGCTAGCGCTTATTGGTAAAGCGCTGAAGGTTGTTTTGATTGATTTTTCTGCGGGTCCAGCCACTGGGCCAGCACCGCGTGCAACTCCACGGGGCTCACCGGCTTGCGCAGCACCAGGTAGCCCTCGTCCTCGGCATCCTGCAAGGCGGGCGCGTTGTGTTCGCCGCTGACCATGGCGCCGCGTGCAGCGGGGCAGCGGGCCAGCAGGGCGCGCAGTACGTCAAAACCGCTCTCGCCCGTGTGCAGCCGCTGGTCGCAGAAGATGGCATCCGGCTCGAACCCCTCGTCGAGCTGGGCATGCGCCTCGGCCGTGGTGGTGGCGTATGCCGCCGTCACGCCCCAGGCCTCCAGCATGGCACGCCAGGCCTTGATCACCTGGCGGTCGTCGTCCAGTACCAGGCAGCGGCCTTGCAGCGGGCGCATTGCCATCTCGTCGCGGTGCAAGGCCGCCGTGTCGGGTGGCACGGCAGTCGCCGTAGCCGCAGCGGTGTGGGCTGGCAGCCGCAGCCAGAAGCATGAGCCCCGCCCCGCCTGCGACAGCAGGCCGTGGGTGGCGCCCATCTGTTCGGCGCAGCGCGCCACCACGGCCAGCCCCAGGCCGTGTCCGGCGTCGTTCATCTGGTCCGCCCGCTCCCCTCGGTAGTAGGGGCTGAACACCCGGTACTGGTCCGCCACGGCGATGCCGACGCCGGTGTCCCGCACTTCCACCAGCCAGTCGCTGCCGCGCGCCCGCACGCTCACCAGCACCTTGCCTTGGGGCGTGTAGCGGATCGCGTTCTGCACCAGGTTGGCCAGCGCTTGGCGCAGCAGCACCGGTTCTGCCCACACGGTAGCTCCGCCACGCGGCACCCATAGCCGCAGGGCCAGCCCGCCGAGGCTGGCCTGCTCACGGAACAGGCGCACCACGTCCGCGAGCAGTCCGCTCAGGTCCACCACGCCCTTGGCGCCCAGCGGCTGGCCGGATTCCAGGCGGGCCAGGTCCAGCAGCGCGTTGAACAGCTGGTTCATGGCCTGCATGCTGTTGCGCAGGTCGGCAACCAGGGGGCGAAGAACCGGGTCGCTGTTGCGCAGGCTGATCGCCTCGACCATCAGCGACATGGCATGCACGGGCTGGCGCAGGTCGTGGCTGGCGGTGGCGAGGAACAGGTTCTTCTCGGCCAGTGCGCCTTCGGCCTGCCGCCGGGCTGCCGCCAGGGCCGCGTTGGCCGTGCGGGTGCGACGGTACTGCCAAAAGCTGGCGCCCGCCGCCAGCAGGGCCAGCGCCACCGTGGCGGCCAGGCCGATCTGCTGCATGCGCCGCACACGCAGCTCGGCATCCTGCACCCGATTGGCCTGCGCCAGCTGCTCGATCTGGCGCTGCCGTTCAGCGCTGTCAAAGCGCTCCTGCAGCGCGGCCACGGCCTGGTCGCGCTCGGTGTGGAACAGCTCCTTGGCCAGCGCCTGCTGCTTGCGCGTGGTGGCCACGGCTTCGCGGTACAGGCCGGCTTGCTCGTACATGCGCGAGAGCTCGCCCAGCAGCTGCTCTTCCATGGGCAGGGAGCCTGCTTCATGCACAAACCGAATGCCCGCCTCCACCTCATGCACGCCAGCCGCAATGCGGCCCTGGCCCATCAGCGCAAAGCCCAGGTTGGCCTGCGCCATTGCGGCCCCGTTCAGCTCGTGCGCGTCGCGGTACGCTGCCAGGGCCTCGCGCATCACGGGCTCGGCCGCGGCATAGGCCTTGCGCTGCAGCAGGACGTCGCCCAGGTTGTTCAGCGCCGTGGCCTGGAGCCCGGTGAGCCCGCCGGCGCGGGCGATCTGCAGGGACTGCCGGTAGGCGGCCACGGCGGTGTCGAGGTTGCCCTGTACGTTTTCCACATTGCCACGGTGCAGGTGCAGCCAGCCCAGCGCCTGCTGGGCGTCCAGCTTTTCGGCCAGCGGCAGCGTCTCGCGAATGGTCTGCAGCGCGCGGTCGGGGTTCTTCATGTCGAAGTGCAGCAGCTCCAGGTGGGTGCGCGACCGCAGCTCGGATGTGGCTGCCTGGCGCGGCAGCGTGCGCGAGAGTTCCAGGCTGCGCAGCAGGTGGGTCATCGCCGCTTCGAACTGGCCGTTGCTGCTGTGCAGGGCACCCAGCGTCAGGTGGTAGAGCCAGCGCACCCAAGGGTCGGGCACCTGCTCCGCCGCGCCCGCTTCGCGCGCCAGGGCGTCCAGCCCGGCGCCTGTCTTGCCCGCCACGGCCCATTGCCGGGCCTCGAAGCAGGTGGCCAGCACCTGCGTCGAGGCATCGCTGTGCGCAGCCGCAAGCGCTTTCAGTTGCGCTATGCCCTCGGTCACCACCGCAGCCTGCCCGGTCTCGAAGGCTGCGTCCGTCAGCGCCGCCAGGTAGGTGCGCCGGGTCGCGACATCGGCCGCGTTGGCAAAGCGGGTGGCGGCGGCCTGCAGCGCCTGCACGGCTTCGGCGCTGTTGCGTTGCGACAGGGTCTGCAGCCGGTCCAGCTCTGCCAGGTCCGGGTTCGGTACCTGTGCCCCTGCGGGCAGTGCCGTCTGCAGGCACAAGGCCGCGACCAGCACCACGGCCCGGACAAGGCGCATCAGGACAGCTCCAACCGCCGGCCGCGCAACAGGGTGATGGCCTCGATTCGCGTGCGCACCCGCAGCCGCTCCAGGATGCCCGTCACGTGCTCCTTCACGGTGCTCTCGGCAATGTCCAGCTGCAAGGCGATGCGCTTGTTGGGCAGCCCCTGCAGCACCAGCGCGAGGATCTGGCCCTGGCGGGTGGACAACCCCAGCTCGGCCGGAGTCACCGGCAGATCGCGGCTGCGCGGCGGCTGGCTGCCCAGCAGGCCCGGCTCAAACCAGACCAGCCCGCTCAGCAAGGCTTCCACCGCCAGACCAAAGGTCTCAGGCGCTGCTTGTTTGTGGATGAAGCCCTGTGCGCCTGCCTGCCGGGCCTGCTCCATCACGGCGGGGTCATCGTCGCCGCTGATCACGGCGATGGGCATCCCGGGGCAGTGGCTGCGCACCTGGGCGATCAGGCCCACCGCAGCGCCTTCCGCCAGCCAGAAGTCGATGAGCGCGATGGCCGGTGTGCCCCGCATTTCCACCCAGCGCAGAAGGTCGTCCGCCCCTGCGGCCTCTACCACCTCCATCTGCGGCAGGCGTGCGCGCAGGAACTCGGCCATGCCGTGCGCCACGAGCGGATGGTCGTCCAGGATGAGCGCGTAAGGGGAGGTGGGGGTCATGCAGTGGGAGAGGGTGGCTGCGCCTTGCGGCGCAGGCGCGCTGACAGCGCGGAGGTAGGGCAAATTCTGCCAAGTGTTGAGCAGGATGGACGGCGCGCAAACCCTACCAGGGTAGGGTTCCGTACCGCAGGAGGTGCTGCACAGAATCCGCCCTTCATTCACGATCAAGAGGTTTCTGTTCATGACACGACAAGCAAGCGCAATGGGTGCTGGGCGCACTGGGCATTCCGTACGGCCCCTCTTCCGCTGGGCACCCCTTGGCTTGGCGGCCGCCTTGCTGGTGGGTTGTGGCGGTAGTGACGATGACAACAATGGCACGCCGCCGCCTACCGCAGGCGCGTTCAGCATTGGCGGTGCGGTCACGGGCCTGGGCGCTGGCAAGACGGTGACGCTGCAAAACACTGGCAAGGACGACCTGACGATCAATGCCAACGGCAACTTCGTCTTCGTGACGCGCCTGGACAGTGGCATTGCCTATGCCGTCACCGTCAAGACCCAGCCCAGCGGCCAGCGTTGCACGGTGACCCAGGGCACGGGCACCGCCACCGCCAACGTCAGCAACGTGCAGGTGCGCTGTGAGAACCTGGCGGCCGCCACCTATACGGTTGGCGGTTCAGTGACCGGTCTGGCGGGTGGCACGCTGGTGCTGCAGAACAACGGGGGCGATGACCTCTCGGTCTCCAGCAACGGCGGCTTCACGTTCGGCACTGCGCTGGCCGGCGGCACGCGCTATGCGGTCACCGTGCGCACGCAGCCTTCCGGCCAGAGCTGCACGGTGCGCAATGGCTCCGGCAGCGTGATCTCTGCCAACGTGGGTTCGGTGGAGGTGAGCTGCGGCACGGTGGTGGCCTTGCCCGAAGGCGACTGGAAGCAGGAGCTGTGCGTAGTGGTGCGGCCCGGCACCTGGGGCCGCTCGCTCTGGCGCATCACCAGCCAGGGGGACAATCGCGTGGCGGGACAGATCGGTGTGGCCACCTATGCTGACGCCAACTGCACGGGCGCTGGCACGGTGGCAGGCCCTCTGGCCGGTGTGGGCAATGTGGCGTTCGACCGTAACGGCAGCACGGCTACGCTGACCGCGTTCTGGGGCCTGTGGACCCAGCCGTCAGGCCTGACATCGCGTGCCGTCTGGGCCCGCAAGGGGAGCCGCCTGTGCATCTTTGGCGACCAGATACCCACGGCCTTCCCAACGGCGGTCAGTGTGGAGAGCTACGTGGACACCGTTCTGCCCAACAAGACCTGCTACACGCAAAACTGAGCCTAGGACAACGCCGTGCTTTGCAATTGCGCCAGCGTCACGAACTCCAGCGCGCGCGCATGTGTGCATTCCAGGATCACGGGAGGCGCCAGACCCGCCTCGTAGGCCTCCTTCCAGCGCAAGACGCACAGGCACCAACGGTTGTTGGGCTGCAGCCCTGCAAAGCGGGACTCGGGCCGGGGGGTGATGAGGTCGTTGCCCCGCGACAGCGAAAAGTCCAGAAACGCCTGTGTCATGCGTGCGCAGACCACGTGGGTGCCGTGGTCTTGCTCGTCGGTGTTGCAGCAGCCGTCGCGGTAGTAGCCGGTCAGTGGGTCGTAGGAGCAGGGCATCAGCAAGGTGCCCAGAACGTTCAGTGCAGTCATATCGGGTCGCGTAAGTCGCTTGGGTTGTGAGGGGCGGTGAGGGGGCAGACCGTTGGGGTGGGCGCGGGGCGGGTCAGCCAACCTCGCCACGGCGGCGCAGCACTACGGTGATCTGCCCGTTGGTCTCGATGGTGGCGCGTTCCACTTCGTGCGCGTGCAGGCAGCCGCCTGCGCGCAGTGCGGCCTCCACGTCGTCGCGGGTCAGCAGCTCCTTGCGCATCAGCGCCTGGTTCAGTTCGCCCTGGTGGATCAGCACCTGGGCCTTGCCGTCCACCCAGCGCCCGATGCGCGGGAAGTGGAACGCCAACCGCGCCAGCGCCACATGCAGCAGCATGAGCGTGCTGGCCGAGATCAGCCCGCCCACCAGCGAGTTGTCGCCCGCGTTCATCGAGTTCTGCACCGCGTTCGACAGGATCAGCAACAGGATCAGGTCAAACGGCTCGTACTGCCCCGTCTGCCGCTTGCCCGACAGGCGCATGAACACCAGCAAGAACAGGTACACCACCACGCCGCGCAGCACAAACTCCCACCACGGCACGCTCATTTGCCACATTGCAAGGTTCCTTGTTGGATGCTTGGGTGGGGGCAGTCTACGGCCTGCGGCTTGCCCCTCATTCGCTGAGCGAAAATCCCGGCAATTCCCCGCACGGCTCCGGCACAGTGCGCCACTCACTGCAGTGGTGGCCGAGTGGGCATCATCTGCCGTCCCCCACCGAAAGTACCGCACCATGCAACGCCGCCAATTTCACCAAACCAGCCTCGTGGCTGCCCTGCTGTGCGCCACCGGCCAGCAGGCCTGGGCCCTGTCGCTGGGTGACCTCACCAATGCCGATGCCGCCAGCGGCCTCAAAGCCGCGCTGGGCCAGGGCGCCCAGGCGGCGGTCGCCCTGCTGGGGCGGCCTGACGGGTTTCTGGGCAACCCCCAGGTGCGCATCGGCCTGCCGGGCTCCCTGGACGACGCCGCCAAGGTTATGAAGTCGCTGGGCCAGGGGCGGCGCATCGACGAGCTGGTCACCTCCATCAACCGCGCCGCCGAAGCCGCCGTGCCCATGGGCAAAGACCTGCTGGTGGGCGCCGTGCAGAAGATGACGGTGACCGATGCCAAGAACATCCTGACCGGCAGCAGCACCTCGGTCACCGCCTTTTTTGCCGACAAGACGCGCACGCCGCTCTCCGAACGCTTCCTGCCCGTGGTGAACCAGGCCACCGAAAAAGTCGGCCTCACCCAGAAGTACAACGCCTTTGCGGGCAAGGCAGCGAGCTTTGGCCTGCTCAAACCCGAGGAGGCCAACCTTGCGCAGTACGTCACCGGCAAGACGCTCGACGGCCTGTACTTCATGATCGGCGAGGAGGAACGCCGCATCCGTCAGAATCCGGCCGGTGCAGGCAGCGCCATCGCCCGCAAGGTCTTTGGTGCGCTGAACTGACTATGCACCTGCGCACTGCCATCCCATGCCGTTGATGAAGAGCACCGACCCTTGTCCCTGCGGGCGCCCACAGGCCGCAGTCGGCAAAGGCGCGCAGCCCCGGGCGCTGCCGTACGCAGGATGCTGCAGCCGCTACCTCGACCACGGGGACGAGGCCGCCGCGCCCGACGCCGAGAGCCTCATGCGGTCACGCTACACCGCCTTTGTCCTCGAACGTGGCGACTACCTGCAGGCCACCTGGCACCCCGGCACCCGGCCAGCGGACCTCGATTTCGACCCCGGCACGAAGTGGCTGGGTCTGGAAGTGCGCAGCCACCGCAGCACGGGCGAAGACCGCGCCGAGGTCGAGTTTGTCGCGCGCTACCGCGTGGGCGGCCGCGCCGTGCGCCTGCACGAGACCAGCCGCTTCGTGCGCGAAGACGGGCGCTGGTTCTATGTGGATGGCGATATCCACTCCTAAAAATTGAATAAAAATGACCTTCAGCGCTTTACCAATAAGCGCGAGCAGCTATGAAATTTGAAGCAATCTTGTTTGACTGCGATGGTGTGCTGGTCGACAGCGAACCCATCACCAACGGCGTGCTGCGCGACATGCTCAACGAAGCGGGCTGGGCCCTGAGTGCCGACGAATGCATGCGCATCTTTATCGGCAAGACGGTGCGCAGCGAGGCCGCCCGCATCGAGGCCCACACCGGCCGCCCGCTGACCGATGCGTGGATGGCCGACTTCTATGCACGGCGCAATGCCGAGCTGGACCAGCGCCTCACGGCCATCGAACACATCCACGGCACCATCGAAAGGGTGCACGCCCGCCATGGCGGGCGCATTGCCTGCGCCTCGGGTGCCGACCGGCACAAGGTCGAGATGCAGTTGGCCAAGGTGGGGCTCACGCCGTACTTTGCCGGGCGGGTGTTCAGCGGCCACGAGATGCCCGCCACCAAGCCCGCGCCCGACGTCTATCTGGCGGCGGCTGCGGCCCTGCAGGTGGTGCCCGGGCGCTGCGCCGTGGTGGAAGACACCGTGACGGGCGTGACCGCTGGCGTGGCCGCAGGCGCCACGGTATTTGCCTATGCGCCGCTGGACGATGGCGAGGCCCTGCGTGCCGCAGGCGCAGCGCAGGTGTTTCGCAGCATGGCCGAGTTGCCTGCGCTGCTGGGCTGCTGACACAGGCAAGAAGATTCCCAACAGCCCTGTAACCATGGGAGAAGCGCAATGCCGGTACAACGCATGAAGCCGTGGATGCGGCGATGCGCCGTGGTGGCGGCCCTGGCCCTGCTGGCGGGATGCTCGTCGGTGCGGCCCTGGATCAACGAACCCCTGAAGCCCGAGGACCAGGCCATCCCCGAGCGCAAGTCCGAGCGCGACCCTACCATCCTGGTGGCCGTCACGCTGTCGGGCGGCGGTGCGCGGGCGGCCGCCTTCGGCTTTGGCGTGCTGACCGAAATGCAGGCCACGCGCTTTGACTGGAACGGGCGCCCCACCACGCTGCTCGACGCCACCGATGTGATCAGCGGCGTCTCGGGCGGCAGCATCGTGGCCGCTTACTTGGCAGCACACGGCATCGAGGGGCTACCCCGCTTCGAGCAGGACTTTCTGCGCCAGAACTTCCAGAACAGCCTCATCACCCAAGCCCTGCGCCCCGGCAACCTGGTGGACCTGACCTCGCCCTGGTTCGGCCGCACGCACCTGCTCGCGCGGCGGCTGGATGAGCTGTATGGCGGGCGCACCTTTGGCGATGTGGCGCGGCGCCCGCGCCACCCGCAGCTGTTCATCACCGCCACCGACATGTCGTTGGGCACTGGCTTTGAATTCACGTGGGACCAGTTCGCGCTGATCTGCTCCGACCTGCGCAAGGTGCCGCTGTCGTTCGCGGTGGCGGCATCGTCCGCCGTACCGCTGCTGCTGAGCCCCGTCACCCTCAAGAACTACGCCGACCAGTGCCCTCAGTACCAGACCGTGTCCCGCGCTGCCTCCCTGGCTGCGGGCGGCGACTACCGCGCGCGCCTGTACCGCGCGCATGAGTTGAGCTATCTGGACGCGCAGCGCCGCCCTTACATCCACTTGGTGGATGGCGGCCTGGCCGACAACCTGGGCGTGCAGCGTCTGCTCGACCGGGCCCTGGCCGGTGGCGGACTGCGCGAAACCTTCAGCGAAGTGGGCATCCCGCCCGGCACCATCCGCAAGCTGGTGCTCGTCACCGTCAACGCCGAGCGCGACCCATCCGAGAACATCGACATGAGCGACAAGGTGCCCAACATGGCCCAGGTGGTGGACTCGCTGCTGTTTGGCACCGGCGCCCGCGCCACGCGCGAGACGCAGGAGTTCTTGCGCGACATCACCCAGCAGTGGCGCCAGTCGCTGGCGGCGGGCCCCACCGGCAGCAGCGATGCCTTTGCGCCCGGTGCCGAGGTCCACGTCATTTCCGTCAACCTGCGCGATGCCCACGACGACGTGGCGCGCCGCCGCATGCTGCAGGTGCCCACGGCGTTCTCCATCACGTCGGAAGAAGTCACGGACCTCATCGAGGCGGGTGGCAGCGTGCTGCGCCACTCGCCGGAGTTCCGCGCACTGGTGCAGTCGCTGGCGCGGCAGGCTCCGACGACACCTTTACCCCCGCCCGGACCTGCATCTACACCAGCGAAGTCCGAGTAGCCGCGTGAGCCCGGCTATCCCCTAGCGTGCAACACCACACTAGCCCCCACCTCCGCATCACGGTTTGGTGTCGGGGGCCGGGGTGGTCGGCACGTCCTGGTCTTGGGCGGCCTCCGTCTGTGCGGCCATCGCCCGCTGGTAGCCGGGTCGCTGTTGCAGCCGCTGCCAGTAGACCTGCGTGGCCGGGCCAAATTGTTCGTTCAGCCCCAGGTGCTGCGCCAGCAGCAGCGCATACCCCACCGCCACATCCGCCGCCGTAAAGCGGCCCGCGCACAGATAGTCGCTGCGGCCGTGGGTCATCGCGGTTTCTACCGCGCGCAGCCGGGCCAGGAACCAGCGGCTGTAGTCCTCCACCACCTGCGGCAGCTTGCGCTCTGCGGTCTCAAACCGGCCATAGCGCAGCACCAGCGTCTGCGGAAAAGTCAGCGTCGCATCGCTCATGTGCAGCCAGTTCAGGTACGCGCCATACGCCGGGTGCGTGGGCGCCACATCCAGCCCCGCGTCGGGGTGCGTGGCGGCCAGGTACTGGCACATGGCCGCCGATTCGGTCATGCGCACATCGCCCTGCACCAGCAGCGGCACCGTGCCCAGCGGGTTCTCGTCCAGAAACCACCGGGCCTTGGCGCGCGGTGGGAAGGGCAGCATGTGGAGTTGGTAGGGCAGTTGCAGCTCTTCGAGCATCCACAGGGGACGGAAGGAGCGGGCGCTGATGCAGTGGTGGAGGTGGAGCATGAGATGAATTAGGCGGTTCTGTGCCAGTGTGCAAAAAAGAGCTTGGCACACTCAACTGCGGTAATGCTGTCTGTCAGCAACTGCGGGTGGAGAAGGATCGGGCGAGGGGCTTCGTCCTCCTGAAATGAATGCATGAATCCAAAACACGGTCGGCCGAGTGCCGCTTGCTCCTCGGATATTTCTTGCATGCGATCCCAGCGCATCTGTCGGATGCATTGAAGCTTTTCGTGCTCCAGTTCTTGAAACTTGTGACTCTCTTGTTCTGTGAATTCGGATGGGGGCACATATGGGGGAATTCGGTGGGCAAGAGCATCACGAAATGACTTGGCGTATTCACCGTGCCAACGCGTCATGGCCTCTGAAGTGAGGTGCTCGCGCAGTTCCGCAGGAAGAAATTTCTGAGTGCTTTGCAGGAACAACCCTACGCGACGGCGATCACCGAGTCTGGATAGCAAATCGTGACGTAACACAAAAGCCCATGCCCAGTTGTCATACAGGCCATAGAGGTTCATTACGAACGCATGCAAATTAGTCTGTACATCTGAGAGCGCGTCGGTCGCCAGAGGGCGAGCGCTGTCTAACGGGAACAACTCGAAGACGCGTTCAAGTGCACGCTTCACTGTCTGCAGGCGACGTGCAGCGCCATGAAGCAAATGTTCTCGGACCGGAGACGCTGGTTCAAGTGCTTGGCCTTCAATCACTGTGTTCAAGATTAGTGTTTGTAGATCCTGCAGAACTGCGCGCAGGCTCACGTGCATCTTCTCAATATTGGCTGGGGAATAGGACATAGGGTGTTTAGTTTGTTCGCTTCATTGCAGCTTGCATTGAGCAAATCCAGACTGTTTTCCTTTGCGCTTAGCCTGTTGCGCAGATAAAGGTTGTAAACGCGGGCATATTTTTTATGTATGGCCGTCTATACCCTAACCACCCTCCGAAACTCCGCAGGCGACTGCCCCGTCCACCCGCGAAAAGCCCGGATAAAACTCTTCTCGTTCTCAAACCCCGCCGCCTCCGCCACCTGCTTGATCGGCCGCTGCGTGCGGTGCAGCAGCTCCACCGCGCGGGTGCGGCGAACCTCGTCTTTCAGGCCCTGCAGCGTGGCGCCTTCTTCCTTCAATTGCCGGTGCAGGGTGCGTGGCGACACATGCAGCAGTGCGGCCAGGGATTCGGCGCTGTGCTGGGGCAGGGCGTGGGCCGGTTGCCCCGGCAGGGGCGCGGCCAGCAGCTGGCGCACGCGCTGCACCAGCAGGCGGTCGCGGCGGTAGTGCAGCACCGTCAGGGGCAGGGCGTGCTGCAGCATCTGGCGCAGGGCCTGTTCGTCGCGGCGCAGGGGCAGGTGCCGGTAGCGGGCGTCAAAGTGGATGGCGGTGCGTGGCGCGTTGAAGGTGACGGGGCCACGGAACAGCACGGCATAAGCATCGGCGTGCGGGGGCGCATCAAAGGCAAATTCTGCGGCAATGAGCGGAATGCGCGAGTCCACCATCCAGCAGGCCAGGCCATGGGCATTGCGCAGCACGGATACCAGGCAAAACTCGCGCAGCGCGCCCAGGTCGCGGGCCTCGGTGATGGCCAGGGTGGCGGTGTCGCCTTGGGTGGTGAGGTGCAGGGCAATGTCGTCCGCCAGCAGTCCATGGTGGCGGCACCAGCGGGCCAGGGCCACCTGCAGCGTGGGCGAGCTGATGCTGGCGCGTGCCAGCATGCCGTAGCTGCCCCAGGGCAGGCGGCGGCTGAACCAGCCCAGGGCTTCGTCGTCCAACTCTTGCATGGCGGCGTCGGAGATCTGCTCCATCTGCCAGGCGGTGATGCGGGCGCTGTCGTCGGGCAGCAGCTGCGGCGCAATCTGTGCCTGGGCCAGGGCACGTTCGGGGCTCAGGCCGCGCCGCTCGTACGCCAGAACAATGGCACGCACAAAGGCGATGGGCGTTGCGGCAGGGGCAGATGGAGTGGTTGGGAAACGATGGTCGGCGGAGGCGGTGGTCTTCACGCCACAGAGTGTGCCAGCCGTGGCACGATTTGCAACCATTGTGTCCACCCGCCAGGGGTTCAGGCTTCTATGCTTACGGATCGCCCGCCCGCATGTTCTTGCGGCGCAGGCCGCATGACAGAGCCGAGGAGACAAACCCGTGACGAGTGCAGCCGCAACGAACTTCGCACCGCTGGTGGACAGCCACGCCCGTGGCGCCACCGACGTTCCCCTGATCGAGCAGACCATCGGCGCCTTTTTTGCCGATATGGTGGCCCGCCAGCCCGACCGCGAGGCGCTGGTCAGCGTGCACCAGGGCCGCCGCACCACCTACGCCCAGCTGCAGACCGAGGCGCACCGCCTGGCGAGTGCGCTGCTGGGCATGGGGCTCACGCCCGGCGACCGCGTGGGCATCTGGTCGCACAACAACGCCGAATGGGTGCTGATGCAGCTGGCCACCGCGCAGGTGGGCCTGGTGCTGGTCAACATCAACCCGGCCTACCGCACGTCCGAGGTGGAATACGCGCTCAACAAGGTGGGCTGCAAGCTGCTGGTGACCATGGCGCGCTTCAAGACCAGCGACTACCTGGGCATGCTGCGCGAGCTGGCGCCCGAGTGGCAGCACCAGCAGCCCGGCCAGCTGGGCTCCGTCAAGCTGCCCCACCTGAACACCGTAGTGTGGATCGATGAGGCGGGGCAGGGCGCCGATGAACCGGGCCTGATGCGTTTTACCGACCTGCTGGCACGCGGCAACGCAGCCGACCCGCGCCTGGCGCAGATCGCAGCCACGTTGAAGGCCACCGACCCCATCAACATCCAGTTCACCAGCGGCACCACCGGCTTCCCCAAGGGCGCCACGCTCACGCACCGCAACATCCTGAACAACGGTTTCTTCATTGGCGAGTGCATGAAGCTCACGCCCGAAGACCGCCTGTGCATCCCCGTGCCGCTGTACCACTGCTTCGGCATGGTGCTGGGCAACCTGGCCTGCCTGACGCACGGTGCCACCATCGTGTACCCCAACGACGGGTTTGACCCGCTGACCGTGCTGCAGACGGTACAGGACGAGCGCTGCACCGGCCTGCACGGCGTGCCCACCATGTTCATCGCCGAGCTGGACCACCCGCGTTTTGCCGAGTTCAACCTCAGCACCCTGCGCACCGGCATCATGGCCGGCTCGCCCTGCCCCACCGAGGTGATGAAGCGCGTGGTGGAGCAGATGAACCTGCGCGAGATCACCATTGCCTACGGCATGACCGAGACCAGCCCCGTGAGCTGCCAGAGCAGCACCGACACGCCGCTGGACAAGCGCGTCTCCACCGTGGGCCAGGTGCAGCCGCACCTGGAGATCAAGATCGTGGATCCCGACAGCGGGGCGGTGGTGCCCATCGGCCAGCGGGGCGAGTTCTGCACCAAAGGCTACTCCGTCATGCACGGCTACTGGGGCGACCCGGCCAAGACCCGCGAGGCGATTGACGAAGGCGGCTGGATGCACACCGGTGACCTCGCCACCATGGACGCCGAGGGCTACGTGAACATCGTTGGCCGCATCAAGGACATGGTGATCCGTGGCGGCGAGAACATCTACCCGCGCGAGATCGAAGAGTTTTTGTACCGCCACCCGCAGGTGCAGGACGTGCAGGTGGTGGGCGTGCCCGACCAGAAATACGGCGAGGAACTCTGCGCCTGGATCATTGCCAAGCCCGGCACCCAGCCCACCGAGGACGACATCCGCGCCTTCTGCAAGGGCCAGATCGCGCACTACAAGGTGCCGCGCTACATCCGCTTTGTCACCAGCTTTCCGATGACGGTGACGGGCAAGATCCAGAAGTTCAAGATCCGCGACGAGATGAAGGATCTGCTGGGCCTGGAAGAACAGAAAACCGCTTGAACTGATGACCCCCCTGAGCCGCTTCGCGCCTTCCCCCAAGGGGACGCCACCCCTGGCCCGGCAAAGCCGGTTCCACGGCGGCACGCGCCTGGCCTGCTCTGCGGCCTTCAGTGCCACCGGCGAGCCGGTGCCACTACGTAAACCCATGATATCGATGGAGCTTGCATGATTCTCGACACCCAACTCAACGCCCGCTCGGCGGACTTTCTGGCCAACGCTGCCGCCATGCGCACGCTGGTCGATGACCTGCGCGCCCAGCTCGACAAGGTCGCCCAGGGCGGCGGTGAAGCGGCCCGCGCCAAGCATGTGGCCCGTGGCAAGCTGCTGCCGCGCGAGCGCGTGCAGATGCTGCTGGACCCGGGTACGCCGTTCCTCGAACTCGCGCCACTGGCCGCGCTCAACATGTACAACAACGATGCGCCCAGCTCCGGCCTCATCGCAGGCATTGGCCGCGTGAGTGGCGTGGACTGCATGATCGTGTGCAACGACGCCACGGTGAAGGGCGGCACCTACTACCCCCTCACCGTGAAGAAGCACCTGCGTGCGCAGGAAGTGGCGCAGCAGAACCACCTACCGTGCATCTACCTGGTGGACTCGGGCGGCGCCAACCTGCCCAACCAGGATGAGGTCTTCCCTGATCGCGACCACTTCGGCCGCATCTTCTTCAACCAGGCCAACATGAGCGCCATGGGCATCTCGCAGATCGCCGTGGTCATGGGCAGCTGCACGGCAGGCGGCGCGTACGTGCCGGCCATGAGCGATGAATCGATCATCGTCAAGAACCAGGGCACTATCTTTTTGGGTGGCCCGCCATTGGTGAAGGCTGCGACGGGCGAGGTCGTCACGGCCGAAGACCTGGGCGGTGGCGACGTGCACACGCGCCTGTCGGGTGTGGCCGACCACCTGGCGCAGAACGACATGCATGCGCTGCAACTGGCACGCAATGCCGTGCGCAATTTGAATAAAAACAAACCGCAGGCGCCCGCAGATCATGCACCGGTAGCTCCTAAATTTGCAGCAGAGGAGCTGTACGGCGTGATTCCCGTGGACACGCGCAAGCCGTTCGATGTGCGAGAGATCATTGCGCGCATCGTGGACGGCAGCGAGTTCGACGAGTTCAAGGCACGCTACGGCACCACGCTGGTCACGGGCTTTGCGCGCATTGAAGGGATGATGGTCGGCATCATCGCCAACAACGGCATCTTGTTCAGCGAGTCGGCGCTCAAGGGCGCGCACTTCATCGAGCTGTGCTGCCAGCGCAAGATCCCGCTGGTGTTCCTGCAGAACATCACCGGCTTCATGGTGGGCCGCAAGTACGAGAACGAAGGCATCGCCCGCAACGGCGCCAAGATGGTGACGGCCGTGGCCACGGCCAGCGTGCCCAAGTTCACCATCATCATCGGCGGCAGTTTTGGCGCGGGCAATTACGGCATGTGCGGCCGGGCCTACTCGCCGCGCTTCTTGTGGATGTGGCCCAATGCGCGCATCAGCGTGATGGGCGGCGACCAGGCTGCGGGCGTGCTGGCCACGGTCAAGCGCGACGGCATCGAGGCCAAGGGTGGGCAGTGGAGCATGGAGGAAGAAGAAGCCTTCAAGGCCCCCATCCGCCGCCAGTACGAAGACCAAGGCCATCCCTACTATGCCACCGCCCGCCTGTGGGACGACGGCGTGATCGACCCAGCCGATACGCGCCGCGTGCTGGCGCTGGGCCTGGCGGCCACGCGCAATGCGCCCATCGAAGACACCAAGTTCGGCCTGTTCCGCATGTAGCAGGAGCAGGAGCCACCATGGACGCTGTTGCCCACTTCACCCAGCTTGCGCGCTACAACGCGTGGGCCACGGCGCGCCTGCTTGATGCAGTGCGGGCGCTGCCGGAAGAGGACTACCGGCGCGATGTGGGTTTGTTCTTCCACAGCATCCACGGCACGCTCAACCACCTGCTGGTGGGCGAACACCATCTGTGGTTCGTGCGCTTTGCCGACGGCATTTCGCCCAAGGTGGCGCTGGACGCCGAGCTGGAGAGCGACCGTGCGCAGTTGGATGCCCGGCTGCGCGAGGGCGCGGCCCGCTGGGCGCCGCTGATTGCGTCGTTCAGCCCAGACCGCTGGAACGGCACACTCGACTACACCACCATGCGCGGCACGGCGGCGTCGCTGCCGTTTGCCGCCACGCTGGCCCACGTGTTCAACCACGGCACGCACCACCGCGGGCAGATCACCGCTGCATTGACTGCGCTGGGCCAGCCCTGCCCCGAGCTGGACCTTGTCTACTTCCTGCAAAACCCGTCCAAGCTATGAGCCAGAACCTGTCCATCACCCAAACCGGCGCCGTGGCGCGCATCACGCTCACGCAGCCCGAAATCCGCAACGCCTTCAGCGATGAGGTCATTGCCGAGATCACCGCCGCCTTCACCGATGTGGGTGGGCGTGCCGATGTGCGCGCCGTGGTGCTGGCTGCGGAAGGCCCGGCCTTCTGCGCCGGTGCCAACCTCAACTGGATGCGCCGCATGGCCGACTACACGCGCGACGAGAACATCGCCGACGCGGGAAAGTTGGCCGAGATGCTGCGGGTGATCTACGAGTGCCCCAAGCCCACGGTGGCACGCGTGCAGGGCGATGTATATGCAGGCGGCATGGGCTTGGTGGCCGCGTGCGACATGTCCGTGGCCGTGGACACGGCGGGCTTTTGCCTCAGCGAAGTGAAGCTGGGGCTCATCCCCGCCACCATCAGCCCCTATGTGATCCGTGCCATGGGCGCACGCGCTGCGCACCGGTACTTCCTCACGGCAGAGCGTTTTGGCGCGGCCGAAGCCTTGCGCATTGGCTTTGTGCACGAGGTCGTGGTCGCTGACCAGCTCGACATCAAGGTGGACGAACTGCTCAAGGCTCTGACCAGCGCCAGCCCCAACGCTGTGCGCGTGTGCAAGAAGCTGGTGATGGATGTGGCAGAGCGGGAGATCAACGCGGGCCTCATCGCCGCCACGGTGCAGGGCATTGCCGACATCCGCGCCAGCGACGAAGGCAAGGAAGGTGTGCAGTCGTTCCTGAACAAGCGCAAGCCCAGCTGGCTGAGCTGATCGCTACTTAACGGCCATGGACACCCTCTGGTTCAACATCGTGCAGTGGCTCCACACGCTGGGGCTGCATGTGGATGGCGGCACCGCGCGCGCTGTGGGCGACGCGGCAGCCACAGCAACGGCGAAGCTCGACATGCCCAGCCTGCTGGCGCTGGCCGCAGCGCTGGGCTGGGCCAGCGGCTTTCGGTTGTATGCCGTGGTGTTCCTGGTCGGCATGATGGGGGTGCTGGGCTGGATGCCGCTGCCCCCCGGCCTGGCCATGCTGCAGCACCCGCTGGTGCTGATGGTCAGCGGCTTCATGCTGATGGTGGAGTTTTTTGCCGACAAGGTGCCCTGGGTTGACAGCGCCTGGGATGCCGTGCACGCCTTCATTCGCGTGCCTGCGGGCGCCGCCTTGGCCTATGGCGTGTTTGGCGCCGACAACGCCACCATGGCCGTGGTGGCGGGGCTGCTGGGGGGCTCCCTCTCGGCCACGGCGCTGGCCACCAAGATGACCACGCGGGCGGCGGTGAACACCTCGCCCGAGCCGTTTTCCAACTGGGGCCTGTCGTTCTTTGAAGACGGGCTGGTGGTAGCCGTGGTGTGGCTGGCCACGCAGCACCCGGTGGCGTTTGGTGTTGCGTTGGTCGTGATGGTGGTGGTGTCCGTACTGCTGCTGGTGGTGCTGTTCAAGTTTCTGCGCGCCGTGGTGCGGCGCTTGTCTTCATTCTTTTCTGGTTCTGCCAAGGTGGCTTAAAAATGTTCAACAAGATACTCATCGCAAATCGAGGCGAAAACAGCCGCGCAGCGGATGTTTCTGCAAATCGGATGGCACGCGCAGCGTGCGCAGGCGATCTCGCCGCAGGAGGGCGCCATGTTTAAAAAGATCCTCATCGCCAATCGCGGCGAGATCGCTTGCCGTGTGGCCGCCACCGCCAAGCGCCTGGGCGTGAAGACCGTCGCCGTGTATTCCGATGCCGACGCTAACGCCAAACATGTGGCCGTGTGCGACGAGGCCGTGCACATCGGCGGCAGCGCGCCCAAGGACAGCTACCTGCGCTGGGAGCGCATCATCGACGCCGCCAAGGCCACGGGCGCGCAGGCTATCCACCCTGGCTACGGTTTCCTGAGCGAGAACGAAGACTTTGCCAAGGCCTGTGCCGACGCAGGCCTGGTCTTCATCGGCCCGCCCGCCAGCGCCATCAATGCCATGGGGCTGAAGGCCGAGTCCAAGCGCCTGATGGAGCAGGCCCAGGTGCCCCTGGTGCCCGGCTACCACGGCGCTGACCAGGACCCGGCACTGCTGCAACGCGAGGCGGACCGCATTGGCTACCCGGTGCTCATCAAGGCCAGCGCGGGTGGTGGTGGCAAGGGCATGCGCGCCGTGCACAAGGCCGAGGATTTTGGCGCCGCGCTCGATTCGTGCAAGCGCGAGGCCATCAACAGCTTCGGCGACGATGCGGTGCTGGTCGAAAAATACGTGCAGCGCCCCCGCCACATCGAGATCCAGGTGTTCGGCGACACGCACGGCAACTGCGTGTACCTGTTTGAGCGCGACTGCTCGGTGCAGCGCCGCCACCAGAAGGTGCTGGAAGAAGCGCCCGCCCCCGGCATGACGCCGGAGCTGCGCGCCCGCATGGGCGAGGCTGCCGTGGCCGCAGCACGGGCGGTGAACTACGTGGGCGCGGGCACGGTGGAATTCATCGTCGAGCAGCCCGGCGGCTACGACGCGCCCGAGCAGATGAAGTTCTACTTCATGGAGATGAATACCCGCCTGCAGGTGGAGCACCCCGTGACCGAGGCCATCACGGGCCTCGACCTCGTGGAGTGGCAACTGCGCGTGGCCTCAGGCGAGCCCTTGCCGCTCAAACAGGAAGACCTGCGTATCCAAGGTCACGCCATCGAGGCGCGCATCTGCGCCGAGAATCCCGACAACAACTTCCTGCCCGCCACCGGGGCGCTCAACGTGTACGCGCTGCCCGAGTGTGTGACCTTCGAACGGGGCGCGGTG
This sequence comes from Acidovorax sp. LjRoot38, assembly GCF_964252975.1. Classification (NCBI taxonomy): domain Bacteria; kingdom Pseudomonadati; phylum Pseudomonadota; class Betaproteobacteria; order Burkholderiales; family Comamonadaceae; genus Acidovorax; species Acidovorax sp. LjRoot38. The sequence continues at coordinate 104,319 of NZ_CAXUPT020000014.1, read as the reverse complement.
CGCGTGGATTCCGGCGTGCGCCAGGGCGATGCGATCAGCCCGTTCTACGACTCCATGGTGGCCAAGCTCATCGTGCACGGCGACACGCGTGCGCAAGCCCTGGCCCGGCTCGATGAAGCGCTGGCGCAGACCCACATTGTGGGCCTGGCGACCAACGTGCAGTTTCTGCGCCGCGTGGCTCGCACCGAGGCATTTGCCAGCGCCAAGCTGGACACCGCGCTGATCCCGCGCGAGCAGGCGGTGCTGTTCCACCAGGAACCCGTGGGCCTGCCGCTGGCCGCTGCGGCGGCCGTGGCCCAGACCCTGCTGCGCGAGCGCGCCTGCGAGGGCGTGGACCCGTTCAGCCGCCGCGATGGTTTCCACACCCATGGCGTGGTGCAGCGCCGGTTTGAGTTCGAGTTTGGTGGCGAGCACGCCAAGGCGCTGCTGACCTACGAGCGTGGTGGCAGCCTGCATCTGGCCGTCGGCGAAGGCGATGCCGCGGTGGCCGGGCCGTTGGTGTTCAGCGCTGTGGGGCAGGGCATCGAATTGCAGTTTGCAGGTCAGCGCACGCGTGCGGCTGTGTATGCCCAGGGCGAGGTGGACCACGTATTCACCCCGCTGGGCGCCACGCAGATCACTGCCATCGACCTGCTGGCCCACGCGGGCGAGGCTGCGGCCGAAGGCGGGCGCCTCACAGCCCCGATGCCTGGCAAGGTGGTGTCGTTTGCCGTGAAGGCGGGCGACGCCGTGACCAAGGGTCAACCGCTGGCAGTGATGGAAGCCATGAAGATGGAACACACCATTGCTGCCCCTGCGGACGGTGTGGTGCAGGAACTGCTGTATGCGCCGGGCGACCAGGTGACCGAGGGGGCAGAACTGCTCAAACTGGCAGCCGCCGACAAGGCCTGAGCCAAGTAGTGTCCCGAGTCGTCTGCAGGTGACAGCGCAGGGGGCTCAATGCGGCTACGCTTGGGCCCCATGAAAATCACCTTTTGTTGTACCGACACCAAGGCCGAACCCTGGCTGCAGGGCCTGGCCGCCGCGCTGCCCGGCGCTGAGATCTCTGTTTGGCAACCCGGCGCCCCGCAGGCCGACTACGCCGTGGTGTGGGCGCCGCCCCAGCAGTTCATGGACGAGCAGCCAGCGCTCAAAGCTCTGTTCAACATTGGCGCGGGGGTGGATGCCCTGCTCAAGCTGCGCCTGCCTCCCAAGGCCCTGGTGGTGCGCCTGGACGACGCAGGCATGGCGGTGCAGATGGCCGAGTACGTGTGCCACGCGGTCATCCGCCACTTCCGCGAGTTTGATGGCTATGAGGCCGACACCCAGGCGGGCCGCTGGGGCTACCGCAAGCCGCGCCTGCGCAGCGACTACCCCATCGGCGTGATGGGCCTGGGCGTGCTGGGCGAGCGGGTTGCCAAGGCGCTGGCGCAGTTTGAATTTCCGATCAATGGCTGGAGCCGCAGCCCCAAGGCCATCGACGGCGTGCGCGGCTTTGCGGGCGCGGATCAATTCAATGACTTTCTGGCCGCGAGCCGCGTCCTGGTCAACCTGCTGCCGCTCACGCCCGATACGACCAACGTCATCAACAAGGGCACGCTCGCTCGCCTGCAGCCGGGTGCCTACGTGATCAATGTGGCGCGCGGCGCGCACCTGGTGGACGAAGACCTGCTGGCCGCCATTGACAGCGGCCATGTGGCAGGCGCCACACTCGATGTGTTCCGCACCGAGCCGTTGCCCGCAGGCCATGCGTTCTGGACGCACCCGCGCATCACCGTCACGCCCCACACCTCGGCGCGCACGCTGCGCGACGAGAGCATTGCCCAGATCGCACGCAAGATGGTGGCGCTGGAGCACGGCGAGACGGTGGCGGGCATCGTGAACCCCGCGCGAGGCTACTGAGGCCGACGGTCCACGCGTTCGCCAGCGTAGAGAATGGCGGGCATGAGCTCCTCCACCTTCCGCCGCTTCTTTGGTCTTTTGGGCTGGATCCTGCTGGTGCCCAGCGCCTTGACCGCGCTGGGCGCAGCGTGGTTGTTGGCCTCTGGCATGAACATGCTGGGCGACACACACACCGCCAGGGGCCGGGTGGTTGCGCATGAAGAAATCATGACGGGCGCGACCCACCGCCGGGGGCTTGCCAAGAAAAGCATTGTGGAGTTTGTGGCGGGCGATGGGCGGAGATTCCGGTTCACAGACTCGGTCGCACGCCAGCAGCAGGCCATCCACGAGGTGGGTGAGACCGTCTCGGTGCGCTACTCCGCCCAAGACCCGTCGCAGGCCGAGATCAGCAGCTCCACCGCCGTGAAGATCGTGGCCGGTACGGTGATGCTGCTGTCCAGTGCCATTGGCATGGCGCTGGGCTGGCTGTTGCTGCGCTTGCGACCCAGGTCTGTCGCATAGCCCTCTGTGCGCGGGCACAGAGGGTGTGCCTTTTCAATCCACCGTCACGCCGGCATCGCGCACCAGCTTGCCCAGGCGCTGCGCGTCGGCCTTGATGAGCGCCCCGAAATCTGCCGCCGTGCCCCCCACCGCAGGCGTGCCAATTGCTTCCCATTTGGCGCGGAAGGCGGGTTCCTTGAAGATCGCATTCACCGTGGCGTTGAGCTTGTCGACGGTGGCTTGCGGGGTGCCAGCGCGCACCGCAATGCCATGCCAGCCGGTGATCTGGTAGCCCGCAATGCCAGCCTCCGCCATGGTGGGCACATTGGGCAGCACCTTGGCACGTTCGCTGGAGGTGACGGCCAGCGGGATGAGCTTGCCCGCCTGGATGTGGGGCAGGGAGCTACCGACGATGTCGAACATCACGTTCACCTGTCCGCCGATCAGGTCGTTGAGCGCTGGGCCAGCGCCACGGTAGGGGATGTGCCCCATCTTCACGCCCGCTGTGGTGTTGAACAGCTCACCCGCCAGGTGCTGCGGTGTGCCGTTGCCGGCCGACGCGTAGCTCAGCACCGGCTTGCCGGCCTTGGCCATGGCCAGGAACTCGGCAAACGTCTTGACGCCCAGCGAGGGATGCACTTCCAGCACCAGCGGGAATGCCGACAGCTGGATCACCGGAGCCAGATCGGTCAGCGGGTTGAACGGCATGCTGGCGTACAGCGAGGGGTTGACCGCCATGGGGCCGCTGGCGGCCAGCAGCAGCGTGTGCCCGTCCGCTGGCGCCTGCTTGGCCACCTCCGCGCTGCCGGTGTTGCCACCAGCGCCGCCCTTGTTGTCCACCACCACAGGTACACCCAGGCGGCTTTGCAGCTCGGGCTGCAGCATGCGGGCCATCAGGTCGGTGGGGCCACCGGGCGGGTAGGGCACCACAAAGCGGATGGTCTTGCTGGGGAAGGCGGTGGCGGCCGTCTGCGCCGCTGCGTGACCTGCGATGCCCAGGGCCAGGGGCACGGCAAGGGCTGCGTGCAGCACGGTGCGCCGGGCGGTGCTAGGCGTGGACGAGTAAAGGTGGCGGTGGTGCATGTCTGTCTCCTGTGGGGATGGATAAAACCCGTCTGCTGCGGGTTGATGTCAATGAATCGGGAGCGCTGTGGGGCGGGGCAGCTCAGCCTGCGCCAAAACGCTGCCGGATGTCGGCGGCGGTGGCCAGCGGGCGGCCCAGCGCGGCGGCGGCTTCGACGGCCTGGCGCACCAGCGCGGTGTTGTCGGGGGCCACGCTGCCGTCCTTGCACAGCAGGTTGTTTTCAAACCCCACGCGGGCGTGGCCGCCAAACACGGCGGCGGCGGCCACGCAGGCGTTCTCTGCCGCCCCGAAGGCGCACACGGCCCAGGGCTCGTTGCCGTCATGGGCGTTCAGAAAAGGCAGCAGGTCGCGCGGGCTGGAGGTCTGGCCCGCGCTGTAGCGGCCCAGCACAAACAGCAGGAACCAAGGCGCATCCGGCACCACGCCGCTGGCGCGCAGTGCCTGCCAGCGGCGCAGGTCGGCCACGTCGTACAGGATGACCTGCACCATGGTGCGGCGCTGGGCCAGGCCGGTGAAGAAGCGCTGCAGTCCGGCTTCGCCGATCTCGGGCTTGTCCACTTCGCGCAGTCCGATGGACACGGCCTCGGGTTGCAGGACCTCCACCATGGCGATCTGCGCGGGGGCCTGGTACACGCCTGCGGCTTCGCTGGTGATCTGGATGACCATCGCGTCGCCCACAGCCTGGCGTACCACACGCTGTGCCTCGCGGTAGCCCTCCAAATCGAGGCTGTGGCGGCCTTGCGCGTCGCGTATGTGCATGTGCAGCATGGCCGCTCCCGCGTCCAGGCAGGCCTTGGCCGTGGTGGCCAGCGTGGCCGGTGTGATGGGCACGGCGGAGTGGTCGGCAGGCTGCTTGTAGGCGCCGTTGGGCGCCACGGTCACGATCAGCGGGTCAACCCACTGGCTGGCAATGGTGGGTGATGCGGGCGATGCACTCATGCGCGGGCTCCAGTGGTCGTTGGGGTGTCCGTCGGTGAGGTGGCGGTGGGGGGCTCGATGGTGGGCAGCTCGCTGGCAAGCAGGGCCAGGCCCTGGCGCAGCAGCGTGTCGTAGCGCGCGCGTTCGGCCTGCTTGCGGTCTTCGGGCCAGTCGAAAAAGCCCTTGCCGGTCTTCATGCCGAGCTGGCCCTGGGCCACCTTGTCGCGCAGGGCCTGGGCGGGTATGTCGGTGTTCGAGAGCGTGGGGTACATGGTGGCTGCGGCGGCGGTGTGCACCTCAATGCCCGCGTGGTCGCGCTGCAGCACCGGCCCGGCCGCCAGAAAGCGGAAGCCGAAGCCAAAGCGCACGGCGGCGTCCACGTCTTCGGGCGAGGCAATGCCTTCGTCGATGAGTGCAAACGCCTCGCGTGAGAGCGCATGCTGCATGCGGTTGGCCAGAAAACCGGGCTTGTCCTTCTTGACCAGCACCGGCACGCTGCCGCAGCCGCGCATGAAGGCGTGCAGCCAGGTGCCCAGGGCCGGGTCGCTGCGCTCGCCCAGCACCACCTCCACCAGCGGCACCAGGTGGGCGGGCATGAAGAAGTGCAGGCCCAGCATGCGCTGCGCCGTGGCCAGCCCCTGGGCGATGGCACTGATGGGAAAGCCCGAGCTGTTGCTGGCCAGCACGGCGTTGGGGGGCGCCACGGTTTCCAGCTCGGCAAACAGCTTTTGCTTGGCAGCCAGTTGCTCGGTGATGCATTCCACCACCAGCACCACGCCGCTCCAGTCCACATCCTGCAGGCTGGCGCACACCTGCACCGGGCCGGCGTGGGTGGCCTGGCCTGCGGCGGCCAGCTCCTGGGCGATGTGGGGCAGCAGGTGGTCGCGGCGTGCGGCGTGGGGGTCCACCACCGTGACCTGCGCGCCGCCCCTGGCCAGGACCACGGCCACATCGGCCCCCATGGTGCCTCCGCCTACCACCACGGTGCGTGCGTTGCGCGGCGAACTGTTCTCCATCGTGTCTCCTTGTTGCTCTCAATCTGCTCAAGCGGTGTGCTTGCGTTGAATTCAGTCTAGGGGGCTCGAATTGCGCGGTCCAGACGTCTTTTTCGATAGACTGATCGGTTATGAAGATCAATTGGTCCGCCCGCGAGGTGGATGTGTTCCTCTCCCTGGCCGAGACGCTGAGCTTTCGGCGCACGGCCTTGCAGATGCACCTTTCTCAATCGGCGGTGTCGGGCACGGTGGCGCGGCTGGAGGAGATGCTGGATGTGCGCCTGTTCGAGCGCACCACGCGCACGGTGCAGCTCACGCTGGCGGGCGAGGTGTTTGCGGAGCAGGCGCGGTTTCTGCGCCACCAGATGGAGGAGACCGTGCGCCGCGTGCAGGAGGTGGCGCAGCTGCAGGTGGGCCGCGTTGCGCTGGCGGCGCTGCCGTCGTTGGCAGCCGGGGCCGTGCCGCGCGCGTTTGCCCGGTTTGCTGCGCAGCATCCGGGCGTGCAGCTGGAGCTGTTTGACAGCCTGGCCGGCCCGGCGTTTGACATGGTGCGGGCCGGGCGGGTGGACTTTGCCCTCACGGCTGCCAACCCCGCCTATGCCGACCTGGACTACACCCCGCTGGTGTCCGACCGCTTTGTGCTGCTGATGGGGCGCACGCACCCGCTGGCCCGAGGGCGCAGCGCCATTGCCTGGGCGGATGTGGCCGAGCTGCCGCACATCTCCATGCCCGCAGGTACCAGCGTGCGGCAGTATGCGGAAGAGGCCTTGCTGACCCACCGCATCCGTTTTGCGCCGCGCTATGAGGTGGAACACCTGGCCACCATCGCGGCCATGGTGGCTGCGGGGCTGGGAGTGAGCGCGCTGCCCGAACTGGCCGCCCAGGTGGTGCGCAGGCCCGAGGTGGTCACGCGAGCGCTCAAGGCGCCCGTGCTGCACCGGCCCATCGGGCTGATCACGCTCCGGGGGCGGCCGCTGTCGCTGGCGGCGCAGGCCATGGTGGCCTTGCTGCGGCAGGAGGTCGAGGGTGATGGCACCCGTGCTGGCTGATGGCGCGTCCGGCGAATGGTCTGGCACGATATGGGGTGGCCCTGTGGAGGCGCAGGCGAGACAATGGCGGATTCCTTGATCCACCCTTGGTAGCCCCATGAGCATTCCCTCCCGCGTTCGCCTCATCGACGTTGGCCCCCGCGACGGCCTACAGAACGAAAAGACCCCGGTGCCCGCCTCCGTCAAGATCGAGCTGGTCCACCGTCTGCAGCAAGCCGGCCTGAAAGAGATCGAGGTCACGAGCTATGTGAGCCCCAAATGGGTGCCGCAGATGGCCGACAACCACGAGGTGATGGCGGGCATCACCCGCCAGAGCGGTGTCGCGTATTCGGTGCTCACGCCCAACCTCAAGGGCTTTGAGGCTGCCGTGCTGGACAAACCCGACGAGATCGTTGTCTTCGGCTCGGCCAGCGAGGCCTTCAGCCAGCGCAACATCAACTGCAGCATTGCCGAGAGCATCGAGCGTTTTGCCCCCGTGGTGGAGGCCGCACGGGCCGCTGGCATCCGTGTGCGCGGCGCCATGAGCTGCACCGTGGGCTGCCCGTACGAAGGCGACATTGCCCCTGAGCGTGTGGCGTACCTGGCGGGCCTGCTCCAGGGCATTGGCGTGCAGCGTGTGGACGTGGCCGACACCATCGGCGTGGGCACGCCGCGCAAGGTGCAGAAGGCGCTGGAGGCCACGTTGCAGCACTTTGGCATCGACGAGGTGTCGGGCCACTTTCATGACACCTACGGGCAGGCGCTGTCCAACACGCTGGCCGCGCTGGAGCTGGGCGTGTGGAACTTCCAGTCGTCCGTGGCCGGGCTGGGCGGCTGTCCCTATGCCAAGGGCGCCACCGGCAACGTGGCCACCGAAGACGTGGTGTACATGCTGCAGGGCATGGGCATCGAGATGGGCATCGACCTCGACAAGCTCATCGACGCGGGTGCCTACATTAGCGACTTTCTGGGCCGCAAGCCCAACTCCCGCGCTGCCAACGCGCTATTGACCAAACGTGCGGGGTAATAGGCCACTGCCGCTGAGACGCTGACGCATCTCAGCCGCATCGCTCCAGTGCGAAAGGGATGCACCCGCTCGTCCGGCAGGGCCTGTGCTGCCGGCGCGTCGGCCGGGGCTGGCGCCATGCGGTCAAAATACCTGGGACGATTGTGATTTCGGAGTAAGAAACGATGTGTGGAGCTGAACTGAAAAATCTGCCTGAAGGTGTGCAGCGCGTGGCTGCAGCGCTGGAATCCCTGGGCCACCCCCACCGGCCGCAGATGCTGGACGACGCAGCGCGCACCGCGCAGCAGGCGGCCGATGCGCTGGGCATTGCCGTGGGGCAGATTGCCAAGAGCATCATCTTTCGCCGCAAGAGCGATGATGTGGCCGTGCTGGTGGTCACCTCGGGCGACCGGCGGGTGGACGAGAAAAAGGTGGAGGCCCACGTGGGCGGCAAGATCGGCCGCGCCGATGCCGACTTCGTGAAAAGCCGCACGGGCTTTTCCATCGGCGGTGTGTCGCCCGTGGCGCACGCCACGCCGCCCGTCACGCTGATCGATCAGGACCTGCTGCGCTTTGAGGTGGTGTGGGCGGCGGCGGGGCATCCGCATGGTGTGTTTGCGCTGCACCCCAGCGATCTTCAGCGGCTGACGGGTGCACCGGTGGTGGATGTGGTGCAGGTGGTTGCACCTGAGTCTGCGGCATGAATGCTATTGAATTGCTAGCTGTTCGCGCTTTGCAGATAAGCGCTGGTGGCCATTTTGATGCTGAAAACACCGAGGCCGTGCCCTCGCCCTGCATCTCGGTCTGCCGTATGTCGCCCGACCGCAGCCACTGCGAGGGCTGCTTTCGCTCCCTCGACGAGATCCGCATCTGGTCGCGTGCCGACTCGCACCTGCGGCGGGGCATCTGGCGCCAGTTGCTGGACCGGGCGGGCATTGCCGTGCCGGTGCAGCCAGAAAGCGCAGAAGGCTGAGCCATGAAACACATCACGTTCTACCTCGACTTCATTTCGCCTTACGCCTGGCTGGCCTTTGAGCGCCTGCCCGAGGCGCTGGTGGACCTGAGCTACAGCGTCGAATACCGCCCGGTGCTGCTGGGCGCGTTGCTGCAGCAGCACGCCAACCCTGGGCCCGCGGGCATTGCGCCCAAGCGCGCCTGGACCTACCGCCACGTGACCTGGCTGGGCCACGCGCAGGGCACGCCGCTGCAGATGCCAGCACGCCACCCGTTCAACCCGCTGCCCTTGCTGCGCCAGGCGCTGGCCTGCAGCGACGACGGTTGCATCAACCGCTATGTGGCGGGTACCGTGCTGCGCCATGTGTGGCAGGGCGGGCACGACGCGCTGGACGCCGAGCGCCTGGCCGCGCTGGCGGCCGATCTGGCCGAACAAATCCGCCCGGGGCAGGACATGCACAGCGAGGGTCCCAAGGCGCTGCTGCGCGCCAACACCGAGGCCGCGCAGGCGGTGGGTGTGTTTGGTGTGCCTTCGTTTGTGGTGGACGGCAAGGTTTTCTGGGGGCTGGATGGCCTGCCCATGCTGCGCGCCTACCTGGAAGGTGACGACTGGTTTGCCGGGGCTGAAGGCGAGGCACGCTGGGCTGCGCCCGAGCTGCTTCCTTCAGGCCTCAAGCAGGGCTAAGAGGCTGAGAGTTCTTTATCCATGCCCGCCTTGCACGCGAAAACGCCCCGGCTCGTCGTTGCAAATGCTCGCCATAGCCCGAGCTATGGCTGTGCTTTGCGCCTAGATCCGCGGCGTTTTCGCGCGCCTTTCGGGCTTGGCTAAAGAACTCTCAGCCTCTGAGGCCCGACGCCGTGCCATCCTCACCCGCTGCCATCCCGGTGGCGGGCCAGCCACCGGTGCTGGGCGGCCAGGCGCTGCACGTCGGCCCAGCTGCTGCACTGCGCAGCCACGCTGGGCCAGATGCGCTGCAGCAGGTCGCATTCCACCAGGGTGTCGGCGGCGGCCTGGTGCCGCACGGCGCAGCGGATGCCGAAGTGCGCCATCCAGTCGTCCAGCGCGCGGGCGCGCACCTGCTCGTGGGTGACGGCGCACAGGTGGTCCACATCCACCCAGGGGTTGGGCAGGCCATGCCCCAGGTGCTGGCGTGCATGGCGGTTGATCAGGCTGCGGTCAAAGGCCGCGTGGAAGGCCAGCAGCGGGCTGTCTTGCACATAGTTTTCAAAGGCCTGCAGCGCCTGGGCGGCGGGCATGCCGTTGCGCTGCATTTGCGCGCCAATGCCGTGCAGCAGGATGTTGTCCTTGCTCGATGTCTCGTCCTGCTGCACCACCACCTCAAAGCTGTCGCCCAGCGCCACGCTCAGCGTGCGGCGCTGCCAGTCCACCCGCAGCGCAATGGCGGCAATGGCCAGCAGGCGGTCATGGCGCATGTCCAGGCCACTGGTCTCCACGTCCAGCATCACCCAGCGGCTGCCGGTGTAGGCGGGGGCATGCCCAAGGGCGCGCCTGATCGGCTCCAGCCAGCGCATGGCGGCTACCGGTCGTAGTCCAGCTGCAGCCTTTGTTGGAGCTGCCGCGCCACGCGAAAGGATTCGCGCAGGATGCGCCGGTCGATGTCGTTGAGCCCGGCCACCACAATGCGGTTGGGTGGAGCGGCTTCAGCCTCTCCGGCCTCCAGCTGCACCCGCAGGCGCAAGATCTGCAGGAACTCGAAGCCGCCCACCCAGGCGCCGGTTTCCGTCTCGGGCAGGCGCCACTGCGCGCCAGCGGCCTCCAGGCGCAGCCGCGTGTTGGTCTCGTGCATTCCCAATGCCAGGCTGTAGATGCGCGCAGCGTCCACAAACAGCGCCGTGCCCTGCAGCTTCAGGTCCAGCGCGCCATGCTCGTCGGTGTCTATGGCGCCGCGCCAGTTCAGCGGCACGCTGCGGCCCAGGGCGTTGTGGGCCAGCATCTTGAGAAAGCGCGGGCTGTTGCGCGCGGCCAGCGTCACGTCGGCGCGCAGCGCCTGGGCCAGCGCCACATCGCCACACAGGGGCCGGAAGTCAAAGTAGATGGAGGCGTTGAGCAGGTCCAGGGGCGAGCCCTGCGCCACCCAGTGCCCGAAGCGCTCGCGCCACTCGTCGAGCTTGAGGCAGCACGCGCTTTCGCCCGCCATGATGCCGCCCCGGCACAGCGGGTAGCCGCAGGCGTCCAGCGCCAGGTTGACGGCATGTGCAAAGTGGCGGATCGCTTCGCGCGACTCGTCGGACACGTCGTTGTTCAGAATGATGGCGTTGTCCTGGTCGGTGGCAATGGTCTGCTCCGCCCGCCCCTCGGAGCCCAGGCACAGCCAGCACAGCCACTTCAGGTCGATGCCGAATTCTTCCGCCTTGAGCTGCACCAGGCGCTCGGTCAGCACATCGTTGAGGTGACTGATCATCGAGGTGAGCTGCCGTGCATGCACGCCCTGGGCCAGCAGGCTGCGCGCCAGGCGCCGGATGTCTTGCGCCGAGGCCTGCAGGGCCTCCACATCGGTGGCCGAGCGCAGCGCGGTGCTCACGCTTTTGAGGCTTTGCCGCTGCATGGCAAACAGGTCGCGCTCCGACACCATGCCAATCGCCACTCCGTCGCGCGTGATGGGCACATGGCGGATGCCGTGGCGCGACATCAGCAGCGCAGCGTCTTGCGCCGAATGTTCGCTGGTGAGCGTGCGCACCGGTCGCACCATGACCTCCGCAATGGGCGTGTGCAGCGGCAGCTGGGCCAGCGCCACGCGGCCCAGCACGTCATAGCGCGTGAGGATGCCCACAGGGTGCTGCGCTGCATCCACCACCAGCATCGAGCCCAGGCGCTGCTGGTGCATGGTCTGCAGTGCAGTGCGCAGCGGGGTGCTGGCCTCGCAGCTCACCAGCTTTTTGCCGACGAGCGCGCCCAAGGGGGTTTCGAGCGACTGTTCGGCTGCGGCGTGGGTGGCATAGGCGGCCTGCAAGGCCTGGCGCGAGAGTGCAAGGAACTGCGCGGTGCGCTGTCCCAGGTACTGTGCAAACGCCGGGCTGCGGCCCGCCAGTCGGTGCATGTGGTCCACGCCCAGCACCAGCACAAAGGTATCGGTGTTGGCGCGGTAGGTGGCCGTGACAGCGCGCCCGGCCCAGGCGGCGCTCACGGGGAAAAGGTCGCCCGCCTCGTACTCGAACGCGCCCACCATGTCGGCCAGGCCCCGGGTGCCCGTGACGGCGCCCTGGCGCACGTAGTACAGCGATTGCACGCTGCCGTTCTCGGGGCCTATCACCAGCTCGCCGGGGGCGAAATACTGCTGCTCGCAATGCGACAGGAAATCATCCACCTCGGCATCCTGCATCTGGGCAAAAGGGGCGTGCTGTCGGAGGTCCTGGCGGAAGTTGGCCAGCAGGTGGTGCGATGGCTGTAGCGGCGCCTGTGCGCTGGCAGCTGGTGGCGGACTGGGCGGCTTTTCCATGGCGGCAGTCTATGCCCGGCCCGGCGACGCGGGAAGTCCTTCCATGTGCCTCGCCTTGACCTCGATCAAGGGTTTTGGAGCCCTTGGTGTTTTCCCGCAAGAGCGTCTCAGATTCCACCGATTTATCGTATCGCAAAAAAAAGATGCAGGGTTTTTGCGGGATTTGTAAGTTAGCGATAAGCCCTGTGTCAGCCAGCGGTCAGACACCCTGCGCAGAGTGCGTCCACCTTTCCTTTTCCTTACAGCGAGGCATCGAGTTCACCATGCTCCTGACCGTTGTCATTCTGAAAAGCCTGATCGAGTTGTCCCTGATGTTCATCGTGGGACGGTTTCTGCTGGGACTGTTGGCGGGGGCGAAGCGGCACACCAATGTGTTCTGGCAGATGCTGGACGTGGCCGCCAAGCCCTGCCTGTGGCTGACGCGCAAGGTCAGCCCGCGCCAGGTGCTGGACCAGCACATCCCGCTGGCCACCGCCAGCTGGTTGCTCATGGCCTGGGTGCTGGTCGTCAAGCTCAAGATCGACCTCTGTCTGGAGCTGGGAGCACAGGCATGCCAGTGACCCAGAGCCTTCCCCTTCCCCCCGTCCGCTGGTCGCAGCGGCTGGAGCGTCAGGCGCTGGTCTGGCGTGCCAAAGCCTTGCTGTTTGTGGGCCGCAAGGCTGCGGCCAAGGCCGTGTTTGAGCGGATTCTGGAGCGCTGGCCCCAGGACGTTCTGGCGATCAACAGCCTCGCCTACGACGCGCTGCTCAGCGACCACAAGACACAGGCTCTGCAGTACTACGCCCAGGCATTGGCCTTGCAGCCCCAGGTGTGCAATGCCCACTTCAACCATGCCTATGTGGCCGAGCAGCTGGACCAGCTGGCACTGGCCGAAGAGGGGTTCCGGGCGGCCCTGCAGATCGACGAAAAAATGGACCGGGCCTGGTATGGCCTGGGTCTGGTGCTGGTGCGGCAGGGGCGGCTTCAGGAGGCCTTGCAGGCCCTGGATCGCAACACCCGCCTGCAGCCCATGAGCCCCTTTGGCTGGTATCAGATGGCGCGTGTGCACGTCGATCTGCACCAGCCCGAGGAGGCACGCGCCGTAATACGGCATTTGAAAGGATTCGAGCCCAAGGTGGCCGCGCAACTGGAGCGGGAGACCGGTTTGCGTGCAGATTTTTAGCGCTGAAGTCCGAGTGAGTGTTCTTTTAACGACATGGAGGAGCAAGCAATGAAACTGACGGCCAAGCACCAAGAATACTGGCGCAAAAATCTGCAGATAACGGCCCTTTTATTGGGCATATGGTTCTTTGTCACTTTTGTCGTGGTGTTTTTCGCCCGCGACCTCACGTTCAGCTTCTTCGGCTGGCCGTTCTCGTTCTGGGTGGCTGCCCAAGGCGCCCTGGTGGTGTACTGCCTGATCATCTGGTACTACGCCCGCCACATGAACAAGCTCGACATCGAATACGGCGTTGCCGAAGGAGAAGAATGATGGGACTCTTCGGCGGAGACGGACAGTCGCAAGGCGACTTCAAGAAGGGCCTGAACAAGGTCTACACCTGGTACACCGGTGGCTTCATCGGCTTTGTGTTGGTGCTGGCGGTGCTCGAACAGATGGGCCTGCCCAAGAACTGGATCGGCTACCTTTTTCTGGCGGCCACCGTGTTGCTGTATGCGGGTATCGGCATCATGAGCCGCACCAACGACGCGGCGGAGTATTACGTGGCCGGGCGCCGCGTGCCGGCCATCTACAACGGCATGGCCACAGGGGCGGACTGGATGTCGGCGGCCTCCTTCATTGGCATGGCGGGCACCTTGTACCTGTCAGGTTATGGTGGGCTGGCGTTCATTCTGGGGTGGACGGGCGGTTACTGCCTGGTGGCGCTGTTCCTCGCCCCTTACCTGCGCAAGTTCGGCCAGTTCACCATTCCCGACTTTCTGGGGGCGCGGTTTGAGGGCAACCTTCCCCGGCTGATCGGGGTGGGGGCCGCCATCCTGTGCTCGTTCACCTATGTGGTGGCACAGATCTATGGTGTGGGCCTGATCACTTCGCGCCTCACGGGGCTGGCTTTCGAGATCGGTATCTTTGCCGGCCTGGCCGGTATCCTGGTCTGCTCGTTCCTCGGTGGCATGCGTGCCGTGACCTGGACGCAGGTGGCGCAGTACATCATCCTGATCATTGCGTACATGCTGCCCGTGGTGTGGCTGTCGGTCAAACACACGGGCGTGCCTGTGCCGCAGGCGGTGTATGGCTACACCCTGGAAAAGGTGACTGCCAAAGAGGCCGAGCTGATCAAGGACCCCAAAGAAATAGAGGTGCGTGGAATCTACAAGGCCCGTTCGGATGCGGCTGTGGAAAAGCTCAAGGATGTGAATGCTTCGCTGACCGCCGACCGGGCGGCAGCGCAGAAGAAGCTGGATGACCTGAAGGCTGCCAATGCGCCCGCTCCCGACATCGCCACCGCTGCCGCCGCGCTGGCCGCAGTGCCCAAGAACGAAGCAGACGCCCGCACTGCGTACACGGCGGCGCGCACCTCGAATGCAGCCAAGTCGGCGCCGCCCATCCGCCATGCCGAGCCGTTCCCCGGCAAGGATGAGGCCGCGCAGAACGTTGCACGCAAGAACTTCCTCGCGCTGGTGTTCTGCCTGATGATCGGCACGGCCGCGCTGCCGCACATCCTCATGCGCTACTACACCGTGCCCTCGGTGCGCGAGGCGCGGGAATCGGTGAGCTGGTCGCTGTTCTTTATCTTCCTGCTGTACTTCACGGCGCCTGCGCTGGCAGTGCTGGCCAAGTACGAGGTCTACACCGTGCTGGTGAACACACCGTTCGCCAGCCTTCCGGAGTGGATCGCGCGCTGGTCGGCGGTCGACAAATCGCTGCTGTCGGTGGTGGACATCAACAACGACGGCATCCTGCAGCTGGCGGAGATCTCCATCGGTGGCGACATCATCGTGCTGGCCACGCCTGAAATTGCTGGCCTGCCGTACGTGGTGTCGGGCATGGTGGCGGCGGGTGGGCTGGCAGCGGCGCTGTCTACCGCAGACGGCCTGCTGCTGACCATCGCCAACGCGCTGTCGCATGACCTGTACTACAAGGTGCTGGACCCCAATGCCTCCACGGCACGCCGCGTGATGGTGTCGAAGCTGCTGCTCCTGCTGGTGGCCCTGGCAGCAGCCTACGTGGCGGCGCAGAAACCAGCGGACATCCTGTTCCTGGTGTCGGCGGCCTTCTCGTTTGCGGCGGCGGCGTTCTTCCCGGCGCTGACGCTGGGCATCTTCTGGAAACGTGCCAACAAGTGGGGGGCGTCGCTGGGGATGTTGGCCGGCCTGGGCATCACCTTCTATTACATGGTGACCACCCAGCCCTGGCTGTACAAGCTCACGCACGGAACGGCGATCACGCCGGAAATCGTCAAAGCCAACACTTGGTGGGATATTGCGCCCATCTCGGCAGGTCTGTTCGGTGTGCCGCTGGGCTTTGCTGTGATCATCATCGTCTCGCTGCTCACCAAGGCCCCGGGCAAGGAAATCCAGGAACTGGTGGAGCATGTGCGCTACCCCAGCCTGGATGGCAAGACCTCGGCAGCGAGTGCTGCACACTGAGGGGACTGGCGCCTGCGGGCGCCCTGAGCGTTCATAAAAAACCCCGCCAGGCCGTGGCGGGGTTTTTTTATTTCACCATGACTCCAGCACCGAAATTCGCTGGACTACGCTACAGCCCGATACAGCAGGTTTATCAATGACTTAAGCGAGTTCAACATATGCCGGTGCTTTCCGAAACCTGACCTGACTTCCGACCGCCTGACTCCTATCCGGCCCTTGGAATCCAGGTCTTTCCAAGGAGTCATCATGGCTAAGATCAAACTCACTAAGTCCGCTGTCGATGCGGCGCAACCCCAGGCAGAGGCCGTCGAACTCCGGGACACGCTGGTCCCCGGCTTCCTGTGCAAGATTACCCCGGCGGGTCGCAAGGTGTTCATGCTCCAGTACCGGACGAACGCTGGCGAGCGCCGCAAGCCCTCGCTAGGACTGTACGGGGAGCTGACCGTCGAACAGGCGCGGTCGCTGGCGCAGGAATGGCTGGCCCAAGTCCGCCGAGGCGGAGATCCCGCCGCAGAGAAGGCGGAGGCGCGCCAGGCACCTACGGTCAAGGAGCTATGCACGAAGTTCATGGAGGACTACTCCAAGAAGCGCAACAAGCTCAGCACCCAAGCCGGCTATCAGGCTGTCATCAATCGCAACATTATTCCGCTGCTGGGACGCAAGAAAGTTCAGGACGTGAAGCGTCCTGAAATCGCCGGACTGATGGAAAAGCTTTCGTACAAGCAGACCGAGGCGAACAAGGTATTCAGCGTCTTGCGCAAGATGTTCAACATGGCCGAGGTATGGGGCTATCGGCCCGACGGTACCAACCCTTGCCGTCACGTCCCGATGTTCCCTGCCGGCAAATCGACTCACCTCATCAGCGACGAAGAAATGGGCAACCTGTTCCGACAGCTCGACAAGATCGAGTCGGAGGGGCTGGAGAACTACGTCATCCCTTTGGGAATCCGCCTGCAGTTCGAGTTCGCCGGCCGCCGCTCGGAAATCATCGCGCTGGAATGGAACTGGGTTGACTTGCAGAACCGGCGCGTCGTCTGGCCTGACAGCAAGACAGGCGGCATGTCTAAGCCCATGAGCGAGGAAGCCTATCGGCTACTCTCGACGGCACCCCGGCAGGAGGGTAGCCGCTATGTGCTGCCTTCTCCTAGCCACGCTGGCAAGCATCTAACCACGGGCGAGTATTACGGTGGCTGGAGCCGTGCGCTCAAGGCGGCTGGCGCTACGCACGTGGGCACGCACGGCATCCGCCACCGTTCGGCGACCGACATTGCCAATTCGGGCATCCCGGTCAAGGTCGGCATGGCGCTAACGGCGCACAAGACCGTCGTCATGTTCATGCGCTACGTCCACACCGAGGATAAGCCGGTGCGAGAGGCGGCCGAACTGGTGGCGAATCGGCGTAAGACGATCACCGGGATGCAGGGAGCCAAGGAGGTGGCCGCATGACCCGGCGCAAGGCATCCGTCTCAGCGCCAGCAGCGCCGCCCGCGCTGCTGGGCGACATCCGGGCACTGATCGAAGCGTCGCGCCAGCGCGTCGCCTCGGCGGTCAATGCCGAGCTGACATTGCTGTTCTGGCGCATTGGCCAGCGCATCCATACGGAAGTGCTTGCCGGGCAGCGGGCCGGGTACGGCGACGAAATCCTGCCGACCCTGGCGGCGCAGCTTGTCCGCGACTACGGACGTAGCTTCGCGGACAAGAACCTGCGCCGGATGGTGCAGTTCGCCGCCACCTTCTCGGACGAGCCAATTGTCGTGACGCTGTCACGACAATTGAGCTGGTCGCATTTCGTGGCGCTGCTGCCGCTAAAAGACCCGCTCCAGCGGGACTACTACGTGCAAATGGCCAGCGCCGAACGCTGGAGCGTGCGGACGCTACGCGAGCGCATCGACTCGATGCTATACGAGCGCACGGCGCTGTCCAAGAAGCCGGACGAGACGATCACGCAAGAGCTGGCGGCGATGCGCGATGCGCAGCGCATGTCGCCGGCGCTGGTCATGCGCGACCCGTACATCCTCGACTTCCTGGGCCTGCGCGATACCTGGCAGGAAGGCGACCTGGAAGCCGCGATCATCCGCGAAATGGAGTCTTTTTTGCTGGAGTTGGGCGCGGGCTTCTCTTTCCTAGCCCGGCAGAAACGCATCCAGATCGACGACGAGGATTTCCACCTGGACCTGCTGTTCTATAACCGCAAGCTGCGGCGGCTGGTGGCGGTGGAGTTGAAGATCGGCGAGTTCAAGGCAGCATACAAGGGGCAGATGGAGCTTTATTTGCGTTGGCTCGACAAGCACGAACGCGAACCGGAGGAAGCCTCGCCGCTGGGCATCATTCTTTGTACCGGCAAGAAGTCAGAGCAGATCGAGTTGCTGGAGCTGGACAAGTCGGGCATCCACGTAGCCGAATACCTGACGACCCTGCCGCCGCGTGCGGTGCTGGGGGAGCGGTTGCAGCAGGCGACCGAACGGGCGCGGTTGCAGATCGAGCAGCGGCAGCCTGGCGAGAAGTCCTGACAGCAGCATCTGTCCAACCGTACACCCAAACCACAGCACGAGCATGTGGCAACGGATCTCTTGCTCTATCGAGGCTCCATGCTAGTGTGGAATCGCCATAGGCCGATAAGGAACTGGCCTGCGGCTCAAGGATGCGCTGGGGCTAGTGGGCGCGAGCGCCCAATCACATGATTATCGCGGGCAGCAGCGCCATGTTCTATGCCGATCGCTGTTTTAATTAAATATCTCAAACTATAAAGTCAGTTAATTTTTTCAAAATATTCACGAATCAAGTCATCATTTTTTAAATACGAATCGAGAACCTGAAACAGAAAAAGATCCCCGCTAATATTTATATCAAACGGGATCATTGAGTTATCTATTTTGAATGTCTTTATTTTTCTATGCCCCTTGATGTTGGCATTGCTCAATCTTTCTTGATAGCTATCCAACGTATATACGATAAATTCGTGATCCAAGTGAGTTATAAAAAAATCATCGCCTTTTGAACTGTATTCAAGATGGATGACTTGCGTTACGACGTCGTCGCCTGCCACCTCAAAGTCCTCCATCAATTCTTCAAAAGTCAAACTTAGCTTCTCTGCGTCATGGTGAATCCATAGATTGTTCTCATATTTATCGGTGGAGTAGAACTTTGACAATCTAGGAAGGGAAGATATTTTCAATCGCAACGGAGCGCCAAACTCCATCTCCTCCATTGCAGGGACATAATCGGAGACGTAATCAATCCTGAATGCTATTTCGGACAGCATTCCTTTTTCAATGAGTTCCTCGATAGAGGTAAGCAGCTTCCTCGGAACTTTTATCCAGAAGTGTCGCCCTATGCGTTCATCGCGTATTGTCTGACTATCCTTGTCGTTGAATATCTGAATATTCTCGTTCAGGCTGACAAGACTATATTTAGAGAACTGAGCATCTTCCTTTCTTATGTCAATTCCAATTTTCTCGTACTCACGTTCAACTACCTTGGAATATTTTAGCTCCAGCATCTCAGCCCTCCCCATGATTGATTGGTGCTTGGAATAAAAAATGCAGCCAATGCGATAATTTGCGTAATTTTCTTTTATGTACGAAACACCATCTTCGTCATGGATATGCTTGTAGGAATTGTTGAGAATTTCTAGCGATCCCGGATACTCGTTGAGATAATTATTTAAGTAGTCCATTAAATGCTGGATTGTCTTTATAGCCAATCGCTTGTCCACTAGATCAAGCTGTGGCCCATAAAACTTGGCTGCGTTTGGATGGTCGCGTTTGGCTTCAAATTCTTTCAGAATGGCCGCCTTTTCATTCATGCAGCCCTCCGTATAAGCACGCATTACGTCTGCCTGAAAGCTCTCATTTGCCAGAGAGGTTTGGATGAGGGGAAGCAACTTCTTGACAAAGATCGGGTCTTTATTAAGAAAGACGTAGCAAAATTTCCCAAAGCTGAATAACGCGATTTTTTCCGAAGAAAATTCATTGATTTCTTCAAAGATATTTTTCATATTTTTTACTCAACTCGCCGTAGTCCAAATAGTAAGCGACGGAACCTTGAGCGTCTCCACTTTGTGGATCGCGCTGCTCCACGTTCGCTATTCGCTCATCCCTGACGGGACTGGCATTCGCCAGCCCTCCACGGCCCGACACTGTGATCCGGGCCTGCGCGCTCCGCTTGCATGTTGAGCTGGCGACAGCAGGGCATGCAGAGCGAGCCGCGCGCAGATGATTCAGCCAAACGCTAAACAAAGCTGTAGGGCATCCCATAGAGAGCGCGGTTGCGCTACTCGTGATTTCTATGGAATTTGATCGTATCCAAAACTGCATGAGGCAAGCTTGCGAGTTACTTGATACTCTTCGCCAGAATACTGGCGAACTCGACCTCGTTCCGAAACAAGGTGCAGGTTCTTCCTTGCCCGCGAACCAATGACATACAGCAATTTCATCGCGCTTTCTTGACCGTTCGGATCATTGAAATGCGGCACCATATCTTCTAATAATGCATAAGCGATCACTGCATCGAACTCGGCTCCCTTGACGCCGTGTATCGTCGAGATGGTGATTCCAGTCCTATGCTGAAATACCTTCCTGAATGTCTCAATATCGCCTATAAATTCGCTACCTTCACTCTTCAATCGATTTACCCGGGCTTGCGAACTATCGAAGAAGGCAACGTGATGCTCTTGAAGCAGCGTGAAAAGGCGAAAGTCGATTGCTAAGTTTGCAAACAGACGCTCGAAAAATGCGCTCAAGTAGGTAAGACCATCTGTTTCATCGATCTTAATTGCATTGCACTCCCTCAACAAGGACCTCCGCGTGAGCTTCGACACGCTAGCCCCGGCCGCCTCTAGGTCATTCAGAATCTCCCCGGCCCACCGCAGTCTGCGCACATACATTCCCGGCGATGCCTGAGTAAGTGCAATCTTAGAAAGCCTGTACCAGAAATTCTCTGTGTCCCGTGCAAAGGGAACCATACCGGGGCCATCGAATGAGTACTCCGGCATGCTGGCGACCAAACGACGTGTCATGCTTGCAAGATGCGTCCACTGTGGCGCGAGAATGCACACCTCGTGAGGTGAGATGCCCATAGTCTCAATGTTGAAACGGATGAGCCGGATGAGCTCAGCGTCCAGATCATTTTTGCTCACTGTGTCGTCGAATGAAATAAGGCTTGGGTACGCCTTGTCCTCGGATGCGGCTTCGATGCGTGTGTTGTGAACGTTGTAGTTTCCGAAGTACTCAATGATGCGCTCAGAAGAACGGTAGTTCCGCGACAGTTCGAGTTCGTCCAAATCGATATTGGCCATCGCCTTGAAATCCTCGAAGGCAATCGGATATCCGCCAAGCGATTGATAAATCGCCTGGTTAGGATCTCCGACAATAAAGGCCTTGGTCGCACCTTGACCAGCTTTCAGAATGGCGGTGATGATCGAATACTGAATTCGTTTGGTGTCCTGATACTCGTCGATCAGCACGAAAGAGAACAACTGTGCCAGAAGAGTGCTGATCGCAGGATGACGTGCGATCAGTTGGTACGCATAGTAAAGAATGAGCTCAAAGTCTAGCTGCCGACTTTCGTGCAGAATCTCAAAATACTTGCCCAATATGACGTGAAGACCCGAATGCTTCCAATCTTGTGGGCAGGAGAGCACATATCCAGTTTCGGTGTAATAAAACTCACAATCCCAGAATGTTATTTTTGGCTTCTGGTAAGGCTTGCACAATGCCTCCAGGATTTTCTCGCGCTCATGCTGATCGATCACACGGAAGCCTCGATCCAACGCTTCGTGATAGATGCCGTACGGTTTCAATATCCATTCAAGACAGAACGAATGTATCGTTCCTATCCATAATCGGGATGTATCCACCCCAAGGCTCTCAATGCGCTCGTGGATTTCGTCGGCGGCACGGTGCGTATAAGTGATGGCAACGACAAACTGCTTGTTCGATTTCAGCCTGGACAACTCATAGGCGATTTTGTAGGTGAGCGTGCGCGTTTTCCCGCTGCCCGGGCAAGCGATGAGAAAGACGCTCCCTGGCTTCAGAATGGCTGCTTCCTGCTCGGGATTCAGATCATCTTTGTTCCACATGAACATGATCAGAACACCGCGAGTACATCGTTGATGCGATCATCTGGGAACGTGGCAAGCATCTCGTTTCGGATGCCGACGAAGTCGATGTCTCCATTTCGGAAGGCCAGCAGCTTGGCCCTAAAGTCGTCGAATACGGCAGACGCAGTGAAGATATCTTCTGCATCGATGTAGTTCACGCGGTAGCTCAGCACGTTAAACCAGACTTCCTTAGTGACCACCGGATGCGCAAAAGCGATGGCGTCCAAGATGTACTTCGGAATGGCGGTCTGCGGATCGATCTTCTTTCCCAGCAAGATGGCAAACCATCCCTTGCCGTAGTTGTCCGCCATGGTCAATGCGCGCTGACCGAACAACGCGATGTCCGCTGATTCGAGCTCCGCCTTGGCCGTCGCGATGGTTGGTGCATCCTTGTAGACATCAGGAAGGATGCCGACCACCTTACGCGCATTGCCGGCGGCAATGAAGTCGACCTCGAAGGTATGGGGGGCAAAGAATGGAGAAACCCACCCGTTATCTTTGAAGGTGTCTTCCAATAACGCTTTCCTGGCGACCCCTTTTTCCTGGGATGCCTGATACTTGCCCTTGCGCCGGAGCAGCCCTTCGGAGTCTCCCGCCGCCGGCGTTGTGTCAATGATGGACTTGTCAAGGTCGGTGACGATGCTGCACCGCTTCCGGATTCGGGCATCATCGAAAAGAACCGCGACGTTCTGAAATCCAGTGCTGCGGATATTAATTAAACTGATGCCGAGTTCATCAAGGCTGACGCCTAGCACGTTCTTGATCAGGATCGGAACGAGAATTTCTTCTGCATCGCCCTCCACTAAGAGGACGCTCTTGGCAAACAACAAGTTGCTACGGACAGCATCCAGGTAGCGTTGAATGTTGCCGATCTCTTCTGGGTTTAGGCCAATTGCAGGCTGGTATGCCTCGCAACGATCACCTTCTCTGCCGAGGATGTTCACGTTCTGAACATTGCTGACCTCAGAGATGTGCGTCGAATGGGTCGAATAAATGATCTGTGTGTCGTCGTATTTGAGCTTGTCGAACAGTGTTTTCTGGATATGTGTGTGAATGTGAGCTTCCGGCTCTTCGATAAGCAGAAAGTTGGCGATCGACTGTTTAGCCTTTTGATACTTGAATTCAAGCAGTTTCAACGTGAGGAATATCAGGTTTGCTCCACCAAGGCTCAGCTCGTGGATCGGTCCTTCGTGGCTCTCCCCCGATTCGCCAACGAACAGCTTGAGCGACTGGAACAACTTGTCAGCTTCGTCTGGCAGATCCGACTTGATAGAAAGAGAAGACGGCGAATACGCCTCACCCGCCGCATCCTTGATGGTGTCTCTGATATCCGTCCGGACGACCTGCACGTCTGGCAACGC
Organism: Acidovorax sp. LjRoot38; assembly: GCF_964252975.1. Taxonomy (NCBI): domain Bacteria; kingdom Pseudomonadati; phylum Pseudomonadota; class Betaproteobacteria; order Burkholderiales; family Comamonadaceae; genus Acidovorax; species Acidovorax sp. LjRoot38. The sequence continues at coordinate 81,469 of NZ_CAXUPT020000014.1, read as the reverse complement.
TTCGATGGAGTCATTCAATGCCTTTACCCCGTCGGTGATAGCCTGGAACGCCACGGGGTCGATATCGCCGCTCTTGCCCTTCAGAAGCGAAAAGAGCGGATTTGTCCGGTTGTTGTGAAATTCGGAGACGACGTCCCGTAGCGCCTGGACGAAAGTGAACGAAATTTCTTTGGAGACGGACAGCACGTTCGGAATCTTCGCGCCGATAACACGAAATTCAACCTCTTCATTGAATCGAACATTCGCGAAGTCGCCGACCACATCCTTATAGAAGGCCTCGTCGTTGAAGTCGGCTTCACTCCGACCTGTGAAAATCGTTTCATAGTCGTCGATGGTGACCGGGTTCAGGATAGCGTCGAGGCCTGCCTGATCACCATCGTTCAATTGAGAAAGTCGCAGCCTGATTTCCTTCTTCGGACGAAAGATCAGGTTGTAAGTGGCCTTGCCGTTCGCCTCTTCCTCAATTACGCCCGTCCCATGTCGGAAGAGCGCCTGCACTGATTCATCCGCAGAGATTTCCTCAAACTCAAGACTGATGATGATCCAATGTCCCTGCCAGCGCCCTAGGCCGCGATGAAAGTCGGTATGCTCCAGCCGGTAGGCAGAGCGAATCATGTTGTCATCAAGCAGCAATCTGATTGCGCGAAAGAGATTGGTTTTGCCAGATCCATTTTCGCCGATGACAGTGTTGATACCCTTCTGGAACAGCAGCTTCGTGTTGGGAAAGTTCCGGTAGTTGACCAGGCTGAGCTTGGATATATGCATTTGATTCAATCTTGTTGTTGAAATCCACATGCCGATCGGCCGATGGATTGGTTGAACACTGCAGCCATTGATCCCAACTACGGAATGGCCAACTGTCAGTTGGTTTTAGAACGGCACCGTGTCTAAGGTAGGAATCGGTTGGAGCGCATTTTTAATCTCGGTTAGCCTTGCAAGTAGTTCATCGAAAGTCACGATCACGATCTCTGCGAACGCATTTCGAACGAGCTCGAATGACTTTCTTTGCTGATGCTCTTGTGGCGTCATGCCAGCGACAACTATGCAGCGAACCGCATAGCTGTGGAGGTCGTATCGGTTCATGTTATTTTTTATGACGGGTAGTTCACTCTGCAATTTGAAACGCTGATCTAGAATTTGAGCAATCGCTCCACCCAATTCTGTCGATGGGCCAAAAACATCATCTCCACGATAGGGAGATTTTCCTAGCAGTTCGGTTTGCGGCTTTTTTATCTCAATGAGGCCAAGATTGCCCGTGGAAGCGGATGCGTATAGAAAATCTGAAAATTTTCCGCCGGACCCGTTAAGTCGCTTGCCACCTGCATAAGCTTGCCCCTGAACCAGCATGGCTGGAACGGCAAATGCAAGACTAAGTATGAAAGGATTTTCCAGAAAGAAGCTTTGCCACTTGCTTTCCGTCAGTCCTTTTCCAAGCATTTCCTGGTATCGCTCAATCAGTTGATTCAGTGTGATGAGCTCAATATCATTCTTTAATGCCAGCAGCGAGCGCGGCTCAGATTCCGCCAGTGCTTCTATATTGTCTTGAACCATGCGAACAGCGGCGCGCCGATCACGCTTGGAAAGCGTCACATGCTGCCGCCCACCATCGGTCATTTCCGTTAGTGCATCAGGTCTTACGCTCTTCTTTAGAGCGGGAAATTGTGCTGAATCGGCAGCATGTAATAAGGTCTGGTAGACATGAAATTGCTTGTCCTTGCGCGCGTCTCTCTGGTGGCGAGAGGCTATGCGATTTAATTCTTTTCTTAATTCATGAAATCTTCTTATTCCGAGAATAAAGAATGGCGAATCAATTTTCGCGTCATTTCCTTTGTGGACAATGAGTATGCTTACGTTTTCTAAGCTGGCGGCTGTTTCGCAAATTTGCCGATATTCCCACAGAAGCCCCAAACCGAATCGAAAATCTTTGGCAAACCCATCCGGCAACTGCTCAAGAAGCCCAACGACATCGTCAGTAGTCTCTGGCAGTATGTAGGGCTCGATAACAGGCCGAGCGACGACGATGCGTTCAAGGGTGCCGTATTTAGGTTGCAGGTAATCGTCGCGATCTTCTCGAATATTAAGAGGCCAAATGGTCAATCTGTCTGGACACACATTGAGCAGTCTCGCTATTGGCGAATCCGGCTTGCGCTCCGCTGCGGGAATATCAGTGAAGAAAACGTTAATGCCTTCCTCTTCCGGTTCGGCTGCTTCAATGACAAGGAAGGGGCCGCCGTCCAAACGCTCACGTTGATTGAATGCTGAAGGTCTGATAGATGCCATGAACTATTCTTGATCCCTACTGTTCAGAGAAACGATTTGCGGGCCTTGCCTCAGCGCAACCTTATGGTGCCTTCCGATCAGAATCGGACGACACACGATTGATGTCAAAGGGGAGTGCCTTATCTGCCGCGATTCGGGTCAGCAGCATCCGAATCGCATCCGAAATTGATAACCCCATTTCAGCCAGAACAACAGTTGCGGCTTCTTTAATCTGCCCGTCAATCCGGGCACGAACGACGTCGTTACTTGCCATTGTTGCGCTCACAATAGATGTAGCTACATTGTGGCTCATAAGTACTATTGCGTCACTTACATTTTGTTGTGAACAGTAGAGCATCCCGGCGTGCCGCCGTCGGGCTCGCGGGCGTTGCCCCGCGCCTCGTGCCGAGTCGCGGCCATGCGGCTTTGATCCCTGATGCCTCCGGCCGTCTCTTCGCTCCTGGCCTGCGCGCGGCGCTTGCCCTCCAGGGGATCGGCTGGACAGCCCATCCCCGCCGCGCCTTGCTTGGCGCCCCTCGCATGCACCGAACAGGTTGCACCTGATCGACCAACAGCCATCCAGCTAGGCGTGCCGCTGGCACGCAGGGGCGCTCGCCGCGCGGCGTTGGTTTCAGCGCACCCCCTGGCCCATTGGCCGCTGTTCGTCTTTCCCCAAGTTCATCGCTTTTTCCCGCGACCGTAGCCCGCGGTGCCTGGCCGTCAAGGCGCGCAGGGCCGAGTCCTCGCTGCGCTGCGGGCCGCACCAACCCTGCGCTTCTCCCTTGACGGCCAGTCCCTCGCTGGCCCGGTTTTTCGCGGGCGATGAACTCAGGAAAGACGGCGGCAAACAGGACCGGCCCAGGTCTCTGCGCCGAACCAACCGAAGCCACAACGGGCTCCGAATCTTGGAATCCGGTCAGCTTTGAAACCACAGCAACTCATTGGAGAAAACCATGCAACTCGCATCTCGATTCGCTTCCCATTCCCCGACGCTGCGCAGTGACTACCCGCTGTCCGACGACCAAATCCGCCGCGTAGCCCCGTCCATCTTCGCGGAGGCCCCGCACGATAGCCGCTCCGAACGGTACGCCTACATTCCCACCGCCGCCGTGCTGGCGGAACTGCGCAAGGAAGGGTTTGAACCCTTCATGGCAGCGCAAACCCGCGTGCGGCACGACGACCGCCGCGACTACACCAAACACATGATTCGCCTGCGCCATGCCAGTCAGATCAACGGCGCGGAAGCCAATGAAATCGTGCTGCTGAACTCGCACGACGGCACCAGCAGCTATCAGATGCTGGCCGGAATGTTCCGGTTCGTTTGCAGCAATGGCCTTGTGTGCGGCGATACCGTGGCCGATGTGCGCGTGCCGCACAAGGGCGACGTGGCCGGTTCTGTCATCGAAGGCGCTTTCGAGGTGTTGAGCGGCTTCGAACGCGTGAAGGAATCCCGCGACCTGATGCGCGCTATCACGCTGGACGAAGGCGAAGCCGAAGTGTTCGCCCGTTCCGCGCTGGCCCTCAAGTACGACCCCACCGATAACAAGCCCGCGCCCATCACGGAAAGCCAAATCCTGATGCCGCGCCGGTTCGACGACCGCCGCCCGGACTTGTGGAGCGTGTTCAACCGCACCCAAGAAAACCTGACCAAAGGCGGATTGCATGGCCGCAGCGCCAACGGACGCCGCCAGCAGACCCGCCCCGTGCAGGGCATTGATTCCGATGTGCGCCTCAATCGCGCCCTCTGGATGTTGGCCGATGGCCTGCGCCAGTTGAAGGCCTGATTCCCCACGCGGCAGGGGCAGGCAGCAGCCCTTGCCGCTTTCTTCGCTGCTGCATCCCTGAACCGATAGGAGTTATCACCATGAACGCCATTACCCAAACCGAAGCCCGCGCCCTCAACACCGCCGCCGCTATCCCGCTGGAAGCCGCCGACCCGACCAAGAACCTGATTTTGGTTCCGCTGTCGCGGCTGGTGTCGCGTCCTGCTGGCCGCAACGTGCGCAAGACCCCGCGCATGTCCATTCCCGAACTCGCCGCGAGCATTCAGCGTGTCGGCCTGCTGCAAAACCTCATCGTCATTGCCGCCGCCGATGGCGAGCATTACGAAGTCGTGGCCGGTGGCCGCAGGCTGGCCGCGTTGAAGCTGCTGGCGAAGAAGCGCCGCATCAGCAAGGAATGGGAAGTGCCTTGCCTGTTGGTGGCCGATGGCACCGCCCGCACGGCCAGCCTCACCGAGAACGTGCAGCGCGAAGCCATGCACCCCGCCGACCAGTTCGAGGCATTCGCCGCGCTGGTGGCCGAAGGCCGACCCATCGAGGACATAGCCGCCGATTTCAGCGTCACGCCGCTGGTGGTGCAGCGCCGCTTGAAGCTGGCGAACGTCTCGCCCCGGCTGCTGGCCGACTACCGCGCCGAAGCCGTGACGCTCGATCAGTTGATGGCCCTTGCCATCACCGACGACCACGCCGCGCAGGAAACCGCGTTCTACGACGCGCCGACGTGGCAGCGCAACCCTTCCCAATTGCGCGACCGCCTCACCGAGCGCGAGATTGACGCATACCGGCATCCGCTGGTGCGTTTCGTGGGGCTGGATACCTACGGAGCCGCAGGCGGTGGTGTGCGCCGTGACCTGTTCGCGGAAGGTGACGCGGGCGTGTATCTGACCGATGCCGCGCTGCTGGAACGGCTGGCGCAAGACAAGCTGGCAGGTATCGCCGCCGAGGTGAAGGACGAAGGCTGGGCGTGGGTGGATGCCACCCCCGCCGTGACCCATGCCGACCTGCACGCCTTCCAGCGTGCGCCGAGGGAGCGCCGCGAACCGAACAAGCGCGAAGCGCAGCGCATCGAGAAGCTGCAAACCAAGATGCACGAACTGGCCGCCGCCGTGGATGACGCGCTTGATACCGAGGACGAGGAAAAGGCCGATGCCTTGCAGGAAGAAGGCGAAGCCGTGGGCGAGCAGTTGCAGGCGCTGGAAGATGGCTTGCAGGACTACGGCACGACCGTGAAGGCCGCAGCCGGTGCCATCGTCACCATCGACCGCAACGGGCAGGCAGTGATTCATCGCGGGTTGATGCGCGAGGCCGAGGCCAAGGCGCTGCGCACACTGGAACGCCTGCGCCAAGGTTTCGGCAGCGAAAGCGAAGCCGGGAACGACGACGAAGGCGAGGACGACGAGCAGCCCAAGACCGCCGCCATGTCCGACAAGCTGGCGCAGCGGTTGAGCGCCCACCGCACCGCCGCGCTGCAAATCGAAGTCGCCCGGCATCCGCAAGTGGCGCTGGCCGCGCTGGTGCATGGCATGGTGCAGACCGTCTTGCAGGGCAGCCACTACGGCCACGACTTGCCGCTGGGCGTGAGCCTGAAAGCGCAAGACCGGCTGGAAGGCATCGCCCCGGATATACCGGATTCGCCCGCCGCCGTGGCGCTGCGCGAGTTGCAGCAGGTAGCAGGCGAAGGCTTGCCGGAGGACAGCGCCGAACTGTTCGCCGTGCTGCTAGCGAAGTCGCAAGATGAACTGGTGCGGCTGCTGGCGATATCCGTGGCCGTCACGGTGGACGTGGTGACACCCCGCGCCACGCCGCAGCAACCGGGCGCGGAACTGGCGCAGGCTGTCGGCTTGGACATGGCCGCATGGTGGAAGCCCACCAATGAGGGTTATTTCCGGCATGTGCCGAAGGCCGCGATTCTGGAAGCCGTGGAGCAGTACGCCCCGGCGCACGTCACCCGGCTGGCGAAGTTGAAGAAGGCCGACATTGCCAGCGAAGCCGAGCGGCTGGCCGATGGCACCGGCTGGATGCCTGCCATCTTCAAGGCCGAAGGCACCGACGACACCACGGCGCAGGATGCGCCGCAGGCGGTGACGAACGACGAGCCGGAAGCCATCGACAACGACGACGAGCAGCAGGCCCACGCACTCGCCGCCTGACCTTCACCACCACCGAGCGCCCCGGTTTCGGCCGGGGCGCTTCGCTGTTCCATCAGCATCGGCCCCAGGCCGTTCCGCCCTGGTGCCGATGGTCAAAAATCCGGGCGCGGCGGTGGCCGCGCCCGGTTTCCAAGCCCAAAGCCAGAACGCCCCTTCGCCGCCTTCGGGCGGACGGCGAAGGGGCGGCGCACAAGTGACCTTGTGCGCGGGAAACCCTCGAAGCCCATAAGTGCGTCGGCGCACAGCGCCGACGACATTCCGAACGCGCCCCACCGCAATGGACGGGCGTGTGGGGCTACGCCCCGGCTTGCTGCCGCAGGTTGCACGAAAGCGTGCCGTCCTCGACGCTGGCGGTTCGTCGCCTGTACGTCACGAAGGACGGTTCACCGACACGCCGCCCGGCCTTGCAATGGAGCTTCCACGCCACGCCTCACGCAAAGGGCCGCAAGCAGCAGTAGGGACGCTTTCACCTTGTCGCTGGGCATTGTCCTTGCCCGTGTCAGGGCGCAGGCCGGTGAAGCCGTCGCGCGGGGATGCCGAGTCGGCCATGCCTCCATTCGGGAGCGGGCGGCCAGTACGTCCTTGTGTTGTTGTGAATCCTGGCGGTGGCTGGGCTTCATGGCCGCAACCTTCCAGCGAAAACAATTCCCCCTGCGCTGCGCGCATTCCTCGCGGGACAAATTCTTTTCGCTTCCAGGTTCTCCACGGTGTTGCGACCGCTGCGCGGTGCGGCCAGCCCATCCCCCGCCGGACGGATCACAACAAGGACGCACTGGCGCGACCTTGTTCAACCCGAAAGGAGAAATCATCATGGCTAACATCGGCACCTTCACCGCAGAGAAAGACGGCTTCACCGGCCAGCTCCGCACCCTGACCCTCAACTTCAAGGTCAAGCTGGTTCCCAACGACAAGGGCGAGAACGAAAGCGCCCCGGACTTCCGCCTGCAAGCGGCCGGCCACGACTTCGGCGCGGCGTGGAAGAAAACCAGCGAGGCCGGGCGGGATTACCTGTCGGTGGCCATCGACGATCCTTCATTCCCGGCGACGGTCTATGCCCGCCTGATCGAAGGCGAGAATGACACGCACGACCTCATCTGGTCGCGCAGCAAGCCCAAGGCGGCCTGACGGCCGCCCACCGCGCCCCGCCCATTGCGGCGGGGCGCGGTGCTGCTGATCGCAGCATCGCACGCACAGGGTTTCGGCAGTTGCCCCATGTCCCGCATGTCCAAGGCCAGCATTGCATTGGTGATGGTCGAATGGCTCGAAGCCCGTGGCAGTAGGAACAGCATGGCGTGTCGGCGCATTGCGCCGCCGGGCTTTCGGGCTGCGCCCCATGCCGCCAATGGCGTCATGTCCATTCGGCTTCAATCCCTCACGCCTTCGCGCCTGGCGGCGCTGCGCGCTCCGCTTGCGGGCATTCAGACGCGCTAGGGCGCGTCGCGCTCTTTCAGCACGGCCTCGAACTCCTGGCGCACCCGCGCCAGCAGTTCGTCGGCCTTGTGCGTGTCGTCGCCGGCGTAGGCCAGCGTCAACAGCGTCAGCGGATGCACTTCCATGACCTCGCACAGCTCGGTCAGCTTGTGCAGGGTCGGACTTTTCAAGTCGCGCTCCAGCGTACTCATATAGGTGCGGCTGGACACGTCGGAGAACGCTTCCTGGCTCAAGCCTCGCGCCTTCCTGACTGTCCGTATTGCCGTTGCCAATGAGTGTTTCGCTGTCACTAACTTGGTTTCCCCATAAAAACCAAGATGACAGCCCATTGCGCCCTATAGGGCTACAATCTATAGTGTTCATTCATGGCTGAAAGGCCCGCTTTCGTGCTTTTACGGAAATCCGCAGATGCGGATTCCGACAGAACCGGGGAATCGCATCCGTGTCTTTCCGGCTTCCGACAATTCCGCTTCGGCGCTTCTGTTCTTCTACGGATGCGATGGCTTGCACATCGGTGCTTCCACACGAATGCACGGATGCGTTTCGGCAGTTCTGCGCTTCGGCACCAAAGCGCATTCGCGCATCGTCGGTTTCGTGGAGAAGCTGCCCATGACCCTGCCGCTTGTCACCGCTGATGAACGCGCCCGGCTGCTGGCCCACGGCGCGGCGCTCGCCGCTGGTCAGCGGCTCGACCCGCTGCCCGTGGTGCGCTTGTTCACCCCGGACGCGCATGTGACCTGGCTGCTGGTGTCGCTCGACCCGGCGGATGGCGACACGGCCTACGGCCTGATCGACCTCGGTATCGGTATGCCTGAGCTCGGGATGGTCAAGCTGTCCGACCTGGCGGGCATCGTCGGGCCGCGCAAGCTGCCGGTGCGGCGGGATCGGTATTTCCAGGCGGTGCGCCCGTTATCGGAGTACGTCCGGCTGGCGCAGGAGAACGGCGCGATCACGGACTGATGAAAACCAGCGCGGCCTAGCCAGCCGGGGCGCATCGTGACTATTTCAATCTTGATCAAGACCGTGCAGGTCTGAATCCGCATTCTTGCACCGAAGTGGTGCGATCCTGTTGAAAACAGTCCTGATCTTGGGCGCGGGCTGCGGCACGGTGTTCGGTGCTGCGCGTCATTTTCCTGAAGGCGTAGCCGTCGCATTCAGACGATTTCCGCAACACGCAGAGCCAAATGGTCTTGACACCGACAGTTACAGCCTAACCAATTTTGATGACGACCTGATGGCATTTCGATAGTTCCCGCATCGCGGAAATCGTGGCGACGCATCCCAAACAGAGGGAGGTTTCGCCATGACTGATCGCAGCGCCGAACACTGGTATCCGACAGCGGCCTATCTCTACGTTCTGCACCTTGACGGCCCTGCGCTGGCGTGGGAATACCTGCGCCGAAATCCCGACTACCGCCGCGACTGGCTGCGCCGCCGCCGCCGGCCGGACACGGCGCAGGCGTGGGGCCTGCGCCTGCTGGAAGACCCAGCCCTGGATGCGCGCGACGCGCATCCGGCCTGGTTTCCCGATCACGATGCCGTCGTGCAGGTTTACCCGGACGATGACCCGCCACCCGAAGCCCATGCCTTCGAGTTCTGGCGCGTCCCTGGCCGCAAGCAACTGATCCACGACGGCAAGCGCCTGGTGCTGGTGTCGCATTGGCCCGGCTGCTGCCTGCGGCTCGCGCTCGCGCCGGGCCTGGAAGACGGCATGGCCTACCTCTACGCCACCCGCGCCTGCGCCACGCCCTGCGCGCGCTATCGCACGCTCGCGTCCGAGCTGGACGCATTGGCCGTGGCCACGGTTGCCACGCCTGCGGCGGCGGCCCGTTCCAGGCCCACGACGGCCGCGGTGCTGGAACTGCACACCTTGCAGACGCTCGACGCGACCCTGGCGGGCGCGTCATTGCGCGAAGTGGCCGAAGGGCTGTTCGGCGCCGATGCCGTCGCCGCCGACTGGCACAAGGACAGCGCCTTACGTGCCCGCGTGCGGCGGCTGGTACGTCGTGGCGATGCGCTGATGCGTGGCGGCTATCGCCGCCTGGCACAGCTTCCGCCGCCGTTGCAGTAGGGGGGGACGTTTCGCGTCCCCCGTAGATCGTCCCTTAGCAAGCAGCCTCGCTTTCTTGAAAGTGCCTCTAACCGGCCGCGTGGTGTGGCCGGGCTTGATGGAGGTACATCCCATGCGACCCGCTCCCTTGCGGCCTGCCGCCGCTGCTGTCGCTGCGCCTGCGCAGCCCCAACGCTACCTGACCAACGACGAAGCCGCCGAGTACCTGCGCCTGTCGCCACGCACGCTGGAGAAACAGCGCGTGATCGGCGGCGGCCCGAAGTTCCGCAAGTTCGGCCGCCGCGTCATGTACGCGGTGTCCGACCTCGATGCCTGGGCCGACCAGCGCAGCTACGAGGCGACTTCCGACCCGGAATATGCCGAACGCCACGCGGGCGATTACCGTGATGGCCGCTGATCGCTGGCGCGTGGGTGGCCGTCGCCATGTCCAGCCCGCCAGGGCAAGCCTTGCAGCGCGAACAGCTCGACCTGTTCCGCGCGCTGCCGGGCGACATGGCACCCCGCGACAGCCAGGACTTGATGGCCTTTCCGTTCTTCTCGCTGGCGAAGTCGCGGCGTACCGCGCCGATCGACTTCCGCGCCGGCGGCATCACCATCCGCGTGGAGGGTACGCAGGAGCACGGCATCGCAACGATATGGGATGCCGACCTGCTGATTTGGGCCGCCTCGCAGATCGTGGAGGCGCGCGACGCGGGCTTGCGCCCGTCGCGCTGGATACGCGCCACTCCCTACGAGATCCTGCGCTTCATCGGGCGCGGCACGTCTCTCAACGACTACCTGCGCCTGAAAGCCGCGCTCGACCGGCTGCAATCGACCACGGTGGCCACGTCCATCCGCGAAACCACGGGAAGGCGATTGCATCGCTTCTCGTGGATCAACGAGTGGAAGGAACTGGCCGATGCCAGCGGCGTGCCGCTGGGCATCGAACTGATCCTGCCGGACTGGTTCTATGCGGGCGTGCTCGATGCCGCCTTGGTGCTGACCATCGACCCAGCCTATTTCCGCTTGAAGGGCGGGATCGAGCGCTGGCTGTACCGCCTGGTGCGCAAGCACGGCGGCAAGCAGCCGGGCGGCTGGCAATTCGACTTCCGGCACCTGCACCGCAAGTCGGGCAGCGCTGCGCGCTTCTCCGACTTCGCTTACGACCTGCGCGTCCTGGTGGCGCGGCAGTCGCTGCCCGGCTACGTCCTGGGCATCGAGCGAATGCCGGACGACGGACAAGAACTGCTGACCTTCCGGCCCGTGCTGCACACGGCACGGGGATAACTCGTGGAAAAGGTGTGGACGGCCTCGTGCTATCAGGAGTACCGGGTATCGTGCTATCGGGAGTACGCCTATCGTGCTATCAGGAGTACGAAAACGCCGGAAAGCCAATAACGGCGCGGGTTTGCGGCCCCTCTAACTTCCCTAACAAGAAATACATAACTTTTAGTAGAAGCGCGCCGTTTCGGTGGACAACCGAGAAACGGCACGGCGAACAGCGTTTTGCACGGCAGGTAAAGCCCGGCTTTCCAGCAGGGAGGGCCGCGCCATGATCCTCGCTCTGCTCAACCAGAAAGGCGGTGTCGGCAAGACCACGCTCGCCACGCACATCGCGGGCGAACTGGCGATGCGCGGCCAGCATGTCGTCCTGCTCGATGCCGACCCGCAGGGTTCATCCCTGGACTGGACGCAGCGCAGAAGCCAGCAAGGCTTGCCACGGCTGTTCAGCGCCGTGGGCCTCGCACGCGAAACGCTGCATCAGGAAGCGCCAGAACTCGCCAGGCGGGCCGATCACGTCATCATCGACGGGCCGCCGCGCATCGCCGCCTTGGCGCGCTCCGCGCTGCTGGCGGCCGAGCGCGTGCTGATCCCGGTGCAGCCCAGCCCCTACGACCTCTGGGCCAGCTCGGAAATGGTTTCGCTGATCCGCGAGGCGCAGGTGTTCCGGCCGCTGCTCCGCGCGGCCTTCGTCATCAACCGGCGCGTCAGCACCACCATCATCGGGCGCGAGGCGCGGCAATCGCTCGCCGAACAGCCGCTGCCCGCGCTGCGCTCGGAGGTGCATCAGCGCATCGTCTTCGCCGACAGCGTGGCCGCTGGCCGGCTCGCACGCGAGACAGCGCCCGACAGTGCCGCCGCCCGCGAAATCACCGCCCTGGTGGACGAACTGCTGCGGTGGCCGACATGACAGCGCAGCAGCCACCCAACAGCAAACGCACGGGCAAGCGCGTCGGCATCGGCGCACGTCCGCCCGCGAATCCGCACGCCGAGGCGTGGATTCGTCAGGGCGATGCCGACGCGCTGGGCAAAGGCGACCTCTACACGGCCCGCCTCACGCTCGACATCACGCCCGCCATGCGGGCGCGCATCAAGGTGTCGGCCTTCACGCAAGGCGTGACCGTGGCCGACCTGCTGCGCGGCCTGCTGGAGCGGGAGTTTCCGCCGGAGAACACACCATGAACGCATTCGCTTGGCCTGCCGCGAACGCGGCACCGGCTGCGCCGCTGCCTGCGCTTTCGGCACTCGCCGGACAGGCCGGCAATGTGCCGCTGACGCGCGTTTCGCTGGCCTACCTCGAACATCGCTTCAAGCTCTACCTGCGCTTCGGCGAACCGGCGCGCACGCTTCAGCTCGACCGCTGGCGGCGCTGCGCGGTGTTCCTGCCGGGCGCGATGCTCTGCCGCATCCGCTGGCAGGCCAACGACTACGGCACGATCCGCTGGCAACTCATGGTGATGCAGGCTTGCACACCGCTGGACGCGGCGCAGCGCATCCCCGGTGTTCAGCCGGGCGCGCGCTTGCTCCTACACACCGAAGGCGATGCCAACGTGCGCGCCGTGCTGGAGCGCATCGACGGCATCGAGGCGCTGGGCATCGCTGCCATCGACGTGTCGCCGGCGTACTGGCGCACGCTGGGCAACCGTCTTGCGGCTCGCCTTGCGCTGCCCGAATACACCACCGAGCGGCATACCGCCTGGCTGGCCGGGAAGGTGCTGCCATGACCGCCCCGACCACCACACCCAACGCGCCCGACGTGGCGCCGCGTCCTCGCTCACGCCTGCGCGCTCGCATCGTGCTGGCGACACTGGCCGCCATCGGCTTCGCTGCGCTGGCCTGGGCGGCTTTCGTGTCGCCGCTGCCGCGTCTGACCTACAACCCGTCCGACAGCGTGGCGGTCGGCTGGTATCGCATTGACCCGTTCGACCCGCGCACCGCCTCGCTGCCACGTCCGTTGTCCGTGGACAGCATCGTGCTGGTGCCGCTTCCGGCCACGGCTGCCGCGCTCGCTGCGCAGCGCGGCTACCTGCCGACGCGCGTTCCGCTGCTCAAACGTGTGGGCGCGGTCGCGCCGCAACACGTCTGCATCGTCGCCGGTCAGGTACGCATCGACGGCGTGCCTTCGGCCGCCGTACTGCCCGCCGACCGGCTGGGCCGGGCGCTGCCGTCCTTGCAGCTTTGCCGCCGCCTTGAACCGGGCGAACTGCTCCTGTTGAGCGTGACGAATCCAGCATCGTTCGACAGCCGCTATTTCGGCCCGGTCAGCGCATCCGCCGTGATCGGCGTTGCGCATCCGGTGTGGCCGGAGATACGCCCATGATGGCCGCCGATTCGCTGCGCTCTGACGTGCCATCGGGCATGTCGTTCTGCTGGCTGCTTCAGTGTCGCTGCGCCTGTCGTGCCGGTGCATTCGCACCGCACGTCGCGCAGCATCCGGCGCAGCCGTCCAACGTTCAGGCGTCTTGCCTCGAACGCGCCCGGCCTGCGGCCATTGGCGCTTTCGCCGGCGCGCTGTCTGTTCACGCAGCAGCGCCGCCGGGCCGCCGTTGCCTGGAGCGACAGCGAAGGGCAAAGGCGGAAGGCAAGACAAAAGGACGCGGCACCTGGCCGCGTCGAAAGCCAGTCAGCACATGGGGGGAACGCGGCACGGAGCGGCTTCGCCACCGTGCCGCGTTTGGCGCGAGGGTCGCGCCAATGCTGGCATGTCCGCGTGCTTCGCACGACAGGACACGCCCAAGCTTGCGGGGAGCGCAGCCATGACCGACAGCCGCGACGACGACTTTCGCGTGCGCCCCAGCGCCCCGAAGAACCGGGGCAAGGGCCAGGGGCAGAGCTTCGTTTCCAAGGTGCTCAAGCAGGCCGGCAAAGCCAGCAGCGGCAAGTCGGCAGTACGCCGTCCTGGCGCGGCTGGCACCGGCCAGCGGCCCGGCTCTCGGCTCGGACGTGGCCACACGGCGGCGCGCTTCGCCGGGGCGAAGCTAATGCCCATGTCGCGGCGCGTGACCATCAAGACCTTGCTGGTCAATCACCAGCGGGCCAGCCCGCAATCGCTCGCCAAGCACCTGCGCTACATCGAGCGCGACGGCGCGGGTCGCGATGGCGAACCGGGCCGGGGCTACGGGCCACAGGCCGACGAAGCCGATCTGGACGCCTTCAAGGAACGCTGCGCCGACGACCGGCACCATTTCCGCTTCATCGTCTCGCCCGAGGACGGGGCCGAGCTGGACGACCTGCGCACCTACACCCGGCATCTGGTGAGCCGCATGGAAGCCGACCTGGGCACGCGGCTGGATTGGGTGGCGGTGGATCACTGGAACACCGACAACCCGCACACCCACCTGATCGTGCGCGGGCGCGACGACACCGGCAAAGACCTCATCATCGCGGGTGACTACATCGCCCACGGCTTCCGCCATCGCGCCGCCGAGCTGGCGACCGAGTGGCTGGGGCCGCGCACCGAACTGGAGATTCAGCAGACCTTGAGGCGCGAGGTGGAACAGGAGCGGTGGACGAGCCTGGATCGCACCTTGCAGCGCGAGACCGGCGAGGATGGCCGGGTGCATGTCGAACGGCTCAACGAGCCGAGGTTGCAACGCCAGCGCCTGCTGCTGATCGGCCGCCTGCAACGCTTGCAGCGCCTGGGCCTAGCCGACGAGGTGCAGCCCGGCACCTGGGCCATTCATGCCGATGCCGAGAAGACCTTGCGTGCCCTGGGTGAGCGTGGCGACATCATCCGAACGATGCAGCGGGCCATGAGCGGCCAGCCGCGTGAGCTGGCGGTGTTCGAGCCGGGCGACGATGGTCGCAGCCTCATCGGCCGCGTGGCCGCGAAGGGGCTTGCCGATGAGTTGCACGACCGAGGCTATCTGATCATCGACGGCACGGACGGTAAGGCCCACTACGTTGCACTGAACGCCCGCGACGAACTGGCGAACTATCCCACGGGCGCTGTGGTAGAGGTGAAGGGTTCGACTGAGGTGCGCACGGCCGACAAGAACATCGCCTCGCTGGCGAGCGATGGCCTGTACCGCACCGATCATCACCTGGTAATCGAGCAGGGCCGGGCTACGCCCGGACGCGACCCGCAGGAAGTCGTCGCCGCTCATGTCCGGCGGCTGGAAGCCCTGCGCCGGGCTTGCATCGTGGAGCGCGTGGCCGAAGGGCTATGGAAGGTACCGGACGACCTGGCCGAGCGTGGCCGCCAATACGACGCGCAACGGCTGGGCGATGTAGCCGTAGAGCTGAAATCACACCTTCCTATTGAACGGCAGGCCCGCGTCATCGGCGCGACTTGGCTTGACCAGCAACTGATCGGCGGTGGCCGTGGGCTGGGCAACTTGGGCTTTGGCGGTGATACCAAGCAGGCCATACAGCAGCGAGCCGATTTCCTCGAAGAACAGGGGCTGGCACAGCGCCGCGGGCAGCGCGTCATCCTCGCGCGCAACCTGCTGGGCACGCTACGCAATCGGGAACTAGTGCAGGCCGCGAAAGACATTGCGGCGGAAACCGGCCTAGAGCATCGCCCGGTGGCCGACGGGCAGCGCGTAGCCGGTATCTACCGGCGTTCCATTATGCTCGCCAGCGGGCGCTACGCGATGCTCGATGACGGCATGGGGTTCAGCCTTGTGCCGTGGCGGCCGGTAATTGAGCCGCGACTGGGACAACAGCTTGCCGCAAAGGTTATCGGCGGAAGTGCCTCTTGGGAACTTGGACGAAAGCCCAGTATCGGTATCAGTTAGATATCAAGGGAAGCTGAGTACCAGGCGCAGTCTGCTTGGCTGCTGTGATTCTTCTTAGAGATTCAATCAATGCCATAAACTCCTTGGATTGCCTCAGTGCTTCGCCTCCCGCAGTTTGCAGGTCCAAGACATCCGTAGCCTCGATCGTGAAGGCTGTGGGCACGCGCAGCAGCGAATGCCGGATCTTGTCGTCCGGCACGTCGTTCAGACTTACGCTTACTACGTAGATTTCTGCGTCGGCCGCAAAGGGGCTGTCCGCTTGGCCACGGGTGCGGACAATCTCGGAACGCCAGTGTTGCAGGTCGTCGTTAAGCATGGCCAGCGTCACCTGGGTCTCGCGAGCGCCGGCACCGAAGATCAGCGACTCAAGTACTTGCGTCGTGCTGGGAACTCGGTCGCTACTGTCCACTCTCTCGCTCAGTCCTCGTTCGGAGTTCACCGTCACCAACACGAGTCGGCGCAAGCTTCCGGGCTTGACCTCCGAGAAATTGGCGCTCATTGAGCCCGAAGCTACTAGCCGGTCTAGCATCAGACGTACGCCGAGGTTGTCGGAGACACCACCGTCCACGAGGTGGATATAGGGCCGATCGTGCGCATTGAGGTAGCTGTCTATGCCGCTTTGCAGGATGCGTGATCTGTAATTTTGCCCTCTGACAGGCAAAGATCGGAGAGGCGGCGGACAGGTATTGGCGTTGTTTCGCACCGTTACGGGCGACAGCACCAGCGGTACTGCCGACGAGGCCGCCACCGCGAAAGACAGCGGCGTTGCATCGAGGTCGGAACAGATTAGCCGGAATTGCTCGGTGGTGAAATCGAAAGGGGCACCGGTCGTGAGGTCGGTTGCCGTGATCATCAGTTCGGGCGCGCCCGGTCGTCGGCGCACGTCACCAAAGGTGCGGCCTTCAAAAAGTTCGTCCAAGCGTTGAGCCAGGATCTGGCTGCGCCCAAACCAAGGTGAAGTTAGTCTATAAAGACGCTCAGGCCACAGAGCTTCACGTATGAGTCGCCCCTCAAAAGGCACAAGCAGAAAATCCGGCTCGAAACGAGTCAGCGTGGCATCGCCGAAGGCCGCGAAGTGCGCGGCAAGGATGCTGCCCCCCGACACTCCGCTGACCAGGAACACCTGATCCAACAGAGTGGTCTCCTGGCCCTCTAGCGCGAAGCGTGTGGCCTTGAGTTCGCGCAGCACGCCCAGGCCGAAGGCCGCCGCCCGAGCGCCCCCGCCTGACAGTGTCACCGCTACAACCACCGGTTGGTTGACCTCCGACGGCCTGATGCGTTGGTCGTTCTCGGCGAGAGACATTAAGGCGGCGTCGGAAAGTGTCGGGTTGATCCAAGGACGGTAAGTGGAACACCCTGTCAGAACTACCGTTGCCAGCACACCGGCCAAACTCCATCGTGTGAATTTACACACCTCCAGGCGCTTTACCTCTGCAAGCAGCACCACGCAGCGTTTCGAATAGACAAGAACGAGAAACGCCGGCAATTTTGCGACGAAGCAGAGCCACTCCAGAATGCTGCAGACGTTACAAGAACGGCACCCTACGAATCCCCTTGATGAGGCTCCTCGCGATCCGCGCGAAGTTATGGAATAGCAGCTATTCACGAGCCAGCACTTCTCCAAGCGCTATTGATCCGTTCAAGGCAGGTGGTGATTGCAGACTTTGCATGCCCGAGCAGTGTGTAGGAGCCTTTGAAATCCGCGAGAGCGTTGCCGTGCTCGAAGCAGCTAGCAGCAGCCACCCGACGATCTGTTTGTTCATCTACTGCCTCAAACTCCAAACTAGCTCCCCCAGTTGTCACTGGTCCAACAAGCAACGTCGTTAGGGTGTTGACTGCTCTATTGGGCGTCTCAATGGTCGTAATTGCCACACGCACACGTATGCGGCCTGACGATGCGGGAGCTTCGGACTTAGTTTGGAGATGTCGCAGTTCACTGTTGACGTGATCGAGAAGCTCTCGCACTTGCTCAGCTTCAAGCCCACCTATGCGTCCAGTTGCCGTCACTACCTGAGCATCCTCGACTAATATTTCCCGGTAACGACTGGGTTCAAAGCCTGGCGCCTTGAAGAGCAGAACATTTTCGTACTTCGTTTTTCCCAATACATCGTAATCACCAAGAAACCCTGATCGAGTCATTCCGTTTGAAGCACAGCCAGATAAGGTTGCCGTGAGGCCTGCCAGCAGCACAAAATGGATTAATGAAATAGGGCGTTTCATATATATTTTCATTTATCCCATTTTCAGACAGACGATGCCAGCAACAACCAGCGCAATTCCAACCCAACGTATCAAGGAGGCGGTATCGCCGAACACATACACGCCCACGAAAAACGCGCCCAGCGAACCGATGCCGGTCCAGACCGCATAAGCTGTTCCTATGGGGATCTGTTTAAGAGATAACCATAGGAAAAAGCCGCTGGCTGCCATACAGGCAACTGCAATCGCCGGCCCCACGTAGCGCATCGCTGCATTGGCCGCACCCATCTTGAGGCCTAGTGGCCAACCGATTTCGAACAGGCCGGCAATCAGTAGAACCAACCATGGATTCCATGACAACGGGTTCATATATTTCTCCAAATCTATTCAGTGAAAATTGATTATCAAAGCATCAAAGCATCAAAGAATAGGCAGTAGGCGGTCAATTCGCTCTGCTTCTGATTTCTTCTTAAACTCTCTGATGGCGAGAATCTGTCTCCCCGATCTCTCCGGCCACGAGAGAGATCGGGGGAAGCGTGTGGACAGTTACGCTGAGGGATCAGACCGGTTGCACTGGTTGTTGTACCGCCTCGTGACTCCGTTTGCTGCCCGGCCACTTCATTCCGAACAGCACCTCGTAGAGCAACGGAATCAGGCCAAGCGTCACGAGCGTGCCAAGTGCGAGACCACCGATCATGCCGATGGCCATGCCCTTCCACAGCGGCCCCGCAAACAACATCAGGGGCACGAGACCCGCGATACAGGTCACCTTGGTCATCACGATTGGACGCAGCCGCTGCATCGCAGCTCCCACCAGGGCTTCATGTCGGGCGAGACCTTCCGAGAGGCCGTGTTCAATTTGTTCGAGCAGAAGAACGGCGTTGTTGACGATGATTCCGAACAGCGCAAGCACCCCGAATGTCGCCATGAAGCTGAAAGGAGTGCCTGTTGCCTTCAGTGCAATCACGACCCCAATCAACGTGAAGGGAATCGTTGCGAGAATCACGATCAGCTTGCGGAAGGAGTTGAACTGCCAGATGAATAGCAGCAACATCGCCAGAAGAGCGAACGGCATGTAGTGCGTGAGCGATGCATTCGATTCAGCCGATTCCTCAATTTCTCCACCAAGCTCTATGGCATAGCCTGCAGGTAGTTCAATTGCGGCGATCCGAGGTGCGAGGTGATCCACGATCTCTTGCGCGGTGTATGCGGTGTTCTGCCCCTGAACTGTGACTGTACGAATGAGATTGCGGCGCTGGATCACAGACGGCTCGCTAGCGAGCGTGACATCGGCCACTTGCGCCAGGGAAACCGGCTGGCCACCCGACGCTGGATAGATGGTCGTCGAACCAACGTCCGCAGTGCTGCGCCGATCATTGGACGTCCCGCGCATCACGATTGGCACGCTGGTATCGCCATCTCGGATCACAGAGATCGACTGGCCGATGTAGCGGGTGCCAAGCCAGGCAGCTATGTCGTCGGTGGTGACGCCAGCACGTCGCGCACGATCTTGATCGACCCGAACATCGAGACGGCCGACACGGGTATCCCAGTTGTTCTTGATGTTGGCCGTACCTGGCAGCTCCCGTAGCGCGGACTCAATTTTCGCCGCCGCATTCATCAGCACCTCATGATCCGGCCCACTGACCCGGTAGACGGCTGTGCCGGCTTCGGTAGTGCCTAGCGAGAACCGCTGAGGCTCTGCGCGTACATCTCCATGATGCTGCGCGAAGTAAGCCCGAGTTCGGGCAATCACGACGTCAATGTTGGTGCCTGCCTTGACCGTCACGACAAAGTACGCGATGTTCGATGCTGGCAATGGGGGATTGAGCCCAAGGATGAAGCGCGGCCCACCGTCAGCGACGTAGCCAATGTGATCCGTGATTTCGGGGTTGATTTCTTGATCACCGAGCCAGCCGCTCACTTCCTTCACTTTGGCAAGAGTGAGCCGTGAATCCGTTCCAGGGGCGAGCTGCACCGGTATTTGGAATTGAACTCGGTCGGACTTCGGCAAGAAGTCGTATGGCAGTGTCGTGAATCCGTACAGAGCTACGGCCAATGCACCCGTCATCACACCAACGTAGATCGCCTTGTGGTCAAGCACCCACTCAAGCAACTTGCGATAGCCGCGATAGAAGCGTGTGTTGTAGGTTTGCGCGTCATTCGCCGGTTGATGATGCACTTTGGTGAAGTGGTAGCACAGCAGTGGAGTGACGGTCAGACACAACAGCCAAGATCCGAGTAACGTGAGCGCGAGGACAATGACGAGAGAGCGCAGATACTCACTCGTCGCACTCTGGCCGAAGAAGAACGGGGAGAAGGCGATGACGATAACCAATGAGGACGTCAGCAGCGGCAGTGCGAGGGTACGACCCGCTTCGAGACAAGCCTGTTTGCGGTCTTCACCGGCTGCCAAGCGCCGTTCAATGTCTTCGGCAATCACGATGCCGTTGTCTACCAAGAGCCCCAAAGCGATGATGATGGCTGCCATCGAAACACTTTGCAGCTCGATGTTCAGCGCGCGCATCACGATCAGTGCCCCCAGAATGGTAAGCGGCACGATCATCCCGACGATGAATCCTGTGCGCCATCCCAGGAAAAGGACGACGACGCCGAGCACGATGACAATCGTTTCGATCATCACCTGGTTCATCTTGCCCATTTCACGTTTGACGACGTCTGCCTGGAATGTCACATAGGAGAGCTCGAAACCTGCGGGCAGAAGTTTCTCAAGCTCGGCCACACGGGATTTGAGGGCTACGCCGAATTGCTCCACGTTCTGGCCCGAGGTCATGGACACTGCCATCACTACGGCAGGCTGGCCCTTATAGACTGCAGCAGACTCGGGAGGATCTGCAGGTTGTACCTGCACGCGCGCAAGCTCTCCCAGTGAGATTGAAGGAGCAGGCGAAGCACCGCGCGCACCCTGAGCTTGCGCCATCATGATCGGCAACGCGCGCAGCGAAGCGGCGTCGCGAACCTCTCCACTAACAGCCAGCGAAGCGTTGATGCCACCGATGGCGATTTGCCCGCCTGAAAGCACGACGTTTTGTTTAACGAGTTGATCGATCACCCCTTGTGGGGTCAATCCAAGCTGGGCTAGTTTTGGTCGATCAAATTCGAGATAGACGCGCTCTTCCTGCAAGCCGTAGAAGCTGATGCGATCAACGCCGGGAAGCGCGTATAGGCGATCGCGCATCTCTTTCAACGACACACGCATTTCGCCCATGGAGTAGCCCGGCGCGGTCACCGCAATGGAGGCCACGGCAACACGGCCGAAGTCGTCGTTGACAAATGGCCCCAACGTACCCTGTGGAAGCAGAGGCTGAGCATCGGCAACCTTCGCGCGAACGCGCTGCCATATGGGGGCTAGGTCGGTGTACCGCTCCCAGATCGTGACCTGTATGACGGCCCCGCCCGCGCGAACGGTTGTGGTTACACGCTTGACCTCGGCCAGCTCCCGCAAACGCTCCTCGATCGGACGCGCGATCAACTGCTCAACACGTTCGGCTGGCATGCCAGGGTTCAGAACGGCAACAACCGCATCTCGAATCGTGACCGATGGCTCTTCCTGCGAAGGGAAATTGAGAAACGTGGCAATGCCGGCAACAAGAATGATGACCGCGGCAAGGTAGGTGAGTCTGCTGGCGCGCAGCGCCATTTCTGTGATCTTCATAGCGAAGTCTTCCTGTAGCGGGTCAGCGTCCGGCCAATTGGGTCGTGGCCTTGAGTGGGGTGACTTGTTGCTCGTTCGTCAGCCAACTCGCGCCAGCCGCGACTACCATCTCGCCGCGCTTCAGGCCGCCCACAACGCGAACGTTGTCGCCGCCTGGCTCGCTCTGGAATTGCACTTCCCGGCGGTGCACCTTCTTTCCGGTCACGTCATATACAAACACTGCGGCTTGTCCTGCTTTCTCACTGAGCACCAGTGCCGAATAGGGAAGCATCAGACGATCTGGTGAGGCATCCTTCGCTTCCGGTGCCTTCAGCAATACTTGAACGGCAGACCCGGGTCGAAGACTGCGCGCAAGAGTAGCATCTTGAGGAACGAGCACGACAGGTAAAAGTGAGCCATTTTCAGCACGCAAGCCGATGCGTTGTACCGAAGCACGAACGGGACTTGCTGACTCGCTCAGGCGCAGTTCGGCGACCTGCCCAATTTTGATATTTGCCGCCTGGGTCGTCGATGCAGTCGCAAGGACTTCTACGCCGCTGCGTAGTCCATCCACTTGAAGCACCGGCGCTCCGGCTGCAATATCTGTGAACGGCAGAGCGAGTTTCTCCGCGACGACGCCGTCGAATGGCGCATGAATGGCGGCCCCCCTTCGCGCACGCTCGGCAAGGCCGAATGCGGCCTTTGCATTGCGCACCTGGCCTTCAGCTGCAACCAACTGTGCTTTCACACTCTCGAATGCAGCCGGGGAGATTACGTTGCCCTCAAGCAGCCCCCTTTGCTGCGTTGTCTGCACGATTCTGTCTGCCAATGCGGCTTCCGCAGCAGCGAGTGTCGCCCGAGCCTGTTCTAGGCGGAGTTGCTCGGGCTGAACATCCAACTCAGCCAGAAGCTGTCCGCGAGAGAAGCGATCTCCCACGTCCACATGAAGCTTGCTGATACGCCCGCCAGTCTCGAACCCCAAGGTACTCCGCTCACTGGAGCGAGCTAGACCACTCAATTCAATGCGATTGGCCACAGAACCTACATCCCCCACCGTGAGCAGCTTGACCGCTCGCGGTGGATCGGAAGCAGGCTCCTTCTGACTACCACAGCCGGCAAGCGATGCGAGCAGAACAAACGCGAGGCCGACTTTCTGCATTTGCCAGGACTGGGATTTAAAGGGAGTGCAAGACACGGGAAGGCCTTTCATCAGCGTTTATCAATAGGGGTGAGTTCCAGTTCGCCGCGGGCGAGCGCCTGGAGGGTGTGCATGAGTCGAGAAAGGTCTTCGGCAGCAAACGTCGGAAAACCCATCATTTCGGCGAGGAAGACTCCGTCCAAGGCAAATAGAACGATTCCGGCGATATCGGTGCCGCGTGGAGATTTGCTCGCGTTCTCGTACTGCCTGCGGTACCAGCCGCGCACAGGCTCAAGCAGCGTGGGGTCTTCAGCCACGGCCGCCAGCAATGCAGCGCTCATCTTTTGCATCCCGCCGTCAGGCATAGCCGAGACCTGGCTGGATAGCCAAGGGTCTGGATCGCCGACGAATGGCAGCTCTCGCTCTTCCTGCCCGCCATCAAACGCCGAGACCTGGTCATCAATCATCGTGAGGAGCAGATCGCGCTTGGTCTTGAAGTGGTACAGGAACGCACCTTTGCTCATTCCTGCCCGTGCAACGACCGCGTCAAGCGTTAGGTGCCCGGCACCTCCCTCCATGACTACGTCACGCGCAGCTTGAAGGATGCGCTCCCGTGTTTGTTGCGCTTTCTTAGAGATGGAGGGGGCTTCAGCGCCGTTGTCCGCCGAATGCGACTCCTCTGGGCTTGATTTCATACGAGTTGCCATGGTGAAACTCCAAAGATGCTTGATTTTTGAATCGTCTGGACGGTATAGTACACGCCATGAACTATGCCCGTCAAGACGGCCTCCTCAATTCACAACCTAGTGGCTCAACATGTCCGATCCCTACGCCCGCCGCGGCCTTACTGCTGTTGCATTCCTATCGATCACGCTTCTCGCCGCGTGCAGCCACTCGCCTCACAGGGTGGAGACATCACGCGTTGAGGTTCCGGCCAAATTCATGAACGAAGCGGGTCTGGCTGTGCAGCAGGTGCCAGCACAAGCACTCCCGGCCGAGTGGTGGACGGCGTACGGTGATCCGCTGATTGACGCGCTGGTGCGCAACGCGCTGGAGCACAACACCGATCTCGCTATTGCAAGAGCGCGGATTGATGAAGCTGTGGCGATCACCCGACGTACACGCGCTTCAATGTTCCCTAGCTTGGCGCTCACGCCCCAAGCAACGCGCGCGCGCGACTTTTCTTTGGCACCGACCATCAGCAGCGATGCCAGGCTTCCGCTGTCGGCTTCATGGGAAGTTGATCTAGCGGGCCGCCTCTCGCATGCCGCTGATGGCGCACGGATGGACGCAGTTGCTGTCGAACAGAACTGGTTCGCGACACGTTGGCAGATCGCCTTTGAGACAGTGTCCGCTGCACTGCAGCAGCGGCAGGCGGCAGAGCTGGAAGATCTGGCAAAAGAGCGACTTCAAGTCGCCGAGCGCCTTGAGCGTCTGACAGAGCAGAAGTTCAAGGCAGGTCAAGCTACGGGCTTTGACATTGAACGCACGCGTTCCGAGGTCATCGCCCTCCGGGTGGAGCAAGAGCAGTTGCGACGCGTACGCGGCGAAGCAACGCATGCCTTGGATGTGCTCGTTGGCCGGATTCCGGGGGCGCTTGGCAGCGGTCCTGCGCTTGCCTCTCTCACCATGCCCGATTGGACTCCCAGAAGCGTGCCAGGCGAATTGCTGCAGCAGCGCCCCGACGTCAGAGCCGCGCAGGCGCGTCTTGCAGCGGCGACGGCGCGATGGAACGCAGCAGAAGGCGAGCGGTTCCCCAAACTTGTGCTCGATTTGAGTGGTGGGCGCCAACGCTTCGAGAACAACGGAACACGTGTGGCAGGGAACATTTTCTCTCTGGGCTTGGGTGTGACGCTTCCGATCTTTGACGGTGGAGCAATACAAGCGGGAATCGACGAGGGCTCAGCACGCAGTCGCGGCGCACAGGCTGACCTGGAACGCACGGTTTTGCTTGCGCTTCAGGATGTGGAGAACGCTTATCTGGGCTGGCAGACCCAGCGGACTTCTCTGCAGCATCAGGTCGATGGTCTTGTCGTCGCTGATCGACTCCTTGACCGCAGTCGACGCCTCTTTGAGGCGGGACAGGTGGATGCGACCGTTGTTGCAGAAGCGGAGCGTGGCACCTTGTCCCAGCGAGCGGCTCTGGTCCGTGCTCGCGCCGACGCAGCCGTGCAATGGGGTGTTCTCGCTAAAGCGCTTTCTGGTTCGCCAGAGCATGTGAATCTGCAATCTTCACCCTGAGTCCTTGAGTTGGAAGAACGCAGCATGGCAGCGAGTTTTAAATACTGAATAGATCGACGATTAGTAGGGGACGCATGGAAATTCGACATCTACGTTGTTTTATGGCGCTCGCCGAGGAACTTCACTTCGCTCGCGCCGCTGCGAAACTGCATATTGAGCAGTCCCCACTGTCTCGCACGATCAAAGAACTCGAAGAGGAGTTAGGAGCACAGCTCTTTATTCGGAACACGAGAAGCACGCGTTTGACACGAGCTGGGTTGATGCTCATGGAGCACGCACCTCGGGTGTTCGCATCCTTGCAACAGGCGCGGGACTGCGTGAAGGCAGCAAAAAATGGCTTTCATGGACAACTCCGCGTCGCCTTGTCAGACGGCGCAACACTACTGTGCTTACCAGCCCTATTGGCGTTGTGTCGCGAGGAGGAGCCCGAGGTTGAGATTCGCTTTTTTGAGGTGCCACTATCCCAACAAATCAAAGGATTGCACGACGACCTGTATGACGTCGGCTTTGCACAGTCCGACGACGTAGGTGATGGAATCGTCGCACTTCCCGCGTGGACTGACACGCTTATGGTGGCGCTGCCAGCTCGGCATCCGTTGCTGGCTCTTAAGCGAATTCCATTGGATGAACTGCTGCGCTACCCGCTAGTGCTATCTGATCCTCAAGTGTGCGAGGGCCACGCCAAGCACATTGAGCGAGTACTTAGCCGGGCTGAAATGCAGCCTCTAGTTGCCGAGCGGGTTACCACTTTCGACCTGATGATGGCGTTGGTATCTGCCGGTTTTGCACTCGGACTTACAGGGGCTGCACACATTGCAGCCTCCCGAGAGCCAGGAGTCGTGGCGAGGCCGCTTTCGACACGCGTACCACCTTTGACGACCTATCTACTCAGACTTGAAGGCGATCCGTTTGACGAGCTTGCGCGCTTCATTCAGCGAGTACAGGCCATCGAATTGCCAGAGTTTCTCAGGTCAACAAAAAGCCGAAATCCCGATCTTCCGGAGGAATTGATGCCATGAGACTCGCCATCACGCTCGTCGCTGCAATGCTAGTCGCATGCGGTCAATCTGATAAACCGCACAAAGCCACTAGTGCAGAAAAGAAAACCCCGACAGTAGAAGAGCTGGTGGCAGACCCGGAACAGCTCAAGAAGTTGCGCCAGCAATGCAAGACGGATCGGCCTACTTTGGGCGAACTGCTTTGCAACCGGGTAGCGGAGGCAACACGTAAGCGGTTCTACGGTGACGGAAAAACGCCATACACACCGCCCAAAGAATCCCCCAAATTCTGAAATTCAGCAATTCAGCAATTCAGCAATTCAGCAATTCAGCAATTCAGCAATTCAGCAATTCGCTAGTCTGCCTGAATCTTCTGTTCGGCACGCTGATATTCGCCGGCGCTTACGGAGTCACTCCCTGGCTAGACACAGCGCGAATTCATTCTTTCTTATCGACCTTTCTGCCCCAAACGGTCTTTGACCGGCACTAAGCCAGCACCGATCCTGACGCCTGCGGCACATTTCTAAGCCGCGTTTCCCAAGGGAATCAGCGTAGGAGAGATTGGAGGCGGGGCTATGCAAGGTACGAATGTGCTGTTCGGTCAGATAGCCGTGGTATTCGGCATCGTGATCGCGGGTGTGTGGGGCGCCACACAATGGACGGCAGCAGCCCTTGGCTATCAGGTACGCCTTGGCTCCCCCTGGTTTGATTTCCTCGGCACACCGATCTACCTCCCGTGGAAGCTGTTTGAGTGGTGGTTCTTCTTCGATGCCTACGCGCCACGCGTTTTCGACACGGGCGGTGCCATAGCGGGTGGCAGTGGCTTGCTGGCGGTGGTGGTCGCAGTCTGCATGTCGATCTGGCGCTCTCGTCAATCACGCCTAGTCACGACCTATGGCTCGGCACGCTGGGCAAGTACGGAGGACATTCGCAAAGCCGGCCTTACGCAGCCGATCGGCGTGTTCCTCGGTCAGCACGATGGCAAGTACCTTCGGCATGAAGGCCCGGAACACATCCTCACTTTCGCGCCCACGCGCTCAGGCAAAGGCGTCGGCCTTGTGGTGCCGACGCTGCTTTCTTGGCCTGCATCCGCCGTAGTCCACGACATCAAGGGCGAGAATTGGCAGATCACCGCAGGTTGGCGCTCACGCTACTCACACTGCCTGCTGTTCAATCCGACCGATGCGAAGTCGGCGGCCTACAACCCGCTGCTAGAAGTTCGGCGCGGCGCACATGAAGTGCGTGACGTACAGAACATAGCCGACATTCTGGTCGATCCAGAAGGCGCGCTTGAGAAGCGCAACCATTGGGAGAAGACTTCGCACGCGCTGCTGGTCGGGGCCATCCTGCATGTGCTCTACGCGGGCGAGGACAAGACGCTGCGCGGCGTCGCCAATTTCCTCTCCGATCCGGCCAGCCCCTTCGAGCTGACCTTGCACCGGATGATGACCACACAGCACCTCGTGAACGTGGAAGGTGGTGGCCCGCATCCAGTCGTCGCTTCGGCGGCGCGCGAAGTGCTCAACAAGTCGGACAACGAGCGTTCCGGCGTGTTGAGCACCGCCATGTCGTTCCTGGGCCTCTACCGCGACCCCACGGTGGCCGAAGTCACCTCGCGCTGCGACTGGCGTATCGCCGACCTGATCGCGTCCGAGCATCCGGTGTCGCTTTATCTGGTAGTGCCACCTTCGGATATTTCGCGGACGAAACCGCTCATTCGCCTGATCCTCAACCAGATCGGCCGACGGCTCACCGAATCGCTCGACGGCAGCGACGGCATCGAACGCCGCCACAAGCTGCTGCTGATGCTCGATGAGTTCCCGGCGCTGGGCCGCCTGGACTTCTTCGAGACGGCGCTTGCCTTCATGGCGGGCTACGGAATCCGCAGTTTTCTTATCGCCCAATCGCTCAACCAGATCGACAAAGCCTACGGCCAGAACCATTCGATTCTGGATAACTGCCATGTCCGCGTGACGTTCGCCACCAACGATGAACGCACTGCGAAACGGATCTCCGAAACGCTTGGCACCGCTACCGAACTGCGCGCGCAGCGCAACTATGCCGGGCACAGATTGGCACCGTGGCTGGGGCACCTCATGGTGTCGCGGCAGGAGACGGCCCGCCCGCTACTGACGCCCGGTGAAGTGATGCAGCTTCCGACTGAGGAAGCTGTGGTGATGGTGTCCAGCGTGGCACCGATCAAGGCCAAGAAGCTGCGCTACTACGCCGACGCGAATTTCAAGAACCGCGTTTTACCGCCGCCTGTGCTCGCGGCCGGGCAATACGCGGACGCGCCACCGGCCCGGCCCGACGACTGGAGCGGCCTATCGATCCCAGCCGTGTCAACGGTCCGGGCTGCGGGCCTGTCCGGCGATGGCACAGGCACCGCCGATGACGGCGGCCCACGCCGACAGCCGGAGCTATCCGAAGTCAGCGAATACAGCCCCGAACCGCTGCTCGCCGGCCATGACCTGACTCTGCTCGATGACGACGACGACCTGCCGCTGCCGCTTCCCGGCCAGCTCGACCCGGCCATGCAGCGCACGGCCCGGCTGGCTTCCCTCGACCCCAACGACGGAATCGACTTATGAGCCAATACCGCCTCAATCTGTTCATTCAGCCCGAGCACGCCAAGCGTCTCGAAGAACTGGCCGCCAAGAAAGGCGTGTCCAAGTCGTCCATTGTCGCGGCGGCGCTCGCGTCGTGGCTATCGCCCGATGCTGGCGACCAGCGCGAGGCGGCCATCGCCAAGCGGCTCGATCGCCTGTCGCGGCAGGCCGAGCGCATGGAGCGCGACCAGAACATCCAGATCGAAACACTGGCGCTGTTCATCCGCTACTTCCTGACCGTCAGCACCCCGATTCCCGAAGCCCATCAGGACGCAGCTCGCGCCCAAGGCAAAGCGCGTTTCGAGCAATTCGTGGAGCGGCTCGGCCGCCACCTGCTGCGTGGCCGCAGCCTGGTGCGCGACGTTGTGGAAGAACTGCACCCAGACCCGGCGCGAATGGATGACGCGGAGGCACTGGCTGAAGCGCAGGAGCGTGCCTCATGAGCGCCATTCCGCAAACCCCGCCCGAACTCTCATCCGCCGCAACCTCTCTGGATCGCCGTATCCAGATGCTGCGCACGGCAATGGGGCCAGTCATCGCCGCTGCGCTGGCCGACCCCGACGTGGTGGAAATCATGCTCAACCCCGACCGCACCCTATGGGTGGATCGGTTGTCATCGGGCCGCATGCCGCTGGGCGTGGAGCTGTCCCAAGACGATGGCGAACGCATCATCCGGCTGGTGGCTGCGCACGTCGGCGCAGAGGTGCATCGCGGGCGGCCGCTGCTGACCGCCGAGCTGCCCGAAACCGGCGAGCGGTTCGAGGGCATCTTGCCGCCCGCAGCGCCCGGCCCAGCCTTCGCGCTGCGCAAGCGCGCCGTGAGCATCATCGGGCTGGATCGCTATGTGGCCGACGGCATCTTGACCACAGGCCAGGCCGAGTTCCTGCGCCGCGCCGTGCGTGAGCGCCAGAACATCCTGATCGCCGGGGCGACGAGCAGCGGCAAAACCACACTCGCCAATGCCTTGCTTGCGGAGATCGCCGCCACGGGCGACCGCGTGCTTGTGCTCGAAGACACCATCGAGCTGCAATGCGCAGCCCGCGACCATGTGCCGCTGCGCACCCGCGCTGGCGTCGTGTCTATGACCGAGCTGGTGCGGGCCACGATGCGCCTGCGCCCCGACCGCGTGATCGTCGGCGAGGTACGCGGCGGCGAAGCCCTGGACTTGGTTAAGGTGTGGGGCACCGGCCACCCCGGCGGCATCGCCACCATCCACGCCGGTTCCGCGCTGGGCGCGCTGCTGCGCCTCGAACAGTTGATTCTTGAAGTGGCGGTGAACCCACCGCGTGCGCTGATCGCCGAGGCGGTCAACGTCGTGATCCACATCGCCGGGCGTGGCCGCAAGCGCCGCGTCGAAAGCATCGCCCGTGTCGTCGGTTTCGACGGCACCGGCTATCGCCTGGCGGACGCGCTGGAAACACCGTTTCCCGAGCTGATGCCGGTTCCTCTCGCAGCCGATGCCGCTGCGCCTTCCTCGTCCCTTGACCTACCTGGAGAACTGCCATGACGCAGATGCACGTTCACGCTTTCCGTAATTCCGTAAATCCGGTTTCAACCATCGCACGCCTGCGGCGGCTGGCCGGCCCCGCGCACCACGGCCTGCTGCTGGCCGCAGTCATGCTGATGACGGCGGGCACGGCGAAGGCATCCGGCTCCTCGATGCCGTGGGAAGGCCCGCTGCAATCCATTCTGGAGTCGATTCAGGGGCCGGTGGCACGCATCGTCGCGGTCATCATCATCATCGCCACGGGCCTCGCGCTCGCCTTCGGCGACACGTCGGGCGGCTTTCGCAAGCTGATCCAGATCGTGTTCGGTTTGAGCATCGCGTTCGCCGCGTCCTCGTTCTTCCTGTCGTTCTTCAGCTTCTCCGGCGGGGCTGTCGTATGAGTGGCCCGGATAGCTTCGCGGCCGGCTTCGAGGTGCCGCTACATCGCTCGCTGACCGAGCCGCTCTTGATGGGCGGCGCACCGCGCACGGTGGCGATTGCCAACGGCACGCTAGCCGCTGCCGTCGGGCTGGGCCTGCAACTCTGGATTCCTGGCGTAGTGCTCTGGATCGTCGGTCACTCGCTGGCCGTGTGGGGCGCGAGGGTCGATCCGCAGTTCATGCAGGTCTTCGCCCGGCACATCAAGCACAAGCCGCTGCTGGACGTGTAGGAGACGCCGCCATGCTTAACCTTGCCGAATACCGCCAGCGGCCCGCCTTGCTGGCCGACTGGCTTCCCTGGGCTGGGCTGATCGCGCCGGGCGTGGTGCTGAACAAGGATGGCTCGTTTCAGCGCACGGCGCGCTTTCGCGGGCCTGATCTGGACAGCGCCACGCAGGGCGAATTGATCGCCACGACGGCACGGCTAAACAACGCGTTGCGCCGGCTGGGTTCGGGCTGGGCGCTGTTCGTGGAAGCCGAGCGCCAGTCGGCCGCGGACTATCCGCATTCCGACTTTCCCGAACCGCTGTCCTGGCTGGTGGACGAAGAACGCCGCGCTGCCTTTGAGGAATCGGGGAACCACTACGAAAGCAGCTATCACCTGACGCTAGCCTATCTGCCGCCGGAGGAATCCCGCGCTCGTGCAGCCAAGCTGCTCTACGAGCACGCGCCGGGCGATGGTGTGGACTGGCGCGGTCGGCTTGACGCCTTCCTGGCAGAAACGGATCGGGTTTTCGACCTGCTCGATGGCGTGATGCCAGAAATCGTCTGGTTGGACGATGCCGCGACGCTGACTTATCTTCACGCCACGGTGTCCACGCGGCGCTACCGGCTGGCCGTGCCCGAGGTGCCTTTCCACCTCGACGCACTGCTGGCCGATTCCGCCCTAGTCGGCGGCCTTGCGCCCATGCTGGGTGACCAGCATCTGCGCGTGGTGTCGGTGCGGGGCTTTCCGACCTCGACCTGGCCGGGCCTGCTGGACGACCTCAATCGCCTGGGCTTTGCCTATCGCTGGAGTACCCGGTTTCTCTGCCTCGATAAAGCCGAGGCGGAAAAGGAGCTGGGCCGCCTGCGTCGCCAGTGGTTTGCGAAACGGAAGAATGTCATTGCGCTACTGCGCGAAACCATCTTCCAGCAGGAATCGCCGCTGGTGGACACGGATGCCAGCAACAAGGCGGCCGACGCGGATGCCGCCTTGCAAGAGCTTGGCAGCGATCAAGTCGCCTTCGGCTACCTCACCGCCACGGTGACGGTGTTCGATGACGACCCTGCCGTAGCCGACGAAAAGCTGCGCATGGTGGAACGTGTCATCCAAGGACGTGGCTTCGTCACCATCCCCGAAACCTTAAATGCAGTCGATGCGTGGCTGTCGTCCATACCAGGCAATGCCTATGCCAACGTGCGCCAGCCCATCGTCTCGACGCTGAATCTGGCGCACATGATGCCGGTGTCCGCCGTGTGGGCTGGGCCGGAGAAAAACGCCCATCTCGACGGCCCGCCGCTGATCGTCACGCGCACGGATGGCGCGACGCCGTTCCGGCTGGTGACGCACATCGGCGACGTGGGGCATACGCTGGTCGCGGGGCCGACGGGCATGGGAAAATCTGTCCTGCTGGCGATGCTCGCCTTGCAGTTCCGCCGCTATGGCGGCTCGCGCATCTTCGCCTTCGACATGGGGCGATCCATGCGGGCGACGGTGCTGGGCCTGGGCGGCGAACACTACGACCTCGGCGCGGACGGCGCCATTGCCTTTCAGCCCTTGGCCCGTATCGACAGCGAAGGCTATCGCACCTGGGCCGCCGAGTGGATCGAAGGCCGCCTGCTGCATGAAGGCGTGACCGTCGGCCCCGACGAGAAAGCCGCCATTTGGTCGGCGCTCGGCAGCCTCGCTGGTGCGCCGGTGGAGCAGCGCACGATGACCGGGCTTTCGGTGCTGCTGCAATCGAACGCGCTGCGGCAGGCATTGTCGCCGTATGTGCTGGGCGGCGCGCACGGCAAGCTACTGGATGCCGACCGCGACCGGCTCGGCAGCGGCGACGTGCAGGGCTTTGAGATGGAAGAGCTAATGCACAGCCCCGCCGCCGTGCAAGCGGTGCTGCGCTACTTGTTCGCCCGCTTCGATGCACGTTTCGACGGTGCTCCCACGCTGCTGATTCTCGATGAAGCCTGGCTATTCCTTGATGAACCGTCCTTCGCGGCACGCATCCGGCAATGGTTGAAAACTCTGCGCAAGAAAAACGTGTCGGTGATCTTCGCCACGCAGTCGCTTGCCGACATCAAGGATTCGACCATCGCGCCCGCGATCATCGAAAGCTGCGCGAGCCGGATTTTCTTGCCCAACCCGCAGGCGACCGAGCCGCAGATTCGCACGGTCTACGAGGGCTTTGGCCTCAACAGTCGGCAAATCGAAATCGTCGCCACCGCGCAGCCCAAGCGCGACTACTACTACCAATCGCGCCTGGGCAATCGTCTGTTCGACCTCGACCTGGGGCCAGCCGCGCTCGCCTTCTCGGGCGCATCCACACCGCAAGACCAACGCGACATTGACCGAGTGCTGACGCAGGCCGGCGCTCCCGGCTTCGCCGGTGCGTGGCTACGCCATCGCGGCCTCGATTGGGCCGCCGACCTGCTGCCGTCCTCGCCGTCGGCGGCTTCTTTCCTCGCTACTCAACCCCTGGAGATTTCGCCATGAAGACCCGTGTACTTTCCGTTTCGCTCGCCGCCGCGCTGGCCGGCTCGCTGATGCTCGCTCAGC
Source organism: Acidovorax sp. LjRoot38 (assembly GCF_964252975.1). Classification (NCBI taxonomy): domain Bacteria; kingdom Pseudomonadati; phylum Pseudomonadota; class Betaproteobacteria; order Burkholderiales; family Comamonadaceae; genus Acidovorax; species Acidovorax sp. LjRoot38. The sequence continues at coordinate 48,257 of NZ_CAXUPT020000014.1, read as the reverse complement.
CAGCGGCGGCGCTCACTTTCGTTGATCCCGTCAACTTGGTGCAGAACACGCTGACTGCCATCCGCACGCTGGAGCAGATCAACAACCAGATCAACCAGCTCCAGAACGAAGCGCAGATGTTGATGAACCAGGCGCGCAACCTGGCGAATCTCGACTTCAACATCGTCAACCGGCTGCGCTCGACGCTCGCCACGACTGAACGCCTGATTGCCGAGGCGCAAGGGCTGGCCTACGACGTGCAGAGCATGGATGCCACGTTCTCGCGCCTGTACCCGGAGCAGTACGCCGCCACCATCAGCGGCGACCGCATGGCACAGGACGCACGCGAACGCTGGAAGAACACGCTCGACGGCCTGCACACCGCGATGCGGATGCAGGCGCAGGTGTCGCAGAACCTGACGCAAGACGAAAGCGCGCTGGCCGACCTCGTGAGCCAAAGCCAATCGGCCACGGGTGCGCTGCAAGCGATGCAGGCAACGAACCAGCTTCTCGCCTTGCAGGCCAAGCAGTCCATCCAGGCCCAGCAGCTCCAGATCACACAAGACAGGGCGGCCTCGCTGGAGCTGGCGCGGCAGGCAGCGGCCACCGAGCGCGCCCGCGAAGTGCGGCGGCGCTTCCTGGGCACCGGCACGCCGTACACACCGCAGTCCGTCAACTTCTACAACAACTGACGGGAGGCGGCCATGCGATGCGTTCCTGTCCTGCTGGCCGTGCTGCTGACCGCATGCGGCCAGCAGCCGGCTGAAGACCTGACCGCCACCTTGGCCGCCGATCCCGTGCGGCTCAAGGCGCTGCGCGCCCAATGCGCAGCCGACCGGCAAACCGCAGGCGAAGACACCTGTCGCGCCGCTGCCGAAGCCTTCCGGCGGCGCTTCTTCACCGGCCAGACTGGGCCGGACGAATACCGGACGCTGGCAGAACTGCCGCCGATTCCGGCGAGTTTCGACACGCCAACCGACGACGCGCCGGAAGGTGATGCGTCGCTCGCCGCTGCGGAGGACACGCCATGAACGACGTAACGATCATCGACAGATTCCTCGATACCTTCTCGCGCTACATCGACTCCGGTTTCGGTCTGCTGCAAGGCGAAGTCGCGTTCCTGACGGCCACTCTCATTGTCATCGACATGACCATTGCCGGTCTGTATTGGGCCATGAGCCATGCGACCGGCCAGGGCGAGGACGTGATCGCCAAGCTGCTGCGCAAGGTGCTTTACGTCGGTGCCTTCGCCTACATCATCGGTAACTTCAATTGGCTGTCGAGCATCGTGTTCCGCTCGTTCGCCGGGCTAGGCATCACCGCCACTGGCTCGGCCATAACGATGGAGAACTTCTTGCAGCCGGGTCGGCTTGCCAAGACCGGCATCGACGCCGCTGCGCCGATCCTCGACCAGATCGGTGACATGGCCGGCTTCCCCGAAGTGTTCGTGAACCTCGACCCCATCGTGGTGCTGTTCATCGCTTGGCTGGTGGTGATCCTCTGTTTCTTCGTGCTCGCGGTTCAGCTTTTCATCACGTTGATCGAGTTCAAGCTGACCACGCTTGCCGGCTTCGTCTTGATCCCGTTTGCGCTCTGGAACAAAACCTCGTTCCTCGCGGAAAAGGTGCTCGGCAATGTGGTTTCGTCAGGCATCAAGGTCTTGGTGCTGGCGGTAATCGTCGGCATCGGCTCGGGCCTGTTCGCGGAGTTCCAGGTTCATCCCGACGAGCCTTCCATCGACCATGCGCTTGTCGTGATGCTGGCTTCGCTTGCCTTGCTGGCGCTGGGCATCTTCGGCCCCGGCATCGCCACGGGCCTTGTGTCCGGTGCGCCGCAGCTCGGCGCGGGTGCGATGGCGGGCGCTGCCGTCGGCGCGGTAGGCACGGGTGTTGCCATCGGTGCCGCCGCGACCGGCGTGGGCGGTGCCGTCATGGCGGGCGCACGCATGGCCCCGGCCGCCGCAAAGCTGGCCGGGAGCGGCGCACGCGCCGCCACGTCGGCGGCCAGCAGCGCCAAGTCCGCATTCCAGGCCGGTTCCGCCGCTGCGGGCGGCGGGGCTAAAGGCGCGGCTGCGGGCCTCGGCAATGTCGCCAAGACCGGCGCGCAAGCGGCAGGCCGCCGAGCTGCATCGGGCGCTTCCGCTGCCGGTCAGAAGGTGGCCGACTCCTTCCGGGCAGGATGGAACGGTGCGGATGTCGGCGCTGCCGGTTCCGGCCAGGCCGCCGCAGGCGAAGGCGCAGCCAGCGCGCCGAAGCAAGAGCAACCCGCCTGGGCAAAGCGGATGCACCGCCGCCAGCAGATCACCCATGCCGCAACCACCGCAGCCCACACGCTGCGCAGTGGCGACGGCGGCGGCTCAGGGCAAGGCCCAAGCCTGCGCCCCGATGCGTGACCCGATACCTGACCACCAAGGAGAACCCTATGCGATTCAAACGCCCGCAGGTGCGCTATGCCGACACGCCGCAGCCTGCCACCCCGTACCAATCCGCCGCGCAGGTGTGGGACGAGCGCATCGGCTCGGCCCGCGTCCAGGCCAAGAACTGGCGTTTTATGGCCTTCGGCTGCCTCACGCTTGCGCTGCTGATGGCCGGTGGCCTGGTGTGGCGCTCGGCGCAGTCCATCGTCACCCCTTACGTCATCGAGGTCGATCAGTCGGGGCAGGTGCGCGCCGTCGGCGAAGCCGCCACGCCGTACCGGCCCGCCGATGCGCAGATCGCGCACCACCTGGCGCGCTTCGTGACGCTGGTGCGCTCGCTGTCTATCGATCCCATCGTGGTGCGGCAAAACTGGCTGGACGCCTACGACTACACCACCGACAAAGGCGCGGCGGTGCTCAACGACTACGCCAGCAAGAACGATCCTTTCGCCCGTGTTGGCCGCGAGTCGGTGACGGTGCAGATCACCAGCGTGGTACGCGCCAGCGATGCCTCGTTCAACGTCCGTTGGACGGAGCAACGGTTCATCAACGGTGCCCCCGCCGGGACCGAGCGATGGAACGCGGTGCTTTCCACCGTCCTGCAAACCCCGCGCACCGAACAGCGCCTGCGCAAGAACCCGCTGGGTATCTACGTCAACGGCCTGTCGTGGAGCCGCGAACTGGATTCTTCTGAAGGAGCCAAGCCATGAACCTGTCTTTCCGCTTATACGCTTTCGCGCTGACCGTGGTGGCCCTGTCGGGCTGCGCTTCGCAGGGCAAGCCGCCTCCGTCCATTTCGCTCGATGAGCCGGTGCAGGCACAGCCGCTGCCGGAGCCGCCTGCTCCAGTGGAAGTCGTCGCCATGCCCGAGCCGCTGGCGCTGCCAGCGCAGTTGAAGCCGCTGCACGAGTTGGACGCGGCCCCGGCTAAGCCGGAGCCGGCCGATGAGAAGGTGCGCGTTTCCCGTGCCAATGCCGAGGCGCGCATCGCGCCCACGCGCGAGGGCTACGTCAATGCGATTCAGGTGTGGCCCTTCACCGATGGTGCGCTCTACCAAGTCTATGCCGCGCCGGGACGCGTGACCGTGGTTTCCTTGCAGCCGGGCGAGGAACTAGTGACGGTCGCAGCCGGCGATACCGTGCGCTGGATCGTCGGTGACACGTCCAGCGGCAGCGGCGACGCGATGCGCATCAATGTGCTGGTCAAGCCCATCCGCTCAGGCCTCAAGACGAATTTGGTCATCACCACCAGTCGCAGAACATACCTGCTGGAACTGACCTCGACGGAAAAGGCATGGATGGCGTCGGTGTCCTGGGACTACCCAAAAGACCGGATGTTGGCCTTGCAGCGCCAGTCGCAGGCGGCTAGCGCCGCCGCACCGGTCGATACCGGACTGTCGCTGGAGAAGATCCGCTTCCGATATTCCGTCTCAGGCAGCAATCCGCCGTGGAAGCCGCTGCGCGCCTTCGACGATGGCGAGAAGGTCTATATCCAGTTCCCGCCGGGAATCGCCCAAGGCGAGCTGCCACCGCTGTTCGTCATCGGCGCGCAGGGCGACGGACAACTGGTGAATTACCGTTTTCGCTCGCCTTACTACATCGTGGATCGGCTGTTCGGCGCGGCCGAACTGCGCCTGGGCGGCGACAAGGGTGACGTGGTGCGTATCGAACGCACGGATGGCTTGGCGCGGAGGAACTGACCATGAGCCAGGACGACACTCCCGACCTCGCCACGCCGCATGCGGGCAAGGTGGCACCCGAGGCAGTTGCGCTGCGCGCCCAACCGCGCCCGGTCACGCGCCTGAACCGGCGCACGCTGGCCATCCTCGTCGGCGGTCTCTCGGTCGCTGTGCTCGGCGCGCTGATGTGGTCGCTGCAACCGCAGCGGCGCGGTGCAGGCGAGCAGACCGAGCTTTACAACGTCGATCGCGTCTCGAAGTCCGAAGGGTTGGACGCGCTGCCGGCGGACTACTCGAAGCTGCCGCCCCCCTTGGCGGCATCCGTGCCGGAGTTGGGGCCGCCGCTGCCAGGCGATCTTGGCCCGGCCATTGTGAAGTCGCAGCAGCCGGTGACGGCCGCCTACGCGGCCCCCGGCAACGACCCCAACGACGCGTTGCGCAAGGAAGCCGAAGCAGCAGCGGCATCGGCGGTGTTCTTCCGCTCTGGTTCGCAGAAGGCCGCGCCGGTGGCGCAGACACAGGTAGCCGCTGCGCCGGGCTTCACCGCCAATGCGGCCTTCGACCCGCTGGCGGCCGGGCCTGCGTCGACGGCGGCCCAGCCCGCCGACCCGACCGCCGTGCAGAACCGGCAAGACCAGAAAGAGGCATTCCAGAAAGCCGGAACCACGGAAGCCCGTGATTCCGGCAACCTGACGCTGCCGGCGTCGCCGTATCAGGTCATGGCCGGAACGGTGGTCGCCGGGGCGCTGGTGACGGGCATCAAGTCGGACTTGCCGGGCGATGTGATCGCCACAGTGACGGAGCCGGTCTATGACACGGCTACCGGCAAGTTCCTGCTGATCCCGCAGGGGTCACGCATCCTGGGCAAATACAACAGCCAGGTCAGCTACGGGCAGAGCCGCGTGCAAGTGGTGTGGAACCGGATCATCCTGCCCGACACGTCTTCGCTCAAGCTCGACAACTTGGCCGGCACCGATCCGGCCGGCTACGCCGGCTTGGAAGATGATGTGGATTGGCATTGGGATCGCGTCTTTGCCGGTGCGGCACTGACGACGCTACTGGGCATCGGTGCCGAACTGGCTGCGCCGGAGAACCGGCAGGACGGTGATCGCGTCATCATCGCCGGCCGCGATAGCGCCCAGGACAGCATCAATCAGGTCGGTCAGGAGATGACCCGGCGCAACCTCAACATCCAGCCCACCTTGACGGAGCGCCCCGGCTTGCCGGTTCGCATCATCGTCAACCGCGATCTGGTGCTGCGGCCGTACCAGCCACTTTTCTTCAACAGGGGGACTTCGCGATGACGACGCGCAAGCTACGGCTCGGGCCGCTGCCGAAAACGGAATCCACGAAGCTGACTTTTGCTTGCCCGGCCAGCCTGAAAGCCGACCTCGACCGCTACGCTACGCTGCACGCGCAGACCTACGGCGAGGCGGTCGATGCCACGGTGCTAATTCCGCACATGCTAGAAGCCTTCATGGTCGGAGATCGGGGATTCAGGAAGGGAGGCGCGGGCAAGGCCGCGCCGCCGAAGCCAAGCTGATGATGCCGGTTTCCGCTGGCGGCCATCCCTCAAACGCGCAGCCCAAGGCTGCGCGTTCTTCATTCTGGAGGACGGCGACCGATTGGGCTATGAAGACCAAACGCGGCTACCGCCTGCAGGCAACCGCCCCCGATGCAGCACGCTCGGGCTTTCTACCGCGAAGCTCCTATGTGGCTCCCAGCCCACAACGCCACAGCCCCGCAAGGCGGCCCGAAGTAGAGCCAAACCCGCACCCCATATAGACTTCCGGCCATCAGGCTGATTTCAACAATCGCTTGACTGCGGACATTTTTTATGGGCTGGTCTTTGCGTGTTGTTGGGGTTCAGCGGCCCAGCGCAGCGGCCACGAATTCCTCGGCCTTTTTCTCTGAGCGCATGGAGGCCACCACGGGGCGCAACTCCTGGATCTTGGCCTCCAATTCGGCCACCGATTTGCATTTTTCGAGCTGCAGCGCTAGAGGCTCGCATGCCGGGCCCAGCAGGTCTTCAAGGACCTTGGTGGCGCGCCGGGCGCTGGTGCGCAGATCCTGAACCGGTGCGGCCGCGGTGGCCGGGGTGTTGCCCGTTGTGGCGTGCGTGGGCGAGGGCGGCGCCACAGCCCCGGAAACCACCGATGCCAGCCCCAGGTCGACCAGCGCCTGGCCAATGCGCAAGGCCTCATCGAGGCTGCCACAGGCCTGGGCCAGGTCCTGCAGGCGTTTGCTGCCGTCCACCAGGATCAGGGTGGTACGTTCACGGGGAGGGAGTGCCCGGTCGCGGTGCTTGATCGCCTCGATCCCTTGATCTGTCTTTTTTAGGACGGTGTGCGCGTGCATGGGGCCCCTGCAAAAGTTGACGGTTGTCTCCACAAGCGGGCTGGCAGCGCACGCTCAGGCGCTTGGTGTGCACGGAGTCCGGTGGACTGCATGGGCGCACAGGCCCTGATCGGGGTTTTCCCTGCCCAAGGTCCAGTCGCTCCAGTGCGCTTGAAAGCCCGCTCATAAGGACGGCAGGCACTTTGTAAGTATCGGTTCAGTTTAACGCAAGCCTCTGTTGGTTTGGCGTCAGAGCAGAGTCAGTGCCTTCCCGAAGAATGACCTTGCCCGCCACTGTGCGGTCTTAAAAATCACCAGGAGACATAGACACCATGGCAACCATCCATCCCGCACCGCGGCCGATGTCGCCCGAAGAGCGCAAGGTCATCTTCGCATCGTCGCTCGGCACCGTTTTCGAGTGGTACGACTTTTACCTGTACGGCTCGCTCGCAGCCATCATCGCCAAGCAGTTCTTCAGCGGGCTGGATGCCGGATCGGCGTTCATCTTCGCGCTGCTGGCCTTCGCAGCGGGCTTCATCGTCCGTCCGTTCGGCGCGATTTTCTTCGGTCGCCTGGGCGACATGATCGGTCGCAAGTACACGTTCCTGGTCACCATCCTGATCATGGGTCTGTCCACCTTCATCGTGGGTATCTTGCCGACCTATGCCTCCATCGGTGTGGCGGCCCCCGTCATCCTGATCATCCTGCGCCTGCTGCAAGGCCTGGCGCTGGGTGGCGAGTACGGCGGCGCAGCCACCTATGTGGCCGAGCATGCTCCGCACGGCAAACGCGGCGCCTACACCGCCTGGATCCAGACCACGGCCACGCTGGGTCTGTTTCTGTCGCTGATGGTGATTCTGGGCACCCGTACCATGCTGGGCGAAGAAGCCTTTGCGGACTGGGGCTGGCGTGTTCCGTTCATCGTGTCGATCCTGCTGCTGGCCATCTCGGTCTGGATCCGTCTGTCGATGAATGAATCGCCTGCCTTCCAGAAGATGAAGGCCGAGGGCAAGACCTCCAAGGCCCCATTGACCGAGTCCTTCGGCCAGTGGAAGAACCTGAAGATCGTGATCCTGGCACTGGTAGGCTTGACCGCCGGCCAGGCCGTGGTGTGGTACTCGGGCCAGTTCTATGCGCTGTTCTTCCTGACACAAGCCCTGAAGGTCGATGGCGCCACCGCCAACATCTTTGTGGCCGTCTCGCTGCTGATCGGCACGCCGTTCTTCATCGTGTTCGGTTCGCTGTCGGACAAGATTGGCCGCAAGCCCATCATCCTGGCAGGCTGTCTGCTGGCCGCGCTGACGTACTTCCCTGTGTTCGGCGCACTGACCAAGGCGGCCAACCCTGCCCTGGCTGAAGCCCAGGCCAAGAACCAGGTGATCGTGACGGCAGACCCCAAGGAATGCTCGTTCCAGTTCAACCCCACCGGCACTTCCAAGTTCACCAGCTCGTGCGACATCGCCAAGCAGGTGCTGGCTGGCGCTTCGGTGAGCTATGACAACGCCGTCGCTGCCGCTGGTACGCCCGCCACGATCAAGATCGGTGACACGGTCATCGCCTCGTACACCAGCAAGGGCCTGCCCGCTGACGAAGCCAAGAAGAAAGATGGCGAGTTCAAGAAGGCTGTGGCCGATGCACTGAAGGCTGCGGGCTACCCCACCAAGGCAGATCCTGCCCGCATCGACAAGGTCATGGTCACCGTGATCCTGACCTACCTGGTGCTGCTGGTGACCATGGTGTACGGCCCTATTGCCGCCATGCTGGTCGAAATGTTCCCCACCCGCATCCGCTACACGTCGATGTCCCTGCCGTACCACATCGGTAACGGCTGGTTCGGCGGCCTGTTGCCCACCACGGCGTTCGCCATCGTGGCCCAGACCGGCAACATGTACAACGGCCTGTGGTACCCCATCATCATTGCCGGTGCCACGGTGGTGATCGGTGGCTTGTTCATCAAGGAAACCAAGGACGTGGACATCTACGCCAACGACTGATCGGTTCTGACCGGTGAACAGGGCCCGCCCCGCAAGGGTCGGGCCCTGTGTTCCATCAAGGGGCTTGTCCGCGCACCAGTACAACCCATAACCCTGGGGATGCTGTGCATGATTTGAGCGGTAAGTGTGCGCTGCGGAACGGGATGGGCTGCAAGGCGCAAAACGCAGCAATAGCCGTAGCTATTGCGAGGTTTTGCAACGCGGCAGACCGCCCGAGCCGCAGATGCATACGGCGCGACGAATCGTGCACAGCATCCCTAGCCAGGCCCCTTGATTGAACAAACCCATCCCAGGAGATATTGATATGTGGAAGATTGTTGTTGGCTTCGTCTTGTTTGCGGCGTTGTCGATGTACGTGATCATCACGGCGGGCGACAAGGCCGACATGGGTGGTGAAAAACACGGCGCAGATGCCGTGCATGCGCCCGAACCCGCTGCCAGTGCACCCGCAGCGGCGCCTGCGTCGGCACCTGCATCTGCGGCCAGCGCGCAGTAAGCCGCCGGGCTCCATCCCGAGCCCATCAAAAAAGCCTGCAGCCGAAAGGCCGCAGGCTTTTGTTTTGTGCGGGGCCGTCACGGTGGGCCGCACACTCCGCCCCTGCCGCTCCTCGCGCGGCGCAGGGCAAGAGCCCGCACAGCGCCTCAGTTTCTTAGGGCGTCATCGCTTGAAGCGCCCGTCACTTCCGATGATGGAAAGGTCGGCGAACACCAGACCGCTGTGGTCCGTGGGGCTGTAGCTCAGCTCCACGCCACCCAGGTCCCACTTCTTGATGCTCTCCAGGCCTGCGTGCAGTTTGGCGCGGTCCGGCTTGGTGCCCGCGCGTTTGATGCCTTCCAGCAGCACCTTGGCGCTGACGAAACCCTCCACCATCGCGGGCGTGAGATCGGAAATGTTCTTGGCGCGGGCCAGCTCCATGGCTTCCTTGACCACCGGATAGTTCACCGACCGCTCGGAGGGAAAGACCTGCGTGACCACAACCCCCCGGGCCTGGTCGCCCAGCAGTTTGACAAAGCCGCCCGAGGCATTGTTGGACAGTGTCACGATCTGCCCCGTGACCCCTGCAGCGCGCAGCGCCTTGATGCCGTCGACCACCGCCGCGCCCGTGCCGATGAAGACCACGGCCTGAGGCTGCTTTTGCGCCACACGCGGTGCAATCGCGCTGTAGTCGGGCTTGGCACGGTCAAATTTCTCGACAAAGAGGGCTTCCAGCTGGTTGGCCTTGAAGCCCAGCTGTGCACCTGCCAGGCCATCTGCGCCAAAGGTGTCGTCCACATGCACCACGCCAATGCGCTTGATGCCCAGGGTGTTGAGGTGGGTGATGGCCTTTTCCACCTCGCGCTGGTAGGGCGCGCGCACGTTGAAGATGAACCTGTGCACCGGCTGGTGGAGCACCATGGCGCCGGTGGAGGGGCCGACCAGCGGCACGCCGTGCTGCTCCAGCAGCGGCATGATGCCCTGGGTGTGGGGCGTGCCCCGTGTCATGAACAGCCCGATCACGCCTTTTTCCTCAATGAGAGTGCGGGTGTTTTCGAGGGTCAGCTTGGGGTCGAATTTGTCGTCTAGGGATATGACCTCCACCTTCTGCCCCGCGATACCGCCCCGGGCGTTGATGTGATCAATGTAGAGCGCCGCGCCCTGCATGGATTCGGCCACCGTGGCCGCTGCCGAGCCCGTGATGCCCACCGTCTGTCCAATGAGAATCTGTCCGTGGGCTGCGCCCACCATTGCGAAGATGGTGGCCAGGGTAGCGCCCCCGCGAAGCCAGTGTGTCAATCTCATGTTTGTCCCAAGATGCCTGTTTGTTGGAGGCGTCAATATAGATACAAACGGTGACAAATAAACTGTAGAAATACGTAGGCCCGGACGGAGCCGGGCCTGCGCAACCTATGGCCATCCGGGAGATGGCTCCTAGAGCCTGTTTGCGATCCCCTGCGAGATCGTAAACAGGCTCTTAGCGACGGAACCTGCCGTCCGTACCGATGATGGAGAGGTCGGCAAAGTCCAGGCCCGTGTGGTCGTCTGGCCCGTAGCTCACCTCCAGTCCGCCCAGGTCGAATTTCTTGATGCCTTCCAGGGCCGCGTGGATCTTGTCGCGGCTGGGTTTGGGGCCGGCGCGCTTGAGCCCTTCCACCAGCACCTTGGCGGCTGCAAAACCTTCGAGCATGGCGGGGCTGATCTCCTGCAAGCCCTTGGCCCGGGCCAGCTCCTGGGCTTCCTTGACCATGGCGTAGGTCACCGCGCGCTCATTGGGGTACACCTGGGTCACGATCACGCCGCGCGCATTGTTGCCCAGGCTCTTGATGAAGCCGCCCGAGGCATTGTTGGACAGCGTCACGATCTGTGCGGCAGAGCCTGCGGCGCGCAGCGCATTGCTGCCATCGACCACGGCAGAGCCGGAGGCGATCATCAGCACGGCCTGGGTGTCTGCCTTGGCCACCTTGGCCGCAACCGGGGCGAAATCAGGCTTGGCACGGTCAAACTTCTCCAGCACCACGGGTGTGAGCTTGGCCGCCGCCAGGCCCTTTTGCGCCCCCGCCACGCCATCGGCACCAAAGCTGTCGTCGGCATACACCACGGCAATGCGGGTAATGCCCATGGAGGCCAGGTGGGTCATGGCCTTTTCTGCCTCGCGCTGGTAGGTGGCGCGCACGTTGAAGACGTATTTGCGCACGGGCTGGTGCAGCACCATGGCGCCCGTGGAAGGGCCTACCAGTGCCACGCCGTGCTTTTCCAGCAGGGGAACGATGGCCTCCGTGTGGGGCGTGCCGCGTGTGAGGAACAGCGCTGACACATTGTTTTCTTCGATCAGCTTGCGCGCGTTTTCTGCGGCCAGCTTGGGGTCGAACTTGTCGTCCAGCGAGGTCAGTTCGATCTTCTGGCCGTTGACGCCGCCCTTGGCGTTGACCGCATCGATATAGAGGAGGGCGCCGTCGGTGGTTTCCTTCACGCCTGCCGCCACCTGCCCGGAGAAGCCGGCGGTTTGCCCGATCAGGATCTGGGCATGGCCAGCGCCGCACAGCGCGGCGGCCAGAGCGACTGCGGCTCCCCATTGTGTCCATTTGTACATGGTCGTCTCCTTGGATTGACTGGCTACTCTAGACAAATGTGCCCTGTTTGCGAACCGGCATAACCCGATGTTGTGACAGCACCTGTCAGCAGACCCGCAATCAAAGGGTATTGCGGCAAGGCCGGACGGGCGCCACTGCGGTGCCTAGAATGTTCCGCCTCACCCTCGAAAAAGACTGCCTCCATGACCCAGGGACTGATCCGTATCCGCGGCGCACGCCAGCACAACCTCAAGAACCTGGATCTGGACATCCGCACCGGCGAACTCACGGTGGTCACGGGGCCCAGCGGCTCGGGCAAATCCAGCCTGGTGTTTGACACGCTCTATGCCGAGGGCCAGCGCCGCTACGTGGAGACCTTCAGCGCCTACGCCCGCCAGTTCCTCGACCGCATGGACAAGCCCGCTGTGGACAAGGTCGAGGGCGTGCCGCCGGCCATCGCCATCGACCAGACCAACCCCGTGCGCTCCAGCCGCTCCACCGTGGGCACGATGACGGAGCTGAACGACCACCTGAAGCTGCTGTTCGCCCGTGCGGGCCAGTTGTTCGACAAGCAGACCGCGCAGCCGGTGCGCCATGACACGCCCGAGACCATCTACGCGGAGCTGGCCGCGCGCTGCGCTGCCGCCAGTGACCCCCGCATCGTGTTGACTTTCCCGGTCGAGTTGCCTGCCAACACCAGCGCGGAGCAGGTGGAGCAGTGGCTGTCCGCCAGTGGCTTCACCAAGGTGCAGGCCGAGCGCGAGGTGGCCACGCCCACCGGCCCGCGCAAGGTGCTGGATGTGGTGGCCGACCGGTTTCGTCTGGGCAATGCCGAGAAGGCGCGGGTGATCGAGGCCATCGAGGTCGCGCTCAAGCGCGGCACGGGGCGCTTGAATGTCTATCGGCTCTTGGACGAGAGCGAACCAGAGCTGTGGAGGTTTTCGACGGGCCTGCACTGCCCCGACAGCGACCTGCGCTACAGCGACCCCATCCCGTCGGCCTTCTCGTTCAACTCCGCCGTGGGCGCCTGCGACAGCTGCCGGGGCTTTGGCCGCGTGATCGGCGTGGACTACGGCCTCGTCATCCCCAACGACAAGCTCACGCTGCGCGCGGGCGCCATCAAGACCATCCAGACCCCCGCGTGGAAAGAAGCGCAGGACGACCTCATGCGCCATGCCGAAACGGCTGGTATCCCGCGTGACACCCCCTGGTACAAGCTGACCGACGACCAGAAAAAGTGGGTGATCGGCGGCGCCCCCGGCTACAAGGACGGGCAATGGAGCAAGCAGTGGTACGGCATCAAGCGCTTTTTTGAGTACCTGGAGAGCAAGGCCTACAAGATGCACATCCGCGTGCTCTTGTCCAAGTACCGCAGCTACACGCCATGCCCCACCTGCGCGGGTGCGCGGCTCAAGACCGAAAGCCTGCTCTGGCGCATCGGCCGCAAGGAGGATGCCGATGCGGTGCTGGAGCCTGGCAAACGGTTCATGCCTGAGGGGGTGCAATGGTCGCGCGAGCAACTGGAGGCCTTGCCCGGCCTATGCCTGCACGATCTGATGCTGCTGCCCGTTGATCGACTGCGCCAGTTCTTTGATCGCATGCAGCTACCGGTGGGCGACGACGCCAAGGGCGGCGACGCCCAAGCGCTCAAGCTGCTGCACGAAGAAATCACCACCCGCCTCAGGTACCTGTGCGACGTGGGCATTGGTTACCTCACGCTCGACCGGCAAAGCCGCACGCTGAGTGGCGGCGAGGTGCAGCGTATCAACCTCACCACGGCGCTGGGTACCAGCCTGGTCAACACGCTGTTCGTGCTGGACGAGCCCAGCATCGGCCTGCACCCGCGCGACATGCACCGCATCACCGAGGCCATGCTACGCCTGCGCGATGCGGGCAACACGCTGGTGGTGGTGGAGCACGACCCCGCCGTGATGCTGGCGGCTGACCGCATGATCGACATGGGCCCTGGCCCCGGCCGCTTGGGCGGGCAGATCGTGTTTGACGGCACCACGGCCGATTTGCGCAATGCCGACACGCTGACCGGCGCCTACCTGGGCGGCCGCAAACATGTGGGCTTTGGCTTCAAGCGCATGGTCACCGAATCCACGCCACGCCTCATCCTCGAAGGCGCGCGCGAGCACAACCTGCAGGATGTGACGGTGGAGTTCCCGCTGCAGCGGCTGGTCACCGTGACCGGTGTCAGTGGCTCGGGCAAGTCGAGCCTGATCCAGGACGTGCTGGCCCCCGCGCTGCTGCGCCACTTTGGCAAGGCCACGGACACGCCGGGCGCGCACGACCGCATGCTGGGCGCCGACCATTTGTCGGATGTCGTGTTTGTCGATCAATCCCCCATCGGAAAAACCGCTCGATCCAACCCCGTGAGCTACGTGGGCGCGTGGGACAGCATCCGCGAACTGTTTGCCGTGGCGCCGCTGTCGAAGCAGCGCAGCTACACGGCCAGCAAGTTCAGCTTCAACAGCGGCGATGGGCGCTGCCCGACCTGTGGCGGCTCGGGCTTTGAGCATGTGGAGATGCAGTTCCTGAGCGACGTGTATCTGCGCTGCCCGGACTGCGATGGCAAGCGCTACCGGCCCGAGATCCTGGAGATCACCATCGAGCGTGGTGGTCGGACGTTGAATGTGGCCGACGTGTTGGCTCTCACGGTGGCCGAGGCGGCCGACCTGTTTGCCAATGACCGTGATGTGATCCGCGCGCTGCAGCCTATCGTGGATGTAGGGCTCGAATACGTGGCGTTGGGCCAGCCCGTGCCGACCTTGTCAGGCGGCGAGGCGCAGCGCCTCAAGCTTGCAGGCTTTCTGGCGGAGGCTGCGCGCAGCGCATCCAAATCGCGCCAGTCCGTCGCCCGCAAAGGCACGCTGTTCTTGTTTGACGAGCCCACCACTGGCCTGCACTTTGACGACATTGCCAAGTTGATGCGCGCGCTGCGCAAGCTCATCGATGCGGGGCACTCGCTCATCGTCATCGAGCACAACCTGGACGTGATCCGCGCCAGCGACTGGCTCATCGACCTGGGCCCGGAAGGCGGCTACGCGGGCGGCCTCATCGTGGCCGAGGGCACGCCCGAGGACGTGCGTGCCCACGCCACCTCGCACACCGGGCAGGCGCTGCGCGACTACGAACTGGCGCTTGGCGTGGGCGGCCACTCGGTGCACGAAAAAGCTGCTGCGCTACGAAAATCAGAGCGCCTCGCGCATATGAATCAAGCGCCAGCGGCCAAAAACGCTATACAAATCGTCAACGCCAAGGAGCACAACCTCAAGAACCTGAGCGTGGACATTCCGCGTGGCAAGTTCAACGTGGTGACGGGCGTGAGCGGCTCGGGCAAGTCCACGCTCGCGTTTGACATTTTGTTCAACGAAGGCCAGCGGCGTTACCTCGAATCGCTCAACGCCTATGCCCGCAGCATCGTGCAGCCAGCCGGTCGGCCCGAGGTGGATGCCGTGTACGGCATCCCGCCCACTGTCGCCATCGAGCAGCGCCTCTCGCGCGGCGGTCGCAAGTCCACCGTGGGCACCACCACCGAGGTGTGGCACTTTCTGCGCCTGCTGTACGTCAAGCTGGGCACCCAGCACTGCACCAAAGACGGCGCAGCCGTGCAGCCGCAAACGCCCGAGAGCATCGCCGCGCAGTTGCTCACGCAGTTCCGTGGCCAGCACATCGGACTGCTCGCGCCGCTGGTGATGAACCGCAAGGGCGTCTACACCGAGCTGGCCGACTGGGCGCGCCCGCGCGGCTTTACGCATCTGCGCGTGGATGGCAACTTCCTGCCCACCACCAACTTCCCGCGCATCGACCGCTTCAAGGAGCACACCATTGAGCTGCCTGTTGCCAGCCTGGATGTGTCGCCCGAGAACGAAGCCCAGCTCCGCAAGGCGCTGGCCGACGCGCTCACGCACGGCAAGGGCGTGGTGCATGTGCTGAGCAGCATCGACACGCTGGCTGCGGCCATGGAGGGCGGCTTGCCCACGGCCGGTATTGGTCATCTGCAAGCCTTTTCGACCAAGCGTGCCTGCCCGGTGTGCGCCACCAGCTATGCCGAGCTGGACCCGCGCCTGTTCTCGTACAACAGCAAGCATGGCTGGTGCCCCGATTGCGTGGGCACCGGCGTCAAGCTCACCAAGGACCAGCGCAAGGTGTTTGACGACTCGGTACAAGACGACAAGGAAAAGGGCCGCGAGCAGACCTTTGCCGAGCCCGAGGTGGAAGATTTGCAGGACACCGCTTGCCCCACATGCCACGGCACGCGTCTGAACGCCACGGCCCGCGCTGTGAAGTTTGCAGGCGTGGGCATCACCGAAATCGCCGCGCTGTCGGTGACGGATGTGCGCCGCTGGATCGAGACCCTGCGCATCGAAGGCGGCATGACCCAGCGTGAAGGCGACATCGCCCGCGATCTGGTGCCCGAGATCCAGAGCCGCCTCGAATTCCTCGAAGAAGTGGGCCTGGGCTACCTCACGCTCGACCGGGGCGCGCCCACGCTCAGCGGTGGCGAGGCCCAGCGCATCCGCCTGGCCGCGCAGCTGGGCAGCAACCTGCAGGGCGTGTGCTACGTGCTCGACGAGCCCACCATTGGCCTGCATGCGCGCGACAACCAGATCCTGCTCAACGCCCTGCACAAGCTGGGTGACAAGGGCAACACGCTGGTGGTGGTGGAGCACGACGAAGACACCATCCGCCGCGCCGACCACATCATCGACATTGGCCCCAGCGCGGGCAAACGCGGCGGGCGCCTGGTGGCGCAAGGCAGCGTGGCCGACATCACGGGCGCCGAAGATTCGCAAACCGGCCGCTACCTGCTGCACGCCATGAAGCATCCGCTGCAGCTGCGCCGCAGCATGTCGGCCAGCGAGGTGAGTGCCGAAGCCACCGCAGCCTTTGCTCAGGCCGAGGCCGCGGCGCCCACCGGTCGCCAGAGCGCCGCCGTGAAGAAGCGCGCAGCGCAGGCTGCATCGCTGGCCGCTGATGCGCTCAACGAAGCCAAGGAGCGCGCAGCGATGCGCTGGCTCACCGTGCACGGCGCGCAATTGCACAACCTGCAGAACGTGACGGCCACCGTGCCGCTCCATCGTTTGGTGGCGGTGACGGGCGTGAGCGGCTCGGGCAAGTCCACGCTGGCGCGCGACGTGCTGTTGGCCAATGTGCAGGCCTGGGTGCAGCAGCGCAGCACCAAGGCAGGGCGCGATGCGATGGACGCCGGCAAGGCGCCGCCGCTGGTCGGGTGCACGGGCCTGTCGGGCTTCGAGAGCATTGACCGCGTGCTCGAAGTGGACCAGACACCGATTGGAAAAACCCCGCGTTCCTGCCCCGCCACCTACATCGGTTTTTGGGACACCATTCGCAAGCTGTTTGCCGAAACGCTGGAGGCCAAGGCACGCGGCTACGCCGCCGGGCGCTTTTCCTTCAACACCGGCGAAGGCCGCTGCCCCAGCTGCGAAGGTGCGGGCGTGCGCACGATCGAGATGAGCTTCCTGCCCGACGTGAAGGTGCCCTGCGAAACCTGCCACGGCGCGCGCTTCAACCCCGAAACGCTGGCCGTGACCTGGCGCGGCAAGAGCATTGGCGACGTGCTGCAGATGGAGGTGGATGAGGCCGTGGGCTTCTTCGCCACCATGCCCAGCATTGCGCACCCGTTGCAGCTCTTGCAGGATGTGGGCCTGGGCTACCTCACGCTGGGGCAACCGTCGCCCACACTTTCTGGCGGTGAAGCGCAGCGCATCAAGCTCGTGACCGAACTCACCAAGGTGCGCGACGAGGTGGGCCGCCGAGGGCAGAAGGCGCCGCACACGCTGTATGTGCTGGACGAGCCCACCGTGGGCCTGCACATGGCCGACGTCGACAAGCTCATCCGCGTGCTGCACCGCCTGGTCGATGGTGGCCACAGCGTGATCGTGATCGAGCACGACCTGGATGTGATCGCCGAGGCTGACTGGATCCTGGACCTGGGCCCGGAAGGTGGCAACGCAGGCGGGCGCATCGTGGCAGCCGCTACGCCCGAGGATGTGGTGGCGGCGGGCACACATACTGGAAAGGCGCTGGCGGCGGTGTTGGCGCGCTGAGATACGTGAGCGGCGCGGGCGGCAGGGGCAGGGTGGCGCCATGCCAGCCATTGGTTTGGCGCACACCCCTGTCGGCCCATGTCCTACGCACAACGCGGAACATGGCGCACGCGCTGCGCGGGGTGGGCTTCCTACGATGGGTTGCAGGGGATCGGCTCCCCACCTTCCATCCACATCTACGGACGCCCATCACCATGAACGCTTTTCATTTCCTCAAGACCTGTACTGCCCTTGCGGCTGCTTCTGTGCTGCTGGTCGCCTGCGGCGGCGGCAATGACGATGACCCAACACCCAGCAACGAACCCGGTGTGCTGACCGTGACCAGCGCTACGGTGGACGGTCTTAACGGTGTGTATGGCAACGGCACGTTGAACCTCACCGGCGTGGACAAGGAAAACCCCATCGGCTCGGTGCCCGAATTGTGTGCTTTCCGCTTTGACGGGGCCAACAAGGTGGGTTCTTCGGCCACCGCCTTTGGCGACATCCGGTATCGCCCCGATGCGACGGGCCTGCACCAGGTCTTCCTGACCTTTGATGGCAAGGAATACGCCAGCGGCGAGCCGACTGACACGGCGGTGGTACGCGAGAGCGACCAGGTGCGCTTCAGCGGAAAAACGCTGACAGCCACGGATGGCTCGAACGCCACCCTGCGCGTCACCGGCATCGTGCCCATGCGCCCGAACCGGCCGCTGGGCTGCTGATCCGGCGGCAGTTTCATTCCCTCTTTACTTGTCTCCCTCCCCGGTCCCTTCGACCGGTTTGGCCCCCGCTGTGATCGCAGCGGGGGCTTTTTTGTTGGGGCCTGTGGTCGTGCAGCCAGTCGCGCGGCGGTAATAGGGCCGCACAATGCACCGTGGAGCGCGGGGGGCATTTGCCGCTCGCGCATGTTCCCTTTGCACCCCCATGCCCGAACAACTGCCTGCTCACCCCACCGTGGTGTGGTTGCATCCCGCAGCACCTGCCAAACCCGCAGAAGGCGCACCCTGCAACGGCTGTGGGCTGTGCTGCCTGGCGGAGCCCTGCCCGCTGGGGATGCTGGTGTCACGGCGCCGCAAGGGGGCCTGCACGGCCCTGCGCTGGAGCGATGCTGACCAGCGCTATTGGTGTGGCATGGTGGCCGACCCCGGTGGTGTCACCGGCCTGTCCCATCCCTGGGCTGTGCGCGCACTGTCTGCGCTGGCCCGGCGCTGGATCGCATCGGGCGTGGGTTGTGATGCGCGGCTGGATGCGCAGGCCCCGCATCCCACGGATTCGTTGTGATGCGAGCGCTATGAATTTGATGGCGTTTGATGCTTTCTAGACGGGCGCTGCCAGCCTTCTTGATCCAGATTCAGCGTGAGAAGTCGTCCGCGTTGCGCCGGGCGGAAGAAATGCCCGTGCCAGCTTGCAGGGCCACAATGCACAGAAAATTGCCGAACTGCCAGCTACAGAGCCTGCCATGACCAAACTGGACGACACCGACCGCGAAATCCTCAGCATCCTGCGCGCCGACGCACGCACCCCCGTGGCCACGCTGGCGCAGAAGCTGCGTGTATCGCGCGGCACCGTTCAGAACCGCTTGCACAAGATGGAGGAGGGCGGTGTCATCGTCGGCTATACCGTGCGGCTGCGGCCCGATTCGGAGCCCCAGCGCATCCGTGCGTGGATGAGCATCGCGGTCGAGGGCAATGCGGCGCCCGCTGTCATCCATGCGCTGCGCGGTGAGCCCACGGTGGGCACCCTGCACACCACCAACGGCCGCTGGGACATCGTGGCGGAGGTGCGCGCCGAAAGCCTGGAGGCATTCGATGCGGCGCTGGGCCGCATCCGCCTCACGCCGGGCATTGCCAACACGGAAACCAGCCTGCTGCTGTCCACGTACAAAGTGTGACAAACGCCTGCGGTGTTGCGCGCTACCGGCGCGTTGCGGGAACCATCCTGCCCCAGCCGCGCTGCCGCCTTGGTGACAGAGGCTAGGGGGTTTCCTGCATGCCCCGCGCGAGGGGCTGCAGTCCAATGAGCGAATCTTTTGTCTTTCGTTTTGAGGAGCTTCGCCATGCAACGTCGCCAGATCATCCAATGGGGAGCCGCCAGCCTCGCCGCCCCCGCGTTCCTGGCGCAGGCCCAGAGCTTTCCCAACAAACCCATCAAGCTGATCATCGCCTTCCCGGCCGGCGGCCCCACCGACATCACCATGCGCGCGTTGGCTGACAACGCCAGCAAGATCCTCGGGCAGACCGTGATTGTCGAAAACAAGCCCGGCGCGGGCGGCACCTTGCCTGCCCAGGCGCTGCAGACCTCGCCTGCTGACGGTTACACCGTCGCGCAGATTCCGCTGGGCGTGTTCCGCCTCCCTTACACCACCAAGATCAACTGGGACCCGGTCAAAGACATCAGCTACGTGCTCAACGTCACCGGCTACGCGTTTGGCCTGGTGGTGCCCGCCGACTCGCCCCTCAAGACCTGGACGCACTTCGTGGCCTGGGCCAAGGCCAACCCTGGCAAGCTCAGCTATGGCTCCACAGGCACCATGACCAGCCCGCACCTGACGATGGAACTCATCGCCCAGCAGCTGGGCCTGGAGCTGCTGCACGTGCCCTACAAGGGGAGTGCCGACCTGATGCAATCCATCCTGGGCGGGCAGATCATGGCGGCGGCCGACTCCACCGGCTTTGCGCCGCAGGTGGAAGCGGGCAAGCTGCGCGTGCTCAACACCTGGGGCGCCGAGCGCTTGGCCAAGTTCCCCGACGCGCCCACGCTCAAGGAGCTGGGCCTGAACCTGGTGCAGAACTCGCCCTTTGGCATCGGCGCACCCAAGGGCACACCCGATGCGGTGGTCAAGCGCCTGCACGATGCCTTCAAGCAGGCCATGGAGCAGGAGAGCTATCGCACGGCCCTGGCGCGCTATGACATGGTGCCGATGTACATGAGCACGGCGGCGTACAAGAAGTTTGCGCAGGACACGTTCACGCGCGAGAAGGCGCTGGTAGAGAAACTGGGCTTGGCCAAACCCACCTGAGGCCATCCCTTCGGAGGGCGCAATGCGTTCCGTGTGATGATCCGCAGCATTGAACGGAACTCACACACGATATGGCATCCCCCTCCGACAGCATCAGCATGGCCCTGTTCTGCGACTTTGAAAACGTCGCCCTGGGCGTGCGCGATGCGCAGTACGAAAAGTTCGACATCAAGCCCATCCTGGAGCGCCTGCTGCTCAAGGGCTCCATCGTGGTCAAGAAGGCCTATTGCGACTGGGAGCGCTACAAGGGCTTCAAGGCCACCATGCACGAGGCGAATTTCGAGCTGATCGAAATCCCCCATGTGCGCCAGTCCGGCAAAAACTCGGCCGACATCCGCCTGGTGGTGGACGCGCTGGACCTCTGCTACACCAAGTCGCACGTCAACACCTTCGTCATCATCAGCGGCGACTCGGACTTTTCGCCGCTGGTGTCCAAGCTGCGCGAGAACAACAAGCAGGTGATCGGCGTGGGCGTGAAGCAGTCCACGTCCGATCTGCTGATTGCCAACTGCGACGAATTCATCTTCTATGACGACCTGGTGCGCGAGAACCAGCGTGCGCAGGCCCGCCGCCAGGCCCCAGGCAGCAACCCGCCGTCCGCGCCACGCCGCAGCCCCGAGGAGGAGCGCAGCCGCAAGGAAAGCCAGGACGCGCGCCGCACCCAGGGCGTGGAGCTGGCGGCCGAAACGTTTGAAGCCCTGCTGTCCGAGCGCGGCGACACCGGCAAGATCTGGGCCTCGGTGCTCAAGGAGGCCATCAAGCGCCGCAAGCCCGATTTCAGCGAAGGCCGCTACGGCTTTCGCACCTTTGGCAACCTGCTGGAGGAAGCGCAGGCGCGTGGGCTGCTGGAGTTTGGGCGCGATGAAAAATCGGGTGCGTATGTGTTCCGCAGCCACGGTGGGCCGACGGCCGCCGCCGCGCCCGCGCGGCCTGAAGGAGCCGGTGAGCGAGCCGGCCAGGGCGGCGCCACGCGGCACGACTTTCATGCGGTGGCAACGGCACCCGATCTGCGTTCTGACAGTGGCGAAGGGCAGGGCGCGCCGGGCCGCAGCCGCGGGCGCCGTGGTGAGGGCGCAGACCGCCCAGACACACGCTCCACGCAGCGCAGCGAGCCGCGCAATGACTCGAACCAGGAGCCACAGGCGTCCGAGCAGGCGGATGTGCCGTCAGAGCGCCCGGCCAGCCGCTATTTCAGCCAGCCGGTGGCCCACGAGGCCGGGCCATTGGAGCGGGTGATCGACAGCAGCCCTGAGCAGGATGCGCGCGCCGAAGCGTTGGATGGTTCCGAGGCCCCGGCAGCGCAGATACCTGCTGAGAACGATGGTGCCGAGCCTGCAGCCCCTCGCCGCAGCCGTGCCCGCAGTGGAGGAGGTGCCAAGCCAGCGGCCAGCGCCCCCAAGACTGCTGCCACGCCCCGAGCGCGTGGCGCGCGTGCCGTGGCGGATGCGGGCGGTGCTACAGGTGCCGAGGCATCGGCTTCTGCGGCCGAGGCACCAGCCGGTGAGGCACAAGGCGCGGCTCCCACCAAGGCGGCCGCTCCCCGTCCGCGCAGCCGGACCCGCAAGCCGGCCGCCAAACCCGCCGAGTAAGTGTTACTGGCCCGCTGCGGTCGCTGAGCGCCGCAACGCCAGCCGCTCTTGCACTTCTTCGTAGCGGGGCGGCGTGCAGCCCGCCCGCTCCACACAGTGGCTGGCGCTGGCCAGCGCATGGTGCAGCACGGCGCGCAGCCGGGCCTCCGAAACGGGCGCCGTCAGGCCACCCGGGCGCAAGGTCAGGGCTTCTTCGCCCCGCTCAGGCCCTGCCAGCCAGGCGGTGATCAAACCCGCCAGAAAACAGTCGCCCGCACCGACCGTGTCCACCACCGTGATCGGCGCTTCTTCGCGCGCATGCACGGCCAGGCCGTCGCGTTGCAGCAGCCAGGCACCTTCCGGCCCCAGGGTCAGGGCAAGCCATTGCGCCGGTGTTTGCTGCTGCAAACAGTGGGCGCGTTCCAATGCGTTGGCGCCCGGAACGGCCAGCGCCTCCAGGTCATCGTCGCTCACCTTGATGAGGTGGGCGTGCTGCAGCGCAGCCATCACGTTGGCGCGGTAGGCACCGGCATCGTCCACGGCCGACAGGCGCAGGTTGGCATCCACCACCACCATGCGGCCTGCTGCGCGCTGCGCTGCCAGCCAGGGCTGGTAGATGGCTGCGTCCTGCGCCACCAGCGCCAGGCAGCCCGTGGCCACCACCTGCAGGTGGGGCTGGGCGGCGCACGCGGCAATGAGCGCATCGGCCGTCACCTGGCGGTCGGCCACCCCATCGCGGTAGAAGCTGTAGCTGGCCTTGCCCTCGGTATCCAGTGCGGCCAGTGCCAGCGCGCTGGGCGCACGCACCGGCGCTGGGGCGGCCAGGGCCACGCCCGCCTCCTGCAAGCCGTGGGCCAGTTGGCGGCCCAGCAGGTCGCCCGACAGCGGGTTGAGGTAGAGCGTGCCCACGCCCTGCAGGCCCAGCGCGCGGGTGAGGTTGTAGACCGCGCCGCCCGCGCAGGGCTTGAGGCGGCCATCGGGCTCTTCGATCAGGTCAAACAAGGCCTCGCCCGCCGTGGCCACCCGCAGCGGCGGTGCGGTGTGGGCGGGGCTGGAGTCGGCGGACCGGATAGGGAAAACCATAAGTAAATCCACTTGATTTATTAACTTGTCGGCCACTATAGTTCGATCCCATCCACCCGACAAGAGTGGTTCACCTGCCAGCCGCGCAGCACGGGGCCGACAGGAATCTGCCATCCCACAACCCGGAGACAACGCCATGCAACGCACCCCCGCCTTCGCGCTTTCTGCCCTTGCCCTCACCGGCGCCATGGCCTGTGGCCTGGCCCAGGCACAAACGTCCGAGCCCGTGATAGGCCTGATCACCAAGACCGACACCAACCCCTTTTTCGTGAAGATGAAAGAGGGGGCGACCGCCGAGGCCAAGAAGCTGGGCGCCAAGCTGGTGTCGGCCGCTGGCAAGACCGACGGCGACAACGCCGGCCAGGTCACAGCCATGGAGAACCTGATCGCCGCTGGCGCCAAGACCATCCTGATCACCCCCAGCGATGCGAAGGCCATCGTGCCCGCTATCAAGAAAGCCCAGGCGCGCGGCGTGATGGTGATTGCCCTGGACAGCCCCACCGACCCGATGGACGCGAGCGATGCCCTGTTTGCCACCGACAACTACAAGGCGGGCGAACTGATCGGCCAATACGCCAAGGCGGCTGCTGCAGGCAAGAAACCTGTGATCGCAACGCTGGACCTGTTCCCCGGCCACCCCGTGGGCGCGCAGCGGCATAACGGCTTCCTGAAGGGCTTTGGCCTGCAGGCCAACGATGCCAAGAGCAATGAGCTGTCGCGCCCCGCCGAAGTGGTCTGCATGGCCGACAGCTTTGGCGACCGCGCCAAGGGCCAGACCGGCATGGAAAACTGCCTGCAGAAGAACCCTGACATCAACATCGTCTACACCATCAACGAGCCCGCCGCAGCCGGTGCCTACAACGCGCTCAAGGCCGCAGGCAAGGAGAAGAACGTGCTCATCGTCTCGGTGGACGGCGGCTGCGCAGGCATTGCCGACGTGGGCAAGGGTGTGATCGCCGCCACCAGCCAGCAGTACCCGCTGCGCATGGCCGCCATGGGCGTGGCGGCAGGCGTGGAATACGCCAAGACCGGCAAGAAGGTCAGCGGCTACACCGACACCGGCGTGACGCTGATCGCTGCCAAGCCCATGGCGGGCGTGGACAGCAAGGATGTGAAGACCGGCACCGACCTGTGCTGGGGCGCCAAGTAAGAGCCGTTCTCAAAACTCTTCTGGCGTCGTTGCTGCGTCTTGTCGTACTACCGTACTGCCTGCGACGCAGCGCCTAGCCAGAACCGCTTCGCTGAGTTTTGCGATCGGCTCCCAACCGTCAACTGCTTTCTGAGCGCCCCCTTTGTCCACCCGCACGGAGCCGCCATGTCCTCGACCGCTTCCAAACTACCGCCCCTGGCCACGCTGGGGCCGTTCATCGCGCTGATCCTGGCGTGCGCCTTTTTTGCCACGCAGAGCGAGCGTTTCCTGTCGGCGCAGAACTTCGCGCTGATCCTGCAGCAGGTCATGGTGGTGGCGGTGATCGCCATTGGCCAGACGCTGGTCATCCTCACGGCGGGCATTGATCTGTCGTGTGGCATGGTGATGGCGCTGGGCGGCATCGTGATGACCAAGATGGCGGCGGACTACGGCCTCTCGGCCCCCGTGGCGATTGCCTGCGGCATGGCGGTGACCATGCTGTTCGGCCTGATCAACGGCCTCCTGGTCACGAAGATCAAGCTGCCGCCCTTCATCGTCACGCTGGGCACGCTCAACATCGCGTTTGCCGCCACGCAGCTGTACTCGGGCGCGCAGACCATCACCGACATCCCCGCTGGCATGACCGTACTGGGCAACACCTTCCAGCTGGGGCAGACCGCCATCGTCTGGGGCGCGGTGCTCATGCTGGTGCTGTATCTCATGACCTGGTTTGCGCTGCGCGAAACCGCGCCCGGCCGCCACGTGTACGCCGTGGGCAACAGCCCCGAAGCCACGCGCCTCACCGGCATTGCCACCGACAAGGTGCTGCTGGGCGTGTACGTGCTGGCGGGCCTGTTCTACGGCATCGCGTCGGTGCTGTCGGTGGCCCGCACCGGCGCGGGCGACCCGAACGCGGGCCAGACCGAGAACCTCGACGCCATCAGCGCCGTGGTGCTGGGCGGCACCAGCCTGTTTGGCGGGCGCGGCATGATTTTGGGCACGCTGGTGGGGGCGCTGATTGTGGGCGTGTTCCGCAATGGGCTCACGCTCATGGGCGTGTCGTCGGTGTACCAGATCCTGGTGACCGGCATCCTCGTGATCCTGGCCGTGGCCACCGACCAACTCTCGCGCAAAGGAGTGCGTTGATCATGACCACCTCCCCACACACCACGAACGCGCCGCTGGTCATGCAGGCCAAGGGCCTGGTCAAGCGCTACGGCCAAGTTACTGCACTCGACGGCGCCGACTTTGAGCTGCGCGCCGGGGAGATCCTGGCCGTGATCGGCGACAACGGCGCGGGCAAGTCGAGCCTCATCAAGGCGCTGTCGGGCGCCACCGTGCCCGACGAAGGCGAGATCCTGCTCGACGGCCAGCGCATCCAGTTCAAGAGCCCCATCGACGCACGCCGCGCGGGCATCGAAACCGTGTACCAGGACCTGGCCGTGGCCCCGGCCATGACGATTGCCGAGAACCTGTTCCTCGGCCGCGAACTGCGCCGCCCCGGACTGCTGGGCAGCGCGCTGCGCATGCTCGACAAAAAGAAGATGCTGGAAGAAAGCGTAGCCCGCATGGCCGAGCTCAAGGTCGGCATCCGCTCCATGACGCAGGCGGTCGAGACTCTCTCGGGTGGCCAGCGCCAGTGCGTGGCTGTAGCGCGGGCGGCAGCGTTCGCACGCCATGTTGTCATCATGGACGAGCCCACCGCCGCCCTCGGCGTGAAGGAGGGCAACATGGTGCTGGAGCTGATCCGCCGTGTGCGCGACAAGGGCCTGCCCGTCATCCTCATCAGCCACAACATGCCCCATGTGTTCGAGATTGCCGACCGCATCCACATCGCCCGTCTGGGCAAGCGCGCCGCCGTCGTCAACCCCAAGAAGATCAGCATGAGCGATACCGTGGCCGTGATGACCGGTGCCATGGCCGCGTCTGACCTGCCCGCCGAATGCCTTGCCTGAAACGCCCCATGCTGAAGAACATTGACCCCCTGCTGACCCCCGACCTGCTCAAGGTGCTGGCCGAGATGGGCCACGACGACGCCATCGTGCTGGCCGACGCCAACTTCACCGCCATGAGCCTGGGCGCGCGCAAGCCCGTGCTGCGCCTGCCCGGCATTGGCATGGCGCGTGCCGTGCAAGCGGTGGCCAGTGTGTTGCCCCTGGCGCAGGACGTGCCGCACCCTGTGGCCTACATGCAGGTGGGCGGCACCGAGGCGCCGTACCGATCGGCCCTGCAGCGCGAAACCATGGACGTGCTCGCACGCGAGGGCGTGACCAGCGAGCAGGCCGAAGGCGTGGAGCGTTTTGCGTTCTACGAGCTCGTCAAAAAGGCCTATGCGATCGTTGTGACGGGCGAGCTGCAGCCCTGGGGCAACTTCCTGCTGCGCAAGGGCGTCATCGGCGACACTCTGAACGCCTGATCGTTTCATCACCATGCTGGACACCGACGCATCCCTACCCGCCGTTGACAACACTGCCGCCAGCCCCGCGCTGCTGCGCCAGCGCGGCTCCAACCATGTGGGGCTGCGTCAGTTCAACGAGCGCGTTGTGCTGCAGGCGCTGCGCACCCACGGCAGCCTGGCCAAGGCCGAGATGGCACGGGTCACGGGCCTCACGGCACAGACCATCGGCCTCATCACCGCGCGGCTGGACGAAGACCAGCTGCTGCGCCGCGAAGCCCCGGTGCGCGGCCGTGTGGGCCAGCCTTCGGTGCCCATTGGCCTCAACCCCGACGGCGCCTTTGCCATCGGCATCAAGATCGGCCGCCGCAGTGCCGACTGGCTGCTGGTCGATTTCACCGGCCACGTGCGCGAGCGCATCGTGCTCGACTACGCCTTCCCCGACATCGACGTGCTTTTGCCCGCCATCCGCACGCACCTGAACCAGCTGCTCGACGGCCTGGGCCCGCTGCGCTCGCGCGTGGTGGGTGTGGGCGTGGCCGCGCCGTTCCAGTTGGGCGGCTGGCACCGCATGCTGGGGCTGACCGAGGCGCAGTCCGAAGCCTGGAACAACATCGACCTGACCGAGCAGGTGCAGCAGATGACCGAGCTGCCTGTGTCCTTTGCCAAGGACACCTCCGCCGCCTGCGTGGCCGAGCTGCTGCAGGGGCGCGGGCGCGACATCCCGAGCTTTTTGTACCTGTTCATGGACACCTTTGTGGGCGGCGGGCTGGTCATCAATTCGCACCTGCATCGCGGTCTGCATGGCAACGCGGGTGCGGTGGCTTCGCTGCCGCTGTCACCCGCCCAGCCGGGCCAGGCACCGGCGCAGCTCATCAGCCAGGCATCGCTGTGGGAGCTGGAGCAGCGCTTTCGCGAACATGGCCTCGACCCTATGGCCGCCTACGACAAGCGTGTGCTGCAGGCCCCGTGGCTGGAACACAGCCGGGGCTGGATTGCGCGCGCTGCGGCGGGCCTGGCGCACTGCATCGTCTCGGCCACCGCGTTTTTGGATCTGGACGCCGTGGTGGTCGATGGCGCCGCAGCCCCCGAGCTGCTGCAGGCCCTGTGCGAGAGCGCCCGCCACGCGCTGGCCGACTACAACTGGGAAGGCCTGCACCAGCCCCCCCGGCTGGAGCTGGGCACCATGGGCTCGGACGCCCGCGCGCTGGGCGGAGCGCTGCTGCCGCTGCATGCGTGTTTCGCGCCGGATACAGACATCTTCCTCAAGGCCTGAGAAGAGCATGGGACTGTGAAGGTTTGCTATTAAAAATATAGCTATTTGCGCACATCCATCAAGCGCTAGGCCGTATTTTTATTCAAATTTCTCGGCCAAGGCTGCTTCAGGCTCAGCTCCCGCCGCGATCCAGACCCGCCAGGATCGCCCGCGCCACTTCGGCAAACCCCGCGCCACGTTCGCCCTGGGTCACATAACGCGGCAGGTGCTGCAGTTGTGGCACAAAGCGCGCGATGTTGGCCACCCCCACGCTGTGGGGGAAGTGCTCGAACATGAGCTGGTCGTTGGTCGAGTCGCCCACATACACCCAGCGGTCGATCTCCGCGTCGAGGTCGCGTCCCAGCAACTCGCGCACGATCCAGCGCGCGCCCTCCAGCTTGTTGTGCGCCCCGAACCAGCCGTTGATGTGGATGCTGCTCACGGTGGCGTTCATGCCTGCGGCGCGCAGGATCGCCACGCATTGGTCGATCCGCTCTTGGGGCAGGTGTGTGAACTCACTGTGGTCGATGGCGATGTCCGTTTCACGTCCGGGCGAGTCGGTCGCGCGGCGGGCGCCGGGCACCCTGGCTTCGATGTCAGCCAGCACTTGCTGCATGCGGGCGAAATGGGCTGCGCGCGTGGCTGCATCCTGTTGATATCGTTTTAATAGCGCATCGCGCTTGTCCAGAGAGCGCTGCAGGGCCACAGCACCATTCTCGGCCACGATGGCATCCACAGGCCAGGCGGCCGCAAAGGGCTCGCTCCAGCCTACGGGGCGACCTGTGATGGGAATCACGGCCAGTCCCCGGGCCTTGAGCGACTCCAGCGCCTGCACCACGTGCGCAGGCACTACCCCCTCCGTGGTCAGCGTGTCGTCGATGTCGGTGAGCAGGCCGACGAGGCGGGCGGGAGGATTCCAGGTACTCAACGGAAGCATGGGGGAACGAGAAGACATGGGGATGGCGAGAGGGGGCGTTGGTGAAAGTCGCGGAGGGCTGTCGCTCGGGCTTGCACCTTTTTCTGTGGACGAAGAGATGGCTGCTTCTAACGGACACTTTGGGCAGGTTGCCCACGCGCCAAGCTCGGGAGTTTCTCTGCGACCCTTTCGGGGGGCATGGGCACCATGTCCCCACCACGGAACTCGAATAGCTGCAGGGTGGCCAAAGGGACCTGTTCCAGGCCACGGCCCTTTTCGTCCACGACATGCAAATCGCCTGGCTGCGGCTTTGGCGCAAACAGGTCGGCGGTGTTTCTGGCGCGGATCAGTACAGAGCGTTTGTATCCATCATCGGTGCCTCCGAACTCTGGGACTACGAATATGGCCTGCCGCTCTTTGTCGAGTGACAGGGCAAAGCGATACAGCGTGTCCCAATACGCCAGGTTGGGCCTGAGCGCCTGTTTCTCCTGCGCATGCAAACCTGCCAGGGCCGCAACAAGCGCTGCGCCTCCGACAAGGGCAAAAACCGGGCGCGTCTCTCGCGGCCAGACGACCGCCAGGCAGGCTGAAAACGCCACCCACGGCACGAACAGGTAACGGTCCGGACTGTGAATTCCCGGAAAGGCCGTCAGCGGTATCAGCGGCAGCAGGACGATGCCCAAGGACACGAAGAACACAGGCGCATGGAGGCGGCGCTTCACGGCCGCAAGACACAGAAGGCCGAGAAATACAACGGCAAGGATGTTGCCGGGCGGTTTTGAGCCGAGGAGCAATTTGGGAACCCGGAGCAACTGGCGCAGGGCCTCGCTGGCATCGAAAACCCCTTGGCTGTAGCCGCCCACGAGGCGCCCAAGTAGCAGGTAGCGCCACCCTATGTAGACCAGTGCAATCAGCACAAACGGTATCAGAGCACGCACCCGTTGCTGCCGCGTGCCCACGGGCAGGAAGGGCAAGAGGACGACCAGGGGTACATAGACTTCCTTGCAGGTAGTCGCCAGCAGGTAGGCCAGGGTCGACAGCCCCAGCCAGTATCCGCGCCCGCCTTTGAGATACCGGGTCCACCCCAGTATCGACAGCATGGCGAACACGAAGCCGGTCGCATAGTGCCCATGCATCAGTCCCGCCGCGATGTGGGCAGTGGGCTTGCCAAGCAACAGCGCAACGGCGCCGATCAGTGCGGGCAGGGGCTCCACCCACTCTCGCAACACGGCATAGAACAACGCGGCTCCCAGCCCCACGAGCAGCAGCAAGTGCGCGTAGTGGCCCGCGGCGGCCATGCCGAACAAGCTCAGGTTGATGTCGTAGAACAGCAGGTTCCATGGAGCGACATTGGCGCTGGAGTGCCCCTGGGCAATGTGGGGTTCCAAGAAATATTGCCAGGGTGTGTATTGGGCGGCGTAGCTCAGGTGAGCGCCGTCATCCCAGCGCCAAGATCCCTGGAGTGATGCGCCATGCACCAGCAGGGTGAGCAGAGACAGAAGCAGTGTGGCGCTTAGACACTCGATCCAGGGGTGGCGGTCGATGTATTCGCGCAGCGCGAGGCGCGCGGCTTTCAATGCTGGAGCATCCATTGCCAATGACGCAGGAAGTTGAGCGCTGCAGGCGTGTAGTGGCTAGGAGTGTGGGCGGCAGAAGGCGCATCGGCTGCAACGCGCGATAAACCGGTCTCGCGTGGTACCACCTCCCGCGCCCAGGGGCCCACACTGGGCTTGTCGGTAGCACCACGCGATCCCCGGTTTTCGCACGTTTCGCTTCGATGCCTTCTGCTGTCCACACTCCTAGGCACATCACGCCCTCGGGTCAAAGTCTTCAGCAGCAGCCAGTCCGCACCGACCAGGGCCAGTGCGGAAATGGTGGAGCCGATGCCAGTTCTGGTGCAAAGCGGCGCCATGGAGAAATTGATCGGCTGACTGCGCAAGAATTTCCCCCTCTTGTGCGGGCTATGCGCCCTGCAGCGCCAACCCCGCATGCTCGCGCAGCGGGTGGAAATGGATCTTCGGAAACCGCTCTTGCGCTAGGCGCACGTCATACGGGCTGGTGCACAGGTAGGCCAGCGTGTCGGCCGCGTCGTGCGCCAGCCGCAGCGGGTAGGCGTCGGTGAACGCGCGCAGGTCGGCCGCGTTGTCGGCGGTGATCCAGCGCGCGCCGGTGTACTGGCAGCCTTCCAGGCGCACGTCGGCGTCGTACTCGGCCTTGAGGCGGTGCTGCACCACTTCAAACTGCAGCTGGCCCACGGCGCCCAGCAGCATGTTGCCGCCTGCGTCGGGCTTGAAGACCTGGATCGCGCCTTCCTCACCCAGCTGGGCCAGGCCCTGCTGCAGCTGCTTGGTGCGCAGTGGGTTCTTGAGCACCACGGTCATGAACATTTCGGGCGCGAAGAAGGGCAGGCCGGTGAACTGCAGGTTGGCGCCATCGGTGATGGTGTCGCCCAGCTGCACGCCGCCGTGCGTGGTGAAGCCGATGATGTCGCCTGCGTAGGCTTCTTCGACGGCCTCGCGGCGTTGCGACATGAAGGTCACCACGCTGGTGGGACGCAGCTCCTTGGAGGTGCGCTGTACCTTGAGCTTCATGCCCGGCATGTACTTGCCCGAGGCCACGCGCACAAAGGCGATGCGGTCGCGGTGGTTGGCATCCATGTTGGCCTGCACCTTGAACACCACCCCGGCAAAGCCTTCGTCTTCGGGCTGGATGGTCTTCACCACGGGTTGCTTGTTCACTTCAAGCGTGCTCACGCGCGGGCCGGGGGGAGGGGCCATGTCCACCAGGGCATCGAGCACTTCCATCACCCCGAAGTTGTTCACGCCGGAGCCGAAGAATACGGGGGTGAGCTTGCCAGCAAGGAAGGCTTCATGGTCCCACGCGGGCGATGCGCCCACGGCCAGTTCCATGCTCTCCAGCGCGGCGTCGAACTCGGCGCCAAAGCGTGCGCGCAGTGTGGCTTCGTCGGACAGGGGGATCGCTTCAAAGTCCTGTGGGCGGCGTTCGCTGCCGGACTCGAACACCGTCATGGTCTTGGTGCGCAGGTTGATGATGCCGCCAAAGCTCTTGCCCTGGCCCACGGGCCAGGTCATGGGGCAGCAGGGCATGCCCAGCTCGCGCTCCACCTCGTCCATGATGTCCAGTGGGTCGCGCACTTCGCGGTCCATCTTGTTCACGAAGGTGATGATGGGCGTGTCGCGCTGACGGCAGACCTCGATCAGGCGGCGGGTCTGTGCTTCCACACCGTTGGCTGCGTCGATCACCATCAGCGCCGAATCGACGGCGGTGAGCACGCGGTAGGTGTCTTCCGAGAAGTCCTTGTGGCCGGGCGTGTCGAGCAGGTTGATCACGTGCTCGCGGTACAGCATCTGCATCACCGAGCTGGCCACCGAGATGCCGCGCTGCTTTTCGATTTCCATCCAGTCGGAGGTGGCGTGGCGGCTGGCCTTGCGGCCCTTCACGGCGCCGGCGATCTGGATCGCGCCCGAGAACAGCAGCAGCTTTTCCGTCAGCGTCGTCTTACCCGCGTCAGGGTGGGAAATGATGGCAAAGGTGCGGCGGCGCCGGGTTTCTGGGGCGTAGGACACAGGGGGTTCCTGAATGGGATGGGTGCGGGGCAGAGCGCCCTGCGCAAGAATCTTCAGGCCGGGACCGGCGTGGGACGCAGGGGCGGCAGTGGCGGGATTTTACTGTTCCGTGCAAGGCCGAGGACGGATTCATCCCGGGGCATGGTGCGGGGAATGCACTTGCTTTTATAATCCGCCGATCCGAGGAGCGTTGCAGCGTCCCCAGCACAGGCGGGGCGTGAGGCTCGGAGTCATCTAGCAACGACGCTCATCCACTTCTCGTGTGGTGAGCTTTTTCACTCCCGCGACAGTGGTTTTTCAAACATGCTTTGGAGCAAGAAACCATCATGAACGCACGCGTCAACGCCCCGGTCAACACCGACTGCATCATTGCCGATATCGGCCTGGCCGCATGGGGCCGCAAAGAAATCCGCATCGCCGAAACCGAGATGCCCGGCCTCATGGCCATCCGCGAGGAATTCGCGCCCAAGCAGTCGCTCAAGGGCGCCCGCATCACGGGCTCGCTGCACATGACGATCCAGACCGCCGTGCTGATCGAGACGCTGCAGGCCCTGGGCGCTGAGGTGCGCTGGGCTTCTTGCAATATTTTCTCCACGCAAGACCACGCCGCCGCCGCCATTGCTGCCGCCGGTACGCCCGTGTTTGCCATCAAGGGCGAGACCCTGGCCGAATACTGGGACTACACCCACCGCATTTTTGACTTTGGCCCCGCCGGCACCGAAGGCGAAGGCCCCAACCTGATCCTGGACGACGGCGGCGATGCCACGCTGCTGATGCACCTGGGCAAGCGCGCCGAAAAGGACGCCTCGCTGATCGCCAACCCCACCAGCGAAGAAGAGACCTGCCTGTTTGCCTCCATCAAGGCCAAGCTGGCTGAGGACCCGACCTGGTACAGCCGCAAGAGCGCCCAGATCATCGGCGTGACCGAAGAAACCACCACCGGCGTGCACCGCTTGAAGGAAATGTCGGCCAAGGGCTCGCTGATGTTCCGCGCCATCAACGTGAACGACTCGGTGACCAAGAGCAAGTTCGACAACCTGTACGGTTGCCGTGAATCGCTGGTGGACGGCATCAAGCGCGCCACCGACGTGATGATCGCTGGCAAGGTGGCCGTGGTGGCCGGCTACGGCGACGTGGGCAAGGGCAGCGCCCAGGCCCTGCGTGCACTGAGCGCCCAGGTGTGGGTGACCGAGATTGACCCCATCAACGCCCTGCAGGCCGCGATGGAAGGCTACAAGGTCGTGACCATGGAATACGCTGCCGACAAGGCCGATATCTTCGTGACCACCACCGGCAACAAGGACGTGATCCGCCACGAGCACATGCTGGCCATGAAGGATCAGGCCATCGTCTGCAACATCGGCCACTTTGACAACGAGATCCAGGTGGCGTCGCTGGAGCAGTACGAGTGGGAAGAGATCAAGCCCCAGGTGGACCACGTGATCTTCCCGGACGGCAAGCGCATCATCCTGCTGGCCAAGGGCCGCCTGGTGAACCTGGGCTGCGGCACGGGCCACCCGAGCTTTGTGATGTCGTCGAGCTTTGCCAACCAGACCATTGCCCAGATCGAGCTGTTCACCCATAGCGACTACTACGAAAACGGCAAGGTCTACGTGTTGCCCAAGCACCTGGACGAAAAGGTGGCCCGTCTGCACCTCAAGAAGGTGGGCGCCATGCTGACGGAGCTGACCGACGAGCAGGCCGCCTACATTGGCGTGCCCAAGCAAGGCCCGTACAAGCCGGACACCTACCGCTATTGATCCCGCGCCCCAGGCGCGTTGCGCGCCTTGGCGGCATGCCGCCGGTGCGCTGGTGGATCACTGCATCGTGGTTGCTAGTATTGTGATAGCTGCTTGCGCTTGATGGATAAGCGCTGGAGGCTGATTTGACTCTTGAAGGATGAGCGCCATGCGTGCAGATGTATTTTTGGTGGAAGCGGGCCATGCGGCCACGCGCTCGCAAGCGCAGCGGCTGATTGCTGCGGGCGTGGAGTGGCGTCTGTCACCCCTGGCGCCCTGGCAGAAGGTGGCCAAGAACGGCGATGACATCCCGTCCGTGGCCGAGGTGAAGCTGCTGGACGATGCTGAGGCCAAGTACATCTCTCGCGGTGGCCTCAAGCTGGAAGGCGCCTTGTTGGCCACGGGGCTGTCCGTGGCCGGGCTGCGCTGCCTGGATGTGGGGCAGAGCACCGGCGGCTTTACCGATTGCCTGCTGCAGCAGGGCGCAGCGCAGGTCATCGGTGTGGACGTGGGCCATGGCCAGCTCCACGAGCGGCTGCGCAGCGATCTGCGTGTGGTCTGCGTGGAGGGCGTGAACGCGCGCTCGCTGACCGCCCAGGCCCTGCAGGAAGCCTGCGAGCTGGCGCTCTCTGAAGTCGTCGAAGCCGACGAAGACAACGAAACCCAGCCCGAGGCGCCCTACAGCTGGATGCGCAACGGCGGCCTGGTGGACGAAGCCTACGACGATAGCGGCGACGCCAAGGACCAGGACATCGAAGCCTTCAAGTCCGAGCGCGCCCAGCGCGCCGAAGCCCGCGCGCAGGGCACACTGCCCGTCCAGCGCAGACGCCGCGCCGAATGCGCGGGGGTGGACACGACACCGGCGTTCGACCTGGTGACGGGGGACCTGTCCTTCATCTCGCTGACCCTGGTGCTGCCCGCCATCGCCGCATTCCTGCGCCCTGACGGCCACCTGCTCATGCTGGTCAAGCCGCAGTTTGAACTGCAGCCCGGCCAGGTGGGCAAGGGCGGTGTGGTGCGGGATGCCGCCCTGTATGCCGTGGTGGAAAAACGCATCCGAGACTGCTGCGCCGAACTGGGTCTGGCCGTGCAGGCCTGGCTCGACAGCCCCATCCAGGGCGGCGACGGCAACCATGAATTTTTTGTTTATGCGAGGAGGGCACCATGATTGCTGCCAATGCCCAGGGCACCGGTTTTCCGGTGAGTTTCGAATTTTTTCCGCCCAAGACGCCCGAAGGTGCGGACAAGCTGCGGGCTGCGCGCCAGCAGCTGTATGCGCTGCACCCGGATTTCTGCTCGGTGACCTACGGCGCCGGTGGCTCCACGCAGGAAGGCACTTTTGGCACGGTGCGTGAAATCCTGGCCGAAGGTGTGAGCGCCGCCTCGCACTTCTCGTGCATTGGTGCCACACGCCAGTCCGTGCGCGAGCAGCTCGCCACGCTCAAGGCCATGGGCGTCAAGCGCCTGGTGGCGCTGCGCGGCGATCTGCCCAGCGGCTACGGCGCGGGCGGGGAGTTTCAGTACGCCAGTGACCTGGTGGCCTTCATCCGCGCGGAGACGGGCCGGGATTTCCACATCGAAGTGGCCGCCTACCCCGAGGTGCATCCCCAGGCCAAGTCGCCCGAGGCAGACCTGAACGCCTACATCGCCAAGGTTCAGGCGGGTGCGGACTCGGCCATCACCCAGTATTTCTACAACAGCGATGCGTATTTCCGCTTTGTGGAAGACACACAGCGCCTGGGCGCCAACGTGCCTGTGGTGCCGGGCATCATGCCCATCGGAAGCTCCACGCAGCTGATGCGTTTCTCGGACGCCTGCGGTGCCGAGATTCCTCGTTGGATACGCCTGCGCCTGCAGGCGTTTGGCGACGACACGGCCAGCATCAAGGCCTTTGGGCTGGATGTGGTGACCGACCTGTGTGACCAGCTGCGCAGCGCGGGGGTACCCGCACTGCACTTCTACACCATGAACCAGAGTGCGGCCACTCTGGAAATCTGCCGCCGCCTGGGGATCTGACGGCCACGGCGTGGCTACCATTAGCACTTTGCAACATTTGCAGGGGGATGGTGGTCATGGAACGAGCTGGGGTGGCGGTATGGTGTGCGCTGTGTGTGTGGGTGTTGGGCATGTCGGGCGTTCAGGCGCAGACCCGCTACCACTGCCGGGACGATAGCGGGAACACCTTTGTCCTGTCGCGGCCGTGTCCTGACGGTGCCCGCACCACAGCCGCTGTGGCGGGGCCTGCCCCGGCGCAATATTCATCGCCACGTTATGACAGCTATTCGCCGGTGCGGTCATCGCCCGAAACCCCGGACCACCATCAGTACTTGAGCGCGCGCTGCCGGGCCCTGGATGAAAACATCCGGGGAGCGTATGGCCGGGGCATCAAGGCCGACGTGGTGGAAGGAATGCGGCGCGAATACCGGCGCGATTGCCGGGAGGAGGAGCAGGATGCGTACTCACGGCTTTCGGCGGAGCGCCGCCACCGCGACAAGCAGCGCCGGGAAGACGAAAAGTCTGCCCAGATCGCAGCACAGGCTTCCAGGGAGCAGCAGGAGCGGCACGCCCAGCAATGCGCCGAGTCTCGCCGCATTCTTACCAACAAACGCGCCAGAACGGATTTGACGGATGGAGAGAAAAACGATCTGCGACGGTTTGAGGAAGCATTTCTGGAGCGCTGCAAGCGCTAGCGCCCACCTGCGGCTGCTGCCCCTGCTGGTTGCGGTCTGCTGTGCGTGGTTGCCTGCTGCGCAGGCAGAGGGGGCCGGTAACACTGCAGAGCCCTCCACCCCGAATGCCGTGGATGCCGCGTTGGCCGAGGCGGGGCTGCTGGATGAGGAGGTGCAACCTCTTGGTGAGCCCATTGACGCTTCATGGGCTGCGCCTTCGGGGGAGTCTGGCCGGTACGAGGTGGCGCCAGAGACCGGACTCGCGTCCTGGTACGGGCCTGGGTTTCACCGGCGCAAGACGGCCAGTGGCGAGCGGTTTGACATGCATGCAATGACCGCTGCGCACCCCACCCTGGCGTTTGGCACCTTCATCTGTGTGCGCAGCCAGATCACGGGCCGAGGGGTTGTGGTGCGCGTGAATGACCGGGGGCCCCATGCGCGGGGCCGGATCGTGGACTTGAGCCGCGCTGCAGCCATTGCCCTGGGGCTGCACGGTCTGGGGCTCAAGCCGGTGGAGGTGTTTCCTGTGGCCAATGGAGAATCGACCTGCCCTGAAGAGTGAGGACGTGGGGGCGGATGGGCCGTAAGAACGACCCGCCACTTGGACGCATCAGCCGCCTGATTCCAGGGTGTGCGTGGCGTGTTTGTCCTGGGCCAGCAATTCCACCATTTGTGGCAGTGCGGTTTTGAGCGCGGCTTTCAGGGTGAAGGGCGGGTTGATCAGAAACATGCCACTGGCTGGCAAGCCTGGGCGCTTGACGTCGCCAGCAGCGTTTTCGGTGAGCTTGCTGTTCTTGACGGTCAGCGTGGCATGCAGCCAGCTTTTGCCTGCCTTGGTGGCCAGGGTCTTGAGACGGCGAGGCAGGTCGTGCGCCTCGGGGCGCGGGATGATGGGGTACCAAAAGGCGTACGTGCCGGTGGCAAAGCGCTTGAGCGAATCCGCCGCCATATCGAGCACCTTGGCATAGTCGCTCTTGATTTCATAGCTGGGATCGCACAGTACCAAAGCGCGGCGGGCCGGTGGAGGCAGGAATTTCTTGATCCCTTCGAACCCGTCTTCGTGCAGCACGGCCACCTGGCGGCCTGCTTCGAGCTGGGCCACGTTGCCCGCCAGAGCGCGCAGGTCGGTGGGATGCAGCTCAAAGAGCTTGAGTTTGTCGTGGTCGCGCAACAGGCGCTGGGTGATGAACGGGGAGCCTGGGTAAACCCGCAGCGTGTTGCCCTGGTTGAAGGCACGGACCATGTCCACATAGGCCTGCAGGGCCGGCGTGAGGGTTGGGGCCGTGGGGGCAAACAGGCGGACGATGCCGTCTGCAGCTTCGCCGCTGGTGCTGGCGTAGTCGCCATCGAGCCGGTAGAGGCCCGCGCCCGCATGCGTGTCCAGCACGGTGAGGGCCGCGTCTTTCTCGGTAAGGTGTTGCAAGGCGGCGATCAAGACCGTGTGCTTGAGCACATCGGCATGGTTGCCTGCGTGGAAGGCGTGGCGATAACTGAACATGGCTCTATGGTAACGAGTGCGCCCTGTCGCCTCCCTGGGCCGGGTCGAGGGGTGGCAGCACTGGGTGGCGGGCACCAGAGGCCGGGTCATGGTTTCATGCGAATTTGTCATGGGCTGAGGGTGGCCTGGAACCATGGCGCGGCACAATCGGTGTATCTCTGACCAGGGTGTGTAACTTTTTTGGCAGACGGGAAGCCTTTTGTTTCTGTAGCACGTGCTGGCATGCTTCATGATTGCGTTTGGAGCGGTGTTGGCACCCGTTCACCCACAATCTCTGTCGAAACAAGCCCGCACGCCACACCCTTTCCACCATGATCGCAAGTTCCAGCCAAGCCCCAGCCAGCGGTGTCAGCCATGTGGATGCGCTGCCGCCAGGCACCCGCCTCGCTGAGTTCGAGATCCTTGCGCTCCTGGGGGTTGGCGGGTTTGGCATGGTCTACAAAGCCTTTGACCACTCCCTGCACCGGGCCGTGGCGATCAAGGAATACATGCCTTCGGCGCTGGCGGGGCGTGCGCAGGGCCAGTCGCTCTGGGTGAGATCCTCGTCGGACCAGCAAACGTTCCAGGCCGGGCTGGCCTCTTTTGTGGGTGAGGCGCGCCTGCTGGCGCAGTTTGACCACCCTTCGCTGGTCAAGGTGTTCCGCTTCTGGGAGGCGAACAACACCGCCTACATGGTCATGCCCCTCTACAGCGGTATGACCTTCAAGCAAGCCCGTGCCCAGATGCGCACCCCGCCGCCCGAGATCTGGCTGCGCAAGGTGCTGTGGTCGGTGCTGGGTGCCCTGCGGGTGCTGCATGACGGTAAGACCCTGCATCGGGATATTTCGCCCGACAACATTTTTCTGCAGGACATCGGCCCCCCGGTGCTGCTCGACCTGGGCGCTGCCCGGCACGCGATCAACGACCAGGACCGCAAACACACCGCCGTCCTCAAGGTCAACTACGCGCCCATAGAGCAATATTCCGATGGCGACGAGGATTTGCGCCAGGGCCCGTGGAGCGACCTGTATTCCCTGGCTGCGGTGGTGCATGGCTGCTTGTGCAACGACACGCCGCTGCCTGCCACGTTGCGCTCCATCCGCGATCGCATGGTGTCGTTCTCCCGCGTGGCCAGAACCGTCAAGCGCCAGTTTGGCGTGGAGTATTCCGCGCCTTTCGTGGCGGCGATCGCGCAGTCGCTGGCGCTCAAGCCGGAGGACCGGCCGCAGAGCATCGACGCGTTCCTGCAGCTCATGGAGATGACGTCCGCGCCGGAGGGGAGCGAGCACTTCGACTTCCGGAACGACCTGGGGGATATCTGGGTGGAGCCTGCCGATCAGCCGGGCCCGGGCTTGGTAACGCCTACGGTGGATGTGACCTCAGCACCCAGCATCGTGGCAGAGATGCACGCCCAGGCGCAACGCGCCACCGGGAACGGAGTGGTCCACGATGCCGGAGGGCGTGCCACTCCCGCGGGCGAAGCGAATGTTGGCGGAGACACCGTCATGCTGGGCGGCCCGGACACTGTGGCTGCCGATGCGGGTGATACGGTCTTCATCGACGCAGGAGACACGGTGGTGGTCGATGACTCCCGCTACGACGATCCTGCGGGCGGCCACCAGCCGGGGAACACCACCCGCCATGCGTCCGACCATCGGCCACAGCCATTGGAGCGGGAGATCGCCCGCCCCCACGGCAAGGCGGTGAAAACCACGCGGCGCTCGCCGGTTCTGGTGTGGCTCGGGGTGGCTGTGGTGGCCGTGGTGGTTTCTGCCGCCGGCCTGCGCTGGGCCCAGAGCAGCAAGGCGCCGCAGGACGACATCATCACCGAGATGGCAGAGCCGCCCGCAGCGCCGCCGCCTGCAGTGATGGAGACGGCGCTGCAGGACCCGGCCGCAGCGGCCTCTGCTGCTGTGGACGGCGCTGCGAGCGATACGGTGGCTTCTGCATCCATGCCTGCGCCAGCACTGGTCCCTGCTTCTGCTCCGCGCGCCCCCACTCGTGCGCGACGGGCCGCCCCTGAGCCGGCTCCGACCCCGATCGTGGTGCATGAGGAGCCGCCCCCGCCACCGCCCCCCGTGGTGGCCGAGCCCAAGCCCCGCCCGCCACCACCGCGTGTGCCCAGCCCGCAAGAGGCCTGTGCAGATGCCAATTTCCTCGCACGCCCCATGTGCATCCACCAGGAATGCCAGAAGCCGTCCCAGGCCAATCAGCCCATCTGCGTGGAGAACCGCCGCCGCTACGAAGCCGACGAGCAGCGCCGCCGGCAGACCCCCAATTAGCCGTGGGCGAGGGGGCCGTGGGCTGCTTTCCGGCTACGGGCTTGCGCCACAGGCCTGCAAATTCGTATAATCGCGGGCTTCGCAGCGCTTTTGTGGTCCCGCGGCGAAGACTTTACGCCACCTAAGAGGCTTCCTTCAGAGAAGCACCGACCGTGGAAAAGGACCCGCCAAACCCTCTTTTGAAGAGAAAACTCATGACTACTACTTTCAGCGCAAAGCCCGCTGAGGTTGTGCACGAGTGGTTTGTGATTGACGCGACCGACAAGGTCCTCGGACGAGTAGCCAGCGAAGTTGCTCTCCGTTTGCGCGGCAAACACAAGGCCATTTACACGCCTCACGTCGATACCGGTGACTTCATCGTCATCATCAACGCCGCCCAGCTCAAGGTCACCGGCACCAAGTCCCTGGACAAGGTGTACTACCGCCACTCGGGTTACCCCGGCGGTATCACGGCCACGAACTTCCGCGACATGCAAGCCAAGCACCCCGGCCGCGCGCTGGAAAAGGCTGTCAAGGGCATGCTGCCCAAGGGCCCCCTTGGCTACGCGATGATCAAGAAACTCAAGGTGTACGGTGGTGCTGAGCATCCCCACACCGCCCAGCAGCCCAAAGTGCTGGAAATCTAAGGAGCCTTGAGATGATTGGTGAATGGAACAATGGCACCGGCCGTCGCAAGTCCAGCGTCGCCCGCGTGTTTCTGAAAAAAGGCTCCGGCAAGATCACGGTGAACGGCAAGGACATCCAGTCCTACTTCGGCCGCGAAACCTCGATCATGATTGCCAAGCAACCCCTGGCGTTGACCAACCATGTCGAAACCTTCGACATCCAGATCAACGTGCACGGTGGTGGTGAATCCGGCCAGGCTGGTGCTGCCCGCCACGGTATCACCCGTGCTTTGATCGACTACGACGCATCCCTCAAGCCCGTCCTGAGCCAAGCTGGCTTCGTGACGCGTGATGCCCGTGAAGTCGAGCGTAAGAAGGTCGGTCTGCATTCCGCACGCCGCGCCAAGCAGTTCTCCAAGCGTTAAGCTGGTTGGGCTCTGGAGGGATGGCGGCTTTCGGGCTGGCATCCTTCTCCCTGCGAAGCTTTCCTCGGACTGCTTTACAGAACAAAAAACCGCCTTCGGGCGGTTTTTTCGTTTCACGATGACTCCAGCACCGAACTTTGCCGGACTACGCCAAAGCCCGATATAGCAGGTTTATCAATAACTTAGGCGCGTTCATCATATGCCGGTGCTTTCTGAAACCTGACCCGGCTTGTGTCCTCATGGCTCCCATGTGGCCCTTGCAAAACGGGTCTTTTGAGGAGTCATCATGGCCAAAATCAAACTCACCAAATCCGCCGTCGATACGGCGCAACCCCAGGCGCAGGCCGTCGAACTCCGGGACACGCTGGTGCCCGGCTTCCTGTGCAAGATTACACCAGCGGGCCGCAAGGTGTTCAT
Source organism: Acidovorax sp. LjRoot38 (assembly GCF_964252975.1). NCBI lineage: Bacteria > Pseudomonadati > Pseudomonadota > Betaproteobacteria > Burkholderiales > Comamonadaceae > Acidovorax > Acidovorax sp. LjRoot38. The sequence continues at coordinate 6,183 of NZ_CAXUPT020000014.1, read as the reverse complement.
GCTCCAGTACCGCACGAACGCTGGCGAGCGCCGCAAGCCTGCCCTGGGCTTGTTCGGGGAGTTGACCGTCGAGCAGGCCCGCTCGCTAGCGCAGGAGTGGCTGGCCGAGGTTCGTCGAGGCGGCGACCCCGGCGGGGCCAAAGCTGCCGCGCGTGCTGCCCCCACGGTCAAGGAATTGTGCGAGAAGTTCATGGAGGATCACTCCAAGCAGCGCAACAAGCCCAGCACGCAGGCCGGCTACCAAAAATGCATCAACCGCAACATCGTCCCGATGCTGGGTCGCATGAAGGTGCAGGATGTGAAGCGCCCGGACGTGGCCACGGCGATGAAGAAGATGGCGCACAAGCCCGCCGACGCGAACCGCACGTTCAGCGTGATGCGCAAGATGTTCAACCTGGCCGAGGTGTGGGGCTACCGGCCAGACGGCACCAACCCTTGCCGCCACGTCCCGATGTACCCCAGCGGCCAGGCCACCCACCTCATCAGCGATGAGGAAATGGGCAAGCTGTTCCAGTATCTCGACTATCTGGAAACCGACGGGCTGGGCCTGGATCATGCGATTCTGCCGCTGGCCATCCGGCTGCAATTCGAGTTCGCTGGCCGCCGCTCCGAGATCATCACTCTGCAATGGGATTGGGTGGATCTGGAGAACCGGCGCGTGGTCTGGCCCGACAGCAAGACCGGCGGCATGTCCAAGCCCTTGAGTGAGGAAGCCTACCGGCTGCTGTCCACCGCGCCGCGCCAGGACGGCTGCCCGCACGTGTTCCCCTCGCCGAACCATCCGGGGCTGCACATGACCACGGGCGAGTATTACGGCGGCTGGACGCGCATCCTCAAGCGCGCCGGTGTGAGCCACGTGGGCACGCATGGCATCCGCCACCGCTCGGCGACCGACATTGCCAACTCGGGGATTCCGGTTAAGGTCGGCATGGCCCTGACGGCTCACAAGACCGTGGCGATGTTCATGCGCTACGTCCACACCGAGGACAAGCCGGTGCGCGAGGCGGCCGAGTTGGTGGCCAACCGGCGCCAGGCCATCGCGGGCATCCGGCGTAACGCGCCGACCGAGGCCGTGACCGCTTGAGCCGCCAGCCCGGATTGTCGTGCCACTGTCACGACAATCCGGGCGCTTGCAATATATACCCGAACGGATATAATCATGAACCCTGAACGCAAGCTGCTGTATTGGGAAGGCTCCTCGAAAAAGGACTTCAAGGAATTTCCCATCGACGTGCAGAAAGACATGGGCGTGGCCTTGTTCATCGTCCAGTTGGGCAGCACGCCGGATTCGGCCAAGCCCTGGAAGGGGCTGGGTTCCGGCGTGTACGAGTTGGTGGAAGACCACCGGGGGGATACCTTCCGGGCCGTCTACACCGTGAAGGTCGGCGACGCAGTGCATGTGCTGCATGCGTTCCAGAAGAAGTCCAAGTCCGGCATTGCCACGCCGCAGCCGGACGTGGAGTTGATCGAGAAGCGGCTGAAAGCAGTGCTCGCCCGCTATGGGGCGAGCGGGAGATAGATGATGACCCGTATCGACCATCCCGAAGGCACCGACAACGTGCTGGCAGACCTGGGCTTCGACGATGCCGAGGAACTGACGGCCAAGGCCGCGCTCGCCCTCAAGCTCAACACCCTGATAGAGCAACGCGGCCTGAGCCAGGTGGAAGCGGCGGCGATCACCGGCATGACCCAGCCCAAGGTGTCCCAGGTGCGCCGCTACAAGCTCCAGAACATCTCGCTGGAGCGGCTGATGCAGGCGCTGGTGGCGCTGGATCAGCGGGTTGAGATCGTGGTGCGGCCCGCGCGGCGCACGCATGTGGCGGGTATCGCGGTGGCGGCCTGACCGGAATGGATAGCCCCGCCGAGCATTCGCCAGACAGTGTCTGGCGGATTTCCCGTCAGATGTTCCGGGCCTGAACACACAACCCTCGGCGGCAAGCTGAGGCACGGATCCTGTCGCTGCCGGGTGATCGCTGCTGCCGTCGCATGACAGCGATGCTCAATTTCCCAGACAGTGTCTCGGAAATCTGGTCGTGCATCGGCATCGATCCCGCTGTCTAGATCGACCCGAGCTAGTCTGTCTATTCCAGTTTGGTTGGATGATGGCATGATCCATTAACTTGTTAGCGGATGTCACTTGAGATGCAGTTTGTTCGTCACGGCCCTGATATTCCCGAAAGGCTCTTGCAGGCTCACGAAGACGGGTGTGTAGTGTTCTTCTGCGGCGCGGGCATTTCCTACCCCGCGCGGCTACCCGGCTTTTCTGGTCTGGTGGACAAGCTCTATCAAGCCCTTTCGGTCACCCCAAATCCGGTACAGCAGTCTGCAATCAAGGCCGGGCAGTTCGACACCGCCATTGGCCTGTTGGAAGCGGATTTCGTCGGTGGCCGAGGGAAAGCGCGCAGTGAACTGGCGAAAATTCTGACGCCAAACCTTACGGCTCCGAATGCGATGGTCACACACGAAGCCCTGCTGACGCTGGCACAGAACCGCGAGGGCCGCACACGACTCATCACAACCAACTTCGACCGCTTGTTCGAGGAAGTCAGGACTGCGAAATCGCTGTCGTTTCCAGACTTCAAGGCACCCCTACTCCCAGTGCCGAAGACCCGATGGGATGGCTTGGTGTATCTGCACGGCCTGTTGCCCGTTACGGCAACGGCAGGCGATCTGGATCGGCTCGTGGTTTCCAGCGGAGACTTTGGGCTGGCCTACCTGACAGAACGCTGGGCCGCGCGCTTTGTGAGCGAGTTGTTCCGAAATTTCACGGTTTGCTTCGTTGGCTACAGCATCAACGATCCGGTGTTGCGCTACATGATGGATGCGTTGGCCGCCGACCGTCTACTGGGGGAATCTCCGCCGGAGATGTTCGCATTCGGCAGTTATTCCAAAGGGAAGGAGGTGGATCGCGCTAGCGAATGGAAGGCAAAGAATGTCACGCCCATCCTCTACCGCGAGCATCAGCACCACGCCTATCTTCACAAGACCCTGCGCGCCTGGGCGAACACCTACCGCGACGGTGTGCGCGGCAAGGAGCGTATCGTCGTCGAATGCGCCATCGCCCGCCCGCTGGTGAGCACGAAGCAGGACGATTTCGTCGGGCGGATGCTATGGGCGTTGAGCGATCCGGGCGGTTTGCCCGCAAAGCGGTTCGCAGAACTCGACCCCGTGCCCTCGCTGGACTGGCTAGAGCCGTTGAGTGAGGAACTCTATTGCCATGCTGACTTGGGACGATTCAGTGTGCCGCCCCAAACTGCTGTGGACGACAAGCTCGCCTACAGCTTGATCAATAGGCCCACTCCATACCCGCTTGCGCCATGGATGAGGATTGTCGATGCCGGGCATCGCAGCAGTGGATGGGATGCGGTGATGTCCCAACTGGCCCATTGGCTGCTCCGTCACCTCGACGACCCGAAGCTGTTGATCTGGCTGATCAAGAGCGGCGGCCACCTGCACAATCAATTGGTCTGGTTGATCGAACATCGTCTCGACGAACTAGACAAACTCGCCAACGATGGCAACTCCACCGAATTGGATCGCATTCGAGCGAATGCACCGAACGCCATTCCCCGTCCCGCGATGCGAACGCTCTGGCGCTTGCTGCTCAACGGGCATGTGAGATCCGGGCTGCGTGATCTCAGTCTGTATCAGTGGCACGATCAATTCAAGCGCGATGGGTTGACTGCCAGCGTGCGCTTGGCTCTTCGAGAAGTATTGACCCCTTGCTTGTCATTGCGCGAGCCATTCCGCTGGTCTGATGCGGACGATGACGACGAAGCGCAGGATCGCATCAAGGGCATTGTGGAATGGGAAGTCGTACTGGCGTCAGACCACGTTCACTCCGGCCTGCGCGACCTGCCCAAGAATGAACAGTGGACGGCGGCACTGCCGGAACTGCTGGACGATTTCAGTGCCCTGCTGCGCGACGCGCTCGATTTGATGCGTGAGCTTGGCGGAGTGGATAGTGAAAACGATCATTCGTATATCCATCAACCTTCGATTTCAGAACACTCACAGAACAAGGACTTTCACGACTGGACGGCGCTGATCGAACTGACCCGCGATGCGTGGTTGGCCATCGCGGCGAAGTCGCCGGAACGGGCACGCATCGTGGCTGAGACCTGGACGCACGGGGCGTATCCGGTATTTCGACGTCTCGCGCTGTTTGCCGCAACACAGGGGCGTGTCATTTCACTTCGGCAAGCTCTCGACTGGCTGTTGGCGGATGGTAGGCGGTGGCTTTGGTCGGAAGAGACCATGCGCGAAACCATGCGCCTGCTGGTTTCTTTGGCATCGCAACTGGACACAGCGCTGCTGGCCGAGCTGGAACAGGCCGTTCTGTCTGGACCGCCCCGCGATCTGTATCGCGACGATATCGATTCTGATGCTTGGAACAACATCGTTGATCACAGTGTATGGCTGCGGCTTGCGAAGATAGTCCAAGCAGGCGCAACCCTCAGCGAAGCAGGACAATCACGGCTCCATACTCTCTCAGCACAGAACCCGTGGCAGCTTGCATCGGATGAGAGTGACGAATTTCCCATCTGGATGGGAGGCGGCTGGGTCGGTGACCGCGATCCGTGGAAGCCATTCACTCCTATTCCGCGCATGAGGCGTGAGGTGCTGAACTATCTGTTGGCACATCCCGTTCTGGAAGACTCGCAGCAAGACGATTGGCGCAAGCTGTGCTCGGAGATGTTTCAGGCAACGGCCTACGCCTTGTGCAAACTCGCGCAGCAAGACAATTGGCCGGGCGAACGCTGGCGCGATGCGCTGCAAGCCTGGGCGGAAGCAAAGCTGCGCGACCGTTCGTGGCACTTCATGGCTCCAGTTGTCGCCGGTGCCCCTGATGACTTGATGCAAACCTTGTCTCGCGGCATCGGTTGGTGGCTGCAAGCCGTGGCGAAAACCTTCAACGGTCATGAAGATCACTTTCTAACGCTTGCTCAGCGCATCTTGGGCTTGGATTTCGAGGACGATGGCGACACTGACGATCCGGTCTCCCGTGCCATCAATCATCCCGTCGGCCACGTGACGCAAGCATTGCTGGATTGGTGGTATCGCCAAGAACTGAATGATGGGCAGGGGCTGCCGGAACTCATCAAGCCCATCTTTACGGAGCTTTGCGATACGCAGGTCGCCAAGTTCAGGCACGGTCGGGTATTGCTGTCGGCCCATGCTCTCTCATTGTTCAGGGTGGATAAAGTTTGGTCGGAGCAGCATCTTTTGCCACTGCTTGACTGGAACCGTTCGGAAATCGAAGCACAGGCAACTTGGGAAGGCTTCCTTTGGTCACCACGGCTGTATCGCCCGTTGATGGAAGCGATCAAGCCGGTCTTTCTCGACACTGTGAATCACTATGCGCAACTGGGCACGCACAATGAGCAGTTCACGGCGTTCCTGACATTCGCAGCACTCGATCCCGGAGACACTTTCACAGTAGCGCAACTGGCTACTGCCATCCGCGCACTTCCCGCTGATGGCCTGCGCGAATCGGCTAGAGCCTTAGTGCGCGCGCTGGAAGGTGCAGGTGATCAGCGCGAGGATTACTGGAAGAACCGGGTCTTACCGTTCTGGGAAAGGATCTGGCCGAAGTCCAATGATCAGGCATCGGGCGCAAGCGCGGAGTCGCTGGCTCGTCTGTGCGTCGCGGCAGGTGGTGAGTTCCCGTCAGCGATGGCGACGATTGGAAATTGGTTGCGTCCAGTTCAGCACCCCGACTATGTGATTCATCGGTTGCAGGAATCTGGCCTATGCGCCCGTTTTCCCGAGAACGCGCTGCAACTGCTATCCGTCATCTTGGGCGACCAGCCATCGTGGCTATCGCCGGAGCTACGCCGATGCCTTGATGCCATCGGTCAAGCAGTGCCGAACCTACTCCAGGATCGCAGATTTATGAGACTGGACGAACTCGCCAGGAAATTCGGGAGATAGCGGCAGGTAGTGAGCATGCATATCTGCCTGTTCTGAAACTGCGTGATGGAGTCCGCCTTGGGCGACGTCGCTCCTGCGGTGGCAGTGCTGTCGGCTGACGCCGTGATCATGGTGTGCTTGGACTCCCTGGGCATCCCCAGCCCTCTGGGAGATGGCCGGTCGCGCTGTCGTGCTGCGCATCGAACCCCCTGCGGGGTTTCGCCCCTGACGGGCTTCCATCGTTCCCTCGCTCCGCTCGGCTGACGCCTT
>NZ_CAXUPT020000013.1:0-156984 GCF_964252975.1 Acidovorax sp. LjRoot38 | reverse complement strand
AGCTGATTCCAGACCGCTGACCACGCCAGGCCCACTGGCGCACGCCGTATGTTTGGGGGGGCTGATGGGTTTTCCATTGTCTTATGACATCGTGGCGCCGCAGATGCGGTCGCTGCAGAAGCTCGAAGCTGCGTTGCAGCGCCTGGATCTTCGCTGGGAGGTCATCGACACCACTGCACGCATCGTGTGCCCGGGCGAGGCGGCGGGTTTCCTGCATACCCTGGACCAGACGCGTACCGCGTTCGCTACGCTGGCCCAGGAGATGGTGGAGCACATTGCCACCACCCACCTGAGCAACCGTATGGTCGACCTGGCGTCCCGCGCCCAGGTGGCCATCGATATTCTGGTGCGCAACCTTTTCGAGCGCACGGCCGATGTCGGCTTCATCGCCACCGATGGACCGCTGGTGGCTTTTGTGGAGGCTGCGGCAGTCCAAGGCGACCCCGATGCCGCCACGCTGCTGCGCCAGCGGTTGCAAGAGTACCGCGCCAAATACACCGTCTATGACGACATCCTGCTGCTGGATGACTGTGCCCATCCGTTGCTGGGCCTGCAAGACCGGCCGGTGACCGAGGCCTTGGTTGTGCAGGAACCCTCGTGGTGGCGGGGTGCGATGGACAGGCCCGGTTATGGCGAGCACTACGGTGCCTCGGACTGGTATCCCGGCGAAGGCGATCTGCTGCTGTATGCGCACCGCGTTGTATCGGCGCAGGGGCGCGCCTGCGGGGCCGTGGTGCTGCGCTTTGGACTCCATTCCGAGCTGGAGTCGATCTTTGCCGACCTGCGCGACCCCGAGGACCGCGTGGCGCTGCTGCTCGTGGATGGCAGTGATCGTGTCATTGCGTCCAGCAAGCCCGCTGAATTCTCAATGGGCGAGGTCGTGGTCACTGGCTCTCTGCAGTCGCTTGACGCCCGCCCCTGCACCCACCGGGGCCACGACTACCTGGCGCAGGCGCGCACCACCCGGGGCTACCAGGGCTACCAAGGCCTGCCCTGGCGGGCGGTGGCGCTGGTGCGGCTGGATGCGGCGTTCAAGGGCGAGCAAGGTATGCAGGAGTCGGCAGGGGGCGGTGGCGCGCCGGCGACGGCTGAGGCAGCGCGCATGGAGGTGGACGATCCCATGCTGCGCGCCATTGTGGAACGCGCCCGCGCCATCGAAGAAGGGCTTACCCGCGTGATCTGGAATGGCAAGGTGGCCGAATCGGCAGTGAGTGCAGGCTCGTCGATCCATGCCGTGTTTGACCAGATCGGGCGCACGGGCAAGGACACCATTGCCGTCTTCGACGGTGCCATCCAGGAACTGCGCGGACTGCTGCTGGCAGGGCGCCGCGCCGAGATGAAGGCCCATGCGGGCCTGGCGGTCCGCATCATGGACCGCAACCTCTACGAACGCGCCAACGACTGCCGCTGGTGGGCGCTGTCCGAAGAACTGGCCCATGCGCTGGGTGACATCCAGGCGCGGGGCGCGCCCGGGCAATCCGCCGCTGCAGCACAGCGCGCGGCACAGATCCTCGCGCACCTCAACAGCCTCTACACGGTGTACCGGCGCGTGGCGCTGTTTGACCGCCAGGGGCTCGTGGTGGCCGTGTCCTGCGATGCCAACACGCTGCCCGCCGACCTGCAGCTGGATGCCGACCTGGTCCGGCGCACCCTGGCCTTGCAAGGTTCGCAGGCCTACGCCGTGTCGCCCATGCAGCCCCAGGCGCTGGCCGATGGCTTGCCCGCCTATGTGTACTGCGCCGCGCTGCGCGCTGCGCCGGGCGGCCCGGTGGTGGGCGGCATCGCGCTGGCCTTCAACTGCGCCACCGAGCTGAAGGCCATGCTGCGCGACGCACTGTCGCAGGGCCAGGGCATGCGCGGCTTCTTCACCGATGCGCAGGGGCGCGTGCTAGCCAGCGCCGACGAGGATGGCATGGATGCCGCTCAGGGCGGTGCGCGACCTGTATTGCCTTTTGTGGCGGATATTGCACGGGCCGCAGTGCCACCAGCGGCTGCAGGGCGGCAGCCCGGGCAAGGCGCAAGAACGTCCTCTGCGGCGACTGCGTCGGTCCTGCCCGCCACCGCGCAGCGCGTGCACTGGCAAGGGCGGGACTATCTGGCGGGTGTGGCGGTCAGCACCGGATACCGGGAATTCAAGCGCGACGATGGATACCGAGAACCCGTGTACTCCGTATTGCTGATGCCCGTGCAGCCCGCCGTGGCCAGCGGCGGTGCCCTGGCCTTGCCGCAGTCATCTGTGCAGGGGGCGGGCGGCAATGTGCGCCGCTATGGTGTGGTGGCCTGTGGCGCCCTGCTGCTGGCCATTGACAGCATGCACGTGCAGCAGGCCATCTCGGCCGTGCGCCTGGTGCAGGTGCCGGGCCCGGCGCAGCTGGCCGGCATGCTGGAGATTGCCCACGAAGGCGGCACCCGCATGGCGCCCGCCTATGACGCCTGCCGCATTGCGGGCCTGTCTGCATTGGCCGACCCTCGGCGGGCCGTGGCGGTCGTGGTCAAGAGCCAAGGCCGCCCGGTGGTGCTGTTGGTGGAGCGTCTGGTGGGCGTGGTGTCGCAGGACAGCGTGCACCCTGTGCCGGGCAGCGTGTCCGCACATGCCCCATGGATCACGGGCATCCTGAGCGACCGAGGCTCGGGGCAGGCCATCGTGTATGTGGTGGACCCCAATGGCCTGGATGCCCGGTGGGTACCCTTGCCACCCGAGGTGCTTGCGGCACCCTCAGCCAGCAGTACCTCTGCAGAGTTGACAACACAGCGCTGACCGGGGCTGGCCTGGCCTAGCTTGCGGACGCTGCCCGGTTGGGTCAGGTGGCGCAAGGGTTCTCGTCATTCGTGTCGCCGTCCGTATCGCCACCAATGGCTTTCTGGATGGCATGCATCGTGAAGCCGCGTGCCATCAGGAAGCGGACCTGGCGCGAGCGTTCTTTCATGTCCAGCGGCACCTGGCCAAACTTGCGCTGCCATACCTCTCGGGCACGCTGCACCTCGGTGGCCAGCAGCGGGGCCGTGGCCTCGCGCACCAGCTCATCGGCCACTCCCCGGTTGCGCAGTTCCCGAACGAGGCGGGCTGCACCCAGGCGGGGGCCACGGCGGTGCACCAGGGATTGGGCCGCGCGCTGGTCGCTCAGCCAGTCCTGCTCCACCAGCAGGTCCAGCAGGGCGGCCAACTCCTCGGGGCTCTCTGCATGGGGCGCGAGCTTGGCGGCCAGCTCGCTGCGGGAATGCTCCCGCTGGCTTAGCAGGCGCAGGGCCCGGCCCTTGAGCGAGAGCGTGGTGAATCCCATGAATCTATTTGCTTCAAATTTGATAGCTATTAGCGCTCGCCAATCAAGCGCTAGCAGCCAATTTTTCTTGAAACTTCGGAGTTCACTCGTCCGCAGTGGCGGCAGGGGCCTGCAGTGCGCCAGGCAGCAGCGCAATGCCCAGGCCTTCGCGCACCTTGTTCTCGATCTCGCGGGCGAGGTCGGGGTTCTCGCGCAGGAACTCACGCGCGTTGTCGCGGCCCTGGCCGATTTTTTCGCCGTTGTAGGCGTACCAAGCACCGCTCTTTTCCACGATCTTGGCGGTCACGCCCATGTCGATGATTTCGCCCTCGCGGCTGATGCCCTCGCCGAACAGGATGTCGAACTCGGCCGTCTTGAAGGGTGGGCTCACCTTGTTCTTGACCACCTTGACCTTGGTTTCGTTGCCGATGGCTTCGTCGCCCTTCTTGATGGTGCCGGTGCGGCGGATATCCAGGCGCACGGAGGCATAGAACTTGAGCGCGTTACCGCCGGTGGTGGTTTCGGGCGAGCCGAACATCACGCCGATCTTCATGCGGATCTGGTTGATGAAGATGACCATGCAATTGGTCTTCTTGATCGTGGCGGTCAGCTTGCGCAGCGCCTGGCTCATCAGGCGGGCCTGCAGGCCGGGCAGGGCGTCGCCCATCTCGCCTTCGATTTCGGCCTTGGGCGTGAGCGCGGCGACCGAGTCCACCACGATCAGGTCCACGGCGCCGGAGCGCACCAGGCTGTCCACAATTTCCAGCGCCTGCTCGCCGGTGTCGGGCTGGCTGATCAGCAGGTCGGACAGTTGCACCCCCAGTTTCTGGGCGTACTGCACATCCAGCGCGTGTTCGGCATCCACAAACGCGCAGGTACCGCCCAGCTTCTGCATCTCGGCAATCACCTGCAGCGTGAGCGTGGTCTTTCCCGACGATTCCGGGCCATAGATTTCGACCACACGGCCACGGGGCAGGCCGCCCACGCCCAGCGCGATATCGAGGCCCAGCGAGCCGGTGGAGACAACCTGGATGTCCTCGATCACCTCACCTTCACCCAGGCGCATGATCGTGCCCTTGCCAAACTGCTTCTCGATCTGGGCGAGCGCGGCGGCCAGGGCCTTGGCCTTTTCGGTGTTCACGGGCAATGCGGGGTTGGTGCCTTTGACTGCGACGTCCATGAGAAACTCCTTGAAAAACAACAGGTTGGATGTTTGCACTGCTCTGCGATTAATCACAGGCTGGATGCTTGAACAGTAGTTTATGCGAGCTGTTGCAAGGTCTTCAAGGATAATTTAGTCAGTTTGCCTGACAATTCGGTGATGCCTGATTTGCCCCTTCCATCCCCTGCCGAAGACGGCTGGCGCCAGACCCACCTGGGTCGCCTGTTCGGCCACGCCATGCGGCGTTTTGACGCGCGCGTGCTGCAGCTCATGGCGCGCAATGTGGAGGTGCCGCTGGCGCTGTCCAACCTGGCGGCGCGCGACCAGGTGACGGCCGCGCATGTGCACATCACCCGGCACCTGGCCTTGCAGGGCGACCGACTGACCGACCTGGCCCAGCGCGCGGGCATGACCAAGCAGGCCATGGCCAACCTGGTGGATCAGTGCGAGGCCTGGGGCCTGGTCACGCGCGAGGCCGACCCGCTGGACGCGCGCGCCCGCCGCGTGTGTTTTACGTCCACGGGGTTGGCCTGGCTGCAGGCGTTTCGCGATGCTGTGGCGCAGGCGGAGGCCGAGTTCCGGGCCGAAGTGGGCCATGACGTGGCCACTGTGGTGGCGATTGGGCTGGAAGCCTATGCGGGCGGCGATGGGGCGGGCATGTTGATGCGCTGAACCCGGCTAGTCGGCTGTACCCGTTGCGGTTGCTGTTGCCGTTGACACCTGGGCCTGCGCCACTGCCACCAGCTGGTCAGCGTCAATGCCCATGGCACGCAGCGTGCGTGCCGCCACGCCGTGCGGCATGGTGGCCACCGCTGCCACCACGTGGGCGCCCAGAAGGGGGCCGCCCTGGCTCTTGCGGGAGCGCGCCAGCGTCTGCATGACCTCCTGGCCCGATGGCTGTGCCCGGTAGAGGCCCGGGGCCGGTGGCGCGAGGGCTGGCGCCTGCGGCAGGGTTGCATCCAGCCCCACGCTGCGTAGCGCATCGCGGTACTGCTGCTCGATCGCATCCCGCACGGCGGCGGGTGCGACGCCCACGCTCTCCAGCGCACGCCGGGCCGACCCATCGGGAAGGTCGATGGCGGCCAGCAAAAAATGCTCTGCCCCCGGTGCGGCTTGGCCGCTTGCGCGGGCATGTGCCTCGGCGCCGGTGCACAGGCGGCTCAGGGTGCGCATGCTCTGGAAGCGGTGCTGCAATTGGCGAAACATGGTGATAACTCCTTCTCAAGAACGGGGGCGCTGTGGGGCCTGGGGCATGTGGGGTGACAGGCGCTTGTGCGCTGCCTGCTTGCTCACGCCCAGGGCCTGGGCAATCTGTGCCCACGACCACCCTTGCTCCAGCGCCGCAGCCACGGCGGCGGCTTCCAGCCGGTCGGCCATCAGCCGCAAGGCGACTACGGCAGCCAGCGCGGCCTCGGGGTTGTCGGGTGAGGGGAGTGCGGGTGGCGCTTGCATTCGTCAACTATGGTTGACGAATATCTCTCTCGTCAACCCATGTTGACGACGGCCTGTCGTCAGCAAGGCGTCACCGCGGAGCGAGCGCGATCGGCCCGGCACCCGGTGTGGGTGGCGAAAGCACTGTCTCACCCCCGGGCGACTCACACGCCAGCAACCACTGTCGAAAGCACTGCAGCGCCTGCAGCTGCGTGCGGCCCTCGGGGTAACAAAACCAGTAGCCCATGTCGCTGCGGAAGCCGCCGCGCAGCGGATGGTCGGCAAGGGGCTCGCGCACCAGGCCCGCCGTGATTTCATCCTGCACCAAGCAGCGCGGTACCAGCGCCAGGCCCATGCCGGCCATCACCGCGCGGATCATGGTCTGGAACTGGTCGAACTGCGGCCCGGCCAGCGGGTCGATGAGGGACTCCACCCCGTGTGTCTCGCTCCAGCGCAGCCAGGCCTCGGGCACCGTCACGTGGCGCATCAGTGTGTGGTGGGCCACATCGCCTGGCGTGTCGATGGTCCAGTCGGCCACGCGGGTGCGCGGGGCGATCAAGGCGACCTCATTGCCCGTGATGTAGTGCGCGTGTGCGCCGGGCCAGTGGCCTTCACCGAACAGGATGGAGCAGTCCAGCTCGGGCCGCTCGAAGTCGTAGCTGTGCACGTAGGGCACGAAGTGCAGCGTGACCTGCGGGTGCAGCTGCTGGAACTGCGGCAGGCGCGGGATGAGCCACTTGGCCGCAAACGTGGGCAGGCTGGACAGGTGCAGCGCCCCGCCACCATCGTCGCTGGTGATCAGCTCCAGGGTGGCGGCCTCCAGCTGCGCCAGCACCGCGCGCACGGCTTTCTCGTAGCGTTCGCCCGCGGGCGTCAGCGCCAAGCGCTTGCGGCTGCGCTCAAACAATGCCACGCCCACCCAGCCCTCCAGCTCCTTGACCTGCTTGCTGACCGCGCTTTGCGTGAGGTGCAAGGCCTCGGCAGCGCGCGAGACGCTGCCAAACCGCGTGACCATGGAAAACGCGCGCAACAGGTGCAAAGGGGGCGACAGCCGACGAAGAGAGGACATGGTTGCTGGATTTAATCATTCCACAATGGAATGTTATCAGGCGTATCCATTGCTTGGCGGTTGTGTATGCCTCACTTAACCTTGTGGCTCCTTATAGGAGAAGAACCCATGCAACGCCGTCACATGCTCTCAGCGCTGGCCGCTGTATCTTTCGTTCCTGGAATGTCCTTGGCGCAAGAGGTCAAGCCTCTGCGTATCATCGTGCCTTTCCCCCCCGGCGGGGCTACCGACATCACCGCCCGCAGCTTGCAGGAGTCACTGGCCCGCATCCTCAAGCAGCCCGTGGTGCTGGAAAACCGGGGCGGCGCAGGCGGCTCCATCGGCATGGCTGAAGTGGCGCGGGCCTCTGCGGACGGTTTGACCCTGGGCGTGGCCACGCTGTCCACCCACGGCGTGAACCCCGCCGTGTACAGCAAGCTGCCTTACGATCCGATCAAGGACTTTGTGGGCGTGACCGAGATTGTGAAAGCGCCCGGCGTGGTGGTGGTCAACCCGGCCGTCCTGCCCGTCAAGGACCTCGCCGAGCTGGTGAGCTATCTCAAGGCCAACCCCGGCAAAGTGGCTTATGCCACTCCGGGCAACGGCACCATCGGACACATGTGGGGCGAGCTGTTCAAGCGCAGCGCAGGTGTCTCCATGGTTCACATCCCTTACCGCGGTGCGGGTCCGGCCATCAACGACGTGCTGGCTGGCCAGGTGGGGGTGTACTTTGACCAGGTGGCTTCCTCGCTGCCCCACATCAAGGCTGGAAAGCTCAGGGCGCTGGCCGTGTCGTGGCCGGTGCGGCTGGAAGTCCTGCCCGATGTGCCCACCTATGCTGCGGTGGGCTACAAACAGGCCAACGAGCCCTCCTGGTTTGGCATGGTGGCCCCGGCGGGGACGCCCGCCGCGGCCATAGACCGCATCCAGCAGGCCGTGGCCCAGGCCCTCAAGGAACCTGCCGTGCGCGAGCGCCTGGCGGGTCAGGGCCTGTACCCCTCCGGTACAACCTCCAAGGAATTCACCGCACAGATCGCCCGTGAGATCGAGAAAATGAAGGGTGTTGCCGCCTACGCCAAGGTGGTGCTCGATTGAACCCACACCGGGCCCGCGGGCCCGGCGGCCATAGCCGGGGAAGACCGTCACAGGGATAACCATGGTCTTCGCCCGGTCTGGACGGCTAGGCCAGCCGCCCCATTTTGCGCACACTCTGCCTATGCATTCAGCCTTGAAACTGATCCACCACCGCTTTCAGCACGCCCAACCGGGAGTCACCGGTTCACCCGGGCAGGCCACGCAACCATCTGCCACCGTCACTGCGGTGTCCGGCAGTACACCGCTGGTGCTTGACTCTCCCCACAGCGGCACTCAGTACCCCGCCGACTTTGGCTCTGCCCTCGCTTTGGCCACCCTGCGCCGTGCGGAAGACACCCACGTCGAAAAAATCTACGCCTTTGCCCCGGCGCTGGGCGTGGCCTGGGTCGAGGCCCACTTCCCCCGCATCTACCTGGATGCCAACCGCGACACCACCGAGCTGGATACCAGCCTGATCGACGGCGAATGGACCGACCCTATCTCCACCGATCCCAAGGTGCTCAGCAAGGTGCGCCTGGGCAAGGGCCTGATCTGGAAGTTCACCGACGAGGGTGAGCCCATCTACCACCGCCAGCTCACCGTGGCCGAAGTGCGTGCGCGCATCGACCAATGCTGGCGCCCCTACCACGCGGCAGTGGCCCAGGCCATCGATGCCGCCCATGCACGCCACGGCTACAGCATCCACCTCAACTGCCATTCCATGCCCGCCGTGGCCGGGCGTTTTGCCACCGAGTTTCCGGGCCTCGAACACGCCGATTTCGTGGTGGGCGACCGCGACGGCACCACGGCCAGCCCTGCGCTGTCCGCACTGATCTGCGATCACCTGCGCGCGTGCGGCTACAGCGTGGAATACAACCACCCCTACAAAGGCGTGGAGCTGGTGCGCCGCTATGGCAACCCTGCGCAGCACCGGCACAGCGTTCAGGTCGAAATCAACCGCAAGCTCTACATGGACGAGCGCACGCTGGCGCAGGTGCCCGAGGGCATGGCACGGCTGCAGGCCGACCTGCAGGCGCTGGTGCGCAGGCTGCTCGCGCACGATCCGCGCTGACGGGGGCGAGTCGCTTTCAGAAACGCTTCTCAGGCCAGCAGTACAGAAACGCTTTCGTACAGCAGCGCGATGCTGTCCTCGGTGGCGATGTTGCTGTGCGCAAAGGCGGCGCGCGACCCGTCCATGGCCACCAGCGACAACGCCTGAAACCCGCCGGTTTCGCCCGTGTGCAACAGCCAGCCTGCGCCCTGCATGGCGTGCGTGATCCACCCCAGCGCATAGCGGTTTGCAGGAGCGCGTGCCAGCTCTTGCAGCCCCTGCAGGTAACTGCGGGGCAGGGGCGTGGCGTCACCCCTGAGGGCGTGCAGGTGCCATTGCAGCCACAGGGCGTCGTCCCGCGCGGTCAGGCTCACGGCGCCGGCTGGGTTCAGGATTTCCAGCCATGCGCGCTCGGGCGCCCCGGCCAAGCTTTGGGGCTGTAGTTGCCCACCTTCCAGTGCATGGCCTGCGGGCTGGTCGCTACCCCTTCGCAAAGGCTCGCCGACGAACAGGGAGATGCCCAGCGGCTGGGCCACGCGCTGGCGCAGCAAGTCTGCCCAGTCCTGCCCCGTGGCGGCGCGCAGCATGCGGGCCGCAAGCGCATAGCCAGCGTTGGAGTACGCAAAATCCGGGTCGGCCCCCGTGCCCCGGACAGGGGCCTGGCGCAGCAGCCACTGCAGGAAGAAGTCCTCCACTTCGGCGGGCTCTTGCAGTCGGGTGAGCACGTCGGTGCCCACTTCGCCGAGGAACATCGCCACATCCTCCGGCTTGTTGAATGCCATCACGCCCGCGCGGTGGTCCAGCAACTGCCGCAGCGTGACGCCCTGGTAGGCGGGCAGGGCCTCGCGGGCCAGGCCGGGCAGCGTCTGCGCCAGCGTGCTGTCCCAGCGCAGCAGGCCCTGGTCCACCACGCTGGCGGCCACACACGCCGTCATGGCCTTGGTGTTGGAGCCAATTGCCATCAGGTCGCCGCGCTCCAGCGCGGCGGTGCCGCCCAACCTGCGCAGCCCGGCCACCGCCACCTGGGCGCGCGTGGAATCCGTCCAGCCGGTGGCCGCACCCACAACGCCTTGGGACACCAGCTTGCTGGCCTGGGACTGCAGGCGCTCCAGCAAGGCGTCAGCGCCATCGTCGCTACCGCCGCCACAGGCTGTCACCAGGGTGCCCAGGCCAGCTGCGGCCAGCCAGCGGCGACGAGAAAGGATGGCGCCGCGCGCCGCAAGGAAATTCAGGAAGTTCATGGCATCTCGCAAAGAAAAGATGCCCGATTGTTGGAACGCGAACCTTGGGCCTACCCAAAGGTCTCAGCTGGCCAGCGCAGCGTGAAGCCCACGCCCCGGCCATGCAGGCCCGTGCCGACAGTGACCCGCCCGCCCAGGTGTCCCATGGCCTGCTGCGCGATGGTGAGCCCCAGGCCGGAGCCGCTGCTGCGCGCGCGTGGCGAACGCCAGAACCGCTCGAAGACCCGTGTCTGCTCGCCGGCCTCGATGCCTGGGCCGTCATCGGCAACCCAGACCACCACGTCGCCACCGTCCTGGCTCACGCGCAACTGCACCTCATGCCCGGCGCCCGGTCCGCAGCCATGCTTGAGGGCGTTGTCCAGCACATTGCCCAGCGCCGACCACAGCAGCTGGCGGTCAAAGGCCAGCACCCAGGCATCGGGCCCTTCGAGCAACAGCTCCACGCCCGTCTCGTCCGCCCAGCGCATGCGCTGCGCCAGGCAGTCCTGCAGCAAGGCCATCAGGTCCTGCCGTTCGGCGCTGGGGGGCGGGGCTTCCTCCAGCGCAGCCAGCGTGAGCAATTGCTCGCTCAGGTGGGCCGCGCGCTCAACGGCGTGCATCAGCGCCTCAGAGGCCCGCGCCCGCGCGGGGCCCTCGGGCGCCTGGAGAAGCACGTGGGCCTGGGTGGCAATGACTGCCATGGGCGTGCGCAGCTCGTGGGCCGCGTCGTGCACAAGCGCCTTCTCACGTGCCAGGTGGGCGCGCAGTCGGTTGAGCAGGTGGTCGAATGCCTGGGCCAGCCCGCGCAGTTCGCGCTGGGGGGGCAGGTCCTGCAGGGGGCGCAGGTCGTGGGCAGAGCGCGCCGCGATCTGGGCACCCAGCCGCGCCAGTGGGCGCAGGCCCGTGCGGACGGCCAGCCACAGCGGCAGTCCCACCAGGGGCAGCGCCAGCAGCACCGAGGCCGCGAGGTCTTCGCCCATGAAGCTGAGCAGGCGCGCGTCGGACAACAGGGGCTCTGCCACCAGCACGCGCCACGCGCCCGAGGTTTCCCACGCGGCCCAGTGCGGGCGCCCCGCAATCACCATCTTGGCGTGGCCGGACGGGCCGGCCAGGGCCACGGCGGGGAGGTCGGCGGCGCTGCTGTGAAACAGCAGCCCGTGCGTGTCCTGCAGCTGCAGCACGACTTTCTCGCCCTGCAGCAGTTCCACGTCCAGGCGCATGGCGTTGAACGTCTGTGCCGTGCCGCGCACCAGCGCGCGGGCTTCCACCGGGTCGGGCATGGAGGCCAGCGGCACTGCCAGCCCCTGTGCCAGCTGGCGCACGCCCGGGTTGGTGCCCATGGTCTCGTAGTGGGTGTAGGCCATCTGCGCCAGCAGCACCAGCCACACCAGCCCCATGGCTGCAATCAGCGCCAGCAGGGTGCGCCGCGTGAGGCTGGGGCCCCACCAGCGGTTCCATGCGCCGTGTGCAAGGACAGGCCACTTCATGGCTGCAGCCGGTAGCCCACGCCGCGCACCGTGACCACGCGCTGGGCGCCAATCTTCTTGCGCAAGTTGGAGATATGCACCTCCAGCGTGGCGGCGTCCAGCGCATCGCCCAGCGGTTCGAGCCGCTGGGCGAGCACGTTCTTGGCGACCACGGTGCCGGGCTCGCGGGCCAGTTCCACCAGCAGGCGGAACTCGCGCGGCGACAGGGCCAGCAGGGCGTCGCCCTGCCAGGCCTCATGTCGCCGGGGCGCAATCCGCAGTGTGCCCAGTGTCCATTCCTCGCAGGCCTGGCGGGCGCTGCGCCGCAGCACCGCGTGCAGGCGCGACAGCAGCTCGGGCACGTGAAAGGGCTTGAGCACATAGTCGTCCGCACCGGCGTCCAAGCCGTCTAGCCGGTCCTGCAGCGCCGTGCGGGCAGTGATGACGATCACGGGCACCGCGAGCCCCGCGCGCCGCCAGTGGCGCAGCAGCGCCATGCCCTGGCCGTCGGGCAGGGTCAGGTCCAGCAGCACGGCGGCAATCTCGTTGGCGTCTGGCACGGGCGGCGTGGCGGCCACGCTGCGCAGCCATTGCACCGTGAAGCCCTCCAGCTGCAGGGCCTGCAGCAGCGCTTGTCCCAGGTCCAGATCGTCTTCAATGAGCAGGATGTGCATGGCGGTGATTGTCCCCGCCCAAGCTTGCACGAAACCAAAGACCAGGCGGGAGCCAGACGCCTAAAATCACAGCACAGGCGCGGCACCAGACCGCCGCCACCTCACCAGGAGACAACGCATGCGCATTCTCATTGCCGAAGACGACCAGGTGCTGGCCGATGGCCTGCTGCGCACCCTGCGCGCCTCGGGAGCCGTGGTGGACCACGTGGCCAGCGGCACCGAGGCCGATGCAGCGCTCCTGACCAACAACGAATTCGACCTGCTCATCCTGGACCTGGGCCTGCCCAAGATGCACGGGCTGGAGGTGCTCAAAAAGCTGCGCGGCCGAGGCTCCGCCTTGCCCGTGCTCATCCTCACCGCCGCTGACAGCGTGGAAGAGCGTGTGAAGGGCCTGGACTTTGGCGCCGACGACTACATGGCCAAGCCCTTCAGCCTGCAGGAGCTCGAAGCCCGCGTGCGCGCCCTCACGCGGCGGGGAATGGGCGGCACCAGCAGCGCCATCAAACACGGCCCGCTGGTGTATGACCAGGCCGGCCGCGTGGCCACCATCGACGGCAAGATGATCGAGCTGTCGGCGCGCGAGCTGGGCCTTTTGGAGGTGCTTCTGCAGCGCGCGGGCCGCCTGGTGAGCAAGGAACAACTGGTGGAGCGCCTGTGCGAGTGGGGCGAAGAAGTCAGCAACAACGCCATCGAGGTCTACATCCACCGCCTGCGCAAGAAGATCGAAGGCGGCCCCATCCGCATCGCCACCGTGCGCGGCCTGGGCTACTGTTTGGAAAAGATTCCAGGTTGATATGAAGCACCCCCTGAGTCGCTTCGCGCCTTCCCCCTCTCCTTCGGGAGGGGGACGCACCCGGTGGCCTGGCGGAGCCAGTTCCACGGGTGCATTGGCGTTGGCCGCGTCAGTTGCACATGCTGTGGACGGACATGACGTGCCGATTGAATACTTTAAAAATGATAGCTACTAGCGCTTGATAGATAAGCGCTAGAGGCCAATTTCATTCAAAACCGCCACGGCGAACGCCTTGAAAATATTCCAGCGAGAGCAGCGATCCCTGTTCGGCGAAATCCTCGACTGGATGCTCACGCCGCTGCTGCTGCTGTGGCCCGTCAGCCTGGCGCTGACCTGGCTGGTGGCGCAGGGCCTGGCCAACAAGCCGTTTGACCGGGCGCTCGAATACAACGCCCACGCCCTTGCCCAGCTGGTGGGCGTGGCGGGCAACAAGGTGCAGTTCAACCTGCCCCAGCCTGCCAGCGAGATCCTGCGGGCCGATGAGTCCGACATCGTCTACTACCAGGTGCTGGGCCCCGGCGGGGAGTTCCTCTCCGGCGAGCGCGAGCTGCCCGAGCCGCCCGCCGACGAGGTGCCCATGTCCGGCGAGGTGCGCCTGCGCGACGGCGAAATGCGCGGTATCGAGATCCGCGTCGCCTACATCTGGGTGCGCCTGCCCTTGCCAGATACCCCCGTGGCGCTGGTGCAGGTGGCCGAAACGCGCGAAAAGCGCAGCGTGCTGGCCACCGAAATCATCAAGGGCGTGATGCTCCCGCAGTTCGTGATCCTGCCGCTGGCCGTGTTGCTGGTGTGGCTGGCGCTGGCGCGGGGCATCCAGCCGCTCAACCAGCTGGAGCAGCGCATCCGCGCGCGCAACCCCGACGACCTCTCCCCGCTGGACGACCGCACGGTGCCGCTCGAAGTGGCGCCCCTCGTTGCCTCGGTGAACGACCTGCTGCAGCGCCTGAACGACTCGCTGGCCACGCAAAAGCGCTTTCTGGCCGATGCGGCGCACCAGCTCAAGACGCCCCTGGCAGGCCTGCGCATGCAAGCCGACCTGGCCCAGCGCGAGGGCACCAGCACCGAGGAACTCAAGCGCTCGCTGCAGCAGATTGGCCGCTCCAGCATCCGCGCCACACACACCGTCAACCAGCTGCTGGCGCTGGCGCGCGCCGAGGGCAGCGGCGTGGGTTTTGCGCGCCAGCCCTGCGACCTGGCCCGGCTCACCATCGAGGTGGTGCGCGACTCGGTGCCCCGCGCCCTGGAAAAACACATCGACCTGGGCTACGACGGTGCAGAGCCGGGCTCGTCCGGCGTGATGCTCGACGGCAACCCCACGCTGCTCAAGGAACTGGTGCGCAACCTGGTGGACAACGCCCTCAACTACACCCCTTCCACGCCCGACAAGCCGGGCGTGGTCACGGCCCGCGTGCTGGCCGATACGTTTGGCCATGTGCTGCTGCTGCAGGTCGAAGACTCAGGCCCCGGCGTGCCCGAGGCCGAGCGCGAGCTGGTGTTCCAGCCGTTCTACCGTGCGTTGGGCAGCGAGGCCGACGGCTCCGGTCTGGGCCTGCCCATCGTGCTGGAGATTGCGCGCAAGCACGAGGCGGAGGTCACGCTGGAGGACGCACGCCCGGGCCAGCAGCCGCCGGGCGCGCGCTTCAGCGTGCGTTTTGCCGCGCGCGATGAGGTGGCGGGCGGCTGAACAGCAACGCCCGAATACGGGCACACCGCAGGGGCGATTGCACTACACCCCACCGCCCCGCACCCGGCTGCGGCATCATGCGACCTCTTTGACCCGAAGCTGCCACCATGCCCCCATCACCCAGCCGTTTTGCCAACACCCACCCCGGCGTCGTCATTGGCAACTTCCCCTGGTACGAGATGGTGTGGCGCTCGCTGCGCGGCGATTTCAAACCCCGCTCGGACCCCGCCGGGGGCTATGAAGTCTTTGCCCGGCAGTGGAGCGCGCCCGTGGACCACGCGCGCCTGGCGCAGCGCCCGCAGGCACCGGTCGTCACCTGGCTGGGCCATGTGTCCATCCTGCTTCAGGTGGCAGGCCTGAACGCGCTCATGGACCCGACACTGTGCGGCTTTGCCGGGCCACTCGGCCGCTTTGGCGCACCACGCCGCGTACCGGCACCGCTGACCCCCGAGCAGCTGCCGCCCATCGACGTGGTGCTGATCTCGCACAACCACTACGACCACCTGTGCTACGGCACCTTGCGCCGCCTGCGCGACGCGGGCCAGTCGCCGCGTTTTGTGGTGCCCCGGGGCTTGGGAGACTGGTTCACCCAACGCGGCATGGGCCCCGTGACCGAGCTGAACTGGTGGGAACACACCGACATCGCCCCGGGTGTGCGGGTGCACTTCACGCCCGCCCAGCACTGGAGCCGCCGCACCCCATGGGATACCAACGCCTCGCTGTGGGGCGGCTACGCGCTGGAATGGGCGCGCCCGAACGCTGGGGACCCCTGGCGGTTTCTGTTTCCGGGCGATACGGGCTACAGCGACGACTTCAAGGCCATCCGCCAGCGCCTGGGGGCTGTGGATTTCCTGGCCCTGCCCATCGGCGCCTACCTGCCGCGCGATTTCATGAAACCCATGCACGTGAACCCCGAGGACGCCGTGCAGCTGATGCTGGATGTGGACGCCAAGCAGGCCATGGGCGTGCACTGGGGCACGTTCATGCTGACGCAGGAGGCGTTTGACCACCCGCCGCGCGACGTGGCCGCAGCGCTGGCGCAGCGCGGCCTGCCGCAGGACCGGGTCTGGCTCATGCGCCACGGCGAGACGCGCGCCGTCCCGATGTGACAACCGGCGGCGCAAGCGATGGCCCCGCCATCGCAGCTGCTGCCGTTACGCGCAGTTGCGCAGCGTCTTGCCCGCCATGGCGCTGCGCAGCGCGTCGAACTGCGGGCGCAGTGCGTCGGTCACGGCGGGCAGGCGCAGCGTGAAGCCGGGGGACTCGGGCCGCTCCTGGATCACGCGGGCCGTGCGCACGCCCTTGTTGCCCAGGTTGGCCAGTTCGCGCTCTGCGGCCTCTTTGGACGAAAAACGGCCGAGCGAGAGGCCGTATTCCAGTGTGCCGCCAGCCCGGTCGTGGTCTACCTTGCGGGCTCGCAGTTCGGCGCGTTTGCGGTCCAGCGTTTCCAGGTCTTCAAAGCGGCCCATGTAGACCATCCAGCGGCCCGGGATGGGCGTGGGCTCCAGCAGCCAGCTGCCCGGCGGCAGGTTGGCGGCGGCGGTACGCAGGGCGTCGGCCTGGCGCTCGTCAAATACACCGGCCTGCAGGCATTCGGCGGTATCGGCAGGGGGTGGGGAGGAAGCGGCGGAAGACGCCACGTCGGCCGATGCGGTGGCCGTGCCGGGGGTGGAGGGAGAGGGTGGGGGGGAGGACGAAGAAGAGGAGGAGGAAGAGGTTTTGCTGGGGTTCACACGCAGGATCTGCAGCGTCTCGGGCCGGATCTGCTGGTTCATGCGCTGCGGCTCAGTCTGTTCCTCGGGGGCAAAGCCCCAGTCCTTGAGCAGCCCTTGCGACCACGCGTAGTAGCCCGCGTTGGCCAGCAGCAGTGCGATCACGGCAAGACGGAGCATGGAGCGCGGCCTTTCAGGAACATCGAGATCAACAAAGGGAGCTTCTTCACACCGGAGGCACCGCAGTGGGCCGCACGCTGATTTCGGAACTCGTGATGGCTTGCATGCCGCCCGCAGTGTGCACCAGCAGTGCGCCATCGTCCCCCACGCCGTGCGCCGTGCCGGTGTGGCCGTCGCTCAGCGTCACGGCCCGGCCCTGCAGCACATCGCGGGCTGCAAAGCGGGGCTGCATGGGGCCAAAGCCGTAGCCCTCGAACGACTGCAGCATGGCCACCAGCGCGGGCACGATGCGCAGCAGGGCGGAGGGGGCGTCCAGGCCGGGCTCTACGTCCTGCAAGCTGCCGGGCGGCATGCTCATGCCCTCGGCGCTGCGCGGCAGCACGTTGATGCCGATGCCCACCACCACATACCGTGCGGTGCTGGCACTGGCTGTTGCAGCAGAGGCCGCCTGGGGCGCCACAAAACTCGCAGTCTCCACAAGGATGCCGCCCAGCTTGCGGTCACCCGCCGCGCCGCCCAGCCAGAGGTCGTTGGGCCACTTGAGCCCCACGCGCGCGGGCTGGTCGGCGCCCAGAGCGGGCAGCACAGGCTGCAGGCTTTCAGCCACGCTCACCCCCACAGCGAGCGAGAGACCCGACCAATCCTGCGGCGCCAGCGGCAGCCCCAGCGACATCATGAGGGAAGCCCCCACATCGCTTTGCCACACCCGCCCCAGCCGCCCGCGCCCGGCGGTCTGCTGCTCGGCCACCAGCAGCGTGGGCTCGCACTGGCCGTTGCGCGCGCGGCGCATCAGCTCGGTGTTGGTGGAGTCGATGGTGGGCAGCACCTCGACGGTAAAGCCCGGTAACAGCGGTGACACTGCTTCCCAGATGGCCTCGGCGGGCCAGCGGATGGGGGAGGCGGCGCTCACTGGCTTCGGCCCCGCGGCTTGGTGGTTGAAGGCGCTTTGGGGGCTTTGGCTTTTTTGGCGGAAGACTTGGCTGGAGAGGGTTTGGATGGTGGCAACGGCACCGGTGGTGCCCAGCCACGCTTGGGCGCCAGCAGCGTGCCCCGGCAGTTCTTGCTGCCGCACCAGCAGGGGTATTCGGCCTTGAGCTTCTTGGTGTAGCGCTCTTCGATGATCAGGCCATAGTCGTAGTTCAGCTCTTCGCCCGCCTTGATATTGCGCAGCGCGGTGATGAAAATGCGGCCGTCCCGCTCGTCGGCGTAGCAGTTGGGGTTGCAGCTGTGGTTGATCCAGCGCGACGAATTGCCGCCGAACTTTGCGTCGATCACGTGGTCTTCATCCACGTGAAAGTAAAACGTGTGGTTGGGTTGCAGGGGGTCGTGCGGGTGCCGGTCCTGCGCTTCCTGCCAGCCAATCACTTCGCCCGTGTACTCCACAAGGACTTCGCCTTCCGCAATATCCTGCACGGCAAACACGCCCTTGCCATGGACGCCAGAGCGCCGGGTCTGGATGCGGCGGCCCGGTGCAAGGGTGGGGGCGGCAGGCGATGCGGAGCGGGGCATGGCAAAAACTCTGTTAACTTGATAGTGCACACATGTGTGCGTGCGCGTGTATGCGTGTGCATGCGCGTGAGACCCGAATTGTAGAAGCGCCCGGAACCCGGGCAACCAGAATGACTGGCGAGAGCCCCAAAATGACCAAGACCCTGGTAATTGCAGAAAAACCCTCTGTCGCGCAAGACATCGTGCGCGCATTGACTCCCGTGGCCGGAAAGTTCGACAAACACGAAGACCACTTCGAGAACGACCGCTATGTAGTCACCAGCGCCGTGGGCCACCTGGTAGAGATACAGGCGCCCGAAGAGTTTGACGTGAAGCGTGGCAAGTGGAGCTTTGCGCACCTGCCCGTGATCCCACCGTACTTCGACCTGAAGCCCGTGGACAAGACCAAGACGCGCCTGAACGCCGTGGTCAAGCAAGCCAAGCGCAAGGACGTGACGCAACTCATCAACGCCTGTGACGCGGGCCGCGAGGGTGAGCTGATCTTCCGTTTGATCGAGCAATACGCTGGCGGCGCCAAGCCCCTGGGCAAGCCGGTCAAGCGCCTGTGGCTGCAATCCATGACGCCCCAGGCCATCCGCGACGGCTTTGACGCACTGCGCACCGAGCAGCAGATGGCGGGACTGGCCAGTGCAGCCCGCAGCCGGTCTGAGGCCGACTGGCTGGTGGGCATCAACGGCACCCGCGCCATGACGGCGTTCAACTCGCGCGATGGCGGGTTCTTCCTGACCACCGTGGGCCGGGTGCAGACGCCCACCCTGTCGCTGGTGGTGGAGCGCGAAGAAAAGATCCGCAAGTTCATCAGCCGCGACTACTGGGAAATCCACGCCACCTTTGGCGCCCAGGCCGGTGAATACCCCGCCAAGTGGTTCGACCCCAAGTGGAAGAAGGGCGAGGATGTGGAAGCCCGCGCCGACCGCGTGTGGTCTGCCGCAGAAGCCCAGGCGATTGCCAACGCCGTGCGCGGCAAGCAGGCCACGGTCACCGAAGAGAGCAAGCCCACCACGCAAGCCTCGCCCCTGCTGTTCGACCTGACCAGCCTGCAGCGCGAGGCCAACGGCAAGTTCGGCTTCAGTGCCAAGACCACGCTGGCCCTGGCGCAAAGCCTGTACGAGCGCCACAAGGCCCTGACCTACCCGCGTACCGATTCGCGCGCGCTGCCCGAAGACTATCTGCCCGTGGCCAAGCAGACCTTCGAGATGCTGGCCGACAGCGGCATGCGCCACCTGGCGCCGCACGCGCTCACCGCGCTGAACAACAACTACATTCGCCCGTCCAAGCGCATCTTCGACAACAGCAAGGTGAGCGATCACTTTGCCATCATCCCTACACTGCAGGCGCCCAGCGGGCTGAGCGAGGCCGAACAAAAGCTGTACGACCTGGTGGTGCGCCGCTTCATGGCGGTGTTCTTCCCCAGCGCTGAATACACCGTGACCACGCGCATCAGCACCGTGGCCCCGCACAGCTTCAAGACCGAAGGCAAGGTGCTGGTCAAGCCGGGCTGGCTGGCCATCTACGGCAAGGAAGCGGCCGAGGAGGTGGAAGGCGGCAAGGACGGAGACAAGGGCCAGAACCTGGTGCCCGTGAAGCCCGGTGAAATGGTCAACACCCTGCAGGTGGACCCCAAGGGCCTCAAGACCAAACCGCCCGCACGTTATTCCGAAGCCACGCTGCTGGGCGCCATGGAAAGCGCGGGCAAGCAGATCGACGACGACGAACTTCGCGAAGCCATGCAGGAAAAAGGCCTGGGCACGCCAGCCACGCGCGCGGCCATCATTGAAGGCCTGCTGACTGAAAAGTACATGCTGCGCGAAGGCCGCGAGATCATCCCCACGGCCAAGGCGTTTCAACTGATGACGCTGCTGCGCGGGCTGGAGGTCGAAGAACTCTGCCGCGCCGACCTGACCGGCGAGTGGGAGTTCAAGCTCTCGCAAATGGAAAAGGGTCTGCTCAGCCGCGAATCCTTCATGGCCGAGATCGCCGCCATGACCGAGCGCATGGTCAAGAAGGCCAAGGAATACGACCGCGACACCATCCCCGGCGACTACGCCACGCTCGAATCGCCGTGCCCCAACTGCGGCGGCGTGGTCAAAGAGAACTACCGCCGCTTTGCCTGCGTGGGCAAGCCCGGCTCGGAAGGCTGCGGCTTCAGCTTTGGCAAGTCGCCCGCAGGCCGCACGTTTGAAACCGCAGAGGCCAACGCCCTGCTGCGCGACAAGAAGATCGGCCCGCTGGAAGGCTTCCGCTCCAAGGCCGGCTGGCCGTTCACGTCCGAGATCGTCATCAAGTACGACGACGAAGCGCACAACTACAAGCTCGAATTCGACTTTGGCGATGACAAGAAAGGCGAAGAGTCCGGCGAGATCGTCGAGTTTGAAGACGCATCGCTGGGTGCCTGCCCCATTTGCGGATCGGAAGTGCATGAGCACGGCAGCAACTACGTGTGCAGCAAGGCCGTGCCCACCGCTGCGCAGCCCACACCGAGTTGCACCTTCAAAAGCGGCAAGATCATCCTGCAACAGCCTGTGGAGCGCGAGCAGATGACCAAGCTGCTGGACACCGGCAAGACCGACCTGCTCGACAAGTTCGTGAGCATGCGCACGCGCCGCGCCTTCAAGGCCCACCTGGCGTGGGACAAGGAGGCGGGGAAGGTCAACTTTGAGTTTGCGCCCAGCAAGTTCCCGCCGCGCCCAGGCGCTGCTGCTAAAACGATAGCTGCCAAGGCAGGCAAGACAAGCGCTGCAGCCAAAAAATCCGCCAAACCTGCCGCTGCCAAAAAGGCCCCGGCCACCAAGACCGCTGCCACCAAGGCACCGCGCAAGGCCGCCGCTGGCAAGGCCCCCAGTGCCGCGCTGGCTGCCGTGATCGGCAACGAACCCGTGGCGCGCCCCGAGGCCGTGAAGAAGATGTGGGAATACATCAAGGCCCACAACCTGCAAGACCCCAAGGACAAGCGCACCATCGTCGCCGACGACAAGCTGCGCGCCGTGTTTGGCAAGGACAGCGCGGGCATGTTCGAGCTGGCGGGCATCCTGGGCAACCACCTGGGTGGCGAATGATGCAGCCGCTCCACACGGAACACGCCGCATCGCCCGCACGGTTCGCACAAGGCTTCTGGCGCACCACGCTGGCGGCTTTGGCGGTTGCCGGTGCGCTGGGTGGTTGCAGCAGTACCGCAGGCTCTGCGCGCTCCAGCGACCCTGCCAGCCAGCAGCAGCCTCAAGGTGCCAGCGGCGTGACCGTGTTTGGCGACATCGATGTCGGCGTGACGAAAGAGCGCACACGCTGACGGTGCTTGTGCTGCTGTCGGGTGAAGCCTGCCATCATCCGGCACAGCGCTGCGCAGATGATGGCGCTTGAGCCCCAGGGGAAAGAACGATGGGCGAACCCGCACTGTCCTTGCAGATTGCCACCACGGTCCACCACCGCATCCACACCGTCACCGTGCGCATGGATTCGGTGGGCTGGGTGGTCTCGGGCACCAAGCACCTGGTCACGCCCGGCGGCGGCCACCGCTACCCCCGCGGGCGGGTGTTTGTGCTGCCGCGTGGCGCGCAGTGGGAGGTGGTGAACGACCCGGCGCCCCAAGGCCGCTATGTGGCGCGACTGCTGTGTTTTGCGCCCGAGCTGGTGGAGCAGTTCCACCGCAAGTTCGGGCAGTTTGCAGCCGTCCCGCCGGTGCAGGGCTGCGCAGGCCTGGCGGCCGACGCCACCTTTGGAGACAGTTTCACGCGCGCCGTGGCCGCGCTGGAGAGCGATGCCAGCTCGCAGGCGCTGCGCGAACACCGCGCGCTCGAAGTGCTGCTGATGCTGGCCGAGGCGGGCATCGTCTTCGCCCCGCCGGGCGAGCTGGGCTGGGCTGAACGCGTGCGCCGCCTGGTCGGCCCCAGCCCGCAGGCCGACTGGACGGTGGAGCGCATCGCCGCCGCGTTTGCCACCAGCGCGAGCACCCTGCAGCGCCGCCTGGCGCAAGAGGGCGAGACCGTGAGCCAGTGCCTGCGCGATGTGCGGCTGGAGACGGCGCTGGTGCTGCTGCAAAGCTCCACGCTGCAGGTGTCCGAGATTGCGGCCCGCTGCGGCTATGAATCGCACAGCCGCTTCAGCGCGGCCTTCCGCGAACGTTTCGGCTTTCCGCCTTCGCAGCTGCGGCCCTGATTGCTGCGGCTGACGCGCAGCGCACAGCCATTGACGCCGCCGGGCCAATGCGAAGGCGCGGCGCGCAGCACCATCAAGCCCTTGTCTCACACCGCTACTGCAAGGAGCTTTTCAGATGACCCACCCACTTTCACGCCCTCTTCGCGTTGGCGCCGCCATCGCAGCATTCGCCACCATCGGCTTGGCCCCTGCCGCCCACGCCCAGGCCTTCGCGCTCACCAGCCCCGACTTTGCCGAAGGCAGCACACTGCCCCAGCGCTTCGAGTTCAAGGGCTTTGGCTGTGCGGGCGACAACCAATCACCCGCCCTGCGCTGGAGCGGTGCACCCGCAGGCACCCAAAGCTTCGCCGCCACCGCCTACGACCCCGATGCCCCCACCGGCTCGGGCTGGTGGCACTGGTCGGTGGTCAACATCCCCGCCAGCACCACCGAGCTGCGGCCCGACGCGGGTGCTGCCGGCGGCGCCAAGCTGCCCGCAGGCGCCAGCCATGTGCGCATTGACTACGGCGTGGCCGCCTGGGGCGGGGCCTGCCCGCCCGAAGGCGATGCGCCGCACCGCTACATCTTCACCGTGCACGCGCTCAAGGTGCCGCGCCTGGACCTGCCTGCCGACGCCACCGCCGCGCTGGCCGGCTACATGATCAACGCCAACAGCCTGGGCAAGGCCACGCTCACGGCGCGCTACGGGCGCCCTGCGGCCAAAGGCAAGCAGCCGTGATACCGCGTGGTCGGGTGGGCGTCGTGATGTTTTAAGCTTGGTGGTCACCCACCACACCACAGGCCCACCCCATGCGCAGCACCCGCGAACGCACCCTCTGGTCCATTCTGGCCGCACTGCTGCTGGCCGCCGCAGCCGCCGCATGGTGGACGGCCGACCAGTGGCTGCCCCACGCCGGGCCGTGGACCGAGCAGGCCTGGAAGAAGATCACCCGCCCCGGCCCCGACACCTTGCCGCCCGGCAAGCAGCAGCCTGCCGCACAGGCCCGCTCTGCGAACAGTGGAGCGTCTGAGCCCGTGGCACCGCAGCCGCGCAAGTGCGTGAAGGACGGCCGCACCACCTACACCGACCAGCCCTGCCCCAAGGGCACGCAGGAGCTGCCGGTGGATGGCGCTGTGACATCGCTGCCGCGCGCGCAGTAAGTTCATGAAGATGGCGTGCAGCGGCTCGTCCGCCGGTGCGAGGCATGTCGTTTTTTTCCTAGCCCGCCAGGGGCTGCGCGGATTCAATCGGTGCGTTGATTCACTACCCAAGGCCTCTCTCTTTCTATTTCGAGGGCCGCATGCACCGATGCAAAACCACACCCGCCTGCGCGCATTTTTTCTTCTGCTGGCCCTTCTGGGTCTGGCCGTCCCTTGGTACTTCAACACCGTGTATTTTTTGGCGGGCGGCAGCGTGATGCCAGACGTTTTCTGGCGCGATGCCTTTGCCAATGCATTGACTACCGGCATCACCCTCGACGTGTACCTGGCCGCCGTGGCGTTCTCCGCTTGGGTGGCGGCAGACCGCAGCCTGGGCGCGTGGCGCTGGGCTTACATCGCCGCCTGCTTTGGCATTGGCCTCGCGTTTGTGATGCCGCTGTACCTGGCTCAGCGCTTGCGCGTGGGCTCCAAGGGTGGGGCAGGTTGATTCGGTAGGGTCTGTGCCCCAATCTGCAAGGGCCAGTGCGCGGTCAGCGGGCTGCGCGTGCCCTGCACCAGGGTCTGCAGCGGGTGGCCCGCCAGCCTGCGCACATCGCGCGCCATGTGCGACTGGTCGTAGTAGCCCTGGTCGGCCGCCAGGTCCACCACCGGGCCGCCGGGCGCGGCAAGGGCGTTGCCCAGCGTGCTGTTCAGCCGCGCAATCACCTGAAACTGCTTGGGAGCCATGCCCCAGTGCGCCACAAAGCGCCGTTCAAACTGCCGCTGGCTCAGGCCCATGCGCTGATTCGCGCCTGGGGCATCGTCGTGGGCCGCCTGCAAGAGGGCCAGGGCTTGCAGGCGCCGTGCTTCACAGGGTGACGGCGGTGCGACCAGCTGCCGGACGAACTGGCACAGCACCGCGATCCACGCGCCATCATCCTGCGCAGCATGCACGCCGTGCTCCACCTCGGTCCACCCAGGGCCCACCAGTTCTGCCAGCGGCCGCAGCGTGTTCACCAAACCGCGTGCGCTGGCAAACAGTGCAGCCGCGGCTTCAGGCTGCAGCACCAGCCCCACGGCCCGCACCGGCCCGCCGTGTTCGTACGCCGTGGCCGTGGTGCTGGCGCTGATCCAGGCCGCTGGCGGCACCAGTGCGCCCCGGCAATGCACCTGCCCGGCCAGCCGCACCACCAGCATGCTCGACACCATGGCCGGGAATTGCGACTGCACCAGCTCCGCCGGGGCGTCGACCACCACCCCCGCCATCAGCCAGGGCTGCAAATCAGAGGGCACGGGCACAAAACGCTGCATGCCCGGATTCTGCACACGGTCGCGCCCCGCGCATTGCACCAGCCACCCGTGCGACACGCGCCTGCCGCACTGCCCGACTATCCTTGTTGCTTCAGCATCCCTATCCACCGCACACCTGTGCCACGCACCATGCAGCAAGAGCAAGCCCCCACCCGATCCCTCCCCCTCGCAGGCGCCACCAACTTTCGGGACCTGGGCGGCTACACCGGCCACGGCGGGCGGCCCGTGAAGTGGCGGCGCATCTTTCGCTCGGACCACCTCGCCGCCCTGACCCCCGAGGACCAGGCCCTGCTGGCCCAGCTGGGCGTGGCCCGCGCGGTGGACTTTCGCGGCAAGGCCGAAAGCGCCGCCTATGCCTACGCGCTGCCCGGCATCGCCTACCACCCGCTCGCCATCGAGCCCACCGTGGTGCAGCGTGCACTCGACCTGCAGCGCACCGGCCGCCAGCTCACCGCGCAAGACGCCGTGGGGCTCATGCAAGACACCTACCGCGGCTTTGTGCACGACAACGCCCCGCGCTTTGCCGAACTGTTCAAGCTGCTGCTGGCCAGCGACACCCCCACCGTCTTCCACTGCACCGCTGGCAAAGACCGCACCGGCTTTGCCGCCGCCCTCATCCTGCTCACCCTGGGAGTGCCGCGCGACGTGGTCATGCACGACTACCTGCTCACCAACGCCCTCTACCGCCGCCCCGAAGGCATGGGCAGCCACGCGCCCGAGGAAGTGCTGGCCGTGCTGTGGCGCGTGCAAGAGGAGTTTCTGGACGCCGCCCTGCACAAGGTAGACACCGAGTTCGGCGGCCTGCAGCCGTATCTGGTGGACGTGCTAGGCGTGGACGCCGCCGCGCAGACAGAGCTGGCGGGGCGCTATCTGCAGGCGGCGGTGTAGCCAATTCGCACCAAGACCCCGAAGAATCGCGCGGCACCCTGTGCGTGGGTTTGTGCCGTGCAAATTCCGTTTGCTATCAAAGCAGAAGCTGCCAATGCAATACAGCAAGGCGATAGAGCCATGTTGGCTGATTCTTTTTGCCGAACCCTCGCCCCGCACAGCCCGCCGTACCTACCAACTTTCGCAGGTTGTGCCGCGCTCCCTCACCCCCTACAGTCAAGTAACAAATGCACACAAGGGCGGGAACAGGGAGGAGAGGCTGACAGCAAAGGCGACAGGGTTGCTACTAGCACCGGGCGCATACCTTCGGGATGAAGGCATGCAGCCTGGTGAGAAACGCCTTGCTGAGCAGCCCGAACACAGGGTCGAAGGTAACGACGACCTGCTCAGGGACCGCAGCTGCTGCTGCGGTCCCGTGGGGCCCCGGCAGGTGCAGGCCGATAAAAAATCGGGTTGCACCTGCCGGGGCCTGTTGAGCGAATGCTGCACCGCTCAATTGCTCATAAATCAATAGCTGCAGGCGCTTGACCATGAAGCGCTAGAGCCCTATTTGATAAAAATTTCAACGAAATGAAGGCGGCGCAGGGCCAGCGAGCCCCTAGTGCGGTGTTGCACGCTATCCGGCACTTAAAACCGCGTCTTTTCGGCCAGGGTTGCGTTGCAAATCCTCGCGATACCTACGGGTATCGCTGTGGTTTGCGCCTTGCCCTGACCAAAAATCCATCGGTTTTCAATGTGCCGTCAAGCGTGCAACACCACACTAGCGCCCGCCACACTCACCCCGCACTGGGCTGCATCCGCCCCCCAGCCGCACCCTGGCGCCGCACCCGCCAGTACAGCCAGCCCATGATCGACAGGTTCAGCAGGTTCCACCCCATGCCGTTGATAAACGCAGCCTGGTAGCTGCCCGTCACGTCAAAAATCCAGCCCGACATCCAGCCCCCCAGCGCCATGCCGATCAGCGTGGCCATGATCACCGCGCCCACCCGGGCGCCCGCCTCTTGCGGCGCGAAATACTCGCGGATGATGATGGCGTACGCGGGCACGATGCCGCCCTGGAACAGCCCGAACATCGCCGAGATCACATACAGCGGCACCAGCCCGTCGAACGGCAGAAACAGCATCAGCCCCACCCCCTGCAGCGCCGACCCCAGCAGCAGCGTGCGCACCCCGCCAATGCGGTCGCAGATCACGCCCGACACCAGGCGGCTGACAATGCCGCACGCCAGCATCAGCGACAACATCTCTGCCCCCCGCGCCGCGCCAAAACCCAGGTCGGTGCAATAGGCCACGATGTGCACCTGCGGCATCGCCATGGCCACACAGCACGCCACGCCCGCCACGCACAGCAGCAACTGCGCGTGCACCGGGCGCAAGCCAAACGGGCGGCTGCGGTCCAGTGCCAAGGGAACCAAAGGTGCGGACGCAGTCGCTGGTGAAGCAGCAGCACCCAGTGCAGCACCCCCTGCCGAAGGTGACGACGACGCAGGCACCACGGCCGCAGCATCCATTAGCACCATCGGCGCCCGCTGGCGCATGCGCAGCGCCAACAGCAGCATGCCCGCGCCACACGCCAGCCCCATGAGCACATAGGTCTGGCGCCAACCAATGGCTTCGATGCCGTGCTGCACGATGGGCGGCCACAGCGCGCCCGCAATGTAGTTGCCGCTGGCGCAAATCGCCACCGCAATGCCGCGCCGCCGGTTCCACCACAGCGCCGTGTCGGCCATCAACGGCGCAAACGTGGCCGAGCTGCCCACCAACCCCATCAACCCATGCGCCAGCCCAAAGATCCAGATGCTGCCCGACAGCCCCGCCCACACAAAACCGCCACACACCGCCACCGCCCCCACGCACAACACCGGCATCAGCCCATGCCGGTCCGCCATGCGCCCCGTCCACAGCCCGCCCAGCCCCAGGCACACCATCATCAGCGTGTAGGGCAGCGACGCATCCGCGCGGCCCACACCGAACTCGGCCTGCACGGCCGGCAGCACCACCGACACCACATACATGCTGCTGTTGCCCAGCACCACGAGGCCTAGGGTGGTCAGCAGTCGCCAGGCGGCTTGGGGTGAATCGATGAGGGATGCCGGGGCGGCGATGTGTGCAGAAGCAGGGGTGGTAGGCATGCGGTGCAATTTAACCCTGATCTGCGCATGACGCCGCTCCGTCAACGCATCCACATGGCCAATGATCCCGATCATCTTCCCGCTGGTATTCAGTGTCCATCGCGGTCAGCGCCATCTCCAGCGTGTTGTCATCCAGCGATCCAAAACCCAAGTCTCACAGCGCCACACCCACGGGGCTGAGGGAGTCTGCCCCGACACCTCCTCCATGGATACCAATTCGGCGGTGACCAGCGCTTGCAATAAATGCCTAGACCCCAGGTACCTTGGGCTAGACAAGGTGCACCTGGGGCCCTGAAAGTGCCTGGGCAGGCACCCCGCTCAAATCTTGATGAACTGCGTGCTCGACAACGCGCCAAACGGCAGCTCCGACAAGCGCCCGCCCACCGCCAGCGTGCCCAGGTCCACCGGAAAGTAGCCGATGGCGTCCAGCACCTTGCGCACTTCGGCCTTGGCGGCGGCATCGTCGCCTGCGTAGAACATGGCGCGCTGGCCGCCAGACACTTGGGGCTGGGCCAGCACGTTCACATCCAGGTGGTTGAACGCCTTGACCACGCGGGCGCCGGGCACGAATTCGCTGAACACTTCGCTGGACGAGCGCCCGCCCAGGTCGATGGCCTTGATGCCGTAGGCCGCCAGCGGGTTGGTGGGGTCTTGGGCGTCGGGCGAGTTGGGGTCCAGAAACGCCACGGGGTTGGTGCCGTCGATGACGATGCGGCCGTTCCAGGCGGGCAGGGGGCCCAGGGCCTGGCCCAGGTCTTCCCAGCGCACGGCGATGAGCACGATGTCTGTGGCGGCAGCTTCTGCCACGGTGCCCGCCTTGATGGTCGGGCCCAGTTCGGCCACCAGCGGGGCCAAAGATTCCGGACCGCGCCGGGTGGAGAGGGTGGCCGACAGGCCCTTGTTGGCCAATGCGCGGGCCACGTTGGAGCCGAGAGCGCCAGAACCGATGATGCCGATGTTCATGATGTTTGCCTGGTTGAAATGCAGTGGGTTGAAGTGAGGTGGAAGGGGTGAGGTGAGAAAGCGGGATGGAAGGGCTAGACGACTACCCGAGCCGCCCGGCCTGGCGCAGTTGCGTGGCAATGCGCCGGATTTCTGTGGCGCCCTGTGCCAGTGCGGCCGGGCTGGTGTGCACCGAGTAGCGGCCCATGACAAGGTCGTGCGGGTGCGGCACGGCAGAGCCCAGCACAAAGCTGGTGGCCTGGGGGGCCACAAAGTCGATGCTCTGGCTGCTGGGCTCAAACGCCACCAGCTCGCCAGCGTCAATGGCTTCGCCTGCCGTCAGCGCGCCGGTGGCCACTGCTGCCCATGCCACGGTGTGGCCGGGGGGCGGGGTGTAGGTCCAGCGCGCACCTTGGGCCAACTGCACGGCCAGATAGGTCATGCCCTCGGGCGCCGCCACCGGGCTGTGCGCTGCGCCGTACTCGCCCAGCAGCACCCGCACCGGGCCGACCTGTGGCACCAGCTCAGGGGCGAGGTACTGGCTCTGGGCGGGGGCGTTTTCCAGCGCGGCGGGCAGGGCCACCCACAGCTGAAAGCCCCGGCCCGGTGTGTCGCCCACGGGGGCGCCGGTGTGCCATACGCCGTTGCCCGCCCGCATCCATTCCACACCGCCCGCAGGCAGCAGGCCCGCTTGGCCGGTACTGTCTTCGTAGCGCACATCGCCTTCTGACAAGAACGTGACGGTGGCGATGCCCGAGTGCGGGTGCATGCCAAACCCCTGCTGCGCGGCACCCGGCTGAAAGTGGACCAGGTCCAAAAAGATGAAGGGCTTGAGCACCTGGCCCAGGTCCCCGGGGCTCATGAGACGGGTGATGGGGCCGTGCGCGGTGCCACGGGTGCGGTGGGCGATGGCGCGGGGGGCTGTGGCGGGTGCAGACATCAAGAGAACCTTGGAGGTGTTGAACTGATGCCTGTAGCTTAAAAATTCATCGATTGATTGACTAGATGGTGCAATATGATTGAACTCGTCCATTATTTGAATTAATGAGAGCGACCATGCTGGATCTGAATGACGTGGCCATCTTTGTGCAGGTGGTGCGCTGTGGCAGCTTTGCCGAGGCCGCGCGCCGCTTGGGCGTGCCGCCCAACACCCTGAGCCGCCGGGTGCAGCAGCTGGAAGCGCAGCTGGGTACCCGGCTGATGCAGCGCTCTACCCGTCATCTCACGCTTACCAGCGCGGGCCAGGTGTTTCTGGAGCGCTGCAGCGGCGCGGTAGAGGGGCTGATGGATGCGGGCGAGGAGTTGCAGGCGGTGAACCAGGAGCCCAGTGGCCTGGTGCGGGTGGCGGCACCGGCCGATTTTTTTGATTTCTTTGCGATGGAGTGGCTGACCGAGTTTCTGACAGCGCACCCCAAGGTGCGGGTGGACTTTGTACTGAGCGACGGGCGCGCCGACCTGATTGCAGACCGGATTGATGTGGCCCTTCGGGGCGGCATCCTGGAGGACTCAAGTCTTTTTGCCCGCAAGGTGCTGGATGCGGGCAACGACGGCCTGGTGGCCAGCCCGGCCTACGTGGCCCGCCAGGGCGTGCCGGACACGCTGCAAGACCTGGCAGGCCACGACTGCCTGGTGTTCGGCCACCCCAGCGGAAAGGCCACCTGGCGCGTGACGGGGCCGGATGGAGCGCAGGCCGAGGTGCAGGTGGCGGGCCGCTTCAGCGGTAACACGGCGCAGGCTTTGCGCAAGGCCGCGCTGGCGGGTTTGGGCATTGCGCTCCTGCCCTCCACGCTAACCCAGCGCGATCTGCGCGCTGGCCTGCTGGTGCCTGTGTTGCCCGAGTACCGCCGGCAGGGCCACGGCGTGCACATGGTGTACCCCAGCCGGCGTTACCTGCCCTTGGCGGTGTCTGCCTTCATGGAGCTGGTGATCAGCAAGATGGGCGCGATGCAGGAACTGCCGCCGCAGACCTGCGGCTGATGCAGCATGAATCCGCTCATGCTCCTGCCCGCTATGCTCCCCCACCAACGCAACACGACACACGGTGACCGCCATGCACGACATCATCTGCCCCCACTGCAACAAGGCCTTCAAGGTGGACGAGACCGGCTACGCCGACATCCTCAAGCAGGTGCGCGACGCAGATTTCCATGCGCAGTTGCACGAGCGGCTGGAGCTGGCCGAGCAGGACAAGCGCAATGCGGTGGCGCTGGCACAGGCCCAGGTGGCCAATGAGTTGCAGAAGGCGGCAGCCGCCAAGGATGCACAGATCCAAGCCCTGAAGGCGCAGTTGGATGCGGGCGCGGTGGAGCGCGACCTGGCGGTGGCGCACGCCCTGAGCGCGGTAGAAAAGCAGCGCGATGCGCTGGCCAATGAGCTGGAGCGTGCGCGGCAGGCGCAGCAGGCAGCGGACCAGTTGGCACAAGCCCGGCTGGCGCAGGAGCTGCAAGGTGTGGCTGCCCAAAAGGACGCGGAGATTCAGCAGCTGAAATCGCAGCTGGAAGCAGGCGAAGTGGTGCGCAGGCTGGCGGTGACCGAGGCAGTCACGGTGGTGGCGCGGGAGCGCGATGAACTCAGGAACGACCTGAACCTGGTAGTGGTGAAAAAGCAGCTGGAGGAGGCCGCCATCAAGGAGCAGTTCGCCCTGCAGCTGCGCGACCGCGACGGCGAGATTGCGCGGCTGCGGGACATGAAGGCGCGCCTGTCCACCAAGATGGTGGGCGAGACGCTGGAGCAGCACTGCGAGACGGAGTTCAACCGCATCCGCGCCACGGCGTTTCCCCGCGCCTACTTTGAGAAGGACAACGACGCGCGCAGCGGCAGCAAGGGCGACTACATCTTTCGCGATGCGGACGAGGCGGGCAACGAGATCGTTTCGATCATGTTCGAGATGAAGAACGAGAGCGACGAGACGGCCACGAAGAAGCGCAATGAAGATTTCTTGAAAGAGCTGGACAAGGACCGCACTGAAAAGGGCTGCGAGTACGCGGTGCTGGTGTCGCTGCTGGAGCCTGAGAGCGAGCTGTACAACACCGGCATCGTGGACATGTTCTACCGCTACCCCAAGATGTACGTGGTGCGGCCGCAGTTCTTCATCCCCATCATCACACTGCTGCGCAACGCTGCGATGAAGTCGCTGCAGTACAAGTCGGAGCTGGCGCTGGTGAAGGCGCAGAACCTGGACATCACCAAGTTCGAGACCCAGCTGGACGAGTTCAAGACGGCATTTGGGCGCAACTGGCGCCTGGCGTCAGACGGGTTTGAGGAGGCCGTGCGGCGCATTGACGAGGCCATCAAGGACCTGGAGAAGACGAAGGAAGCGCTGCACAAGTCGGCCAACAACCTGCGCCTGGCCAACGACAAGGCCGAAGACCTCACGATCAAAAAGCTGACCCGCGGCAACCCTACGATGGCGGCCAAGTTTGCAGAGCTCAAGCAGGTGGGGCTTTTGGACGGGGAGTGATGCAAGAGCATCGCGGCGCCAAACCTTGACCTCTGAGGTAATCGCCAAGCGGAGCGCCTTTTTCTACAGTGGTCCTCGCGGGTCGGTTGCCAGCGCAAAGCGGCATTGAAGACGCGCGCTGCGTCTGTGCATGCACAGACGCAGCCAACCAACTCACTGAGAGACCAGAAAGGAGCCCCAGATATGTCTGCCTATGCCGTTGGCCTGTTGAGCAATCTGCAGTTCGGCCCCGATATCGTCACCTACCTGCAGCGCATCGACGCGACCCTCACGCCTTATGACGGGGCCTTCCTCGTGCATGGCACCCGGGCAGAGGTCAAGGAAGGCGTGTTCGATGGGGACTGCATCATCATCAGCTTCCCGGCCATGGAGCAGGCGCGTGCCTGGTACGAATCGCCAGCCTATGCCGAGCTGATTCCACTGCGTGCGCAGCACGCGCAATCCACGGTGTTTCTGCTGGATGGGGTGGCGGAACCGAACTACCGCGCAGAGTCCTTGCTGGCCAAGCTGGGGGTCAAGGCCTGAATACTCCTCCGGGCACAGACACGGGCCCGGGGCTACACCGTCACCGACGCCCCCGTCGCATAAAACTGCCCACCCGCCACGTAGTGCAGCGTGCGCAGCGCATCGGGCGCGGTGTCGAACGCCCAGTGCCCGTGGCGGAACACGCGCTCGTCCGCCCAGGCGGCCACTACTTCGCCGATGAACAGGTCGTAGGTCTGCTGGTTGTGGGGCTCGGGGATGACGCGGCACAGCAGCCAGGCGGCGCAGCCCTGTACCAGCGGGGTGGCATGGCCAGGGGCGTGGAACAGCTCCACGCCGTGCTGCTGCAGTTTGTGGGGGTGGGTCTTGGCGCTGTCGGTGCCAAGGGCTACGGTCATCGCCGCCATGGGCAGGGTGGGCAACTGCAATGCGAACTCGCCACTGGCTTCGACCAGCTCGCGCGTGCGTGTCGCTTTGTCGAGCACCACTGTCACCTTGGGCGGTGCAAAGTCCAGCGCGCAGGCCCACGATGCAGCCATCACGTTGTGCTGGCCCGCATGCTCTGCCGACACCAGCACCGTGGGGCCGTGGTTGAGCAGGCGGTAGGCTTTGTCGAGGGGGACGGGGGCGATGTGGGGGATTCGGGGCGAATGTTGTGGGTCGGGGTTGCTCATGATTTCATAGCTGGTGGCGCTTGTTGGATAAGCGGTAGATGGCATTTTGGTCTGAAACCAGACTGCCGTGTGTGGCCGTGTCGCCAGCGTGCGCGCCGGGTGGGTGCAGGGCCGGTAACATCCCCGGGCCTATCAACCACTGCCCCCGGGGGCACTACGGAGACAAGAAGCTATGTTCAGTCATGTGATGGTCGGTGTGAACGATCTGGAGGTGTCCCGGAAGTTCTACGACGCGCTGCTCGGCACCATCGGTGTGCCCCCTGGTGTCGCCAACAAAAACCGGTATTTCTACCGGGGCCCCACCGGCACCTTCTGCATCAGCACCCCCATCAATGGCGAGCCCGCCACCTTTGCCAATGGCGGCACCATCGGCTTTGCCATGCAGTCGCCCGAGCAGGCCGATGCGTTCCACGCGGCCGGTGTGGCCAACGGTGGCACCACCTGCGAAGACCCACCGGGCTACCGCGAAGGCCCTGGCGGCAAGCTCTACCTGGCGTACCTGCGCGACCCGGACGGCAACAAGATCTGCGCGCTGCACCGCCCACCCAAGCCAGCGGCGTGACGGCCGGGCCGACCGGCTCAGCGCATCGGTTTTCTGATCTTCAAGCGGGCGTGTGTGCGCCGGGCCGACGCACGGCGCGCACCTTGCCGCTGCCGCCACCACCGCAGTAGAACAGCCCGGCCCCATCCGATTCGAGCCCGCTCACACCCACGCCTTGCGGCATATCGAGCTGCTGCAGCACGGCGCCGCTCGTGGGGTCGATGTGGCGCAGAGTGCTTTCTTCGCCCTCCCAGGTGCCGTGCCACAACTCGCCGTCCACCCAGGTCACACCGGTCACAAACCGGTTGGATTCGATGGTGCGGCGGATCGCACCTGTGGCCGGGTCGATCTGGTGGATCTTGCGGTCACGGTACTGGCCCACCCACAGGCTGCCTTCGGCCCAGGTCAGGCCTGAATCGTTGCCGCCGCCCGGTGCGGGGATGGTGGCCACTACCCGGCCCGTGGCGGGGTCGATCTTGTCGATGCGTGATTCAGCGATCTGGTACAGGTGCGTGCCGTCAAACGCGGTGCCTGCGTCGCACACCACGTTGAGCGTGCGGGTGGTGGCGCCACTGGCCGGGTCAAAACCCACCAGGTGTTCGCCCGTGGCGGCCCACACCCGCTGGCCATCGTGCGTCACGCCGTGGATGGTGCTGGCGCCGCCAAAGGGGCCGTATTCGCGCACCACCTCGGCGGGCTGGCGGGCCGCAATGGGCAGCTGTTTGGTGGACGGCGGGGTGCCCGCCATGTCGCTGCTGCAGGCGGTGTCGTGGGTGGCGGTAGGGGTGGCTGTGGTCATCTCGAAAGCTCCTGAGGGTAGGTACCCGGTGCACCGCAAGGGCGCTGTGCGTTGGGCGGTGAAGCCACTTTAGGCAATCGGCTGCGCGGTGGGGAGTAACAAGATCGTCGTGAATCCCACCAGGGGCGCGGCCAGCCAGCGGCGTGCGCGCGCCTGGCCGATGGCGCGCACGCGGCCGGTAGCTTCGAGTTCAGCCAGTGCGCGCTGCACGGTGCGCTGGCTGTCGCCCAGGGCCAGCGCCAGGGCGGATGTGGACCATGCCGCGCCGTCGGCCAGCAGCGCCACCAGCGCGCCTTGCTCGCCCTCCACCGGCGGGGCCAGCACGGCCACAGTGCGTCCGCCGTGGGGCCGGAGCACAAAGCCGCGCGGCGTGGCCTCCACCCCGGCCAGCGGAGCGATG
The DNA here is from genome assembly GCF_964252975.1 of Acidovorax sp. LjRoot38. Classification (NCBI taxonomy): domain Bacteria; kingdom Pseudomonadati; phylum Pseudomonadota; class Betaproteobacteria; order Burkholderiales; family Comamonadaceae; genus Acidovorax; species Acidovorax sp. LjRoot38. The sequence continues at coordinate 121,819 of NZ_CAXUPT020000013.1, read as the reverse complement.
AGGGCGCGCAGGCGGCCGATTTCCACCCGCAGGCGGGCGCGGTGGGTTTCGTCGGGGTGGCGGGTGCGGAACACGTTGGCAATCAAGGCTTCGCGGTCCACATCGCCCGGCCACGCGGTAGCCAGCGCGCGCACCAGCGCAAACAGCACAGGGCGGCGTGCCAGCGGGTGCCACACCTCGCCCGCGCGCACGCCGTGGCGACAGGCGTCCACGACCCACAGCGTGGAGGACGCCAGCAGCGCGGCCACGTCATCCAGCCGCAGCGTGTGCTCGGCGCCATTCGCAAGGCAGCGCGCAGCGGGCTGTTCGAGCAACGCATGGGCCTGCGCCACCTCGGTCAGCAGCGCGGGCACGCCGGATTGGGCGGCAGCCTGTTGCGCGCGTTGCAGGGCGGTGCGCGCTGCGCCGATGTGCAGTGACCGCAGGGCCAGCTCTGCGGCGGCAAGTTCGGCCACCGCGACAAGGGAAGGGGGCAGTCGCGTTGTGGCGTCGGTGGTGGGAGCGCCTGCCAGCGCAGCCGATGCTTCGTCCAACTTGCCCAGCAGGATCAGCGTGCGCGCTGCCACCAACCGTGCCTGCAGCGCGTTGGCGATGTCGCCGTGGGCCTGCAGCGTAGCCCCTGCCGACATCAGCGCCTGCGCTCGCCCGCCCAGGTCGCGTTGGGCCAGGGCCACCTCGGCCTCGGCCACCACACAGCGGGCGCGGGCCACGGGCTCGTGCGTGCCAAAGCCGCGTGCGGCGCGGCGCAGCAGATCGCGGGCGCGCGGGTGCTCGCCCAGCTGGGCCATGGCAATGCCGCGCAGGGCCAGGGCCGGGGGGTCGTCGCGCAGGGCCACGCGCTGCAGGGCGGCCAGGGCGTCGCCTGCGGCCAGCGCGCGGGCGGCGGCGGAGATCAGCGAATCCATGGCGACAGACTACCGCAGCGTGCTGCTGCGATGGCACGCCAGCATGCGTGGGGGATACTTGGCCGCTTCGCTGTGCCGCCCGCCGGGTGGTGCAAACCCCCCCAAAAGACCCAAGGACCCGCCATTGAAATCCGCCAGCGCCACCACTTTTGACGAGGCCTACTACCAGCGCTTTTACTTCGACAAAAAGACCAGCGTGGTGGACCCGGCGCACATGGAGCGCCTGGGCACCTTCGTGTGCAGCTACCTCAAGTACCTGCGCGTGCCGGTGAACCGCGTGCTGGATGTGGGTTGCGGCATCGGGCTGTGGAAGGGCATCGTGGCGCAGCATTTTCCAGAGGCCAGCTACCAGGGCGTGGAGTTCAGCCCTTACCTGTGCGAGCGCTTTGGGTGGCAGCAGGGCTCGGTGTTGGACTACGCGGCTGATGCGCCGTATGACCTGGTCATCTGCCAGGGCGTGCTGCCCTACCTGAGCCCTCCGGATTTGAAGGCCGCGCTGCTCAACCTGGGCCGTCTGACACAAGGCGCGCTGTATGTCGAGGCTGTGTCGCGCGAGGATTTTGAGCGCGACATCATCGACGAAGAGATCACCGACAACCGCGTGTTCCGCCACCGTGCCGAGCTGTACCGGCGCGGCCTGCGCGAAGGCGCCATCGAGCTGGGTGGCGGCGTGTGGCTCAGCCGCCGGGCCGAGCTGCCGCTGTTTGCGCTGGAGCAGGCGGGCGGGCAGTGACGGCGACCCCTGTGCCGCCGCCCCAGCCGCAGGCGGTGCCGCACCCGCCCCATGCGGTATCGCGCCTGCGCACCGAGCGCCTGGCCCGCAGCGCCAAGCCCTTCCTGGCCCGGGGCGGCCCCAAGGGCGAGCGCTGCGCGGGCTGCCGACTGGTGCCCAGCCATTGCATCTGCGCACTGCGCCCCGTGCTGCCCACGCGCGCGGGCATGTGCCTGCTGATGGCCGACATCGAGCCGCTCAAGCCCAGCAACACCGGCTGGCTGATTGCCGATGTGGTGGCCGACACCTACGCGTTTGGCTGGGCGCGCACCGAGGTGCACCCCGACCTGCTGGCGCTGCTGGCTGACCCCCAGTGGCAGCCGTATGTGGTGTTTCCGGGTGAGTTTGTGGAGCCCGGGCGCGTGGTCACCCAGGTGGGCAGCACCGAGCCGACGGGCAAGCGCCCGCTGTTCATCCTGCTCGATGCCACCTGGCCCGAGGCGCGCAAGATGTTCCGCAAGAGCCCGTACCTGGACCGTCTGCCCGTGCTGAGCCTGCAGCCCGAGCAGCTCTCACGCTACCACCTGCGCCGCTCCACGCGCACGGACCATTTCTGCACCTCGGAGGTGGGCGCGCTGTGCCTGGAGCTGGCGGGCGAGCTGCAGGCAGCACAGGCGCTGGAGGCGTACCTGGACGTGTTCACCCACCACTACCTGCAAGCCAAGCACCAGCTGCCGCCGGACGTGAACGGGGCGGCGCACGCACGGCTCCGGCTTCTGGCGCAGGGCCGCGGCTGAGAGTCTGAGAGTCTTTTATCCATGCCCGCCTTGCACGCCGAAACGCCCCGGCTCGTCGTTGCACATGCTCGCCATAGCCCGAGCTATGGCTGTGCTTTGTGCCTAGATCCGAGGCGTTTTCGCGCGCCTTTCGGGCTCGGCTAAAAAACTCTCAGCCTCTGAGCCATCGCCCCTCGGACTGCCGGGCCGCGTGCGTGCATGACCTGTTGCCCAAAAAGCATGCGCTGTTACCGCGTTGTTACAAGCGCTGCACCTGGCCCCCCGCAAAATTCCGCGCTGGCGCCACCACCTCTGGCGCGGCCCGTCTGTCCGGGAGGGGCAGGGGCCTGCACACCCAAAGCCAACCCGTAGGAGAACCATGAAAAACAAGACCCCCCTGTTGCTCGTCGCAACCCTCAGCCTGGCTGTCGCATCGCTGGCGCATGCCGGCAAGGCCGAGCGCGACTTTTTTGCTGCCGAGGTGGCCCCCGCGCTGAAAACCGCCGCCAGCACCCTCAAGCAATCGTGCGGCTGCGATGTGAAGATGGATGTGAAACAGGACAGCTTTCAGACCGTGGACCATCTGCGCCAGGTGCGCTACGCGGCCGGCACCATCGTGGACAACGCCCCGCGCTACTGCAACGATGCCCCTTCCAAGGCCGCAGTGTGCCAACTCAAGACCCTGGAATTTGCCCGCACCGGCACCACCGCTTTCAAGTTTGCCGCAGGCAAGGGTGCGATCACTCTCGATGAAAGCTCGTACCCCAGCTGGGACATGCTGGCCGCCGAGCTGGACAAATAAGCGCAGACTCCTAGCCCCAAGCAGCGCCCCGACACCACTGTGCGTGGTGCGGGGCGTTGGTGTTTGTGGGCACCGTGAGGTGGCTGAACCGAGGTGCTGCAGTTGCGAACGAAACGCCGTTCTACGTGCCGGATAGCGTGCAACACCCCACTAGCGTGGGGTGGCACCCGCTGCCACGCGGCTTTGTACCGCCTTGGTGATGCCGTCTGGTTCCAGATACGGGCTGCAGGTCTGGTACAGCGCAAACTTCTTTTCTGCCGACGTACCAACCAGTTCGGCCGACACCTCGGGCGCCGATTTCTTGAGCGCGTCGATGTGGAAGTCGCCCTCGCCCGGGTGCAGCGCCACCGCTGCTTCCAGCATGGCCGCCGCAGCGGCGCGCATGCCTTCTTGCCGGGCTTTTGCCACGCTCAGCGACAGGCCGTTGAACACATTGCCGCAGCGGATCAGGTCGATGGCGACCGCCTTGCGTGCATCGGCCTGCGCAGGTGTCCCCATGCCGTGCGTGCCATCCAGGTAGGCCCACACGTCCAGGGGTGGGGTGCCGGGCGCACACGCCCCCTGGTAGGTGCCGAAAAAGGCCTTCTTCATCATCTGCCGGCCCGCCGAGGTCTGCATGCCGCTGTCGATGACAAGCTGCTCGCCATCGGCGTGCACGGTGAACTGGTACAGGTGCGCGGCGCTGGCGCCTGCGGCCTGGGCAGGGGCGACGCAGCGGGCCTTCCAGGTCTCATGGCCGGGCATGGGTTGGTCAGACTCGCTGACCGTGCAGTCCATGCCGCGCGGCTGCATGGCGCTCTTCCAGGCGGGGGCCGTCAGGCTGGCCATGTGCTGCGCTGTCACGCACACCACGGCGGTGCTGCCCAAGGAGTCCGCATAGGCACCCTGGCGGAACCCGGCAGCCGCCGCAGGCTGCGAAACCGCAACGCCCCCGATCAGAAGCCCCGCCAACACGGCAGCGCGCGGGGCGGTGGCGGGGAGCGCAATGGCGAAGGGCATGGGGGGTGTCTCCGGGCGGCAGCGCCTGGTACGGCGCAAGAAAAAGAGAAGGCGGTGGAACGGCGGCGTGCCCAGGGGCGGCCTGTCGTCACACTGAAAAGCCGTCGGATTGTCGTTCAAGGCCCTGGGCACGCCGTGCTCTTGTGGCCTTGCAACGACAATGGACCATTCCCCCTCTACCGCACTGACCCGATGAAAGCTCCCCCCCGCCTGCAGTCCCTCATTGAGGAAGGCCTGATCGACACCGTGGTCCGGCAGCTCATGAGCGGCAAGGAGGCCATGGTCTATGTGGTGCGCTGTGGTGATGAAACGCGCTGCGCCAAGATCTACAAAGAGGCCAACAACCGCAGCTTTCGGCAGGCGGTGGACTACACCGAAAACCGCAAGGTCAAGAACTCACGCTCGGCCCGCGCCATGGCCAAGGGCAGCAAGTTTGGCCGGCAAGAGCAAGAGGCCGCCTGGCAAAGCGCCGAGGTCGATGCGCTCTACCGCCTGGCCGCTGCCGGCGTGCGCGTGCCGCAGCCCTACAACTTTCACGACGGCGTGCTGCTCATGGAGCTGGTGACCGACGCCCACGGTGACGCCGCCCCGCGCCTGAACGATGTGAGCTTTACGCCCGAAGACGCGCACACCCACCACGCCACGCTGGTGGCCGAGGTGGTGCGCATGCTGTGTGTGGGCGTGGTGCATGGTGACTTGTCGGAGTTCAACATCCTGCTGGCCCACCTGCCGGGCGCAGAAGGTGGAGAAGCCGGCCACGATGGCCCCGTCATCATCGACCTGCCCCAGGCCGTGGACGCTGCGGGCAACAACCACGCCCAGCGCATGCTGCTGCGCGATGTGGCCAACCTGCGCGACTTCTTCGGCCAGTTTGCCCCCGAGCTGCGCGCCACCCAATACGGCCCCGAGATCTGGAGCCTGTACCAGAGCGGCCTGCTGAGCAACGAGACGCCGCTCACCGGCATCTATGCGCCCACGCATGCCGATGTGGACATGCAGGCCGTGCTGCGCGAGATCGACGACGCGCGCGACGAAGATGCAGCGCGCAGGCTGCGCATGGCGGCGGGCTGAGATTTCCCCACTGCGCTGCGCTGTGGCACCATCGCGCCCCTTTTTCTCTGCAGTTCGCTCGCCATGCCTTCCTTCCGCATCCGCAACTTCTGCCCTGGCGACGAACCCGCGTTGCGCGCCGTTTTTCATGCCTCGGTGCATGGCTTGGCTTGCAAGGACTACACCGGCGAACAGCTGGCCGCCTGGGCGCCGCTGCACCACGACGCTGTGCAGTGGGCCGAGCGCATGCGGGCCAACCAGCCCTTCATCGCGCAAACCATTGACGGCGGGGCGATAGCTGGGTTTGCCGATCTGCACGCCAGCGGCACCATCGACATGTTTTTTGTGGCCCCGGCGTTTGCAGGCCAGGGCGTGGCCCGGGCGCTGATGGCACACCTCCACGCGCAGGCGGCGCAGCGCGGGATCACCCGCTTGAACGCCCATGTGAGCCTGACGGCCGAGCCTTTTTTTGCCGCCCAGGGCTTCGCGGTGGAAGCGCGCCAGCAGGTGGAGCGTGCGGGCGTGGTGCTGCACAACGCGCGCATGGCCAAGGCGCTGGTGATGGGCTAAGGCAACTCCTGATTTGATAGCTGGTTACGCTTGTCTATCAAGCGCTAGAGGCTGATTTTGCTTGTAATTCAGCCATCATGCTGTGTCTTTGCACCCGCAGGTGCCTTACAGTAGCCGCCCCGCAGCAGACAAACCCACCCACACCGGCCCACGACGGCTGACACCCCATGACCAAAGACCTGGCCCGACAGAACGAACTCAAACCCATGGCGCTGTGCGAGCCCTGCCAGGGCATCCAGCGCAACTGGCGCAAGGCGCCGGGCCACGCCGAGCTGGTGCAGCGCGGCAACCGCAAGGAAGACCGCGAGACGGGCTCCGTCACCATCACCCGCTATGTGTGCGACCGCTGCGGCACGGCGTGGGAGTATGAGAACGACAAGGGCAACCAGAAGGCAGGCTGGTCGGTGGTGGGGCGATAAGCAATCGCATCTCCATGGAGAGAGGTCAGCGTTTGTTGGATAAGCGCCAGCGGTCATTTTGGGTTCCAACCCATGGCTGGGAACGGCTTGCAGGGCTGTGCGAACGGATACACAGCCATGGCCCACAAATGGGGCACCTTTTCATCTCGTGCGTGTCACACAGGCCTATCAAGGAGATAGCCTCATGCTGCACCGCAGACGATTTCTGAGAACCACCGGCAGCGGCCTGGCCCTGGGCGGCGCCGCTTTGCTGCTGGCAGGGCGTGCCGCGTGGGCCCAGCCCAGCTACACCGTGCCGCTCGCGCAGCTGCAGGAGATGGTGGCCACGAAGTTCCCGCGCAGTGTGCCGGTGCAAGGCCTGTTCGATCTCACCCTGCAGCCCCCGCGCCTGCGCCTGCTGCCTGAGGTCAATCGCCTGGGCGCCGTCATGGCGGTGGACGCGGCGGGCGCTGCGCTGCGGCGCAGCCACGCGGGCACGTTCGATGTGGAGTTTGCGTTGCGCTATGAAGCCAGTGACCGCACGCTGCGCGCCCACCAGATCCGGCTGGGGCGGCTGGATTTCCCCACGCTCAAACCGGCCGTCACCGAACTGATCAACGCCTATGCTCCCGTGCTGGCCGAACAATCCCTGCGCGAAGTCACCTTGCACCAGCTGCGCCCGCAGGACACCGCCATGTTCGACGGCCTGGGATTGCAGCCCGGGCCCATCACGGTGACGGCCAAGGGGCTCACCGTGGCGTTTGTGGGCAAGCAGCCATGACGCCCGCTGGGCACGGCCGCCTTCCATCGCCGCAGCGCCGGGGTTAACTCCGTTTCCCCTCGCGGGAGGGGGTGGGGGAGACGGGGCTTCGGGGGCGCCGCGCTTGTTCTCCCTCTCCCCGCCCTCTCCCACCAGGGCTAGGCCGAGGGTGGTGCAGGTTGCGCAGGTCAGTCTCGCGCAGGGGCTTGCGCTCAATCGCCCCGCACCCGCTGCGCAAACCCGCGCAGCGCGAACTGCTCCACCACAAAATCCACAAACACCCGCGTGCGCGCTGGCAGCAGCTTTTTGCTGGGGTAGTACAGCGATGTCGGCCCTGCATCCGCCCACCAGCCCGGCAGCACCCGCACCAGGTCGCCGCGCGCCAGCCAGGGCTGCGCAAACGGCATGGGCAGCACGGCCAGGCCCAGGCCCATCAGCGCGGCCTGGCACATGGCCTCGGGGTCGTCGAACACGATGCGGGGGCGGAACACTGCCGCTGCAGCGTCGCCCGCCTTGTTGCGCAGCGTGGTCACTGGCACGCGCCCCGTGCGGATGGCGCGGCGCGCAATGCCGTCCCACTGCGCCAGGTCTGCCGGGTGGCGCGGCGCCTTGCGGCCCTGCAGCAGCGCGGGGGCGGCCACCACCACCAGGTGGATCGGCCCCAGCGTGCGCGCCACCATGTCGGGGTTCAGATTCAGGCCACCGCCAATGCCGGCATCAAAACCCTCGCCGATCAGATCCACCTGGCGGTTCTCAAAGCGCCAGTCGGGCTGGATGGCCGGGTAGCGCTGCAAAAACTCGGTGAGCAGCGGCACGATGTAGGCACGGCCAAACGCCAGGCCCATGCTCACCTTGAGCGTGCCCGCAGGCTGCTGCTCGGCCTCGGCCGCGTGGTCCACCGCATCGGCCAGCGCGGTCAGCGGCGGGCTGATCTGCGCCAGCAGGCGCTGCCCGCCTTCGGTGAGCGTGATGCGCCGCGTGCTGCGCTGGAACAGCCGCACGCCCAGGCCTGCCTCCAGACGCGCCACGTTCTTGCTCACGGCGGCAGGCGTCAGGCCCATGAGCCGCGCGGCGGCCGAGAAGCTGCCGCACTCGGCGGATTTGACGAACGATTCGAGGTGGCTCAGGGGTTGCATGGTTTGCATTTTCAACTGCAGGTTGAAATAGATCCAGCCCATTCCTGGCTACCCGCAAAGCAATGTTTTTCTGAAACTGCAGGTGTTCCTGGTTCCGTGAAGAACCTTTTCAACCATCTGATTTTTTTAGGAAAAACACCATGTCTTCTGTGCCCGATACATCCGCCCCCACCACGCTGCCTGCCAGCGCGTCACGCCTGCTGGCGGGCAAGGTGGCCTTTGTCACCGGCGGCGCGCGTGGCATCGGCGCCGCCATCGTCCAGCGCCTGGCGCGCGACGGAGCGGCCGTGGCCTTCACCTACAGCAGCTCCGAAGCTCCCGCGCAGGCGCTGGTGGCGGCTATTGAAGCGGCCGGCGGCAAGGCCCTGGCGCTGCGTGCCGACAGTGCAGACGCCGCCGCCCTCACGCAAGCCATCGACACGGCCGCGCGCACGCTGGGCCGCCTCGACATCCTCGTCAACAACGCCGGCGTGGCAGTGGCGGGCGAGATCGACAGCTTTGCCCTCGCCGATTTCGACCACACGCTCAACGTGAACGTGCGCGCGGTGTTTGTGGCCACGCAGGCTGCCGTGCGCCACATGGGCCAGGGCGGTGCCTATGGCCGCGTCATCACCATCGGCAGCACCAATTCCGACCGTGTGCCATGGGCAGGCTTCAGCGTCTATGGCATGAGCAAGGCCGCCATCGTGGGCCTCACCAAAGGCCTGGCGCGCGACCTGGGGCCGCGTGGCATCACGGTGAACAACGTGCAACCCGGCCCGGTCAACACCGACATGAACCCCGCCGACGGCCCCCTGGCCAGCAACATGCACGGCATGATGGCGCTCGGCCGCCATGCCCACCCCGACGAGATCGCGGGCATGGTGGCCTATCTGGCGGGGCCGGAGTCGGGCATGGTGACCGGGGCCAGCCTGCTCATCGATGGCGGGTTTGCTGCCTGAGCCAAGGTAGCTCTGGGCTCGCGGGACTTTGGGGACTTTGTGCTGGTGGGTGGCGTTGCGCGCGCGGGTTGCGCCCAGGGCGATATAGTGGCCCACCCTTCCACCTGGGACCCTTTTGTGAACCTCACCCTCCGCACTTTGCGCAATGCCTGCGCCCCTGCAGCAGCGTTGACCGCGCTGATGGTCAGCGTCTCCCTGCACGCCGCCACGCCCGCCGAGTCGGGCTATGTGGGCGAATACCGGGGGCGTTCCGTGGACACCATCACGCAACTGGCGCTGCTGGACGACAACACCTTTTGTTTTGCGGTGACGGGCGGGGTGCTGGACATGCTGATGGCGGGCCGCTGGAAGGCGGAAGGCAGCGGAGTCCGGCTGCAGCAGGTGCGGCAGGACCAGACCTTGTTCCCGGCCTACGCCCGCAAGGTGGCAGCGCTGGGCGCCATGGTGGAGTTCGACTTCCACGGCCCCACGCTGTCCAGTGCCCGCGCGCCGGTGTTTGCGGTGTCGGCTGATGACAAGGCCCCGGCCACGCTGCGCCCGCTGTTTGGCCCGGACCACAGCAGCTGGTCTGAAAACTACCCGCTGCCCCCACTGCCTGCAGAGGCCGTGCGCTACTTTTACCTGGGCGACGTGGTGGAGGAAGCCCCGGGAAAGCCAGCGGTCGTGAAGGTGGTGCAGTACCGGCTGGACGGTGCCAATTCAGTGCGTGTGGGGTTTGATCCGCTGCAGGCCTTGCCGCTGATGAGCCAGCGGGCCGAGCTGAAAGGAGACATGCTGTTTCTGTCAGGCAGCCGCCTGGGCAAACGCCGGGCGCTGGACCCTGAAGTGGTGCAAACAGTGCGTACGGGTTGCATAGCCCCCGCGCTGAATCCTGGCGCCCCGCGCCCTGCGCCGAAACCAGGCGAGACCCCGCCCCTGGAGCCCCTGAGAACGTTTACCGTCAGCCCGTCGGCCATTCAGGGCACGCCATTCTTCGAAGCCAAAAGCAACTGAGCCGTGGTGGGCAGTCGTCGGGTCGGATGGGGGCCGCCTCAGGCTGAAATCGCTGGGCCTCCGGGCGCACGCAGTGGGGTCTCGATCTGCATCTTGGCCAGCCGCAGCGCCTTGCGCATGTAGCCGCGCCACAGCACGTTGGCCAGCAGCCAGAGCACCGGCGCGGCCCATTTGGAGCGGGGATGAAACGCGTGGCGCCAGCGCACCGTGGTCTGCGTGCCACCCGCCTGCGGGTCAAACCACCAGGCCCCGTTGGCGCCGGTGGCCAGCCAGCGCATCGCACCCGTGAAGCCGCTGACGGTGTAGCTGAAGTACTGCGCCGGGTGGTAGTGCTTGAGCCGTTCTTCGGCCACGCTGCCATCGGACAGCGCCACGATGCGCGTCTGCCCCGGCGTGTCCCAGGCGCCCGTCTGGTCGCGCGTGCCGATCACTGCGGGCAAAGGCCCGTAGCCGGTGAACAGGGCGCGCGGGTCAATGGGCGCGATGTGCTGGAACGCCAGTGCCGGGGAGGCCTTGATGTGTGTCTGGACCGTGGCAGAGAAGGTGGTCATGGGTGAATCCGGTGCGTTGCTTCCGCCCTCTCGGGCAGTCAAGTCACTGTAGGGCGTGCGACCACACCGATAAATACCCTTCTCCGCAACGGACTGTTTGCGATATGACCCGCAATCGCCCCTTTCCCGGGCGAAGACGTTGTGCGCCGACGCGGCGGGCGCACACGGCAGCCATCGGCGGCCGGAGCCCGTTCAGGTGGCCGAAGCTTTGCGTCGCCGGGGCTTTGGGGCCTGGGCCCGCAGCTCCTGCACGCTCAGCCCGAACGCCGGGTTGTCGGCCAGCATCTCCACCGCCAGATCGATGAAGGCGCGCGCGCGGGCCGGCTGCGCTGCCCGGCTGCCGTAGTACACGTACAGGCCCAGGTGCTGGGGCACGAATTCGGTCAGCACGGGCACCAGTTGCCCGCTGCGCACCAGTGGCGCCGCCGTCACGCCGACAAGCTGGCCGATGGCGTGGCCGCCCAGCACCGCGCGCGCTTCCAGCTCGATGTCGTTGACGCAGAACGCAGGCGGTATGGCATGGGCCACGATGTCATCGCCCACCTGAAACTCCCACGGCATGGGCTTGCCGGTGGTGGGGTGGCGAAACCCGCTGCAGCGGTGCTGCGCCAGGTCTTCGATGCGGGTGGGTGTGCCATGGCGGGCCAGGTAGTCCGGCGTGGCGCACACCACCAGCTGCAGCGCAATCAGGCGCCGCGCAATCACGCCGCCCTCGGGCGGGTAGCCCGAGCGGAAACCCACGTCCACCCGGTCCTCCACCCAGTTACCGATGCGGTCGTCCAGCTGCACATCGGGCTCCACCAGCGGGTGGCGGCGGCAGAACACGTCGAGCACGGGCCAGACCACCTCCAGCATGATGGAGCGTGGTGCCACGATGCGCAGCGGCCCCGCAATCTCCTCGCGCCCGCGCCGCGCGCCGTGTACCGCCCGCTGCAGGGTCGCGAGGCCCGGCAGCGCGGCCTCCAGAAACTGGCGCCCCTCCTCGGTCAGGCTCAGGCTGCGCGTGGTGCGGTGGAACAGCCGCACGCCCAGGTGCGATTCGAGCTGCCCCAGCGCCAGGCTGGCAGCCTGCGGGGTGATGCCCTGGGCCGAGGCCGCCTGCCGCAGGCTGCCCAGTTCGGCGGCTTTGGCAAACGTGGCAATGGCACGCAGTTCATTGATGGCCATGGTGTCCGTTCCGAGGTATTGACAAGTTTCACTTGTGAATGAAGTCAGCAATTATGGGCTAGTGCGATGGCAATGGTCTGCCTACAGTTCACCTCCATGGCCGCGCCTTTGCATCTCAGCGTGCTGCGTTTGCCAGAACCCCGCTTTCAATCCCTTTCAAGGACTTCCGCCATGACGGCTTCGACTGCTCTCCCTTCCTCCTTCCCCCGCGTCTGGATGATTACCGGCGCCTCGCGCGGCATTGGCGCCCGCATTGCCGAGGCTGCGCTCGCCCAGGGCGACGCCGTGGTCGCCACGGCCCGCGATGCCGCGTCGATTGAAAGGCGCCTGGGCCCCAGCGACGCACTGTTGCCGGTGGCGCTCGACGTGACCGACGAAGCCCAGGCACGCCACGCAGTGGGCGCCGCGCTGGAGCGCTTTGGCCGCATCGACGTGCTGGTCAACAACGCGGGCTACGGCCTGCTGGGCGCGGTGGAGGAATCCACCGCCGACGAAGTGCTGCGACTGTTCGACACCAACGTGTTCGGCCTGCTGCATGTGACCCGGGCCGTGCTGCCCGCCATGCGCGCGCGCCGCGCAGGGCACGTGATCAACATCTCGTCGCTGGGTGGCGTGCGCTCCAGTGCCGGTTTTGGCGTGTACTGCGCCGCCAAGTTCGCGGTGGAAGGCCTGACCGAGGCGCTGCATGCCGAACTGGCCCCGCTGGGCATCCATGCCACGGCGGTGCAGCCCGGGTACTTCCGCACCGAGTTCCTTGATGGTGCCTCGCTGGCCGTGGCGCCCCGTGTGCTGGACGACTACGCCGCCAGCGCGGGCGCCGTGCGCGAGGCTGCGCGCCGCATCAACCTGAACCAGCCCGGCGACCCCGTGCGCCTGGCCCAGGCCGTGATGAAGCTGGTGGCCAGCCCCACGCCGCCGCTGCGCCTGCCACTGGGCACCGACACGCTGCAGACCATTGCCGACACGCATGCCTTCGTGGCGCAAGAGACCGCGCAGTGGCGGGCCGTAGCGGCGTCCACGGATTTTCCGGTGCAGGAGCGTGAGGAGGCCCAGGCGCTGTCTGCTGGATAGGAACTCCTGATTTAATAGCTGTTAGTGCTGATGGGATAAGCGCTGGAGGCTATTTTTGCTCTCAATCGGTGGCGATGGTGCGGTTGGATGGAATGGCGGATGCCCTGCCAGCCGCCCACCCCTGCAATGGTGTGCAGGGCCTCACACCGGCCGCGCAAACTCCATCACCCAGTTGACTTCCCAGGTGGCCCCACCGTCGTCCGAAAAAGCCTGCTGCCAGCGCGGTGTGCCGGTGTGCATCTGCGACCACTCAAAGCGCACGCGCACGGGGCGGCCCTCGAAGTTCTCCTGGCCTTCGAAGATGCCCACGCTATCGCGAAACCCGCCCACCACGGGCGGATGCAGCAGCCCGGTGGCCGCGTCCACGCCGCCGGTGGTGTTGTCCAGCCAGTAGATGCTCCAGCGCTGTGCCTCAGGGCTGAACACGCGCAGCGCCATGCCCACAAAGCCGGGCTTCCAGGTGGCGGGGATGAAGTCGTCGTAGTTGCCGATGCCGCCGGGCAGCGGCCGCGCGGTGCCGGTGGCGTCGAACACCTCCCAGTCGTTGCAGCCCTGAAGCCGGTGCATCAGGCGCGTGTTGCGGATGTGCCAGGAGCCCATGAGGAAGTCGAAGTCGCCGGCGGCGTGGTGGCCGGTGGCCGGGGTTGTGGTGTTGTCTTGCATGGTGTTCGGTGATGGGGTGATGGGGTTGCGTGAGGGGAGAAGGATCAGAACGACGATCAGGGCGACGCCATGGCATCGTTGGGATGAACCCAGCCGGGCAACGCGCGCAGGGAGTCCAGCCAGCGCGACACATGGGGGAAGTCCTCTTTGGCCAGGCCCGCCTCGGGCAGCCAGAAGAGATACGCAGAGCAGGCGAGGTCTGCGATGGTGGGGCCGGAGGGCACCAGGAACTCCGAGCTTGCGAGTGTTTCGTTCAGCGTGGCCAAGTCTGCGATGGCGCGTGCGCGCAGGTAGGTCAGAACCTCGCCAGGCTGTGGCGCCCAGCGCATTGCAAAGCGCAGGTTGGGCACGCTGAAGCCAATGCGGTTCGTCTCCCAGAAAAGCCATTCCAGGATGGCGCTCCCTTCCGCCGCAGCGCCGCAGAAGGCGCGGGTGCGCTGCGCCAGATGGAGCAGGATGGCATTGGATTGGCAATAGGCGGTGCCGCCATCGACGAGGACCGGCACTTCACCGAAGTGGCTGGCTGCCACAAAGTCCGCGGGGCGCTCGGCCCGGGGCGTATCCAGCGCAATGGGCTGGTAGCGGTGCGGGGTGGCAGTCAGTAAAAGCAGCGACCGAACCTTGTACGAGTGGCCGGAACCTGCGGCGCCGTACAGCAGCAGGGAGGCGGGTGTGGACATGGGCTCTTCTCCTTTGCGATCAGGCGTGCAACGCCGAGCGCGCCGTGGGCTGCAGCCGGTGCGCCTCGGGCGCCCGGGCCAGCCAGTGGGCAAGGCCCGGGGCTACGTCCCGCGCCCAGGCGCCGCTGTTGGTAAAGGACTGCAGCGCCGCTGCATCGCCAAACAGCGCCAGCCCCAGCAGCACATGCTCGCCCGCGCGCACCGGCAGGCGGGGAAAGGTGTTGGGGCTGGCTTCGGTGCTGTACCACGCCACCTGGCGCGCACCGCCGCGCTGCAGCGTGGGAGCCATGCGGTGGCGGCAATAGTCCAGCAAGGCCGGGGTGGCGGGCTCGTGCAGATAGAACACGGTGGCGTCCAGCACACCCGCCGCAGTGCCTGTGGCGCCCGGCGCGGGCCGGGCGTGTTGCGGCAACGTGGACGCCGCCCCGGGCCACGCGGGGCGTAGCAGCAGCACGTTGTCAGAGTCGATCATGGTGGCGTTGGCGGCAGCGCGGTGCGCCGCCCACACGGGGCCGTCGTAGAAGGCTTCGAGCGCGCGGCGGCGTACGTCCATGTCGGCAAAGCCGCGCAGCCAGACAAACAGGTCGGGCTGATCGAGGTCGCGGAACTGGCCCAGCACGCGCATGCCATGGGCCTCCTGTGTTTCTACGAACTCGCGGTCGAAGAGGTCGATCAGTGCGTCGCGCTGCCCTGGGTGCAGGGTGTATTGGCGCAGTTCGACGATGGGGTGGTGGTCGGCGGTGGGCATGCGGGCTCCGGGTTTGCGGGGGGAAGACAAGCTCATGATCGGAGTCTGCGCCGCAATACCTGCCAACCCATGGCAGGTATTTGCGCTATCTTTCGCCTTCACCCTAGTACCCCCCCGTTACCCCGCACAACCTGCCTGCCCATGCGCGCCAGCCGCTTGTTGTCCCTTCAGATGCTGCTCGAAACCCAGGGCCGCATGAGTGCGCAGGCGCTGGCCGAGGCACTGGAGGTCTCCGTGCGCACGCTCTACCGCGATGTGGACCAGCTCAGTGCGGCCGGTGTGCCCATCTATGCCGAGCGCGGGCGCAACGGTGGCTTTGCGCTGCTGCCAGGCTGGAAGACCACGCTCACCGGGCTCACGCCTTCCGAGGCGCAGGCCGTGTTCTTGAGCGGCCTGCCCGGCCCCGCGCAGGACCTGGGGCTGGGCGGCGATGTGGAGGGGGCGCGGCTGAAGCTTTTGTCGTCGCTGCCCGCTTCGTGGCGCGAAGACGCCCAGCGCGTGAGCACCCGCCTGCACCTGGACCCGGTGGACTGGTACCGCGAGAGCGACCCCACGCCCCACCTGCCCACCGTGGCCGCTGCGGTGTGGAGCGGTCACCAGATCGCGATGCGCTACGAGAGCTGGGCCGACACGGTGGAGCGTACGGTGAGCCCGCTGGGGCTGGTGCTCAAGGCGGGTGTCTGGTACCTGGTGGCAGGGCCTGCGGGTACGACAGAAGGCGGACCGCGCACCTACCGCGTGTCGAACATCCGGGCTGCCACGGCGCTGGCCACACCCGTGCGCCGCCCGGCGCGGTTTGACCTGGCCAGTTATTGGGCGCAGTCGATCCAGCGTTTTGAAGCAGGGATCTACACCGGCGAGGCGGCGTTGCTGGCCACACCGGCCGGGCTCAAGGGCCTGCGCGCGCTCAGCAGCGCCGTGGCCCGCGCGGTGGCTGCGGCCCCGCCGCCCCGCCGCAAGGACGGGCGCGTGGCCGTCACCATTCTCATTGAGTCGGTGGAACACGCCTGCGGGCAACTCATGCGGCTGTCTCCGCAGGTGGAGGTGCTGCGGCCTGTGGCGTTGCGCCGCGCGCTCATGGAGCGGGTGGTGGCCACGGCGCGCCTGTATGGATTGCCGTGATCTGGGTTGTAGGGAATTGCTATTAAAATTGTAGCTGTTTGCGCAATGTAGATAAGCGCTAGGGCCTAAAAATCTTCTGAAACTGAGCAGGCACTTCAATGCAGACCGTGCCCTGCCACTGCAGCCGCCCTGCCGGTTGGGTGGTGTTGGAGGTGTCACATGCGCGACACGTACCCCCACTACCTTCGACAGGCTTTAACAATGGCCTGCGGTGATGCAAACAGTGATGGTGGTGTCGGGGGCGTCCGAGCGGTTCTGGAACCAGACCCCCTTTCGTTCGTATTTGTTCAATGCGTTTTCGCTGCTGCTGCCCTCGGGGGAGCAGTTTGTGATCCGGGCGATGGAAGACGCTGCCACGCGCCTGCCCGAAGGGGCACCTTTGCAGGAAGAGGTGGCCCAGTTCGTGCGCGAGGAGCGCGCCCACCAGCGCGCGCACCGCTTGTACAACACGCAGTTGGCGGCCCAGGGCTACAACGCCGTGGCCCTGGAGGCACGCATCGAGCGCGCCGTGCAGGGCCTGGAGCAGGCCCTGGCCTGGAAGGAGCGCCTGGCCCTGGCGGCGGCGCTGGAATACCTGACAGCGCTGATCTCGCGCCAGGCACTGCGCGGCGAGGGCTGGCTGGTTCACAACGCGTGCCGCCAGTCCAGCCTGTGGCGCTGGCACTGCGAAGAAGAGGTGGCGCACCATGGCGTGGCGCTGCGCCTTCTCAATGAGGTGGGCCAGGTGGGCTATGGGCGCCGTTTGGGGCTGTATGTGCTGGCGTCCCTGATATTGCTGGGCGATGTGGCGCGCCACACCTGGGACTTCTTTCAGACCGATCGCGCGCAGGGCCGGTTGACCTGGGGTGGTGGTGCCCGGTCTGCGGCGGAGTTTGTGCTGCGGCAGGGCATGGGCCTGGCCCGCATGGCGGTGGGGTGGCTGGGCTACGGGCTGCCGCTGCACCGCCTGGTGCCTGCGCCGCACGCGGGCCGAAAAGCAGAGAAGACCCGCATCGAAGTGCGCCCGCTGCAGGCTCGCGACATTCCCCGCCTGCTGGTGCTGGAGCACCGGAAGTGGAGCGACGACCAGGCCGCCAGCGCGCAGGCCATGGCGCAACGCATCGCGGCCCACCCGCAGCTGTGCATGGGGGCGTTCTGCCCGCGCACGGGCGAGGCGCTGGCCTCGCTGTTCCTCAAGCCCATTTCAGCGGCACAGTTGCAAAGCGCCCGCACCTGGGCCGATTGCGCGGAGGTTGGAAGCCAGGACGGGGCACAGCCCAGCCGTGACCTGTTTGGCATCAGTCTGAGCAGCGTCAGCCCGCAAGGGGTGGAGGCGATCTTTGCGTTCTTCTGGCCGCGTGCGCTGAAGGCTGGCTGGCGCCAGATTTACCTGGGCTCGCCCGTGCCGGGCCTGGCCCGCTGGCGCAGGAGCGAGACCCATGCCCCGGTGGAGTCGTACGTCTACGCCACCCGCCGGGGCATGCCGCGAGACCCGCAGCTGCGCTACTACTGGCAAAAGGGCTTCAAGACCATCGTGGCCTGCAAGCCAGACTACTTTCCGCATGCCGCGTCGCTGGACTACGGGGTGGTGGTGCGGGGGCGCATCCCGTTGTCGTCCCTGGCGCCGCTGTGGCGCCATGTGCCGCTGCCCTGGTTGCGGGGGATGCAACGCTGCATGGCCAGGGTGCTGTGATGGCAGACCATGAAAGCGCGTGGGAGCCGCTGGGCGCGCAGGCAGTTTCCGTGGCCGAGGCCGTCGGCCGCCGCGAGCCCTGTGTGTTGCGCCAGCGCGCGGCCCATTGGCCCGCAGTGGCGCAGTGGACCTGGGAGCGCCTGGGGGCGCTGGCCCCCGACCTGCCCGTGCGGCTGGTGCAGGGAAACCGCGAGCTGGGCGCCACCGTGTTCCAGCCTTCCACTCTGGGCGCTTATCTCCAGTCCCTGCAAGGCCCCGCCACCGCCAGCGAAGCGCCGCTGTACCTCAAGGAGTTCAATCTTCTGGGTGCCTTTCCCACGCTGCGCGCCGATGTGCGTCCGCAAGAGCTGTTTCCGCCCGGGGCACTGCACGATGCCCAGACCTGGATCGGCCCCGCAGGGGCCAGAACGGGCTTGCACCACGACTACCTCGACAACCTTGCCGTGCAATTGGTGGGGCGCAAGCGCTTTTATCTGCTGCGCCCCGGGGCGGTGGAGCGGCTGGGTGCCGTTGCCGCCAAGCATGACCGCTGGGCGGCCCTGGCTTCACTGAATGCTGATGCCGTGGTGGACCGAGGTGTTGTTGCAGGCGACGCCTGGGTGGTGGACCTGGAGCCCGGGGACGTGCTCTATGTGCCCGCGCGCTGGTGGCATGAAGTGGTGAACCACACCCCCAGCGTGTTGCTGAGCGGGTTTTTTGGCACCCGCACGACGGTGTACGCGCAGTGGGCGTGGCGCCAGGCTGTGCAGGGGGCGCACTTGGCGGGCCTGTGGCGACGTGGGCATTGCACCTGCCATCCGGCGCGGGTTTAGAGCGGCTCACAAAACTCCCCTGGCGTCGTTGTTCCGTCTTGTCGTACCGCTTGTACTGCCTGCGACGGAACGCCTAGCCAGGGCCGCTGCGCTGAGTTTTGTGAGCCGCTCTTATATCCCCCGCTCCACCATGTCCAGCAGCCGCTGCCCCAGCCCGTCCAGCAGGGGCTGCGGCGTGCCGCGCAGCGGCCCGTCAATGCTGAGGAGCGCCATACCGTGCACGGTGGACCATGCCAGGTACTCCGCGCCGGGGCGGCGCTCGGCTGGCAGGGCGCCAGCGGTGACCAGGTCATCCAGCGCGGCGCTCAGGTGCTGAAAAGGATTGAGGCCCGTGGCGCCGCCCATGGCCGGGTCGGGATGGGTCTGCACGGTGAAGCGGCCTCCGAACGCGGTGCGGAACAGGCCCGTTTCGGCATGCGCAAACCGCATGTAGCCTGCGCCCACGGCGCGCACCTTGGCGTGGGCCTGTTCGGTGCGGGTGCCGGTGGTGGGTACCTGGGCCAGTTCGGCCTCCATGAAGTGCGCGGCAGCGGCCACGGCGGCGGCGCGCACGGCGGCCAGCAAATCGTCGCGGTTGGCAAAGTGGCGATAGGCCGCGTTGGGCGCCACCCCCGCGCGGCGTGTGGCCTCGCGCAGCACCACAGCGTCGGGGCCACCCTGTCGGGCCAGCTCGACACCGGCGTCCAGCAGCGCGCGCCGCAGGTCGCCATGGCGGTAGGTGGCGCGCGGGGCGGGGCCTGCGCTGGCAGTCTTGGCAGTGCTAGCGGCGGGGGCGTTGCGATTGGTTACGGGCATGGCGGACTTGGATGTGGACACTGTCCATTATCTTTGCTATTGTTTGTGGACGGTGTTCACAATGAGGTGGACACTTTCTTTTTTATGACCCTCCCAGGCCTTCATGCGATGAACGGCCTGGTTTGCAAGGAGACCCCATGAAAGTCGAGTCCTACCTGATGTTTGAAGGCCGTTGCGAAGAAGCGCTGGACTTCTACCGCAGCGCCCTGGGCGCCAAGGTCGGCACCCTCATGCGCTACAAGGACAACCCCGAGCCCGCTGCAGGACAGGGTTGCGCCGACGGCAGCGGCCCAGGCCCCACGCCCGAGATGGTCATGCACGCCGAATTCACCGTGGGCGAGACGACGCTGATGGCATCGGACGGCATGGGGTCCGGCAAGGCCCGCTTCCAGGGCATCTCGCTGGCGCTGAGCCCCGCGAGCGAAGCGGAGGCCCAGCGCCTGTTCAATGCGCTGGCCGACGGTGGCCAGGTGCAGATGCCGCTGGCCAAGACCTTCTTCTCGCAGGCCTTCGGCATGGTGGCCGACCGCTTCGGCGTGCCGTGGATGGTGGTGGCGCCCGAATGAGCGAAGCGCACCAGAGCCCCAACACAGGTACGGCCATGCTCGCCCTCTATGGACACCCTTTCTCGTCGTACACCCAGAAGGTGCTGACTGCGCTGTATGAAAACGGGACTCCCTTTGAATTGCGCAATCTCGACCCCGCTGCGCCGGGCAACCATGCGCCCGAATGGCTGCGCCGCTGGCCGTTGGCAAAGTTCCCGCTTCTGGTGGATGGCGATCACACGGTGGTGGAAAGCAGCATCGTGATCGAGCACCTGCAGATGGCCCACCCGGGGCCTGTGCAGCTGATACCGGTCGACCCTGCAGCGGCGTTGCAGGTGCGCTTCATGGACCGGTTCTTTGACCTGCACGTGATGGCGCCCGTCCAGCACGCGGTGAACGCTGCGTTGACTGGCGACCCCGCCAAGCGCGTTGACGGCGTGGCCTGGGCCGCTGACAAGCTGGAGAAGGCCTATGCATGGCTGGAAGGCGAATGGGCCCGCCGCACCTGGGCTGCGGGCGACGGCTTCACGATGGCCGACTGCGCAGCGGCGCCCGCGCTGTTCTATGCCGATTGGACGCACCCCATTGCCGCCAGCTACCCCCTGCTGCGCGCCTACCGCGCGCGACTGCTGGCGCGACCCTCATTTGCGCAAGTCGTGGAGGGCGGCCGCCCCTACCGCCACTACTTTCCGCTCGGGGCGCCAGACCGTGATTGACGGGATCGACCCCCAAGCTGACTGAATTGCCAAACCCCAACCACCAAGGAGACCGAAATGATGAATGCCGAACCCCACGCCATGCACCGCTGGCTGCAGCAGCTGATTGGCGACTGGACCAGCGACGCCAACTGCGACGCTCCACCCGGCGAGTCCGGCGCGCCCGCTCAAGAGCAATCCACCGGCTCAGAGCATGTGCGCGCCCTGGGCGACCTGTGGGTGCTGTGCGAAGGCACGGGCACCATGCCCGGCGGGGGCGAAGCCCACATGCTGATGACGCTAGGCTACGACCCCGAGAAGAGCGTGTTTCGCGGCACCTGGGTGGGCTCGATGATGACCCACATGTTCGTGTACGAAGGCACGCTCGATGCCGACCAGAAGGTGCTGACCCTGGAGACCGAAGGCCCGAGCTTCAAGGACGACGGCAAGACCGCCCGCTACCGCGACGTGATCACGCTGGTGAGCGCAAACGAACGCACCTTGACATCGTTCGGGCTGCAGCCGGATGGCAGCTGGTCGCAGATGATGCAGGCAACGTACCGGCGCAAGTGATGGGGGCGGGCCCCGGTCCGCGTCCGCCGAACGAATACGTGGCGCCCACAGGCGGGCGTATCCCTTGGTCAACCTCACAGGAGTCAAGCTATGTCCTACATCGATGGTTTCGTGATCGCGGTCCCCACCGCCAACAAGCAGAAGTTCATTGAGCACGCGCGCCATTTCGACGCGATGTTCATCGAGCTGGGCGCGATCCGTGTGATCGAAGGTTGGGGCGACGACGTCCCCGACGGCAAAGTCACCGATTTCCGCCGCGCGGTCCAGGCGACGGCCGAGGAGACTGTGGCCTTTTCGTGGGTCGAGTGGCCCGACAAAGCCACGCGCGACGCGGGCATGAAGAAGATGATGGAAGACCCGCGCATGGACCCGTCCCAACCCGGCAACCCTCCCATGCCCTTTGATGGCAAACGCATGATCTTCGGCGGCTTCGAGCAGGTGGTGGAGGTGAAGGCTTGACCAGCCGTCGAAACTGATAGCAATCGGTGCTTGGTGGACAAGCGCCAGGGCCGGACTTGGCTAGGGATGTCCTGCACAACCCGCCCGAGGCCGTGCCATCACAGACCGCAGGGAGTTATGCAGGTCATCCCTGGGTGTTCTGTAAGAGCGCGCGGTGCAAAGCCCCCACTGTCCTGCCCGCCGCATCGCACTGTTCCACCCACAGCACTTCTGCTCAGGCACCATAGGCTCCATATTCCACAGGCATACCGCCCGATCGTGGCGGTGCACAACATGAGGAGCCCCCGTATGTCGTCGTCCACACCTGCTGCAGCAACCACCGCTCTGGTGCCTATCGTGCGCGCCCAGCTGCTCGGTCCGCAGTGGCCCACGCTCGACCCGTTTCTTTTCTGCGCCCACCATGACGATGCCTACCCCGCAGGCAACGCAGCGTTCGGCCCCGCCGTGCCGATTGAAGACCGCCAGATCGGCAGCGACTTCAGCGGCAAGGACGGCTGGAGCATGTACCACGGCGACACCGTGCCGGGCTTTCCGGGCCACCCGCACCGGGGTTTTGAGACGGTGACGCTGGTGCGCAAGGGCCTCATCGACCATTCCGACTCGCTGGGCGCGGCCGCGCGTTTTGGCGGCGGCGATGTGCAGTGGGTCACCGCCGGCAAGGGCATCGTGCATTCCGAAATGTTCCCGCTGCTCCACGCCACGGAGCCCAACCCTCTGGAGCTGTTCCAGATCTGGTTGAACCTGCCCGCGAAGAACAAGATGGTGGCGCCGCACTTCACCATGCTGTGGAACGAGCGCATCCCGCGCCTGGTGCACCATGACGCTGCAGGCCGCGCCACCACGGTGACAGTGGTGGCCGGTGCGCTGCCCGGCGCGCCCGATCCGCTGTCGCCGCCGCCCGAATCCTGGGCCTCCCAGCCCGAAAGCGACGTCGCCATCTGGACGCTGCACCTGGAGCCCGGTGCTGAATGGACACTGCCTGCGGCGAAGGGTGAGACCACGCAGCGCATGCTGTACTTCTTTGTGGGCGACAGCCTGCGCGTCGGCCCGCAAGACGTGGACCGCCACGCGGCGCTGCAGGTGCGGGCCACCGAGGACTGGACCCTGACCAACACCGGTACCACCGCCGTCGAATGCCTGGTGCTGCAGGGCCGCCCCATTGGCGAGCCCGTGGCGCAGTACGGCCCGTTTGTGATGAACACGCAGGCGGAGATCATGCAGGCCATGAACGACTACCGCCGCACCCAGTTCGGCGGGTGGCCTTGGGCCCAGCAGGACCCGGTGCATGGCACCGAGGCACGGCGGTTTGCGCGGTATCCGGGGCAGGCGGAAGAAGAGCGGCCGGCAGAGGCGGCGGCTGGCGCGTAAGCCGGGGCGGCGCGCCCCGCCCCCGAGGTGCCCGGCGGCCACCGGGCGCCTCGTGGACAATGCACGCTTTTAGCGCAAGCAGATACCACCATGGCCACCACCATCACCAAAGACACCGCCGTCACCATCACGTACAAGGTCACTACACCGCAGGGCAAGCCGCTGGACGCGGGCAGCCTGTCATACCTGCACGGTGGCTATGAAAACATCTTCCCCAAGGTCGAAGCCGCCCTCGAAGGCCAGGCCGTCGGCTTTACCACCGCGCTGGACCTGGCCGTGGAAGACGCCTTCGGCGCCCGCGACGAAAGCCTGGTGCGCACCATCCCCAAGACCGAGTTCCCCCCGGGCGTGAAGGTGGGCGGCCAGCTGCAGGGCATGGGCACTGACGGCCAGCCCGCCCTGTTCAACGTCGTCAAGATCAAGGGCCCCGAAGTGCACCTGGACGGCAACCACCCGCTGGCCGGGCAGGCGCTGAAGTTCAGCTGCAAGGTCACCGAAGTGCGCGCTGCCAGTGCTGAAGAAATTGCACACCGGCATGTGCACGGGGCGCACGGACACCAGCACTGATCACTGCAGATTGCTACACGGCCCCCAGCACCGTCGCAATCCCCTGCCCGCCGCCTATGCACTGCGTTGCCAGCGCATAGCGGCCCTTCTCTCGCAGCAGCAGCGCCGCCGCCTTGCCGGTGATGCGCGCACCTGTGGCGCCCAGCGGATGGCCGATGGCCAGGCCGCCACCGTCCAGGTTGATCGCGTCCTCGCGCAGGCCCAGTTCGCGGATGCAGGCCAGGGCCTGTGATCCAAACGCTTCGTTGATTTCCACCACATCCAGGTCCTGCGCCGCAATGCCTGCGCGTGCGAGCGCCTTGTGCGTGGCGGGCACCGGGCCCACGCCCATGTAGGCGGGGTCCACGCCCGCAGTCGCCATCGCCAGGATGCGCGCCAGCGGCGCCAGGCCGTGGCGGGTGGCATACGCCTCGGTGGTGACCAGCACGGCCACGGCGCCGTCGGTCAGTGGCGAAGAGGTACCTGCGGTGACCACGCCATCGTCCCTGAACGCAGGGCGCAACGCGGCCAGGGCTTCGGGCGTGGTGCCGGGACGGATGCATCCGTCCTGCGCCACCATGTCGCCGGATGCCAGCGTGATCGGCACGATCTCGGCCTGCAGGCGGCCTGCATCGCGCGCGGCGGCCGCCTTGCGGTGCGATGCCACGGCCAGCGCCTCCTGGTCGGCGCGCGTCACCGCGTAGCGTTGCGCCACGTTCTCGGCCGTCTCGCCCATGCTGATGTAGGCGTCGCTGTGTTCGTACAGCGCGGGGTGGGGCGAGAAGTTGAAGCCGCCCTGCGGCACCATGGTCATCGACTCGACGCCGATGCACAGGTATGCCTCGCCCAGGCCCGCCTCGATCTGCGCGGCGGCGATGTGGATGGCTGACATGGACGAGCCGCAGAAGCGGTTGACCGTCATGCCGCCCAGCTCCTGCGGCAGGCCCGCGAGCAGCGACACGATGCGCGCGATGTTGTTGCCCTGCGCCGCCTCGGGGTAGGCGCAGCCGGCGATCACGTCTTCGAGTGTGGCGGGGTCAATGCCGGTGCGCTGCAGCAGGCCGGTGACCACCTGCGCAGCCAGGGTGTCAGGGCGCATGCCGGCCAGCGCGCCCTTGCGCGCAAAGTGAAAGGGCGAGCGGGCATAGGCGGTGATCAGGGCTTTCATGGCGATGCCTTTCGGGGGTGACGTTTGGTGGGGGGGTTGTGGGTTAGGCGACAGCGGCGGCCAGGTAGCGGCGTGCCGGGTCGCGCAGCGACAGGAAGGGGCCCAGCGCGCGGCGGGCGTCTTCCAGTGCGGTCCATTCATGCACGGCTTCTAGCGACGGGATGGTCACCTCTTCACCCTGGTCCAGGCCTGCCAGCGCTGCGTCCACCATGGTGTCCACATCCATCAGCATCTCTTGCGGCAGGTGGGCGATGGGTGTGCCCGCGCGGTCCCAGATCTCCGTGCGTGTAGCGCCCGGCAGCACAGCCTGCACGCGCACGCCGTGGCGGCCCAGTTCGGCCTGCAGTGACTTGGAGAGGTTGAGCACATAGGCCTTGGTGCCGCTATAGGTGCCGCTGAACATCTCGGGCACCAGCGCCAGCACCGATGCGATGTTGATCAGCGTGCCCGCCTTGCGCGCCGCAAGCCCCTTGGCCACGGCCGCTGCAAGCCGCGTGGGCGCCACCACGTTGAGCGCAATCATGCGTTCCACCGCATCGATGTCGGACTCGAGGAACGTGCCGCTCACGGCCATGCCTGCGTTGTTGAGCAGCAAGGTGATGCTGGCGTCCGACTGCAGGCGCTGCTCCACGCGGGCCCGGTCGGCGGGGTTGGTCAGGTCGGCCTGCAGCACCTCGGTGCGCACGCCGGTCTCGCGGGCCAGGCGGTCGGCCAGTGCCGTCAGGCGTGCAGCATCGCGGGCCACCAGCACCAGGTCATAGCCGCGCCGGGCCAGGCGGTCGGCATACACCGCCCCTATGCCGGACGATGCGCCGGTGACAACAGCCGTGCCCAGGGAGGGCATAGAGGTGCGGGATGAATGGGATGCAGCAGTGGACATGAAAGGCTCCTGAAGAAAACAGAAAAAGGCGAAAGATGTTTTACATGATGATCATCATGTTTGAATTATATGACGATCATCATTTAAAATGTCAAGCGGGTGATTTCAGGCAGCGCAGCAAACAAGGGGAATGCGATGAAAGTCAGCAAGGAACAGATGGCAGAAAACCGCGAGCGCATCCTGGACACGGCCGCGCAGCTGTTCCGTGAGAAAGGTTTCGATGGCATTGGCGTGGCCGACCTCATGAAGAGCGCGGGGCTGACGCATGGCGGCTTCTATGGCCACTTTGCATCCAAGGACGACCTCATGGCGCAGGCCACCGAACGCGCGCTGGGCAAGCTGCACACCGCTTGGACTGCGCTGGCGCGCGATGCTGCACACAACGGGCAAGACCCGCTGGGAGCGGTGGAAGCCGCCTACCTGTCAGCCCGACATCGCGACGCGCCCGGCCACGGCTGCCTGCTGGCCGCGCTGGGCAGCGACGCCGCGCGCCAGGGCCCCGCCGTGCGGCAGGCCGTGACCGATGGGGTGCAAAAACAGGTGGACGCCCTGGCTACGCTGATGCCCGGCCGCACCAAGGCGGCCAAACGCCAGCGCGCGCTGGCCGACTACGCGAGCATGGTCGGCGCCATGGTGCTGGCGCGCGCGGTGGACGATCCGGACTTTTCGGACGAGATCCTGCAGGCCACAGCGGCGGCGCTGCGCGTCTGTGCACCACCTGCAGCTTGAGACCCTGGAGGGCTGTTCATGTGATCGCGGCTGAGAAAGCGGCGCGATCGGCCTGCATGTCAGGTGGCGTAGTCAGGGCGAGGTGGGCGTGGCTGGGGTGGCCGCAGTGGGCGAGGACGTTGGCGCGGCGTCCACCTTGCGCCGGGGGACGAACTGCTCGTCGAGCAGCGCCTCGATGCGGGCAAAGATCTCGTGGCGCGAGAACGGCTTCTTCATGAAGTCGTCTGCACCGATGCGGTTGGCGTAGAACTGCTCGGTGGCATGCTCGTTGCCGCTGATCATGATCACGGGGATGTGCTGCGAAGCGGGCAATTTGCGGATCGCGCGCAGCGCGTTGAACCCGTTCATGCCCGGCAGGATGATGTCGAGGAAGATCAGTTCGGGCGCTTCCTCTGCGATCAGGGCGAGGCCCTGCTCGGCGTCGAGCGCCTCGCGGGTGTCATAGCCTGCAGATCGAAGTGCCTTGCGCAGCACGGCCACAACAGTCGGCGAGTCGTCAATGATCAGCACTGTGGTGCCCTTGCGGGCGTTGACGCGTTTGCGCTGGCGGCGTTCCACGGGTGCCGCTGGTGGGACGGCGGGGGCTTCGGGCTTCCCCGTCGGTTTGCGCACACTGCCCAGAAGCCGGTCGAAGATGCTCATGGTGCTGTCTCGTTTCTTTCGTTCTTGGATGGCGGGCGGCGGGTCATTGCGTTCGCTGGGTTCCAGCGGATGGCCGCTGAATGGGTGAGTGACGGGCGCGTTCGCACATCTCGTGTCCACAGGGCGCAAGTATTCCAGATGCGGCCGCCGCTCCGGGCGGCGTGTTCCGTGTCATGGTGAAAGAGCGGGCGGCGGTCCCATCCCAGTTGAACAACGTCGCCTCGCAAAAACTTCAAAATTGATAGCTGCCGGCGCTTGATAGATAAGCGCTAGAGGCCAAAAATAATCGAAGTATGGCCTGTCACTGCGCTCCGCCGCGCACCAGCCCACGCCCGCGCAGCACCGGCTCTGCCACCAGCCGCTCGCGCGCAAACTCCACAAACGCGCGCACCTTGGCCGGTGCCCGCCGCCCGGCGGGGTAGACGATGTGCACGGGCACGGGCGGCAGTTCGTGCTCGGCCAGCACGATGCGCAGCCGCCCCGCGCGCAGGCTGGCGGCGGCCTGGTAGGCCAGGCAGCGCGTGAGGCCCAGGCCTGCTTCGGCAGCGGCGATGTCCACCTCGTTGCTGTTGCTGATCCACGCAAACTGCGGCTGGCCCGTGGCGCCGTCCTTGAACTTCCAGGGCGCCACGGCCCGCGCATCGAATGAGAAGCCGATGGCGCGGTGCGCGGCAAGCTCGTCGGGGTGCCGGGGCTCGCCGTGTTGCGCCAGGTAGGCGGGTGACGCCACCACCAGGCGGCGCAGTGCGCCCACCTGCACCGCAGTGAGGCCCGAGTCGGGCAGGTGCGCGATGCGGATGGCCACGTCCATGCCTTCATCAAGCAAATGCACCAGCCGGTTGACGAACAGCGTGCGCACCTGCACACGCGGCTGGGCGTGCAAAAAGCCCTGCACGATGGGCGCCACATGCTGGATGCCGAACATCTGCGGTGCGGTGATGGACAGCAGCCCCTGGGCCTCGGCCTGTGCACCGCTGGCTGCCTGCTCGGCCTCGTGCAGGTCGTTCAGGATGGGGCGGCAGTCTTGCAAAAAGCGCTCGCCCGCTTCGGTGAGCCGCACCAAACGCGTACTGCGCTGGAACAGCAGCACACCCAGCCGCGCCTCCAGCGCCGCAATGGCGCGCGTGACGGCCGTGGCGGAGCAGCCCAGCCGACGGCCTGCCACGGCAAAGCCGCCCGCATCGGCCACGGTCACAAAACAGCGCAAGGTGTCGAGGTAGTCCATGTGACCCATTATTGCGGATACCGCAATTATGAAAAGCGGTGATTGGCTATTCACATCGCAGTTTGCAATAGATATCGTCGAGCCATCTTTTCACTCACCCACCGACGAGGCTTCACCATGTTCCCCTCCACCCCGCTCCAGCTGTACCGCATGCCCATCTCGGGCCATTGCCATCGCGTGGAGCTGATGCTGTCCCTGCTCGGCTTGCCCTATGAACTGATTGATGTGAATCTGCTGCGCGGCGAACACCAGCGCGCGGAGTTTCTGGCGCTCAACCCGCTGGGCCAGGTGCCCGTGCTGGTGGACGCGGGCCAGGTGCTGAGTGACAGCAATGGCATCCTGGTTTATCTGGTGCAGCGCTACGCCCCCGGCAGTGCCTGGCTGCCACAAGACGCCGTGGGGCAGGCTCAGTTGCAGCGCTGGTTCAGCCTGGCGGCGGGCTTTCTGGCGCCGGGCATCGGAGGGCCGCGCTTTGCGACGTTGACGGGCCGTGCCGTGAACGAGGTGGCGCAGGCCACCGGCAAGCGCCTGCTCGCCTTCATGGAGGACGAACTGCAGGGGCGGGCCTGGTTGCTCGGGGGTTCAGCGCCCAGCCTGGCCGATGTGGCCATGGTCAGCTACACCTCGCAGGCCCACCTGGCGGGGCTGCCGCTGGATGCCTACCCGCGCATTGCGGCGTGGGTGGCGCGTATGCAGGCCTTGCCGGGCTACCCGGTGCTGGCCGACCAGCTGCCCACTGCCGAGCAGGTGGCGGCATGACAGCCACCGTGGCCGCTGCATCGGTTGCAGCGCCTGAGCCGCCCGAGGCCTTCCACCGCGGTGAGCAGGCCCTGCAGGCGCGCGTGGGTGTGCGCGAGCGCATGGCGGCCGTGGGTGCGATGGTGCTGCGCGATCACATGCCCGACCAGCACCGTGAGCTGTTTGAAAAGCTGCCCACCTTGCTGCTGGGGACGCTGGATGAAGAAGGCCAGCCTTGGGCCACGATGCTTGCCGGACCTCCCGGGTTTGTGCACACCCCCGATGCGCAGCACATGCAGATCGCGACTGCGCCGGATTCCAAGGACCCGGTGCTCACACACCTGGCGCCAGGCGCGGCCGTGGGCGTGCTGGGGCTGGAGCCGCACACGCGGCGGCGCAACCGCATGAACGGGCGGGTGGCAGCGTTTGGCGATAACGGCCTGGACGTGCAGGTGGTGCAGAGCTTTGGCAACTGCCCCAAATACATCCAGGCGCGGGAGCCAGGCCTGCGCGCTGCGCTGGCCGCTCCGGGCCCGGTGCAGTGGCTGGGCGCCGGACTGGACGCCGCCGCCATCGAGCGCGTGCAGCGTGCCGACACCCTGTTCATCGCCAGTGCCTCGGCGCCACGCCCTGGTGCCGGGCACAGCGAAGGCGTGGATGTATCGCACCGGGGCGGCGAGCCAGGCTTTGTGCAGGTGGCGCACACGGAGGCCGGCGTGGTGCTGAGCCTGCCGGACTACCCCGGCAACCAGTTCTTCAACACCCTGGGCAACCTTGCCCTGCACCCGCTGGCAGGCTTGCTGGCGGTGGACTATGAAGAGGGCGGCTTGCTGCACATTGCCGCGCAGGCCGAGGTGCTGTGGGACCGCGCAGCGCGTACTGCCTGGCCCGGCGCACAGCGTGTGCTGCGGCTCACGGTGTTGCGCGCCCTGTGGCGGCCGCAGGTGCTGCCGTGGCGCTGGACACCGCCGGTGTCGGCCCCTCAGTTCCGGGTGATGCGCGAGGCGGCTCTGGACTGAGTGGGGCACCACCAGCGGGCCGCGCACGGGGTGCCGTTGTCCCCGCGATGCGCCTGCGCGGCACGGTGGCCTCGGCCTCCACCATCTGGGCGCTGCGCTCGTGCGCTGTCTGCGCCAGCTCGGTGATGAGCGCGGCCTCTGGCAGGTTGTGCCAGTAGCGCGTGGGCATCTCCTTCTTCATCATGGCCAGCTTGAGCCGCGCGGGGTTGAAGATGTGGCGGTAGTAGGTGAGCCACAGCGCCTCGCCCGCATCGGGCGGTGGCGCGTCGCTGCGCTGCGCGCCCGGGCCGGTGTGCAGCTGCTGCCCGTCCCAGCGCACGCTGGCGTCGGGCGTGAGGATGGCCCAGCGCATCTGCGTGAAGCGGCGGATGAAAAAGCCCGCATTGGCCTCGGTGATGTAGTGGTCGGGCTCGAACCAGGCCATGTGCAGGGTCTGGCCGTCGGGTTCCACCACGGGCCGAAAGCGCACAAAGGCGTGCATCTTGTGTTTGTCGCGCCCCACGGCACGGGCCATGTGGTGGGCCAACATGCGGTCGGCGTCCAGCGGGTCGTGTCGCGCGCTGTCGGCTTCATGGCCGCCCTGCGCCATGCGCCACAGCAGGCGGTACATCAGCGCAAAGCGGGCGGGGTCGCGGTGCAGGATGAGCTGCTCGCACAGGTGCACAAAATCGGGCGGTACGCGCAGCGGCGGCGCATCGGGGGCTGGGCTGGGCCAGGTGTCGCTGGCAGCAAGCTCGGGCGCGAACAGGTCTTCAGCGGCATCCGCCTGGCAGCGCCAGTCCACAGCCTGCGGAGGCACGTTGGCTTGCACCAGGGCGCGTGCCGCTTGGCGAAAACCGGGCCAGTCGGTGGCGTGGTCCAGCGTGATGGTGTGGCGCTGCATGCGGGCCTCTCCAGCTCAGAACAGGCTGCGCTGCACCGGCGGCGGCGTCAACTGCGCGGCGAGGTCGGCAGCGTCCAGCGCACGGCCGGGGCGGTAGTCGGCCGCCTCCACAAAGGGCAGCACTTTCTTCAGCGGCACATG
The DNA here is from genome assembly GCF_964252975.1 of Acidovorax sp. LjRoot38. NCBI lineage: Bacteria > Pseudomonadati > Pseudomonadota > Betaproteobacteria > Burkholderiales > Comamonadaceae > Acidovorax > Acidovorax sp. LjRoot38. The sequence goes on along the minus strand of NZ_CAXUPT020000013.1, from coordinate 90,885 downwards.
CAGCCGCGCCAGGTCCGCATGCCGCAGGCGGCGCACGCGGCGCGCGGCCAGCAGGCGGTCCACCGTCTGCACGCCAAAGCCGGGCACGCGCAGCAGCAGTTCGCGCGGGGCGGTGTTGAGGTTGACCGGAAAACGCTCGCGGTGCGCCAGCGCCCAGGCCAGCTTGGGGTCCATGTCCAGCGCCAGCATGCCGGCCTGGCTGCCTGGGTTGCTTTGGCTGGGCGGCACGATCTCGTCGTGGGTGAAACCGTAAAAGCGCATCAGCCAGTCGGCCTGGTACAGCCGGTGCTCGCGCACCGTGGGTGGCGCGGCCAGTGGCAGGGCGCGGGCCGCGTCGGGGATGGGGCTGAAGGCCGAGTAGTACACGCGCCGCAGCCGGTGCACGCCGTACAGCCGCGCGCTGGTGGCGAGGATGGTGCGGTCGTTGGTCGTATCCGCCCCCACGATCATCTGCGTGCTCTGCCCGCCGGGCGCAAAGTGCGGCACGCTGGCGCGGCGTGTGGTGCGCGACTGCGGCATGGACACGATGGGCAGTGCAGCCTGCTCCTTGCGCGCGGCGCGGGATTCTCCAATGTGCACGGCCATGCGGGCCATCGATCGGTCGATGGCGGCGCTGTTTTTCTCGGGCGCCAGCGCCTTCAGGCCTTCGGCGGTGGGCAGTTCGATGTTGATGGACAGGCGGTCCGCATAGCGGCCTGCGCGCTCCATCAGCTCCGGCGCTGCATCGGGAATGGTCTTCAGATGGATGTAGCCGCGAAAGTCGTGCTCTTCGCGCAGCACGCGGGCCACCTCCACCACCTGCTCCATGGTGTAGTCCGGGCTCTGGACGATGCCGCTGGACAGGAACAGCCCCTCGATGCAATTGCGGCGGTAAAAATCCAGCGTGAGCTGTACCACCTCATCGACCGTGAAGCGCGCGCGGGGCACGTTGCTGGTCAAGCGGTTCACGCAGTACAGGCAGTCGTACTGGCAGAAGTTGGTGAGCAGAATCTTGAGCAGCGAGATGCAGCGCCCGTCCGGCGCGTAGCTGTGGCAGATGCCCATGCCTTCGGTAGAGCCCATGCCCCGCCCGCCCACCGAGTTCCGCGGCGCAGCACCGCTCGATGCACACGAGGCGTCGTACTTGGCGGCGTCGGCCAGGATGGCGAGTTTGGACTGTAAATTCACTGGATGAATTTACAGTATTTTGATTGTCTGACGCCAGCCTGGGGTCAAGCGATAGCGGCAATATGCTCCTGATTTGATAGCTGCAAACTTATGAAAATCATGCGATTGCACCCAAAATCAGCTGAAAATTGCTGGATTACACCGTTTCGAGGGCCATCACCGCCGTGGCCGTGTTCGAAATGGGGATGTGATAGTTGCTGTGCACCCGCCGCACGCCCGCACTCGCAGTGGCCAGGGCGCCCCGCATGGCCAGCCACATCAGCAGCTCCACGCCCTGGGTGCCGGTCTTTTCCACCAGCTCGTGCACGCTGAACTGCGTGGCCCATTCGGGGTTGGTGGTCAGGCTCTCGATGAACTGCAGGTCAAACGCCTTGTTGATGAAGCCCGCGCGCTCGCCGTCGAGCTGGTGGCTGAGGCCGCCCGAGGCAATCACCGCCACCTTCTTGTCGCTGTCCCAGCTCTGGATCGCCTGGCCCACGGCCTTGCCCAGTGCGTAGCAGCGCTTGGCAGATGGCAGCGGGAACTGCACGGTGTTGATGCACACCGGCACCACCGCCACGGGGCAATCGCCCTCGGGCCAGAAGAGCTTGAGCGGCAGCGTGCAGGCGTGGTCCACCAGCATCTCCTGGCAGGTGGTCACGTCAAACTCCTGCTCGATCAGCGTGTTGATGAGGTGCCATGACAGGTCCACCTCGCCCGGGAAGGGCGGCAGCGTGGGGATGCCCCAGCCTTCGTCGGCGTTGTTGTATTGCGCCGCCGCACCCACGGCAAAGGTGGGCATCTTGTCGAGAAAGAAGTTCAGGCCGTGGTCGTTGTAGAACATCACCACCACGTCCGGCTTCTTCTCTCCCAGCCACTGGCGGATGGGCGGAAAGCCGTCGAAGAAGGGCTTCCAGTACGGATCGTTCTGCAGGCCCTTGTGGATGGCGTTGCCAATGGCCGGGATGTGCGAGGTGCCGAGGCCGCCGATGAGTTGTGCCATGGGTTTGTCTCCTTATTTGCCCGCTGCGACCAGCATGGCCTTGAATTCGTCTTTGGTCATGCCCGTCTGCTGCGCGCCGATGTCCTGCATGTCCAGCTTGAAGATGCCCGCAAACTTGGCCAGGTAGTAGGCGTTGCCGCCTGCGGCGATCAGCTGCAGCACGTTCTTGGCGCGGATGGCGGCGGCCTGCTGCTCGTTCAGGCCGTACTTCTTCATGTACGCCTCTTCGTCGGCCAGAAAGGCCTTGCGGTTGGCCTCGTCGTTGAACGAGAAGCACATCTTGTTCAGCGCATAGCCCTTGCGGGCCTGGTCGCCATCGAACGGCGTGGTGCCGGGGATCGGGGGAAGTTGGGAAGGCATGGAAGTCTCCGGGGCTTGATGTAAGTCAGCCCGCAGTGTCGCGACGCCATTGCCAAAGATGAAGCCTCAAAACATCATCGAATGCATGAGCAATTTCGATGGATCAGCGCTGGACGGACACCTGCTGAAGCTGCTGCTGGCCGTGCTGGAGACGGGCAGCATCACGGCGGCGGCTGATCGCCTGGGTGTCACCCAGTCGGCCGTGAGCCACCTGCTCGACAAGCTGCGCGCCATCACCGGCGACCCGCTGTTTGTGAAGCGCGGGCGTGGCATCGTGCCCACCGCCCGGGCCGAGGCCCTGGCCCAGCCCGCGCGTGACATGCTGCACCAGATGCAGCGGTTTGCCCGAGGGGCCGAGTTTGACCCGAGCGCCTGGCAGACCGAGCTGACCATCGCCGCCAACGACTTTCAGCGCGACCTGCTTTTGCCCGCGCTGGCCGCGCGCCTGCGCACTGCCGCACCGGGCGTCACGCTGCGCATCGTGCCCAGCGGCGCGCCCAGTGCCGAGCTGCTGCGGTCTGACGCGTGTCAACTGGTCATCAGCCCCCGACCGCCCGAGGGCACCGACATCGTGCAAAAGCGTCTGTTTGAAGACCAATACCGCGTGTTCTATGACCCGGCCGTGCGCAGCGCTCCGGCCTCAGAGGCGGAGTACCTGGCGGCGGACCACGCCACGGTGGCTTACGAGGCGCACCGGGGGCTGGAACTGGACCGGCAACTGGAAGCACGTGGCGTGCGCCGCCGCCTGGTGGTGCGCGTGCCCGGCTTTGCCGCGCTGCCCGCGTTTGTGCGGGGCACCTCGCTGCTCACTACAGCGCCGTCGCTGATGGGGCGTACCGCGTTGGCCGCGCTGGCGGGTGTGCCGGTGCCCGTGGCCTGCCCCAGTCTGCCCATGTACCTGATCTGGCATGTGCGCTACCAGCAAGACGCGGCACACCGCTGGCTGCGGGCGCAGCTGCAAGATGTCTTGGCCGCTGTGTTGCCTGTGGAGGGAGCCTGACCCGCAGGGTCAGTCGCGCTGCCGTGACAGCGCCTTGCGCAGCCGCCGCGCCGCCCGTTCCCGCAACGAAGGCGCGGGGCGCAGCACCGGCCGTGGGTGGGCCTTGGCCTGTTCGCACGCCGCGAGAAAGTCATTCAGGATGGCCGTGTCGTCCAGCGTGTCCGAGCCCTGCTTGTGGAACTCGGGGTGCCATTGCGTGGCCGCGATGTAACCACGCCCTGGCGCGGGCTTGAGGCGAATCGCCTCGGGCACGCCGTCGGGCTCGCTCAGGGCCTCGACCACAAACTCGGGCGCCACGCGTTTGATGCCCTGGTGGTGAATGCTGTTGACCCGAGCGCGTGGCGTGTTGGGGTACAGCGTGGCCAGGTGCGAGTCGGGAAGGATCTGGATGTCGTGGAAATGCTGGTCGTAGGTGCTGGCGTTGCGGTGCTGCTGCGCACCGGGGTGCTGGGTCTCGATGTCCTGGTACAGCGCGCCGCCAAAGGCCACGTTGATGAGCTGCAGGCCCCGGCACACGCCAAAGATGGGCTTGCCCACCTGGGCAAAGGCCTTCACCACGGCCAGGTCGTACAGGTCGCGCACGCGGTCGCCCACCCACTCTTCGCGCAGGGGCTCCTCGCCATAGTTGCCCGGCCACACGTCGGCGCCACCGTGCATCACGATGCCGTCCAGCCACTCGGCATAGTGGTCCAGCGTCACGTCACCGCGTGCCGTCTCGCCCGTGGGGCAGGGCACCATCACCACCATGGCACCGGCCGACATGAGCCAGTGGGCGATGGACTGCTCGACGTACTGCAGCGTCTTGCCGGTGAACAACGGGCGGGCGGGGTCGGCGTGTTGAAAGCAGGCGGACAGGCCAATCTTGAGGCGGGGGGCGGCGGGCATGGGTGGTGGGCTCCAGGGAACACGCGCGGGGCGTGTGATCAATGCAATCTTGGGTTACCAATTTGTAGCACCGCCCCCGCGCCACGTCTGTAGGAAGGGGCCGTGCAGGGCTGCGCGAGGCATGCCGCCGGTAAAGCAGTGCTACGAAATGTGGCTTTCTTCATGAAAATGCAACCGTGCGGTGTCTCGCAAGAGGCCGGTTGGGACGGTGGGCTGGCCATAATTTCTGCTCGCCGGGCGCCAGGGAGGCTGCGCCAGGTGGTGCCCCTCCAGCCTTCCCCGAAAGCCCACGACATGTCCCACAAGAAGCATTGCCTGCCCGCGCTCACGGCGCTGGCCACGTTGACCGCCCTGGCTTGGCCGCTGCTGGCCCAGGCCGCTGTGCCCGCAGGTGCTGCCGCCGAGATCGTCAGCCTGCAGGGCACGGGCGACCAGCGTGCCGCAGCTGCAGCCGACTGGCAGCCCGCTCGCCCGGCCCAGGCCCTCGCCACGGGCGATTTCGTGCGCACCCGGCAAGCCGCGCGGATGGCCCTGCTGTTTGCCGACGACACCCAGCTGCGCCTGCACCAGAACACGGTGCTGCAGGTCAAGGGCGTGGCCACACCCGCCCAGCCGGTGACCACGCTGCTGCTCAACGCGGGCCGGGCCTGGACGCAGACGCGCCGCGCCGACGGCTCGCGGCTGAACCTGGAAACCCCGGCGGCCACGGCGGCGATCCGGGGCACCGACTGGGACATCAGCGTGGAGGACGACGGCCGCACCTTGCTGACCGTGCTGTCGGGCACGGTGGAGTTCTCCAATGCCCAGGGGCAGGTGTCGGTGGGCGCCAACGAGGCTGCCTATGCCGAGGTGGGCAAGGCCCCGGTCAAGCTGGTGCTGAGCCAGCCGCGCGACCGCATCCAGTGGGTGAACGCCCTGCGCGCCGACCCGCTGCCGCACCTTTCTGCTGAACCCGTGCCCGAAGCGCTGGCCCCCGTGCGCACCGCGCTGGTGGCCCGCGATCTGCCTGCCGCTCGTGCCGCGCTGGCACAGGCGAAAGCAAACGGCAGCGCACCCGCACCCTGGGTGGCCGTGATGGAGACTGCCATCGCGCTGCAGGCGGGCGATGTCCTCGCTGCGCGCGAACAGCTGGCCCGCCAGGCGGCCACGCCGGCCGCCCCGCTGCCGGTCTGGCTCATGCAGTCGGACGTGTTGCTCATGGAAGGCGACGCGGCCGCTGCGGCCACCACGCTGCGCACCGCCCTGCAGCGCTGGCCCGCGCACCCGGCCTTGGTGGCCCAGCTGGCCCGGGTGCAACTGCTGAGCGACCGCGTGGACGAGGCCACCGCCACGCTGGCCCCGGCACAGGGCACAGCGCATGCAGAGCTTGCGATGGTGCGGGCTGAATTGGCCCGCCGCCGGGGCGATGCCCCCGGCACGCTGAGTGCATACACCGAGGCCACGCAGCTCGCGCCGCAAGACGCCCGGGGCTGGCAGGGCCTGGGCAGTGCCCACACCGAACGCGAAGACGCCCGCCCCGCCCGCGCCAATCTGCAGCAGGCGCTGGCGCTGTCGCCCCAAAACCCCGGCGCCTGGGGCGAACTGGGCACGCTGGAAACCTTCACCAACCAGTTCACCGAGGCGGGCCAAGCCTTTGCCACCGCTTTGGGCGACAACCCGGCGGACTACGTGGCACTCACCGGCCAGGGGCTGCTGCACCTCAAGCAGGGCAACCCGCAGGCGGCGCTGGATGCCTTTTTGCGCGCGGGTGTGATGGAGCCCCGCTACGCCCGCGCCAAGACCTGGACGGCCGTGGCGTACTACCAGCTCGGCCGCCACCAGGACGCACTGGCCACGCTGCGCCAGGCCAGCAGCCTGGACGACAAGGACCCCGTGCCCTACATGCTGCTCGCACAGATCCACACCGACCTGTTCCAGCCCGGCGAAGCGGTGGAGGCTGCGCGCGCAGCGGTGCAACGCATGCCCTACCTCAAGTCGCTCAACCAGGTCGCCAACGACCAGAAAGGCAGCGCCAACCTGGGTGCCTCCATGGCCTTCTTTGGCATGGAAGACTGGGCGCTGGAACTGGCGCAGCAGAGCTTCTATCCCTACTGGGGCGGGAGCCACCTGTTCCTGGCGGACCGGTATGCTGGCGAGTTCAACAAGAACTCGGCGCTGTTCCAGGGTTTCCTCACAGACCCGATGGCGTTTGGGGCGAGCCAGCGGTATTCGTCGCTGCTGCAGCAACCCGGGGCGCATGGGGCGGTGGGGGTGACGCTGGACCGCGACCAGTACCGCATGCGGGCCCCTGCGGTCACGCTCAACGGCATGGACAACAGCCGTGTGCCCGTGTCGTGGTTCTTCAAGGCGCAGTCAGCCAATGCCAGCGAGTTCCCGTTTGACCTCCAAGTCAACGATGCGCCTGCCGTGCGCGGTGGCTATGGCGACGTGCGCGCGCGGGCAGTAACGGTGGGGGCTGGCATGCAGCCTACCGAGCGCATCAACCTGTTTGCCTATGTCAACCAGTTCGACATGCGTTTGCGCAGCCAGAACCTGCTTGAGACGTCCATGGACAACAAGAGCACCCAAGGTTCACTTGGTCTGGCCTACCGGTGGGGCCCCACGGAACAGACTTGGTTCAAACTCGGCCGCAGCGTCGAGAGCATCGTGCTGCAAGGCTACCCCACGCTGTACTTCGCACCTCCGTTCGTAAGCGTCATGGGCGTGAACAGCTCGCCGAGCAAGCAATTGAGCGATCTGCAGCTGCGCCACACGGTGGATACGGCGCCCGGCAGCCGCTGGAGCGTAGCGTTGGAACATGTGCGCGAGCGTCAAAACAATTGGATCGACGGCGTGGCAGGGGTGGCAGCCAACATCCCGGGCGTGGGGCCCTATAGCGATTTCCTGCTGATTGGTGGATACAACCACATCGATCGGCGCTACACGGCGTTGACCCTGGCCACCAACCAGCGTCTGAATACGGCGCTGAACCTGGATGCCGCACTGGGGTTGCAGCAAATCCGGCACCGTGTCGATGGACGGACCCAAAGCCTCCTGGTCAATCTTGAGGAGTTCACCGACGAAACCGCGCGCCGTGCCGAGATGGAGCGCGTCGTCACCCCCCGCGTAGGCATGGTGTGGCAACCCGCCGCAGGCACCACCGTGCGCATGGCCTACCAGGACTGGCTGCGGCCACTCAGCGTTTCCACCCTCACCAGTGTGGAAACGGCCGGCATTCCCGTGGAAGACCGGCTGGTGGAAGCCGGTGGCCGCCACAAGCGCACCGTCGCGCAACTGGGCATGGAACTGGGAGCCAATACGTTCCTGAGCCTGCGTGCAGACCATCTGCGTGTGCGCAACCCCGGTACCGTGGGCGTAGACCTGCGCACCCCCAGCCTGCCGTTCCTGGAAGAAATGCGCAACGTCCAGCTGGTCAACCTCTCCACCACCGACCTTCTGGAAGACACGCCCAGCTTCGACGCTGGCACCCTCAAGACACTGGGTGCCGGTGTCAACCACCTGTTCAACCGGCGCTGGTCGGGCTACGCCAAGTACCTCTACCAGGGCAGCGAAAGCCATATCTACGACACGGAGGGGCCGGCAGGGCGCATCCCCTACATTCCGCGCCACACCGCAGTGCTGGGCGCCACCTGGGTCAGCCCGCAGCGGTTTTATGTCAGCGGCCGAGCGGTGTACCGGTCGGAGCGTTTTGAAGACAAGGAAAACCTCACGCGCATGGCACCCGGCTGGGGCCTGGACCTGATGGGTTTCTGGGAATCGCAGGACAAACACTGGGTGGTGGGCGTGGCCGCATTGAACCTGTGGGCGCCGAAGTCAGACCGCAGAAAGACCCGGTATGTTCTGGACGCGCGCTACCGCTTCTGATTCCGCATCACCCGCGGTCCGGCGCCAGCAACAGGTCTACGCGCTGGCGGCCTGCGCGCTGGCGCTGCTGCTGGTGGGGGCGGCCACGTTCAGCCGCACCTGGCACGCGCTGGAGTTCAAGACCTTCGACGTGCTCACGGCCTGGACTGCGCCGCAGCGCACGGCGCTGCCCGTGGTGATCCTGGCGATTGACGAACCCACATTTCAAGAGCTGCAACACACCTGGCCCTTCCCGCGCAGCGTGCATGCAGCGCTTTTGCAGCGTTTGCACGACGAGGGTGCCGCCGCCGTGGGCCTGGACATCGTGTTCGCCGACCCATCAACCGAAGCCGAAGATGCCGCGCTGGCGCAGGCCATCGCTGAGACCGGCCCCGTGGTGCTGGCCGCCACCCGTGAAAAGATCGACAGCAGCAACGCTGCGCTGTGGCTGGACGTGATGCCACTGCAGCGGTTTCTGGACGCCGGAGCCGATGCGGGCGATGCCGGGGTGGAGCCCGACGATGACTTTGTGGTGCGCCGTGTGCCCGTGGCGCGCGAGGGTTTTGCCCTGCGGCTGGCCCAGCGCGCGGCCGAGGCGCGCGGCAAGCTGCCGGTGCTGCGCCACTTCGACTGGATCGGCTACCGGGGCCCTCGCGGCACGTTTGACACGCGCTCGTACTACCAGGCGCTGGAGCCGGGCCTGCTGCCAGCGGGCTTCTTCAAGAACAAGATCGTGCTGGTGGGGCGCTCGGCGCGCACCGCGACCGAGTTGTCGCGGTCGCAGGCCGACCTGTTCAATTCACCGTTTGGCACCGCAGGGGGCGAGCGCCTGTTTCCCGGTGTGGAACTGCAGGCCACGCTGGTGGACAACTACCTCACCGGCGGCGGGCTGCGCACCGTGCCCGAAGGCTGGACGCTGGCCCTCGTAGCGCTGCTGGTCCCCTTGCTGCTATGGGGCAACCGCAGGCTGCACCCGGCGGGCGCCGCAGCGCTGGCGGCGGCGCTGGTGGCGGCGATAGCGGGAGCCTCGTGGTGGCTGTTCGGGCGCTTTCAGCTGTGGTGGCCGCCCTTGCTGCCTGCGGCGGCGGCATTGGCGGTCTACGGTGCAGCGGCGCTGGCGGGTTATGCCTTTGTGCGCCGGCGCGCGCGCCAGACGCGGGCGATGTTTGCACAGTATGTGCCGCCCGCCGTGGTCTCGCGCCTCATTGCGCAGCCCGAGCTGATGCGCCTGGGCGGCGAGGCGCGCGAGGTCACGCTCATGTTCACCGACCTGGCCAACTTCACCACGCTATCGGAGCAGCTCAGTGCCGAGCAGACGGTGGAAGTGCTCACTGCGTATTTCAACGCCATGACGCCCATCGTGCACGCCACGGGTGGCACGGTGGACAAGTTCATCGGCGACGCGGTGATGGCCTTTTGGGGGGCGCCGCTCGACGACCCGCAGCACGCCGAGCACGCGGTGACTGCGGCCATCCTCATGCAGCAGGCCATGCAGGTGCTGGTGGCCGACCTGCGTGCGCGGGGCCTGCCGCCCATCCACATGCGCATTGGCCTGCACACGGGGCGGGTGGTGGTGGGCAACGTGGGCTCGGAGCAGCGCTTTTCGTACACCGCGATTGGCGATGCGGTGAACCTGGCCGCACGGCTGGAGGGCGCCAACAAGGCCTTTGGCACCGGCATCCTGCTCTCTGCCGCCACCGCCGCGCAGCTGCCTTCCTCGGTGGCTCTGCGCGCGCTCGATGATGTGGTCGTGAAGGGCAAAACCGAGCCCGTGCGTGTGTTCACACCGTGTGGCGATGCCGCTGTGCGGGATGCCAGCCTGGCCGCGCTCAATGCCTTCCACGCGCGCGATTGGGACGGTGCCAGCGGCTATCTGGCGCAGGTGCTGGCACGCGTGCCTGGGGATGCGGCGGCGCTGCGCCTGCAGCAGCGCGTGGCAGAGGCGCGCGCCTTGCCCGTTGGCAGCGACTGGTCGCCCGCCGTGGCGCTGGACAAGTTGTAGGAGCCTGTTCAAGGTCTTTTCGGGGTCGCACAAGGCACTTGCCCGAAGGGTTGGAGTGAAATCGGGCCGATGAACTCGGAGCTTTGGCGCCCCGGCTGCTTGCATGGGCACGAGCCCATGCGGCGCATCTGAAGCATCCACTCATCCCGATTGCACTCCAATGCGATCCCCGAAAAGACCTTGAACAGGTTCTGAGGATGTTTTGACATGTGTTTTCCGGGGTCAAGGCCTGCGGTGCCATCATGGACCCCTGAGTAACGTCATCTGAAAGGAACTCTGATGCAAGTACAAGTGAACACTGACGACCACATCCACGGCGGCGAGTCGCTCGCGCAATGGATCACGGACGAGTCCAAGAGCCGCCTCACGCGCTTTCAGGACCACATCACGCGGCTGGAGGTGTTTCTGTCAGATCTGGATGCGGGCAAGTCCGGCGCCAATGACAAACGCTGCCGCATCGAGGCCCGCGTGACCGGCCGCCAGCCCGTCACTGTGACCGACGAAGCCGACAAGATGGCCAACGCCTTCATCGGCGCAGTGGACAAACTGGCCCGCGCGCTCGACACAGACCTGGGCCGCGTCAAAGACCGGCACGGCCGCGACACGATCCGCACGGCCGTGGAAGAGTGAGTTTTGAGTGAAATTGGCTGCTAGCGCTTGATAGATAAGCGCTAGCAGCTATCAATTCAGGAGTTTTCAGCCAAACCCCCGCGAACCCCACGCGGGGGACGCCGCCGCAGGCGACTCAGGGGGTGTTCAACTTCACAAATCCAACACGAGCAGCTTGCTGCGCGCGCGCGAGCAGCAGGGCATGAACTGCTCGTTGGCTGCCTTTTCTTCGTCCGTCAGGTACATGTCGCGGTGGTCCACCTCGCCCTCCAGCACGCGCGTGAGGCAGGTGCCACACACGCCCTGCTCGCACGAGGTCAGGATGTCGATGCCCTCCTTGCGCAGGGCTTCCACCACCGACACGTCGGGCGCAATCGCGTAGACCTTGCCCGTGCTGGCAATGCGCACGTCAAAGCCCTGATCGCCCGAGGTGTCCTGCGCAGGGGCGCCAAAGTATTCGAGGTGAATGTGGTCCTGCGCCCAGCCCAGGGCCTTGGCACTGTTCACCACATGGTCGATGAAGCCTGCCGGTCCACATACATACAGGCGCTTGTCGGGCCCGGGCGCGGCCAGCACGGCGGCAATGTCCAGCTTCTGTTCGGCCGGGCCCGCATCGAAATGGAAATGCACACGCGGTGCCATGGCCGATGCGGCAATTTCGGCAGCAAACGCCGTGCGTTCGGCAGAGCGTGTGCAGTAGTGCAGCGCAAAGTCGGCGCCTGTGCGCGCCAGCCGGTCGGCCATGCACAGCAGCGGCGTGACGCCAATGCCACCGGCCAGCAGCACCGTGCGCTGCGCGGGGTGCAGCGCAAAGTGGTTGCGGGGTGTGCTGATGGTGATCACATCGCCCTGGTGCACGCTGTCATGCATGGCGACCGAGCCGCCACGCGACGCCGGATCGCGCAGCACGGCAATGCGGTAGCGGTGCGATTCGTGCGAGGCGTTGCACAGCGAATACTGCCGCGTCACACCTCCGGGAAGATGCACATCGATGTGCGAACCCGCGCTGAACGGGGGCAGTGCGGCGCCGTCCACGCGCGCCAGCTCGAAGCTGGCAATGCCTTCGGCCTCGGCCTGCTTTTTGACGACGCGGACCTGGATCGTTTCCTGCGCGGTCATGCGGCCACCGCCTGGGGTGCAGCGGCGGCCTGCTCGGCCGCGATGATGCGGTCCAGGATCTTGCGCGACTGCACCCCGCCTGCGTCGATGTTCAGCATGAGCAGCTTGCGGTCGGGGTAACGCAGCAGGTTCTGCTGCTGCTGTTCCAGCATGTCCTGGTCTTCGGCAAAGATGTTGCCCTGGCCCTCGCGGATCTGCGTGGTGAGCGAGGGGTCTTGCGGCTTGAAGTTGCGCGCCATGCCCCAGAAGTAGTGGATCGAAGTCTCGGTCTCGGGCGTGATGAAGTCCACCACGATGCTCGATGCCTTCTTGTCCGCCGGGGCGTCATAGCCGCCGTTGCCCGCCAGCGCCACGCCCACCTCGATCAGCACATGGCTGGGTGGTGTGAAGTGGCAGATCTGCCAGCGGTCCACCGGCTGGTCGTCGGGCAGGCCGTTCATGCGCAGCGCCATCTTCCAGAAGGGCGGCGCTTCGATGCCTTCCATGAAGCGGCTGGTGATTACCTCGTCGCCCTCCACGCGGGTCTTGCAGGGCACCTCGTCGATCTCCTTTTGGCCGATGCTGGTGGAGTGCACGTAGGTCTCGTGCGTCAGGTCCATCAGGTTGTCGATCATCAGGCGGTAGTCGCAGGCAATGTGGTACAGCCCGCCGCCGTAAGCCCATTCGGGGTTGTTGGCCCAGGGCAGGTGGTGGATGGTGGCGGAGTCGGCCTTGTCGGCGTCGCCGGGCCACACCCAGATGAAGCCGTAGCGCTCCACCACCGGAAAGCTGCGCGCCGTGGGGAACCCTTGCACGCGCTGGCCGGGCATGGACACCGACTTGCCCGTGCATTCCACCCTGAGGCCGTGGTAGCCGCATTGCAGGTGGCCTTCGCACACCGTGCCCAGCGACAGCGGTGCGCCCCGGTGGGGGCAGAAGTCGTCCAGCGCGGCGACCTGGTCGGGCGCGGGGCGGTAGAAGACGATCTTCTCGCCGCAGATGGTGCGGCCCAGGGGCTTGTCGGCGATCTCGTCAGGGGTGCAGGCTACGTACCAGGCGTTTTTGGGAAACATGCTTGTCTCTCTCCGTGGGGTGGTGGGATGTTGTTGGCCTGGCCCGCAGGCCGCCTTCAGCGCTTTGGTGTTGTGAAGCGGATTGTGCAAAAAAGGCCGTTCGATGTATACATTCAATCGTTGAAAAGCAGCTATTGCGAATTGGCATATCGCATATGTCATTGTTTTTGAAGTTATTTTTTGAATTTTCTAGTTGGGTTTGTTTTTGTTTGTATACATTAATGGGCTGCCGGGCTGACCCAAGCCTTGGTTTCATGGTTTTTTCTGATCACCACTCCACACACTCCACATGAACCTCTCTGAGCCCCTCCTTGCGGATTCCGCACCGGGCGACGCAGCCGAAGGTGGCGCTTCGCAGTCGGTGAAGGCGCAGCTGCGCCTGCGTGAAATGATCCTGGCGGGCGAGTTGCCGGGCGGTGCGCGCATTGCCGAGCTGGCCATCGTCGAGAAGCTGGGGGTGTCGCGCACGCCCATCCGCGCCGCGCTCATGCGGCTGGAGCAAGAGGGTCTGCTGCAGCTGCTGCCAGGGGGCGGGTACGCCGTTCGCACCTTTTCCGAAACCGATGTGGCCGACGCCATTGCGCTGCGCGGCACGCTGGAAGGGCTGGCCGCGCGCCTGGCGGCCGAGCGCGGGGTGGATGCCGCCGTGCTGGCCGACGCCCATGCCTGCCTGGATGCCATCGACACCACCTTGGCCCCTTCCACGCTGGACGACGTGGGTTTCTCGCGCTATGTGGAGCTGAACGCACGTTTTCACCTGCTGCTGGGCCGCATGGTGGGCAGCGATGTGGTGGCGCGGGAGCTGGAGCGGGTCAAGGGCTTGCCGTTTGCGTCGCCCTCGGCCTTTGTGATGGTGCAGACCCATTCGCCGCAGGCGCGCGACTTGCTGGTGGTGGCCCAAGACCAGCATCGCCAGCTGCTGGACGCCATCGAGCACCACGAGGGCGGGCGGGCCGAGGCGATCATGCGCGAGCATTCGCGCCTCGCGCAGCGCAACCTGCGTGCAGCCTTGTCGGGCCAGGCCGGTGGGCAGGTGCATGCCGACATGCCCGCCCTCACGCTCATTCGGCGGGGGTGACGGACAACGCACCAAGCGCGAGGGTTGCAGGGTCTGCGGGTTTCACCGGTTTCATAACGTTACGGCATAGCTGAAAGTCCGTCATAGAACTGGCATGTGGATGCGACTGCATGCACAGTGGGGGAGGGACAGTGTCCCTCTCCATGCCGCAGGTTCTCTGCGGCCCTGGGGTGTGGCCTCGCAGATGTGCAGATAAATCGAGACCGGAGACAAAAAATGAACTTCTTCAAGCGACGCGCCGCATTGACGGCCCTGGGGGCGGCGGCCCTGGCAACGGTGGCTGGCAGTGCCATGGCGCAGACCGTGACCTTGCGGCTGCACCAGATGCTCCCACCCCAGGCCACCATCCCGGCCAAGGCCCTGGTGCCCTGGGCCCAGAAGGTCGAGGCCGAGTCGGGCGGCAAGATCAAGGTGCAACTGTTCCACGCCATGCAGCTGGGCGGTGCGCCGCCACAGCTGTTTGACCAGGCGCGCGACGGCGTGGTGGACTTCACCTGGACGGTGCTGGGCTACACCCCGGGCCGCTTCCCCAAGACGGAAGTGTTCGAGCTGCCCTTCATGAGCGGCAACGCTGAAGCGTCTTCGCGCGCCATCCAGGAATACGTCGAGAAGTTCGCGGCCGATGAGTTCAAGGACGTCAAGCTGATCGCCGTGCACACCCACGGCCCTGGCCTGTTCCATACCAAGACGCCCGTCACCGGCCTGGAAAGCCTGCGCGGCATGAAGGTGCGCGGTGGCTCGCGCATCATCAGCAACATGCTCACCAAGCTGGGCGCCACGCCCGTGGGCATGCCCGTGCCTGCGGTGACCGATGCGCTGAGCAAGGGCACCATCGACGGCACCACCATCCCGTGGGAAGTGACGCCGTCGCTGAAGGTGACCGAGCTGGTGCGCAACCACACCACCTTTGCGGGCAAGGAAGGGCTGTACACGCAGACCTTTGCGTTCTCGATGAACAAGGCCAGCTACGACAAGCTTCCGCCCGATCTCAAGGCCGTGATCGACAAGAACTCCGGCATCGAGACCGCCGCCATGTTTGGCCGCGCCATGGACGAGGGCGACAAGGTGGGCCGCCAGATTGCCGAGCGCGCCAAGAACAACATCGTGGCCCTGGACCTGGCCGAGACGCAGCGCTGGCGCCGCACGGCTGCCAGTGTGGAAACCGACTGGATCAACGAGGTGAAGGGCAAGGGCATCGACGGTGCCAAGCTTGCTGCTGAGGCGCGGGCCCTGATCGAAAAGCACAGCCGATAACCTCGGCGGTGACGCCAGGCGCACCCGGTTGCGCTGCTCCATGCCGATCCGCTCTGGTGGTTACCGGAATGGATCGGTTTGATTTTTTGACAGGACCCTGCCTTGAAGTTCCTATCGTTTCTCGCCCAGGCTTGCGCGGTGCTGGCCGGGGTCATTCTCACGGGGGTGACGCTGGTCACCTGTGCAAGCATTGTGGGCCGCAACACCACGGGCTGGACTGTCCTGGGCGACTACGAACTCACGGCCGTGGCCGCAGGGGCCGCGATCGCGCTATTCATGCCCTGGTGCCAGTTGCGCCGCCAGAACATCATCGTGGACTTTTTCACCGCCCGGGCCTCCTCGGCCGTGAATGCCCGGCTGGACCGCTTCGGCGCACTGCTGCTATCGGCTATGTTCCTCGTGCTGGCCTGGCGCACGGCCACAGGTGGGCTCAGTGCCCGCAACTCCATGACCACCACCATGATGCTTGGGTTTCCTGAATGGATCACGTACGCTGCCATGGTGCCGCCCCTGTTGCTGACGGGGGTGATTGCCCTGGTGCAGGCCTTCGGCCCGGCGCACATTGAAATTGAAGAAGAGGATGCCGCATGAGCCCGCTGGCCCTCGCTCTTTCGATTTTTGGTGTGATGCTTGCGCTCATGGTGGTGCGTGTGCCCATTGCGGCGGCGATGTTTGGCGCAGGTGCCTTTGGCTACCTCTATCAGGTAGGGCTACCGCCGTTTCTCAACAACCTCAACGGCCTGGCCTTTGCGCGGTTTGCGAGTTATGACCTGTCGGTGATCCCCCTGTTCATCCTCATGGGCAACTTCGCCACGCAGGGAGGCATCTCCAAGGCGCTGTTCCAGTTTGCCAGCGTGCTCATGGCGCGCTTCAAGGGCGGGCTGGCCATGGCAGCGGTGGCGGCGAGTGCGGCCTTTGGCGCCATTTGCGGCTCGTCCATTGCCACCGCAGCCACCATCACGTCGGTGGCGCTGCCCGAGATGAAGCGGCACGGCTACTCCGGCCGCCTGGCCACCGGCACGCTGGCGGCGGGAGGCACGCTGGGCATTCTTATCCCGCCCTCGGTGCCCCTTGTGATCTACGCCATCCTGACCGAGCAGAACATCGCCAAGCTGTTTGCTGCGGCCACCATCCCCGGCATCATCGCCATGCTGGGCTACATGATCGCGATTGCGATCTACGTGCGCATCCGCCCCGGCCATGCGCCGGACCACACCGTCGATCTTCCCAAGATGTCCTTGCAGGCCCTGCTGGGCGTGCTGCCCATTGCCATCGTGTTCCTGGTGGTGTTTGGCGGCATCTATGGCGGCCTGTTCACACCCACCGAGGGCGCGGGGGTAGGCGTGGCCTGCACCTTCCTTGCGGCGCTGCTCAAGCGCGAACTGACACTGGAGAAAATCAAGCAGTGTTTCCTGTCCACCGCGTCTGCCAGCGCGATGATCTTCATGATCTTCATCGGCGCCGACATGATGAACACGGCGCTGGCGCTCACGCAGGTGCCCGGCCAGCTGGCCAGCCTGATCCAGGGCTGGAACGTTTCGCCCTATATGGTGGTGGCCGGCATCCTGCTCTTTTACGTGGTGCTGGGTGCGGTGATGGACGAGTTGTCCATGATCTTGTTGACCATCCCCATTTTCTTCCCGGTGATCATGGGCCTGGACTTCGGCATGTCGCAGGAGCACACAGCCATCTGGTTTGGCATCATGGTGCTCATGACGGTGGGGTTTGGCTTGCTTGCGCCGCCCGTGGGCCTGAATGTGTACGTGGTCAATGGCCTTGCGAAAGACGTACCCATCGCTGAGAGCTACAAGGGCGTAATGCCTTTCCTCGCCAGCGATGTGGTGCGGACCACGCTGCTGCTGGTGTTTCCGCCCATCTCCTTGTGGCTGGTGCAGTTCGTCGGCTGATGGATCGCCGGGCAGCACTCCTCGCGCTGGGCCTCACCCCCTGCACCGTGCTGCGTGCGCAGCCCGCATTTCCAACCAAGGCGCTGCGCATCGTGGTGCCCTTTGCGGCGGGCGGCGTGGGTGACCTCACTGCACGCGCCGTGGCAACCGGGCTGGCCGCGCGGCTGGGGCAGCCCGTGGTCATCGACAACCGCCCCGGCGCCGGGGGTGTGGCGGCTGCCGATGCGGTCGCACGCGCGGAGCCCGACGGGCATACGCTGTTCCTCCTGTCCAACGGCACGGCGGTATCCGCAAGCCTTTTCAAGTCGCTGCCCTACGACACGCTGGCCGACTTCGCTCCGGTCAGCACGCTGGGTTTCTTCGATATCACGGTGCTGGTACCGGCCGATTCGCCCCACCGCACGCTGGCCCAACTGCTGGCGCATGCGCGGGCCCATCCAGGCCAACTCAATATCGGCAGCATCAACATCGGGAGCACCCAGCACCTGGCGGCCGAGCTGTTCAAAAGCAGCGCGGCCATTGATGCGCAGGTGGTGCCGTTCAACGGCACGCCCGCACTCATCACCGCGCTGCGGGGTCGGCAGGTGGATGTGGGCGTGGAGATTCTGGGCCCCACCTTGCCGCAGGTGCGCGCCGGGGCGTTGCGCGTTC
This sequence comes from Acidovorax sp. LjRoot38, assembly GCF_964252975.1. Classification (NCBI taxonomy): domain Bacteria; kingdom Pseudomonadati; phylum Pseudomonadota; class Betaproteobacteria; order Burkholderiales; family Comamonadaceae; genus Acidovorax; species Acidovorax sp. LjRoot38. The sequence goes on along the minus strand of NZ_CAXUPT020000013.1, from coordinate 72,976 downwards.
TGGCGGTCACGGGCGAGCAGCGCTCTGTGGTGTTGCCCGATGCGCCCACGGCGGTGGAGCTGGGCGTGAAGGGTTTTGTGGCCGCTTCATGGAACGCGCTGGCCGTGCCCTCGCGCACACCGCGCGCGGTGGTGGACCGGCTGCAGCGCGAGGTGGTGGCCACCGTGGCGACACCCGCCGTGCAGCAGCAGCTGCGCGCGCTCAACGTCGAGCCCCGCACCTCCACGCCCGAGCAGGCCGCTGCCCTGCTCAAAACCGACATCGACCGCTGGCGCGCCGTGATGGAGCGCGCGGGCATCCCCAAGCAATGAAACCTGATAGCACCATGCAGACCGAAGAGAACCCAGTCCTGCCCCCTGTGGACCGCCTGGACCGCCTGGGTATCGTCGGCTACGGCGAGGTGGGCCGCATCTTTGCAGCGAGCCTGCGCAAAGCCGGTGTGAGCGATGTGGCGGTATGGGACCTGAAGTTCATCGACCCTGCGAAGGGCCCCGAGCCGCTCGCCCACGCACAGGTGGCGGGCGTGGTTGCGGCCGACAGCGTTGCGGCCCTGTGCGCCGGGCGCCAGCTCATCGTGTCGGCGGTGACGGCCAGCAACACGCTGGCGGTGGCCGAGGCGGTGGCGCTGCACATTGCGCCTGGCGCGTTCTTTCTGGACCTCAATTCCGCATCCCCCGGCACCAAGCAGCAGGCCGCCGCGTTGATCCATGCGCGTGGCGCCCGGTACGTCGAGGCGGGGGTGATGACGTCGGTGCCGCCCTATGGCATCGCCGTGCCCATGCTGCTCGGAGGCCCCCACGCCGCCACGCTGGCGCCTGTGTTGCACGGGTGGGGCATGGACGCCAAGCCGGTCAGCGACCAGCTGGGCGTGGCCAGTGCCATCAAGATGTGCCGCAGCGTCATGATCAAGGGGCTGGAGGCGCTGGTGATGGAGAGCTATGCCACGGCCCGCCACTACGGTGTGGAAGACCATGTGCTGCCTACCTTGGCCGAGACCTTTCCGTCCATCGACTGGCAAAAGCAGGGCAGCTACTTCTTCAGCCGCGTGGTGCAGCACGGCCAGCGCCGCGCCGAAGAGATGCGCGAGTCGGCCCGCACCGTGGGTGAAGCAGGCATGGCGCCGCTGATGGCATCAGCCATCGCCGACAAGCAGCAGTGGGTGGCCGACCTGGCGCGCGAAGGCATCTTTCAAGGTCTGCCCCAGGACGCGCGCTGGCAGGACTATGCGGATCGTTTGTTAGAAAGTTTGTCATCACCGGCGGCCGGGGGCTGACGCCTCGCTTCCTTTGATGGGTCTCTGCTCCAAGCCTGCTTGCGCAGGCTTGGACGTTCGCGAAGAGCTGCCACCTCGGGCGGCTGCACCGAGGCGCGCAGCGCCTCAGGGGGGGCTCCTGTACAACGCTTGCAAGGTGCTGCGAATCAGCTCCGCCATCGCCTGCTGCGTGAGCGTTGCCGGGCGCTGCGAACTCACGGCTAAGAAGAGCTTGCTGCGCAGCCGTGCGCTGTCCTCGCCATCCATGCTCGCACCCAGAATCGGCCGCGTAATGAACACCTCGGGCTTGCCCGACGTGGTGACCGCATTCATGGGCAGCACCGCGCAGCCCGCGCCATCGGCCACCAGGTCCAGGATGGCGGCCACACCGTCGATCTCCAGGCTGATCTGGGGGCGTTTGCCGCGCGCGGCCAGTTCCGATTCCACGAGCATGCGGATCGAGTTGGGGCGCGTGGGGATCACCAGCGGAAAGCGGGGTAGCTCGTCCAGCGGCAGGGGCGTGCGGGCCAGGGTATCGGCCTCCGCCTCGCTCTGGCCCACGGCGCGGCGCTGCACCAGAAACAGGTCTTCCTCCAGCAGAGCAGTGATCTCGATGCCCGGCGCAGGGGGCGTGTTGTAGAGCAGCGCAATGTCGAGCAGCCCTGTGGTCAGCGACTCGCGCATGGCCACCGACAGCCCTTCGCTGATGGCCAGCGCCGCATCGGGCAGCTTCACGCGGAAGGCGCGGGTCAGCGGCACGGTCAGCACCTTGGCAATGCTGGGCGGCAGGCCGATGGCCACACGCCCGGCGAGGGCGCCGCGCACGCGGCCCAGCTCTTCGCGCGCACGCTCCACCTGGTGCAGGATGCCCCGCCCATGCTCCAGCAGCAGCTTGCCCGCCTCGGTGGGCGTGGCACCCCGGCCATTGCGCACCAGCAGGTTCTGGCGCAGCTCCACCTCCAGCAGGCGCACCTGGCGGCTCAGGGCGGGCTGGGCAATGTCCAGCACCACCGAAGCCCGGGTAAAGCTACCCAGCTCGGCCACGCGCACAAAGTATTCGATCTGCTTGAGGTCCATGGGGAATGCTCTCTGCTATTTGAATAGCTCCAAGTCAACGATCACGGAATGATATATCTGGTAGTGCCGGTGCCGCCTTCTTGTTTGGCCCTGCGCTGACCACAATCAGCGCCATGGAACCCCAGCGCACGCAACGCGCGGGCCACCCGAAGCCCGGCAGGAGACACAGCATGACCCCCCCAGAAATTCGCGGCATTTCGTCCATGGCCACGCGCCAGGTGCTGGCCGAACTGGTGTCCGGGTTTGCGCAGCAATCGGGCACGCAGGCCGCCATCGAATCGGTGGGCGGCGTGGACGCGGCCAAGCGTGTGGCGGCCGGTGAGGCGTTCGACGTCGTCATCCTCGCCTCCGACGCCATCGACAAGCTTTTGACCGCAGGCCATTTGCTGCCCGGCAGCAAGGTGGACTGGGTGCACTCGGGCGTGGCCGTGGCCGTGCCTGCAGGCGCGCCGCTGCCCGACCTGTCGAGCGAAGACGCTGTGCGCCGGGCCGTGCTGGCCGCGCCCAGCATCAGCCTGTCCACCGGCCCCAGCGGCGTGGCGCTGGCCAAGCTGTTCGAGCGCTGGGGCATTGCCGATCAGATCGCCCCGCGCATGGTGCAGGCGCCCCCCGGCGTGCCCGTGGGCTCGCTGGTGGCCAAGGGCGAGGTGGCGTTGGGCTTCCAGCAATTGAGTGAGCTGCTGCACGTGCAGGGCATCCAGATCGTGGGCCCGCTGCCACCGGCCATCCAGATCACCACCACGTTTTCCGCAGGCGTTGGCGTGCATTCGCAACAGGCGGATGCAGCACGTGCGTTGCTGGCTTACCTGGCCTCTCCCGCTGCGGCGGACGCCAAGCAAAAGCAGGGCATGACCCCCGCCTGACCGATCACAAGAACACCTTCCAGGAGTACCCAAAAATGAGCCTCATCATCGACTGCCACGGCCACTACACCACGGCGCCCAAGGCGCTGGAGAACTGGCGCAATGCGCAGATCGCCGGCATCAAAGACCCCGCAGCCATGCCCAAAGTGGCGGACCTGCACATCAGCGACGACGAGCTGCGCGAGTCCATCGAGACCAACCAGCTCAAGCTGATGAAAGAGCGCGGCAGCGACATCACGCTGTTCAGCCCGCGCGCCAGCTTCATGGCCCACCACATCGGCGACTTCAATGTGTCCAGCACCTGGGCCGCCATCTGCAACGAGCTGTGCTATCGGGTCTCCACGCTGTTCCCCGACCACTTTGTGCCCGTGGCCATGCTGCCGCAAAGCCCCGGTGTCGATCCTGCGACCTGCATTCCCGAGCTGGAAAAGTGCGTGCACGAATACGGCGCGGTGGGCATCAACCTGAACCCTGACCCTTCCGGCGGCCACTGGACCAGCCCCCCGCTGACCGACAAGCACTGGTACCCCATCTACGAAAAGATGGTGGAGTACGACCTGCCCGCCATGATCCACGTGAGCACCAGCTGCAACGCGTGCTTTCACACCACGGGCGCGCACTACCTGAACGCCGACACCACGGCCTTCATGCAGCTCATCCAGGGCGACCTGTTCAAGGACTTCCCCACGCTCAAGTTCCTGATCCCGCACGGCGGCGGCGCGGTGCCTTACCACTGGGGCCGCTTCCGGGGCCTGGCGCAGGAGATGAAGAAGCCGCTGCTCGACGAGCACCTGATGAACAACGTGTACTTCGACACCTGCGTGTACCACCAGCCCGGCATCGACCTGCTCAACACCGTGATCCCGGTGAAGAACGTGCTGTTCGCCAGCGAAATGATCGGCGCGGTGCGGGGCATTGACCCCACCACCGGCAACTACTACGACGACACCAAGCGCTACATCGAGGCCTCCACCATCCTGAGTGCCGACGACAAGCACCAGATCTACGAAGCCAACACGCGCCGCGTGTTCTCCCGACTCGATTCACGCCTGAAGGCAAAGGGGCTCTGACATGTTTGAACTTGGCGTTGTCTACCGCAACATCACCCGTGCCGACCGCGCAGCCGCTGACGGCCTGGCCGCCCTGGGCTCGGCCACCGTGCACGAGGCCATGGGCCGCGTGGGCCTGCTCAAGCCCTACATGCGCCCCATCTACAGCGGCCAGCAGGTCAGCGGCACGGCGGTCACCGTGCTGCTGCAGCCCGGCGACAACTGGATGATGCATGTGGCGGCCGAGCAGATCCAGCCCGGCGACATCGTGGTGGCGGCCGTCACCTCGGAGTGCACCGACGGCTACTTTGGCGACCTGCTGGCCACCAGCTTCCAGGCCCGGGGCGCGCGCGCGCTCATCATCGACGCCGGTGTGCGCGACGTGAAGACGCTGCAGGCAATGAACTTCCCCGTCTGGAGCCGCGCGATCAGCAGCAAGGGCACCATCAAGGCCACGCTGGGCTCGGTCAACATCCCCGTGGTGTGCGCCGGTGCACTGGTCACGCCGGGCGACGTGATCGTGGCCGACGACGACGGTGTGGTGTGTGTGCCCGCCGCCCGCGCGGCCGACACCCTGGCCGCCGCGCAAAAGCGCGAGAGCTTTGAGGGCGAGAAGCGCGCCAAGCTCGCCAGCGGCGTGCTGGGCCTGGACATGTACAACATGCGCCCCGGCCTGGAGAAGGCAGGCCTCAGGTACATCGACTGAACCCCGGTCTCAAGTCTTTTTGGCCTCTAGCGCTTATTCAATAAGCGCTAGTAGCTACTAATTTTATAGCTATCGTTTTTCTTCTGTTCTGTATTCCATGACGTTCTCTGTGTCTCCCTCTTTCCGTCTCCGCCGCACGTTGTCCCTGGCATTGGGCGTGGCCGCGGCCGCAGCTTTGGCGCCGCAATTCGCTGCCGCGCAGCAGTTCCCCACCAAGCAGGTGCGCATCATCAGCCCCTTCCCCGTCGGTGGCGGCCCCGACGGCGTGGCCCGCCTGGTGGCCGACAAGCTCTCGCGCACCTGGGGCACGGGCGTGATCGTGGAGAACCGCCCTGGCGGCAACGGCTTCATCGCCATCGACGCCTGGAAACGCGGCGCCAAGGATGGACACGACCTGCTCATCCTGGACAACGTGCACCTGGCCGCTTACCCCAGCCTGTTCAAGAAGCTGCCCTACGACCCCGCCAAGGACTTCGACACGCTGCTCCCGCTGTTCAAGACGCACTTCTTCTTCACCGTGGGCACGGGCAGCAAGTACAAGACCGTGGCCGATATCGTGGCCGACGCCAAGGCGCGACCTGGCAAGCTCAACTACGGCAGCTGGTCGGTGGGCAACCCGGTGCACCTGGGCTCGGAGCTGTTCGAATCGGCCACCGGCACGCAGATGGAGCACGTGATCTTCAAGGAGACCACGCAGCTCTACACCTCGGTCTCCACCGGCGAGATCGACTTTGCACTGGGTAGCGCCGCCACCGCAGGCCCGCTGTACCGCGCTGGCAAGCTGCGCCTGCTCGCGTTTGCCGGACCCCAGCGCTCGGCCGAGTTCCCCGACGTGCCCACCGTGGCCGAATCGGGTGGCCCCAAGGACTTTGCCGTCACGGGCTGGAACGCTATCGCCGTGCCACCCGGCCTGCCCGCCGCCGTGGCCGACAAGATCCGCAAAGACATCGAACAGGCCCTGACCGGCCCCGAAGTGGCCGAGAAGTTCAAGACCTTTGGCTACGAGCAGTTCCCCACCACACGCGCGCAGTTCAACCAGTTCGTCAAGGACGAGAGCCAGCGTTTTGGCGACGTGATCCGCAAGGCCAACGTGTCGCTCGATTGATCTGCGAGCCTGCAAGAAACCAAGGAGTACGCGCATGAGCGAATTCACAAAAACCCCTGGCTGGCTCGACTGGTACGCGGGTCCGAGCAAACCCCGGTTCCAGGTGCCTGCCGGTGCGGTGGACGCGCACTGCCACGTGTTCGGCCCCGGGGCCGAGTTCCCCTACGCGCCCGAGCGCAAGTACACGCCCTGCGATGCCAGCAAGCACCAGCTGTACGCGCTGCGCGACCACCTGGGTTTTGCGCGCAACGTGGTGGTGCAGGCCACCTGCCACGGTGCGGACAACCGCGCGATGGTGGATGCACTGGTGCACTCGGGCGGCAAGGCGCGTGGCGTGGCCACCGTCAAGCGCTCGGTCAGAGATGAAGAACTGCAGGCCATGCACGCGGCCGGTGTGCGTGGCGTGCGCTTCAATTTCGTCAAGCGTCTGGTGGACTTCACGCCCAAGGACGAGCTGATGGAGATTGCCGCGCGCATCCACCAGCTGGGTTGGCATGTGGTGATTTACTTTGAAGCGGTGGACCTGCCCGAGCTGTGGGACTTCTTCACCGCCCTGCCCACCACGGTGGTGGTGGACCACATGGGCCGCCCCGATGTGAGCAAGCCGGTGGATGGGCCGGAGTTCGAACTGTTCCTGAAGTTCATGCGCCAGCACCCCAATGTGTGGAGCAAGGTGAGCTGCCCCGAGCGCCTCTCCGTGACTGGCCCCAAGGCCCTGAACGGCGAGCAGAACGCCTACACCGACGTGATCCCCTTCGCCCGCCGCGTGGTGGAAGAGTTCCCCGACCGTGTGCTCTGGGGCACCGACTGGCCCCACCCCAACCTCAAGGACCACATGCCCGATGATGGCCTGCTGGTGGACTTCATCCCGCACATCGCAACGACACCGGAGTTGCAAAAGAAGCTGCTGGTGGACAACCCCATGCGCCTGTACTGGCCCGAAGAAGTCACCGTGGAGGACTGACACCATGTCTCTCGATAAACCCTACCTCGACGTGCCCGGCACGACCATCTTCGACGCCGAGCAAAGCCGCAAGGGCTACTGGCTCAACCAGTTCTGCATGAGCCTGATGAAGGCCGAGAACCGCGTCCGCTTCAAGGCCAACGAACGCGCCTACCTGGACGAATGGGCGATGACCGAAGAGCAGAAGCAGGCCGTGCTGGCGCGCGACCTGAACTGGTGCATTCGCCTGGGCGGCAACATCTACTTCCTGGCCAAGATCGGCTCGACCGACGGCAAGAGCTTTCAGCAGATGGCGGGCAGCATGACCGGCATGACCGAAGAGGAATACCGCAACATGATGATCAACGGCGGCCGCAGCGCCGAAGGCAACCGCTACGTGGGCGAAGATGGCGACGCTCAGGCGCACCGCCAGCCGCAAGGTAGCGCGGGCAAGAAAGGAATTTGACGATGGCCAAAATCACCGCCTCCGTGTTCACATCGCACGTGCCTGCCATTGGCGCGGCCTTGGACCTGGGCAAGACCCACGAGGACTACTGGAAGCCCGTGTTCGCGGGCTACGACTTTGGCAAGCAGTGGATCAAGGACCACAAGCCCGACGTGATCTTCCTGGTCTACAACGACCACGCCACGGCCTTCAGCCTGGACCTGATCCCCACGTTCGCCATCGGCACCGCTGCCGACTACGAAGTGGCCGACGAAGGCTTTGGCCCACGCCCTGTGCCCAAGGTCATCGGTCACCCCGACCTGGCCGCGCACATTGCGCAGTCGGTCATCCAGCAGGACTTTGACCTCACCATCGTCAACAAGATGGCCGTGGACCACGGCTTGACCGTGCCCCTGTCGCTGATGTTTGGCGAACAAGACCCCGTGAAGGGCGCCTGGCCCTGCCCGGTGATCCCGTTCGCCGTGAACGTGGTGCAGTACCCTGTGCCCAGCGGCCGCCGCTGCTACAACCTGGGCCAGGCCATTCGCAAGGCTGTGGAGAGCTATGACGAAGACCTGAACGTACACATCTGGGGCACGGGTGGCATGAGCCACCAGCTGCAGGGTCCGCGCGCAGGCCTCATCAACAAAGAGTTTGACAACGCCTTCCTCGACAAGCTCATCAATGACCCCGAGGCCGCCGCCAGCATTCCGCACATCGACTACGTGCGTGAAGCGGGCAGCGAGGGCATCGAGCTGGTGATGTGGCTCATCGCGCGTGGCGCGATGGCCGACGTGGCCGGTGGCAAGCCGCCGAAGCTGGCGCACCGCTTCTACCATGTGCCCGCGTCCAACACCGCCGTGGGCCATCTGATTCTTGAGAACACGTAAAAGGACACACACCATGACCATCAAAGTCGCACTCGCAGGCGCTGGCGCCTTCGGCATCAAGCACCTGGACGGCATCAAGAACATTGACGGCGTTGAAGTCGTCTCCCTCATCAGCCGCGACCTGGCCAAGACCCAGGAAGTGGCCGACAAGTACGGCATCAAGCACGTCACCACTGACCTGGCCGATAGCCTGGCCATCAAGGAAGTGGACGCAGTGATCCTGTGCACGCCCACGCAGATGCACGCCAGCCAGACCATCGCCTGCCTGGAAGCGGGCAAGCATGTGCAGGTGGAGATCCCGCTGTGCGACATCCTGGCCGATGGCGAGAAGGTTGTTGCCCTGCAAAAGCAGACCGGCCTGGTGGCCATGTGCGGCCACACCCGCCGCTTCAACCCCAGCCACCAGTACGTGCACAAAAAGATCACGGCGGGCGAGTTCAACATCCAGCAGATGGATGTGCAGACCTACTTCTTCCGCCGCACCAACATGAACGCGCTGGGCCAGGCCCGCAGCTGGACGGACCACCTGCTGTGGCACCACGCTGCGCACACCGTGGACCTGTTCGCCTACCAGGCGGGCAGCCCCATCGTGAAGGCTAATGCCATCCAGGGCCCTATCCACCCCACCCTGGGCATTGCGATGGACATGAGCATTCAGCTTAAGGCCGCCAACGGTGCCATCTGCACGCTGTCGCTCAGCTTCAACAACGATGGCCCGCTGGGCACCTTCTTCCGCTACATCGGCGACACCGCCACCTACATCGCGCGCTACGACGACCTGGTGAATGGCAAGGAAGAAAAGATCGACGTGAGCAAGGTCGATGTGAGCATGAACGGCATCGAGCTGCAGGACCGCGAGTTCTTCGCCGCCATCAAGGAAGGCCGCGAGCCCAACGCCAGCGTGGCGCAGGTGCTGCCGTGCTACCAGGTGCTGCACAACCTGGAACTGCAGCTCAATGCAGGCTGATTTCAAGCCAAATTAGCTGCTAGCGCCCATCCATAAAGCGCTAGAAGCTATGTATTTAATAGCTTAAAGGGGCGTGCTGCTTCACCCCTTCAAAGCCGTCTTGTTCTCGATGATGCGCGAGACCAGGCCGTAGTCCACCGCCTCTTCGGCCGACAGCCAGTGGTCGCGCTCGATGTCGGCCAGCACCACCTCCAGCGGCTTGCCCGTCTGCCGGGCAATGGTGCGTGCAATGCGCTCGCGGGCTTTCACGATCTCACGCGCCTGGATGGCAATGTCGCTGGCCGGGCCACCTGCGCCGCCGCTGGGCTGGTGGATCAGAAAGCGTGTGTTGGGCAGGCAGAACCGCCGCTCGCGCGGCGCGGCCAGGTACAGGTGCGTGGCCGCGCTGCCCACCCAGCCGGTGCCGATCATGTTCACCGGCGCGGTGATGAAGCGCACCAGGTCATGCATCGTGTCGCCCGACTCCAGGTGCCCACCGGGCGAGCTCACCAGCATGTCGATGGGCTCGGCGCTCTCGGCATCCAGCGCAATCAGCCGCCGCGCCACATCGGCGGCCAGGGTGTCGGTGATGGTGCCGAAGACCAGCAGGGTGCGGGCCTTGAAGGCCTTTTCTTCCAGGTACGACGTGCGTGGCTCGGAGCCTGGGGTGGCAGGTGGGGTGTTGGTGTCTGGCGTGTCCATGGGGGCAGGTCCTTGAAAAGAGTGACAGGACTGCCATGACGAACGAGACACGCCGGGCGTGACACCCCTCAGCCTGCGGCCACGCGCTGCCCCGGCACGATGGTGGGCGGCGCCGCATTCAGCGTCTCGATCGCAAACCCCGCCGCCGCCTTGTAGCGCGCCATGAAGCATTCGCGCTCTTCGCGCGGCAGCACGTCGTCGATGTGGTCGAACACCCCGCCGCAGCGTTCGTCCACCAGCCCCAGCAGGCCAAAGGGGCCGGAGCCCCGGTTGCGCAGCACCAGCGCCGAGATGTCCTTGCACAGCTGGTCGTCATAGGCACGCAGCGCCTGCGGGCCCACGCCCTGCGCAATCAGCTGTGCGCCCAGCACGCGCGCATCCACGATGGCCTGGCTGGCGCCGTTGGAGCCCACGGGGTACATCACATGCGCCGCGTCGCCCAGCAGCGCCACGCGGCCGTCCACCCAGGTGGGCACGGGGTCGCGGTCGATCATGGGGTATTCAAAAATGTCCTTCGCACCCCGCAGCATCGCGGGCACGTCCAGCCAGCTGTAGTTCCAGCCGTCAAAGTGGTGAGCGAATTCCTCCAGCGCCACACGCCGGTTCCAGTCGCCCTGCTGCCAGCCGCCCTGGTTGTCCACCGTGATCTCGGCGATCCAGTTGATGGTGGCCAAGCCCGTGGCCGGGTCGGGCGGTGTGATGGGGTAGAACACCACACGGTGCCGCAGCGAGCCCACGCCCACAAACGAAGCGCCCGTTCGCACAGGCACCCCCGGCGTGGTGCCGCGCCACATGATGGCACCGCCCCACTGGATGGGCGGCTGCGCGGGGTGCATCTGCGCCCGCACGGCCGAGTGCAGGCCATCGGCGGCGATCAGCAGCGATCCGTCCACTTCCCGGCGTTCACCATCGCGTGTCTCGATGATCGCCGTCACACCGTCGGCATCTTGCCGGTAGCCCACCACCCGCCGCCCCAGTTGCACGGCGTCGTCGCCCAGGCGTTCTCGCACGGCGTTGAACAGCATCATCTGCAGCTGCCCCCGGTGTACCGAGTACTGCGGCCATTGGTAGCCCGCCTCCAGCCCGCGTGGCTCGGCGTACACCTCGTTGCCGTTGAGCCCCACCAGCGCCCATTCGCGCGCCTGCAGGCCAATCGTGTCCAGCACCTCGTTGCCAAACCCCAGGTCGTGCAGCTCCCGCACAGCGTTGGGCTGCAGGTTGATGCCCACGCCCAGCGGCTGCAGCTCGGGCACCGATTCAAAGACGACGCAGGGCACGCCGATCTGGTGCAGGGTCAGGGCCGTGGCCATGCCACCAATGCCACCACCGGCGATCAAGACGGGGTGGGCGGAAGGGGGATGTGAAGTGGTAGTAGGTGCGCCAGACATGCCGAGATTGTCCATGCAATGGCGGGCGGAGCTTGTCGGGGACGCCGCAGGCGAATGTGGCGCTGGTGCATGCCGGGGCGGGGCCGCAGGCAGAGGCTGCCCGTTCAGAAGGCCGTTCTTGTCAGGCGTAGGTATCGACGTTGTTGCCCAGCCCAGCAGGTGGATTCTTTACCGATGGGGCCTTCTGCTGCTGCGCGGCACTGGCCGCCGCGCCTTCGGCCTTCGCCGCCTGGGCTCGTTGCTGCTCTTGCTGTTGCGCGCGCTGTATCGCCGTGATCTGGGCCTGCACCATCTGAATCTGGGCCTGCAGCAACTTGGCCTTCTGTTGCTTGGCCTTGGCATCCATGTCGGAGCTGGCCAAGCCCTTGAGCTGCTCGGTCAGCTCGCGCAGCTGCTTTTGCAGCTTGGCGATGTCGCTGCTGCCACTGGAGGAAGAGACCGGGCCGGTGGTGGAGGTGGTGCTGGCAATTTGCATCCCTGGTTATCGGCAAGGCGCAGGGAAAGTTGACTGGCGGCCCTCTCGCGCTGCGGGCTGTTGAACGCCGCCAATCCATGCGATGGAGGTAGTGACAACAGCCTGCGAGCCATTGTCTGCCGATGTGTGGCCTGCGTCAGCCTGTGGCACCATGCCCCGATGCAGAACGATGAACACCTGATGGCGCTGGTGAACGCCAGCCGCAGCACCTTGCTGCGTGCCGCTACGCGCCTGCTGGGCCCGGCCGAGGCCGAGGACGCCGTGCAGGACGCCTATGTGCGTGCGCTGGAGGCCAACGCCCCGGCGCTCAATGCGGCCCAGGCGTGGCTGCTGACGGTAGTGCGCAACCTAGCCATTGATCGACTGCGTCGCCGTCAGTGGATGGCGCAGTGGGCGGCAGAGACCATCCCGGCAGCGCAAGGGGATGCCCTCGTTTCGGTCGCGCCTTCGGCAGAGGCCGATGCCGCGCTGGCGCAGCAAGCCACGCTGGCGTTGCGGCGGCTGGCGGCGTGTGTGACGCCCGCGGAGGGGGCTGCGGTGCTGCTGCATGCTGTGTTCGATGCCAGCCACGCCGAGTTGGCGCAGGCCACCGGCCGGACGGAGGCGGCCAGCCGCCAGCAATTGCGCCGCGCGTTGCAACGCCTGCGGCGGGCCGAAGAGGAGGCCCGCCGTGGTGCTGGGCGCGATGAATCCAAGGACGCCGACCCTGCGGTGCTGCGCCTGTACCTGCAGTCGCTGCAATCGCGGGACGCACAGGGCCTGTGGGCCCTGCTGCGCCAGCCGCCGGTCAGTGCATTGGCCATGCATGGTGCGGTGCATGCCGTGCTCCCGTTGCACCACAAAGCCCGACGCCCACGGGCCACGGCGGGTGGTGTGGTGCAGGTAGGCGGGCAACTGGGTTTGGTGCTCACGCTCGACGGCGTGACACTGTGCGTGTTGCCCCTGGGGCCATGCGCCGAGCTGGCACACGAAGGCGTGGTGGCCTAGCCGACGCACCCGCACAACAGCAATTGCCAGCCGCCCGCTTGCACAAAAAGACGTTCGCAGCACCATGGCCTCCCAGACCACCTCCACCTTCTTTGCCACCCCGAAGGCGTTCCGCCAGTGGCTGGAGCGCCATGCAGACAGCGCGCCGGAGTTGCTGGTGGGCTTTCACAAGGTGGGTTCGGGCCGCCCCAGCATGGGCTGGTCGGAGTCGGTGGACGAAGCCCTGTGCTTTGGCTGGATCGATGGCATCCGGCGGCGCATTGACGAGCACACGTATTCGATCCGCTTCACCCCGCGCAAGCCGTCGTCCATCTGGAGCGCGGTCAACATCGCCAAGGTGGAGCAGTTGCAGGCGGCAGGCCGCATGACGCCCGCGGGGCTCGCGGCCTTTGCCCACCGAAAGGCGCACAAGTCGGCCATCTATTCCCACGAGCAGGCGGCAGTGGTCGAGCTGCCGGCGTCGCTGCAGCGCGCCTTCCAGCGCAACAAGGCCGCGTGGCGGTTCTTTCAGGAGTCCACGCCACCCAGCTATCGCAAGAGCATGCTGCACTGGGTCGCATCCGCCAAGCGCGATGCGACCCGCGAGGCACGGTTTGCGGAGTTGGTGGCCGCCTGCGCTGCGGGTGAGCGCATTGAGCTGTGGGCCAAGCGGCCATCGGCCGCAAAATCTTAGGCCCCGCACCCAAGCCCGAGCCACCCGCTGGGTTGCCGCGCTTGCCGTAAGCTCGCGACATGCAACAAAGAAACCTTGGACCTTTCTCCGTCTCGGCCATCGGCCTGGGCTGCATGAACCTGTCGCACGCCTATGGCGCGCCGGTGTCTGCCGAGCAGGGCGAGCGCGTGCTGCTGGCTGCACTTGACGCGGGCGTGACGCTGTTCGACACCGCCACGCTCTATGGCTTTGGAGCCAACGAAACCCTGGTGGGCCGTGTGATGAAGCAGCACCGCAGCCGCTTCACGCTGGCCAGCAAATGCGGCATGCAGGGGGTGGATGTGGCGGGTGACGGCAAGCTGGTGCGCGTGATCGACGGGCGGCCCGATACGCTGCGAAAGACCTGCGAAGACAGCCTGCGCCGCCTGCAGACCGATGTGATCGACCTGTATTACCTGCACCGCTGGGACAAGAGCGTGCCGATTGAGGAAAGCGTGGGCGCACTGGGCGAGCTGGTGCGGCGGGGGCACATTCGCACTGTGGGTCTCTCCGAGGTGTCTGCTGCCACGCTGCGCCGCGCGCATGCCGAGTTCCCAATCACGGCGATGCAGACCGAGTATTCACTGTGGACGCGCAACCCCGAGATTGCCGTGCTGGACGCCTGCCGAGAATTGGGCGTGGCCTTTGTGGCGTTCAGCCCGGTGGCACGGGGTTTCTTGTGTGGCGGCTTGACCGATGTGAGCACGCTGGACGCCAAGGACATTCGCCGTGCCATGCCGCGTTTTGCACCCGAGGCGTATGCGGCCAACCTGAAGCTGCTCGATGGCTACCAGGCGATTGCACGCGATGTGGGCTGCACGCCCGCCCAGCTGGCCCTGGCGTGGCTGCTGCACCAAGGTGAGCACATCATCCCCATCCCAGGAACCACGAACGTGGAGCATCTGCACGACGACCTGGGTGCCGTGAACGTGCGACTGGATGCTGCCACCATGGAGCGTCTGGGCGCGCTGATCAATGAGCGCACGGTGGTGGGCAATCGCTACAACGCCCAGAGCGCGCGCGAAGTGGATACCGAAACGTTTGAAGACCGCGCGGCGTAAGCGGCGCGGTCTTTGACGCGTTTATCGATATAGGCCGCTGAAACCGGCGTGGCTCAAGCCAGTGGTCGCCGCGCAGCGCCTCAGGGGGGTACTTTATCTCCCGCGCAGGTTGCCCTTGTCATCGGCGATCACGATCTCCACGCGGCGATTCATCGCACGGCCTTCGGGCGATGCGTTGTCGGCCACGGGGTGGGCCTTGCCGTAGCCGCGTGCGGTGATGCGGCTGGTGTCCACACCGCGCTGCACCAGCGCGTCGCGCACGGCTTGGGCGCGTCGGTCTGACAGGTCCTGGTTGTAGCTGTCGCTACCCACGCTGTCGGTGTAGCCCTCGATCAGCAGTTTGCGGTCCGGGAACTGTTTGAGGAAGTTGGCCAGCTTGTCCAGGCGCGGGCCGGCCTGGGCGGAGAGCTCGGCCTTGTTGAAGGCAAACAGCACATCGCCCAGAGTGACCAGCAGGCCGCGTTCGGTTTGCTGGGCTTCGAGTTCGCGCAGTTGTGCTTCGAGGGCGCGCACACGGTCTTGTGCGGCGTTGGCCTGGGCCATGGCGGCCGTGGCCTGGGCCTGCTGTTGGGCCGCACGTTGCTCTGCGCTCATCGCCTGTTGTTGTGCTTGCTGGGCGCGCAGGCGGGCAGCGTCAGCCTCTTGGGTGCGGGCCTGCAGGCGGATGCGGTCGGCTTCGCTGCCCGCTTGCTGGATGTTGGCATCGAGCTGGCGCGCGCGGGCCGCGTTGGTGGCGATCTCGGCGCGTTGGCGGGCGATGTATGCCAAGTGGTTGGTCTCGGACGTGTCGCGGTCATCGGCCCACACGCGGTCGGCCTTGGCGAGTGCGTCGGTGGCTTGCTTCAGTTCGAGCTGCGCGTACTGGTTGACGGCCGGGTCTCCTGCAGCGGTGCTCACTGCGGTACGGGCCTCTTCCAGCGCGGGCGATGGGGTGGTGCTGGCGCAGGCGGCCAGCAGGCCTACGGCAATCAGGCTGGTGCACAGGGCGGTGGTTCGGTGAAAAAAGCGATGCATGGTCAGGTGTTCCTTGAAATGGGGGGAGGTCAATCGCGGGGCCTCAACGGTGTTGGGCGTGAGTCGAAGCCAGGTTGGGCGCTAGGGCTTCAACGTCTGGCGCTGGCCTAGCGCGGCGACCGGCGGTTGATTTCTTCTTGCAGCGCTCGGATGCCGTCTTGCACTTGCGTCAGGTTGGCGGCATTGCTGGCGGCGTCGGCGCGGGTTTCGGCCACGCGGGCATCTACCTCGGCCTCAGCGGCCAGGCGGCGCGCGGCCACATAGTCCTTTTCAGCCATGGCTTTTTCGGCCTGCATGAGCTTCTCGCGCGCTTGTTGCAACTGCACGGGGGCGCTGGTGGCCACCGCCGGGGCAGCCGCAACGCGGTTCACGGTGGTGCGGCTCACGGCCATTTGCTCGGTGGGTGCGGGGGTGGAGGAACAGGCGGCCAGTGCGCCCAGTGCGAGTGCCGCTGTGGCGGTGCGGATCAGTGCGGATGAATGCATGGTGTGGTGGACTCCTGTGGAGGTTGTGGGATGTGCCGCACCGAGGTTTCGGGCGGGCAGCCAGCGGTGTTCTGGTGTTGATGCATTGTTGGGGCCCGCGCAGTACCGGGGCGTAGGCCCTGCCTCTGTATTGCTGTGGGGCATGTCTTACGAACACTTGCAAACGGGACAGACCAGCGGCGCATTGGCCGTTGCC
Source organism: Acidovorax sp. LjRoot38 (assembly GCF_964252975.1). Classification (NCBI taxonomy): domain Bacteria; kingdom Pseudomonadati; phylum Pseudomonadota; class Betaproteobacteria; order Burkholderiales; family Comamonadaceae; genus Acidovorax; species Acidovorax sp. LjRoot38. The sequence continues at coordinate 56,701 of NZ_CAXUPT020000013.1, read as the reverse complement.
TGATCAACTGCGGAACTCTGACTTCCACGGGGTCTCGATCAAGGACGTTGCGCACCTCAGCGCTCCATTGCGGGGCTGAAGCGCCCTGCATGGCCGATGTCACGGGTCGACCCCGTGTATCAGCCCCGCCCCCGCGTCCCCCATCCCGTCACTGCACCACGAAGAGGAGAGCCCCCGCATGCAGCCATCCACCTTTATGACCTGGGTCCAGGAGACCACCTTTGCCGGCGTGCCGTTGTGGAGCCTGTGCGTGGCCCTGGCAGCCACCACGGCCACCTATGCAGCCATCCTTGTGGTGCTGCACCTGCTGACCCGCCGCGCCAAGGTGTGGGCCACGCAGTCGCACAGCGGCATGGCGCTGACCATGGTGGATGTGCTGGAAGGCACCAGCCGCACACTGATGCTGGTGGTGGCTCTGCTCGTGGGCGCGAGCCTGCTGGACCTGCCCGGCCGCTGGGAGAGTCGCCTGAGCCAGCTGTGGTTTGTGGCCGTGGCGCTGCAGATGGGCCTGTGGGGCATGCGTGCCATTGGCATTGGCGTGCGCCGCTATGTGGAGCGGCACTCGTCCAGTGGCATGACGCAGGTCAGTGCCTCGGCCACGCTGATGTCCTGGGGGCTGCGCACGCTGTTGTGGAGCGTGGTGCTGCTGGCCATCTTGTCGAATGTGGGCGTGAACATCACGGCCTTCATCGCCAGCCTGGGCGTGGGCGGCATTGCGGTGGCGCTGGCGGTGCAAAACATCTTGGGAGACCTGTTTGCCTCGCTCGCCATCGCGGTGGACAAGCCGTTTGAGGTGGGCGACTTCATCGTGGTGGGCAATGTGTCGGGCACGGTGCAGGTGATTGGTCTCAAGACCACACGCATCCGCAGCCTGCAGGGCGAGCAGATCGTGATGTCCAACACCGACCTGCTCAAGCAGACCATCAGCAACTTTCGCATGCTGGAGCGGCGGCGCATCGTGTTCACGTTTGGCGTGGCCTATGACACCACCCCCGAGCAGGCTGAGGCCATTCCGGGTGTGGTGCGCAAGCTCATCGAAGCCCAGCCGCAGCTGCGTTTTGACCGCGCGCATTTCAAGGCGTTTGGCGCCAGTTCGCTCGACTACGAGGGGGTCTATATCGTCGAAGACCCAGCCTTCAACGTGTACATGGACCTGCAGCAGTCCATCAACCTCGGGCTGCTGCGCGAGTTCAAGGCCATGGGGGTGGAGTTTGCTTTCCCCACCCGCACGGTGCACATCGCAAGTGCTCCAGGGCAGGTGCCGGGGCCTGCGCCGCTGGCTGTGGCGGCCTCAGCAGCGGCAGCTCTTGGGGGTGGTGACCGTTGAATGCCAGGTGCTCCGTACCTGCTATGCGCGGAGGGCGGGCAAAAAAAAGCCGGTGGCCTTGGCAGGCGACCGGCTTGAACAGGGTAGTTGCTACTAGCGCTTCTTCATCTTCAAAGGGAAAACTTTTCAAGACCTGCGCAAACAGGCCTGAGTCCGCCGTTGCGTTCCGGGGACAAGCATGGCGCCTGATCCCCTTTTGCGCAAGTCGTACTTACTTGGATACCACGCGCACCATTTCCAGGCACTTGTTCGAGTAGCCCCATTCGTTGTCGTACCAGCTCACGACCTTCACGAAGGTGCCGTCCAGGGCAATGCCAGCGTCGGCATCAAAGATCGAGGTGCGGGTGTCGCCACGGAAGTCGGTGGCCACCACCTTGTCTTCGGTGTAGCCCAGAACGCCCTTTAGGGCGCCTTCGGACTGGGCCTTCATCTCGGCCTTGATTTCTTCGTAGGTGGCAGCCTTGTCCAGCTCCACCGTCAGGTCCACCACCGACACGTCGGAGGTGGGTACGCGGAAGGACATGCCGGTCAGCTTCTTGTTCAGCGCAGGGATCACCACGCCCACGGCCTTGGCAGCGCCAGTGCTGGAGGGAATGATGTTTTCCAGAATGCCACGGCCGCCGCGCCAGTCCTTGTTCGAAGGGCCGTCCACGGTCTTTTGCGTGGCGGTGGCAGCGTGCACGGTGGTCATCAGGCCGCGCTTGATGCCCCACTTGTCGTTCAGCACCTTGGCCACGGGAGCCAGGCAGTTGGTGGTGCACGATGCGTTGGAGATGATGGCCTGGCCCGCGTAGGTGTCGTGGTTCACGCCGAACACGAACATGGGGGTGTCGTCCTTGGAGGGGGCCGACAGGATGACCTTCTTGGCACCAGCGTCCAGGTGCTTCTGCGCGGTGACCTTGTCCAGGAACAGGCCGGTGGATTCGATCACCACGTCGGCGCCGACTTCGTTCCACTTCAGGTTGGCGGGGTCGCGCTCTTGCGTCAGGCGGATCTTCTTGCCGTTGACGACCAGGGTGTTGCCCTCGACCGAGACTTCGCCCTTGAAGCGGCCATGCACCGAGTCGTACTGCAGCATGTACGCGAGGTACTCGGGCTCCAGAAGGTCGTTGATGCCCACGACTTCGATGTCGCTGAAGTTCTGGATGGCCGAGCGCAGCACGTTGCGGCCGATGCGGCCGAAGCCGTTGATACCAATCTTGATCGTCATAGGGAGCCTCTTCAAAGTTGCAAAGTCGAAATCGGGAATCTGCCGCCGCGCGCCCGCTGGCAGCGGGGCACAGCGGGCAGGAGAAGTTTTAGCGGGCCTTCTTGGCGGGCTTCAGACGTGCGGCGCCGATGGCGACCAGCACCGCATCGGCCACGTTTTCTGCGGTGAAACCGAAGTGCTTGAACAGCACGGGCGCAGGGGCCGATTCACCGTAGGTGTCGATGCCCACCACGGCAGCGCAGCCGTATTTCCACCAGCCGTCGGTCACGCCCATTTCCACGGCCACGCGGGGCACGCCGGCGGGCAGCACGCTGCTCTTGTACTTGGCGTCTTCACGGTCGAAGGTGGTGGTGCTGGGCATGGAGACCACGCGCACGCCGATCTTCTTGTCGGCCAGCAGGCGCTGGGCCTTCAGGGCCAGCTGCACTTCAGACCCGGTGGCAATGATCACGGCCACGGGCTTCTTCTTGATGCCCACGTCGGAGGGTTCTGACAGCACATAGGCGCCGCGCGAGATGTCGCCCAGGTCGCGCTTGGGAGCGTAGGGCAGGTTCTGGCGCGACAGGGCCAGAACGGTGGGCTTGTTGCGGTTGGACAGGGCCACACTCCAGGCCACGGCGGTTTCGGCCGTGTCACCGGGGCGCCAGACGTCGAGGTTGGGAATCAGGCGCAGGCTGGCCACGTGCTCGATGGACTGGTGCGTGGGGCCGTCTTCACCGAGACCAATGGAGTCGTGCGTGAACACGTGGATCACGCGCTGCTTCATCAGCGCGGCCATGCGGATGGCGTTGCGGCTGTAGTCGCTGAACGTGAGGAAGGTGCCGCCGTAGGGGATGAAGCCACCGTGCAACGCCACGCCGTTCATGATGGCGGCCATGCCGAATTCGCGCACACCGTAGTTGATGTGGCGGCCACCGACCTTGTCGCCATTCGCGGCTTCGGTCTTGACCACGTTGCCCTGCATGTCAAAACGCAGGTTGGGCGTGCTCTTGGTGTTGGTGAGGTTGGAGCCGGTCAGGTCGGCGCTGCCACCCAGCAGTTCGGGCAGGGCGGCGGTGAAGGCTTCCAGCGCCAGCTGGCTGGCCTTGCGGCTGGCCACGGTTTCGCCCTTGGTGTGGGCGGCCACCACGGTGTCCACGGCCACCTGGGCAAAGTTGGCGGGCAGGTCGCCGTTCATGCGGCGCGTCAGCTCGGCAGCCAGTTCGGGGAAGGCGGCGGTGTAGGCGGCAAAACGCTCGTTCCAGGCGGCCTCAAAAGCTTGGCCGTTGGCCTTGCAGTCCCAGCTGGCGTAGACGTCTTCGGGGATCACGAAGGGTTCGCTGGCCCAGCCCAGGGCTTCGCGGGTCAGCGCGATTTCTTCGGCGCCGAGCGGTTCGCCGTGGGCCTTGGCGGTGTTGGCGCGGTTGGGGCTGCCCTTGCCGATGTGCGTCTTGCACACGATCAGGGTGGGGCGCTCGGTCTGCTTCTTGGCTTCTTCGATGGCTGCGGCCACCTTGTCAGCGTCATGGCCGTCGATGGGGCCGATCACGTTCCAGCCGCTGGCCACAAAACGCAGGGGGGTGTTGTCGGCAAACCAGGGAGCGACCTGGCCATCGATGCTGATGCCGTTGTCGTCGTACAGGGCGATCAGCTTGTTCAGCTTCCAGGCGCCTGCCAGAGACACGGCTTCGTGGCTGATACCTTCCATCAGGCAGCCGTCGCCCAGGAAGGCGTAGGTGTGGTGGTCCACCACGGCATGGCCTTCGCGGTTGAACTCGGCGGCCAGCAGCTTTTCGGCCAGCGCAAAGCCCACGGCATTGGTGATGCCCTGGCCCAGGGGGCCGGTGGTGGTCTCGACGCCAGCGGTGTAGCCCACTTCGGGGTGGCCGGGCGTCTTGCTGTGCAGCTGGCGGAAGTTCTTCAGCTCGCCAATCGGCAGGTCGTAGCCCGTGAGGTGCAGCAGCGCGTACAGCAGCATCGAGCCGTGGCCGTTGGACAGCACAAACCGGTCGCGGTCAAACCACTGGGGGTTGGTAGGGTTGTGCTTGAGGTGGCGGCTCCACAGCGCCACGGCCATGTCGGCCATGCCCATGGGGGCGCCGGGGTGGCCGGAGTTGGCTTGTTGAACGGCGTCCATGGCCAATGCGCGGATCGCATTTGCCATCTGTTGGGATTGCTGGGTGTTGGCCATGGGGGGGAGGGTTCAGGGTGGGTGATTCGGGGGAAACCCGGCATTTTACCGGGGCGGCTTTCGCCCACCTGAATTCGCAGGCTGCAAGCCGGAAGCCCGGTGGCAATGCACTACAGTGCGGGCCATGCAAGGACTGCACCTCACCGCCGATCTCCATGGCTGCCGCTGTGCCCCTGCCTGGCTGCTGGACGCCGCCGCCCTGGGCCACGCCTGTACCGATGCGGTGCACGCCGCCGGGCTGCAGCCCGTGGGGCATTTGTTTCATGAATTTCCGGCCACGGCGCATGGCCCTGGCGGAGTGACTGCTACTGTTTTGCTAGCGGAATCCCACCTGTGCGTGCACACATGGCCCGAGCAGCGCGCGGTGACGCTGGATGTGTATGTGTGCAACTTTGGCGCCGACCATTCGGGCAAGGCGCGGGCGCTGATGGACGCGCTGCTGGCCCTGTTCGACCCCACCACGGTGGAACGCCATGCGCTGCAACGGGGTGCTGTGAACGAGGTGGCAGCATGAGTTCTAGTGCCGCCTCCCATCACCAGGTACCCGCGTTGCTGCTGGCCGCCGGCCGTGGCGAGCGCATGCGCCCGTTGACCGACACCACCCCCAAGCCTCTGCTGCCGGTGCAGGGCCAGCCGCTGCTGCAGTGGCACTTGGCGGCGCTGCAGGAGGCGGGTGTGGAACAGGTGGTGATCAACACCGCGTGGCTGGGGGCGCAGATCAGCGACCATTTTCTAGGTGTTTTTGGCCTCCAGCGCTTGATGGATAAGCGTAAGCAGCTATCAATTTCATACTCGCACGAAGGCGTGGACTTTGGCGGTGCGCTGGAAACCGCCGGCGGCATCGCCCGTGCATTGCCGCAGCTCGGCCCGGTGTTCTGGCTGGCCGCAGGCGATGTGTTTGCGCCCGATTTCGTGTTCGACAGCGCCGCCGTGGAGGCCTTCGAGGCCAGCGACCATCTGGCCCACCTGTGGCTGGTGCCCAACCCCACCCACAACCCGCGTGGCGACTTTGGCCTGTCGGCCGACGGCCTGGCGCGGAACCTGCTCGCCGACGACCCCGCGCCACGCTACACCTACAGCACCATCGCCCTGTTGCGCGCCGAGCTGTTTACGGCGCCGTGGTGCGACATTCCGCCCGGAAACCCCAGCGGCATCAAAGCCCCGCTGGCGCCGCTGCTTCGCCGTGCAATGGACAATGGCCGCGTCAGTGCGCAGCTCTACACCGGCCGCTGGACCGATGTGGGCACGCCCGAGCGGCTGGCCGAACTCAACTCCTTTTCTTCCAACGCGCCATGAACACCACCGTGCCTGCCTCTGTCTACGCCCAGCGCCGCGCGCACCTGGCTGCCCAGCTGGGCCCCGGGGGTATCGCCATCATTCCTACGGCGCTGGAGCGCCCGCGCAATCGGGACAGCGACTTTCTGTTCCGCCACGACAGCTACTTCTACTACCTGACCGGCTTCACCGAGCCGGGCGCCTGCCTGGTGCTGGCCCACGACGGCCGCAGCACGCTGTTTTGCCAGCCCAAGGACCTGGAGCGCGAGATCTGGGATGGCTACCGCCTCGGCCCGGCCGCCGCGCCCGCTGCGTTGGGAGTGGACGCGGCTCATTCGATGGCCGAGCTGGACGGCAAGCTGCCGCGCCTGCTCGAAAACATGGCCTGCGTCTGGTACCCGTTTGCCACGCACAGCGGCTTGGCGGCGCGGGTGGAGGGCTGGCTCAACGTGGTGCGCGGCCGTGTGCGCTATGGCGCCATCTGCCCCGCAGAACAGAACGACCTGTGCACGCTGCTCGACGAGATGCGCCTGTTCAAGGACGCGCATGAGCAGGACATCATGCGTCGCGCAAGCAGCATCAGCGCGCAGGCCCACATCCGCGCCATGCAGCGCTCGGCCCGCATGCTGCGCGCCGGGGAGGATGTGCGCGAATACCACCTCGATGCCGAGCTGCTGCACGCGTTCCGAGACGCAGGCTCGCAGTACCCGGCCTACAGCTCCATCGTGGCGGCGGGCGCGAACGCCTGCGTGCTGCACTATCGCGCCGATGCGGCCCCGGTGCGCGATGGCGAGCTGGTGCTGATCGACGCGGGCTGCGAGCTGGACAGCTACGCCAGCGACATCACCCGCACCTTCCCCGCCAACGGCACATTTACAGGCCCCCAGCGTGCGCTGTACGACCTGGTGCTGGCCAGCCAGGAAGCGGCCGTGGCTGCCACCAAGGCGGGAGCCCGCTTCAACGACCCGCACGACGCCACGGTGGCTGTGCTGGCGCAGGGCATGCTGGACCTGGGCTTGCTTGACAAGAACAAGGTGGGGTCGGCGCAGGACGTGATCGACAAGCGCGCGTACTTCCAGTTCTACATGCACCGCACCAGCCACTGGCTGGGCATGGATGTGCACGACTGCGGCAGCTACGTGGAGCCCGGCGAAGTAGGCCAGGTGAGCGAGCGCAAGGACCCGCTCTCGGGCGAGACCATCACCAACCGCCCCAGCCGTGTGCTGCGCCCGGGCATGGTTCTGACCATCGAGCCCGGCATCTATGTGCGCCCCGCCGATGGCGTGCCTGAGCAGTTCCACAACATCGGTATCCGCATTGAAGACGATGCCATCGTCACGGACACGGGCTGCGAGCTGATCACGCGTGGCGTGCCCGTGAAGGCCGACGAGATCGAAGCGCTGATGCGCGCCTGAGCGTGAGCAAACCCATGGCCGTGGACAACGCTGTGTTGGCGGAATCGGCGGGTGCCCCGGGGCAACCCGCGAAGTGGCGACTGGGCGGTGCGCTGTGGTTGTTGGGCATGCCTGGCGTGGTGGCGGTGGTGTGGGCGCTGCTGCCACCGTTGAAGGCCAACGAGGCGCTGCTGCCGTTGCCGCTCTGGGCGGTGGTGCTGCTCAGCGGGCTGCAGACGGCCGTGCTGTTGGCGCTGGCTGTGGCGGTGGGCGTGTGGCTGGCGCCCCGCGTGGGCCTGCGGGCGCCCGTGGTGTCTTCCTGGCTGGTCGGCCAGCCCATCGGCCCCGCGCTGCGTGTCCAGTCCCTGCCTGGCATCGTGGGCGGTGTGGTGGGTGCCGCGTGGTTGTGGGTGCTGTCCCAGGTGACGCCCGCAGCGCTCCAGCCGTCGGACCCTGCCAGCGCCATGCCGCTGGTGGTCAAGCTGCTGTATGGCGGCATCACCGAAGAGCTGCTGTTGCGCTGGGGCGTGATGACCTTGCTGATGTGGCTGGGCTGGCGCGTGGTGCAGGGCGGACAGGGCCAGCCGGGCAAGGGGCTGGTGGCTGGCGCGGTGCTGCTCAGTGCGCTGCTGTTTGCGCTGGGGCATCTGCCTGCCGCGCAGGCGCTGGCGGGCGCATTGACGGTGCCCGTCGTGGTGTTTGTGCTGGTGGGCAACACGGCCTTTGGCCTGGTGGCAGGCTGGCTCTACGCGCGCCACGGGCTGGAGGCGGCGATCCTGGCGCATGTGCTGGCGCATCTGTTGTCATCCCCGTTGCTCTGATGGGGCTTTTGGACCGCAGGGCGGATGCAAGGGGTAACTCGCCTGTAACCGCTTCGTGTGAGAATTGAAACTCGATTACATCCACCAGACAAACGAGAGAAAGAGACAAACCCATGCCTACCCGCCGCGCCACCAAGATTGTTGCCACTCTGGGCCCCGCCTCCAGCGACCCGGCACTGCTGGAGGCCATGATCCGAGCGGGGGTGAACGTGGTGCGGCTGAACTTCAGCCACGGCAAGGCGCAGGACCATATCGACCGCGCCGCCACCGTGCGTGCCGCTGCCCAGCGCGCGGGCCGCGAGGTGGCCATCATGGCCGACCTGCAGGGCCCCAAGATCCGCGTGGGCAAGTTTGCCGAGGGCAAGGTGCAGCTGGAGTCGGGCGCCAAGTTTGTGCTGGATGCATCGCGCACCGAACTGGGCGACATCGAAGGCGTGGGGCTCGACTACAAGGAGCTGCCACGCGACGTGAAGGCGGGCGACCTGCTGCTGCTCAATGACGGGCTGATCGTGCTCACGGTGGATGCGGTGCGCGGCGAGGAAGTGCACACCACCGTCAAGGTGGGCGGCGAGCTGTCCAACAACAAGGGCATCAACAAGAAGGGCGGGGGCCTCACGGCACCGGCCCTCACGGCCAAGGACATGGAAGACATCCGCACGGCGATGAGCTTCCAGGCCGACTATGTGGCGGTGAGCTTTCCCAAGAACGCGACCGACATGGAAATGGCGCGCCAGCTTTGCAACGTGGCCGCGTCCGAGTACCGCCACAAGCCGGGCCTGATCGCCAAGATCGAGCGGGCCGAGGCTATTCCGCACCTCGAAGCCATCCTGCGCGTGAGCGACGGGATCATGGTGGCGCGCGGCGACCTGGCGGTGGAAGTGGGCAACGCGGCCGTGCCCGCGCTGCAAAAGAAGATGATCCGCATGGCGCGCGAGCTGGACAAGGTCGTCATCACCGCCACGCAGATGATGGAAAGCATGATCACCAACCCCGTGCCTACGCGCGCCGAGGTGAGTGATGTGGCCAACGCCGTGCTGGACGGCACCGACGCCGTGATGCTGAGCGCCGAGACGGCCGCAGGCCGCTACCCGCTCGAAACCGTGGAAGAAATGGCCACCATCTGCGCAGCGGCCGAGGCGGCGGAAGACCATCACCTGGACGCGGACTTCACCGGCCAGACCTTTGGCCGCATCGACCAGTCCATTGCCATGGGCGCACTGTTCACCGCCCACCACCTGGGCGCCAAGGCCATCGTGGCCATGACCGACAGCGGTGCCACGGCGCTGTGGATGAGCCGCCACAGCATCCGCATCCCCATCTATGCGCTCACGCCCAAGGTGACCACGCAGCGCAAGATGGCCATGTACCGCAACGTGCGCCCCCTGCTCATGGACACCAGTGCTGACCGCGATACGGCCCTTGAGCAGGCCGAGCGCCACCTCAAGAACCGCAACATCGTGCAAAAGGGCGATGTCTATGCCATCACCTGCGGCGAACCCATGGGTGCGCCGGGCGGGACCAATATGCTGAAGATCTGCGTGGCGAGCTGAATAGCCAGGTTCTGAGTCGTTAGCTGGCCGCGTGTGGCGGGTCGTTGGCGAGAGACAACGCCGCCAGGCGTGGGCGCAGTGCCAACGCTCCCAGGTCGCACAGCCAGCCCACCGTCCAGCAGAGCCAGCCCGTCCACAGCGTGTGGCTCATGAAGTGCGCGCCCCGCACCTGTTGGGCTCCACCCAGCACCAAGCCTGCCAGCACCGCCGCAGCCAGCCACCAGCGCGCGGCAGCCGGTGCCTTGTGGCGCAGCGCGAAGTAGCCCCCCACGAAGGCAAAACCCGCCGAGGCATGGCCCGCCGGAAAGCACCGCCCACCGCCGCCATCGACCACGCCCAGCGCCCAGTGGGAGGCATACCGCGCCACACCGCCGAACTCCGCCAGGTCCCAGGGGCAGCTGGTGGTGCTGAGGTTCTTGCCCACGCTCACGGCCGCCAGCGCCAGCAAGGCACTGATGGCCATCTGCAGGCGCTCACCCATATCCAGACGCCGCAGCACCCCCCAGGGCCACCAAACGCCCAGCGCCAGCAGCAGCACCAGCAGCCATCCCAGGCGGCGGGCCCCTTCGTGGAGCACCTGCACGAAGAACCATTGCTCTCGCAGTGGGAACCCGTTGGCCGAGCCAAACGCGCGGGCCAGGGGGATGTCTTGCCCGCCAGCGTCCCACGCCACTATGGCGATCAGGATGCCCAGGGTCCACAGGAGCAAGGTACGGTGGTCGTGGGCGAAGCGGCGGGGCGAGGAAGGCGTGGACAGCATTTCACCGACCATAGGGCGCGCCACTTAACGCCGCCTTAATGACCCTGCGCAGGTGGCCGCGCCCGGCGACAATCGCTGCATGCGAATACTCGTTGTCGAAGACGATGCCGGCATTGCCGCAGGCCTGCGCACGAACCTGCAGCAACGTGGCTATGCGGTGGATGTGTGTGATGGCGTGGCCAGTGCCTGGGGGGCGTTGCGCGCGGAGCGCTTTGATGCCGTGCTGCTCGATCTTGGGCTGGTCGACGGTGATGGCGGCGATCTGCTGCGGCGGTTGCGCCTGAGCCCGGCGCCGGGGGGGGCGGCTTCTGCGCAGGTTTTGCCCGATCCCTCCACCCCTGTGCTCATCGTGACCGCCCGTGACCAGGTTCACCAGCGCATTGCGGGGCTGGACCAGGGGGCGGATGACTACCTGGCCAAGCCTTTTGACATGGACGAGCTGGATGCGCGCTTGCGCGCCCTGCTGCGCCGGGCCGCCGGGCGCGCCTCGCCCACCATCCGCTATGGCGATATCGAGATGGACCCTGCGGCGCGCACGGTGCACCAAGGCGGCAAGCTGGTGGAGATGTCGCCCCGGGAGTTTTCGGTGCTGCTGGTGTTGCTGGAGGCGCGGGGGCGGGTGCTCTCGCGCCAGCAGATCGAAGAGCGCCTGTACAGCTGGGATGCGGCCATCGAGAGCAATGCGGTGGAGGTCCACATTCACCACCTGCGGCGCAAGCTGGGCAGCGCATGTATCCAGACCATGCGAGGTGTGGGCTACTTCATGCCCCAGGAGGCGGCCGCATGAGCGCTGCTGCCGCAACGCCCGGGGGGAGTGCGCGCAGGCCGTCGCTGACCCGGCAGCTGCTGCTGTGGTCCCTGGGCGCGCTGGTGCTGGTGTGGGGCAGCTTTGTGTTCATGGGCTACCAGACGGGGGTGCACGAGGCGGATGAACTGACCGACGGGCACCTGGCCAGCGTGGCCGCCCTGTTGCTGAACCTGCGTGCGAACGAGGCAGCCGAGGGGCCCCAGGTCACCCAGCGGGTCGCCACACCCTGGCTCAAATCGCACGACTACCAGCAATCGCTCAGCGTCGTCCAGTGGGATGCGCAGGGGCGTCTGCTCCATCACAGCGGTACGGCGCCCGTTCCTGCTTTCATCGCCGCCGAGGGGTTCGCCAACATGGCGCTGGGGGCGAAGGGTGTGGTGTGGCGCAGTTTTTCCCAGTGGGACGCGGCACGCACGCACAAGATCATGGTGCTGCTGGAGCTGCGCGAGCGTGACGAGCTGGCCCAGGACATTGCCGAGCAGATGATCGAGCCTGGCCTGTGGTTGCTGCCCGTGGTGTCCCTGGCCCTCGGGCTTGCGCTGTGGCGCGGTCTGCGCCCGCTGTATGCCCTGTCGGCCGACGTGGCGGCGCTCGACCCCGCCAGCACCCAGCGCCTGGCGTCACGCCATGCCTGGAACGAGTTCGAGTCCGTGGTCGCATCGATCAACACCCTGCTGGACCGCCAGCAGGCGGCGATGGTGCGCGAGCGCCGGCTGGCCAATGAAGTCGCGCACGAATTACGCACGCCCCTGTCCTCCATTGCGCTGCAGGCTAGTGCTTTGGGCGGCGAACTGGATGCGGCCGCCCGGGCGCAGGCCATCGCCCGCATTGGCCAGGATGCCCTGCGTGCAGGGCATGTGCTCAACCAGCTGCTGGCCCTGGCGCGCGCGAGCCGGGCCGAACTGCATGAGGCCAAGGCGCCGGTGGATCTGTGCGCGGTGGCGCGCCAGGTGTGTGCCGACTATGCCCAGGCGGCCTGGCAGCGGGGCAACGACATCGCACTGTCGGCGCCACCGGCGCTGTGGGTGTCTGGGCATGCGCTGCTGCTGGACATCGCGGCGCGCAATCTGGTGGAGAACGCGCTCAAACACACACCAGACGGCACGCACATCGCCGTGCAGGTAGGTGCTTCTGACGGGGCGGGTGCGTGGCTGCAGGTGTGCGACGACGGCGCGCGGCGCCAGGGCGATGCGTCTGTCGCTCCGGGGCCGAGAAACCCCTCGGACAGCCTGCATCTGGGCCACGAGATCCTGCGGCGGGTCGCAGACATCCATGGTGGCTGTTTCGGGCCAGCGCCTGCCGCCCCGCCCTTTACCACCTGTTTTCGGTTGGATTTGCCCCCTTCGGCGGTCACGCCCCCCGGTTAAAATTGCGAGTTACCAAGCGGTTACCACCGCCAAGCCCGGCTTACAGCGCCTTCCCCAACCCTCAACGGACCCTACGACCATGCCCCTCGTTTCGATGCGCGAACTGCTCGACCATGCCGCTGCCAACAGCTATGGCATCCCTGCCTTCAACGTCAACAACCTGGAGCAGGTCCAGGCCGTCATGGCCGCCGCCGACGAAGTGGGCGCCCCGGTCATCCTGCAGGCCAGCGCCGGTGCCCGCAAATATGCGGGTGAGCCCTTCATCAAGCACCTCATCCAGGCAGCGGTCGAGGCCTTCCCGCACATTCCGCTCGTCATGCACCAGGACCACGGCACTTCGCCCAAGGTCTGCCAGGGCGCCATCGACCTGGGCTTTGGCTCGGTGATGATGGACGGCTCGCTGATGGAAGACGGCAAGACGCCTTCCTCCTTCGAGTACAACGTGGAAGTGACCCGCAAGGTGGTGGACATGGCACACAAGGTGGGCGTCACGGTCGAAGGCGAACTGGGCTGCCTGGGCAACCTGGAAACCGGCGAAGCCGGTGAAGAAGACGGAATTGGCGCTGAAGGCAAGCTCGACCACAGCCAGATGCTGACCGACCCTGAAGAAGCCGCCGTGTTCGTCAAGGCCACGCAACTGGACGCCCTGGCCATTGCCATCGGCACCAGCCACGGCGCCTACAAGTTCAGCCGCAAGCCCACGGGCGACATCCTGGCCATCAGCCGCGTCAAGGAAATCCACCAGCGCATCCCCAACACCCACCTGGTAATGCACGGTTCCTCGTCGGTGCCCGCCGAGTTGCTGGCCATCATCAACCAGTACGGCGGCAAGATGAAGGAAACGTACGGCGTGCCGGTCGAGGAAATCCAGGAAGCCATCAAGCACGGCGTGCGCAAGATCAACATCGACACCGACATCCGCCTGGCCATGACCGGCGCGGTGCGCAAGTTCCTGGCTGAGAACCCCGACAAGTTCGACGCCCGCGAATGGCTCAAGCCTGCCCGCGAAGCTGCCAAGCAGGTCTGCAAGCAGCGTTACCTGGAGTTCGGCTGCGAAGGCCAGGGCAGCAAGATCAAGGGCCTGAGCCTCCAGGTTGTGGCCGCCCAGTACGCTGCGGGTACGCTGGCCCAAGTGGTGAACTGATCGTTGGCATGAGGCCCTGCGGGGCCGCTGCCCAGCCTGGCTGCGTTGTGCTGCCAGGCTTTTTTTTGCCTGTCTGCATGCAGAGACTGGGGAGTTCCCTCTACAGCAGACAAAGGTGACAGTGACAAGATCTTCTTCATGTAAGCTCGCGGTCAGCTTGCCCACCGGCAGCGCCGCAAGAAGTGTCCGATACCAGGGCGCTTTCAACACATTTCTCACCAGCTACACCGAGCTGGTTGTTGCATGGCAGAAGCCGTCGATGGACGGACTCGGGTGCCGTGGGATGATTGAAGGCGAATTCGTATGAACCTTTCTCTATGACTCTGACAATTTCAAAGTTCCGGCGGCTGTTGCCTCTCTTGCCTGTGTTGGCTGTGACGGTGTTCACGGTGGCGTGCGCGCCCCTGACCGTTCCTCCCAAGTCCGAATATCCCGTGGGTCGCGCCCGTCTGGTGTTGCCGCCGGGGGCGTGGCAGGACCTGGGAACCTCCGAAGAAGCCACATCCAGCCCCGCAGGCCGTACCCCGCTCCAGACGCGTGCGGTGGCGCTGCGGGGTGCACAAGGCGAATGGCTGGCTGCGGTGCGCGTGCAGACCAACCGCACCGGCGATCTGCGCGGGTCTCCGCAGGGGGTGGGGTACTGCCCGCCGCAACAGGACGTCGTGGTCAAAGATCCCGCGGATGGCAGCCCCGTGCGCGCCGACTGCCTGCGCTTCAAGCTTTGGGCGAGCAGCCCCAAGTGGCTTGAAAAGAACCGACCCGATCTGGGCCAATGGATGGCCAGCCGCCAGATCGCGCTAAGCACCCCCTTTGCGCATGTGAGCTACCGCTACGTCACCGAAGCGGGTGTCTGGGTGGCGGTGGATGCCCTGGTGGACCAGCGGCTGATCAGCGTCCGGCCGCGCAACAACGAAGAGTTCCTGCTCGCAGGTCTGCCCTTCCAGCAGTGGGCCTATGACCTGGCCCAGGCTGTGCGCCTGAGCGCCGGCATGGTGGACGGCCACCTGGCCATTCCGCCTTTCCCGTTCCCCACGCCCACATCCAGGCCCTAGCTCGCCAGTTCTCCCCTGCCTGGCGGCCTTGCATAACGATTACGAAACTCGAGGAGACCTCTAATGCAGACAACCCCCGTCCCGCAGCCGCAGCGTATCGGCGTGCCCAGGGAGACCTTCCCCGGTGAAAAGCGCGTGGCCACCGTGCCCGATGTGGTGGAAAAGCTGATCAAGCTGGGCTTCGCGGTCACGGTGGAGTCGGGGGCTGGGGATGGCGCCAATTTCAGCGATGACGCCTACCGCGCCGCCGGCGCCCAGATCGTGGACGACGCTGCCGCGCTGTGGGCTGCATCCGACATCGTCTTCAAGGTGCGCCCGCCCAGCAGCGACGAAGTGGCGCTGATGCGCGAGGGTACGACGCTCATCGATTTCATCTGGCCCGCCCAGAACCCGGAACTGATGCAGCAGTTGGCCGCGAAGAAGGCCACGGTGCTCGCCATCGACTGCCTGCCACGTACGCTCTCTCGCGCGCAGAAGATGGACGCGCTCACCTCCACCGCTGGCGTCAGCGGCTACCGCGCCGTCATCGAGGCGGCCAACGCCTTTGGCCGCTTCTTCAACGGCCAGATCACGGCGGCGGGCAAGGTGCCGCCGGCCAAGGTGTTCATCGCAGGCGCTGGCGTGGCGGGGCTCGCGGCCATTGGCACAGCAGCCAACCTGGGCGCCATCGTGCGCGCCAACGACACACGTGCCGAGGTGGCCGACCAGGTCAAGTCGCTGGGCGGTGAGTTCGTCAAGGTGGACTATGAGGAAGAAGGCTCGGGTGGCGGCGGTTACGCCAAGGTCATGAGTGAGGGCTTCCAGGCCGCGCAGCGCAAGATGTACGCGGAGCAGGCGAAAGACGCCGACATCATCATCACCACCGCGCTGATCCCCGGCAAGCCCGCGCCCAAGCTCATCACGGCCGAGATGGTGCAGAGCATGAAGCCCGGCAGCGTGATCGTGGACATGGCCGCCGAGCAAGGCGGCAACTGTGAGCTGACGGTGCCCGGCCAGGCCGTGGTGCGCCATGGTGTGACCATCGTCGGCTACACCGACCTGGCTTCGCGCCTGGCCAAGCAGTCGTCCACCCTGTATTCCACCAACCTGCTGCGCCTGACAGAAGAGCTGTGCAAGGCCAAGGACGGCGTGGCCGTGGTCAATATGGAGGATGACGCGATCCGGGGCCTTACCGTGGTCAAGGATGGTGCCATCACCTGGCCTGCGCCACCGCTCAAGCAGGCCCCTGCACCGGCACCCAAGGCTGCGGCGGCACCCGTGGCCGCCAAGAAATCCAGCCATGGCCCCGGTGCCCCCATGTCCGCCAAGACGCTGACCATTGTTTTTGCCGTGCTGGCCGTGTTGTTCTGGGCCATTGGTGCCTATGCGCCTGTGGCCTTCCTGGGGCACTTCACGGTGTTCGTGCTGGCCTGTTTCATCGGCTACATGGTGGTGTGGAACGTCACGCCCGCGCTGCACACGCCGCTGATGAGCGTGACCAACGCCATCTCCAGCATCATCGCCATCGGCGCGCTGGTGCAGATTGCGCCGCCCGATGCGGGCATCAATGGGCGCCCTGATGGGCTCATCCTGTGGCTTGCCTTTGCCGCCCTGGTGCTCACGGCCGTCAACATGTTCGGTGGCTTTGCGGTCACGCGCCGCATGCTCGCCATGTTCCGCAAGTAATCCGATAACGACAAGAACAACGAGGAGCACAGAACATGTCCCAAAGTCTCGCTACCGTGGCCTACTTGGGCGCGGCCATTTTGTTCATCCTGAGCCTGGGTGGGCTCTCCAACCCCGAAACCTCGCGCCGGGGCAACCTGTTCGGCATGGTCGGCATGGCGCTGGCCGTGCTGGCCACGGTGTTCGGCCCGCGCGTCAGCCCCGCAGGGGTGGCCTGGATCGTCGGTGCGCTGGTCATTGGCGGCGGCATCGGCCTGTATGCGGCCAAGGTCGTCAAGATGACGCAGATGCCGGAGCTGGTCGCGCTCATGCACAGTCTGGTGGGTCTTGCGGCCTGCCTGGTGGGGTTTGCCAGCTATGTGGATACCTCGATCCAGCTGCAAGGCGCGGAGAAGATCATCCACGAGGTGGAGATCTATGTCGGCATCCTGATCGGCGCCATCACGTTCAGCGGATCACTGATCGCCTTTGGCAAGCTCAACGGCAAGATCGGTGGCAAGCCGCTGTTGCTGCCCGGCCGCCACTGGATGAACCTGGCTGCGCTGCTGATCGTGATCTGGTTTGGCCGCGAGTTTTTGCGCGCCGAGACCATTGAACAAGGCATGGTGCCGCTGATGGTGATGACGGCGATCGCGCTGCTGTTCGGCATTCACATGGTGATGGCCATTGGTGGCGCCGACATGCCGGTGGTGGTGTCCATGCTCAACAGCTACTCGGGTTGGGCGGCGGCGGCCACGGGCTTCATGCTGTCCAACGACCTGCTTATCGTCACGGGCGCGCTCGTGGGCTCCTCGGGCGCCATCCTGTCCTACATCATGTGCAACGCGATGAACCGCAACTTCATCAGCGTGATCGCGGGCGGCTTTGGCTCGGGCGCTGGAACTCCCGCCAAAAAAGGCGAGGCCACCGAGCCACAGGGCGAGGCCGTACCCGTCAGCTCCGCCGAGACGGCCGAGCTGCTGCGCGACGCCAAGAGTGTGATCATCGTGCCCGGTTACGGCATGGCTGTGGCCCAGGCCCAGCACACGGTGTACGAGATCACCAAGACCCTGCGCGAGAAGGGCGTGGAGGTGCGCTTTGCCATCCACCCCGTGGCAGGCCGCATGCCCGGCCACATGAACGTGCTGCTGGCCGAGGCCAAGGTGCCCTACGACATCGTGATGGAGATGGACGAGATCAACGAGGACTTCCCGAATGCCGACGTGGCCATGGTCATCGGCGCCAACGACATCGTGAACCCGAGCGCGCTGGACGATCCGTCCAGCCCCATCGCCGGCATGCCGGTGCTCGAAGTGTGGAAGGCCAAGACCTCGATCGTGATGAAGCGCTCCATGGCGTCGGGCTATGCGGGGGTGGACAACCCTCTGTTCTACAAGGACAACAATCGCATGCTGTTTGGCGACGCCAAGAAAATGCTCGACGAAGTTCTTTCCGCGCTCAAGGGGTGACGGGCATAATTCCACCGCAAAAAAGCACGACCGTGCTGTTAGGCGCAGCACGGATTTCACGACCTCAATAAAACTTATCAGGAGACAACAATGACCCATCGCCCCTGGCTGACTGCCTATCCGCAAGGCGTCCCCGCAGACATCGACACCACGCAATACCCGTCGCTCGTGGCCCTCATGGACGAGGCGTTCACCAAGTACGCTGGCCGCGTGGCCTACAGCTTCATGGGCAAGGAAGTGACCTATGCCCAGACCGACTCCCTGAGCAGTGCGTTTGCGGCCTACCTGCAGGGCCTGGGCCTGGTCAAGGGCGACCGTGTGGCCATCATGATGCCCAACGTGCCGCAGTATCCCGTCACGGTGGCCGCCATCCTGCGCGCAGGTTTTGTGGTGGTCAATGTGAACCCGCTGTACACGCCGCGCGAACTGGAGCATCAGCTCAAGGACTCGGGTGCCAAGGCCATCGTCATCATCGAAAACTTCGCCACCACGCTGCAAAGCTGCATTGCGAACACGCCCGTCAAGCACGTGGTGCTGTGCGCCATGGGCGACCAGTTGGGCCTGCTCAAGGGCGCGCTCGTCAACTATGTGGTGCGCAACGTCAAGAAGATGGTGCCCGCCTACAACCTGCCGGGTGCCGTGCGCTTCAATGACGCGGTGGCCCAGGGCACGCGCGGCACGCTCAAGAAGCCCGATATCAAGCCTGACGACATCGCGCTGCTGCAATACACCGGCGGCACCACGGGTGTGAGCAAGGGCGCCGTGCTGCTGCACCGCAACGTGATCGCCAACGTGCTGCAGTCCGAGGCGTGGAACGACCCCGTGATGAAGAAGGTGCCCGCAGGCGAACAGCAGACCAGCATCTGCGCGCTGCCGCTGTACCACATCTTCGCGTTCACCGTGAACATGATGCTGAGCATGCGCACAGGCGGCAAGACCATCCTGATCCCCAACCCGCGCGACCTGCCTGCCGTGCTCAAGGAACTGTCCAAGCACACCTTCCACAGCTTCCCGGCCGTGAACACGCTGTTCAACGGCCTGGCCAACCACCCCGACTTCAATACCGTCAACTGGAAGAACCTCAAGGTCTCGGTGGGCGGGGGCATGGCCGTGCAGGGCGCTGTGGCCAAACTGTGGCTGGAGAAGACCGGCTGCCCCATCTGCGAAGGCTACGGCCTGTCGGAGACCAGCCCCTCGGTCAGCTGCAACCCTGTGACCGCCAAGGAGTTCACGGGCACCATTGGCGTGCCGCTCCCCGGCACCCTGATGAAGCTGATCGACGACGATGGTAAGGAAGTCACCACCCTCGGCCAGCCCGGCGAGATCGCGATCAAGGGCCCGCAGGTGATGGCCGGGTACTGGCAGCGCCCCGATGAAACCGCCAAGGTCATGACCGACGACGGCTTCTTCAAGTCCGGCGACATCGGTGTCATGGACGAGCGCGGCTTCTTCAAGATCGTGGACCGCAAGAAGGACATGGTGCTGGTTAGCGGCTTCAACGTCTACCCCAACGAGGTGGAAGAAGTCGTGGCCAACTGCCCCGGCGTGCTCGAATGCGCCGTGGTGGGCGTGCCCGACGAGAAGACTGGCGAAGCCGTCAAGCTCGTGATCGTCAAGAAAGACCCCGCGCTTACCGAAGCGCAGGTCAAGGAGTTCTGCCGCGCTGAACTCACGGGCTACAAGCAGCCCAAGGTCATCGAGTTCCGCACCGAGCTGCCCAAGACCCCCGTGGGCAAGATCCTGCGCCGCGAGCTGCGCGACAAGAAATGACCATCCCCCTGAGCCGCTTCGCGGCTTCCCCCTTCTCTCGGCTCGCGCCGGAAAGGGGGACGACGCCAGCGGCCTGGCGAAGCCAGTTCCACGGCGTCCGCTGGTATGGGACGTGTCGGTTTCGTAGGCCATGACCACCGCCATCCTCAGCGCCTTGCCCGAAGAGCAAAGCTCGCTGGTTGATCACCTCTTGCACCCTCAGCGGGTGATGCACGCAGGCCGGGCTTTCTGGCTGGGTGATCTGCAGGGCCGTCCGGTGGTGTTGGCGCTGTCGGGTATCGGCAAGGTGGCGGCGGCCACCACGGCCACGGCGCTCATCGAGCGTTTCGGTGTGGCGCGTATCGTCTTCACCGGGGTTGCGGGCGGTGTGGGCGATGGCGTGAATGTGGGCGACGTGGTGGTAGCGCAGGACTACCTCCAGCACGACATGGACGCCTCGCCCCTGTTCCCCCGCTGGGAAGTGCCGGGCTACGCACGCAGCCGCCTGGTCTGTGATGCAGCATTGTCTGCTATGCTTTTGGAAGCTGCTAACGATTGTGTATCAAGCGCTAGAGACCAATTTGGCTTGAAGTATGCGCCACAGAGCACATCGGAAGATGCCCTGCACCGCGCGCACCACGGCCTGGTTGCCAGCGGGGACCGCTTTTTTTCTGCCGCCGATGAAGCCCACCGTCTGCGCACCACGTTGCACGACGCTGGCCACAATGTGCTGGCCGTAGAAATGGAAGGCGCCGCCGTGGCCCAGGTGTGTCACGACTACGGCATCCCCTTCGCCGCGGTGCGCACCATCTCCGACCGCGCCGACGACACCGCGCACGTGGACTTCCCCCTCTTCGTGCAGACCGTGGCCAGCCGCTATGCCGAGCACATGGTGCTTGCCCTCATGAAGAAACTATGAAATTAATAGCTACTAGCGCTTGATGGATAAGCGCTAGAGGTCAATTTGACTCATATTTTGCGTTGAGATAACCGACGAACCGATCACCAGCTTCGCTTCGGTTTCGACAGGTTCAGCCCGAACGGGCAGGGCGTGGATTCAAAGAATCAGCAAGAGCTTCAGGGGCGACAAGTTCGCCCCCGCGCCGTGAAACCGGCGCGCCCCACATACCAGCGCCACCGCGGAACCGGCTCTGCCGGGCCGCTGGAGGCGTCCCCCCCTCGGGGGGGAAGGCGCGTAGCGCCACAGGGGGGCTACTTCAACCAGCCGCGCTTGCGGAAATACCACATGGGCCCGAGCGCACTGGCCACCATCAGCGCAAGCGCATACGGGTAGCCCAGCGACCAGTCCAGCTCGGGCATGAACTTGAAGTTCATGCCGTACACGCTCGCAATCAGCGTGGGCGGCAGCAGCGCCACGCTGGCCACCGAGAAGATCTTGATGATCTTGTTCTGGTTGATGTTGATGAAACCGACCGTGGCGTCCATCAAGAAGTTGATCTTGTCGAACAGGAACGCCGTGTGGTTGTCCAGCGATTCGATGTCGCGCAGGATCTGGCGGGCTTCCTCGAACTGCTCGGAGTTGAGCATCTTGCTGCGCATCATGAAGCTCACCGCGCGGCGGGTGTCCATCACGTTGCGGCGGATACGGCCGTTCAAGTCTTCCTGACGGGCAATGGCGCCCAGCACCTCGCCAGCAAGGGCGTCGGTCACGTCGCCGGCCAGCACTTGCTTGCTGACTTTCTCCAGCTCGTCGTAGATGTTTTCGAGCGTGTCGGCCGAATACTCGGCGTCGGCATCGAACAGCTTGAGCAGAACTTCCTTGGCGTCCTCGATGAGGCCCGGCGCGCGGCGTGCGCGCATGCGCAGCAGGCGGAACACCGGCACGTCTTCGTCGTGGATGGAAAACAGCACGCCCCGGCTCTTGAGGTTGGCGTTGTGCTGGTTCAGGATGAAGGCCACGCGCACCGAGCGGGGGTCTTCGTCGTCGTCAATCAAGAAGTCGCTGCGGATGTGCAGCTCGCCGTTGTCTTCTTCGTAGAAGCGGGCGGATTCCTCGATGTCCTCGTCCATCGCATCCTCGGGGATGGACAGGCCGTAGTGCTGCTTGATCCAGCGTTTTTCTTCGAGCGTGGGGGCTTCCAGGTCCACCCAGATCGGCTGGAACTTGGTCAGCTCTTCCAGCGATTCAATTTCTTCCTGGAACAGCCGGCCATTGGCGAGCGTGAAGATGTTGAGCATGGGCTCACTCCCTTGTTGTATGGCATCTGCGGTGTGGGGGATCGGGTGCTTTCAACCCCACAGCGGCAGGCCGGGGAGCTGAAAGCTACCAACTCGGGTAGGTTTCCAAGGGGCTTTCTCCGTAAAAAAATGGACAGGCGGCGGATTATGGCACTGCGGCTGCAGTGGAGTCGTTGCAAATGCCCGCGCCCTCAGCGGTCAGCCGGGCGAAGCCTGGCGCACGATGGCCAGCGCCCGGCACAGGTCGGCCCAGGCGGCGGCCTTGACGTCTTGCGAGCGCAAGAGAAACGCGGGGTCGTAGGTCACCACGGCCGGGCATTCCGCCAGCTGGTGCGGGCCCGCGCGCAAGCGGCCCAGCGGCTCGGTGCGCCCCAGCGCCGCCCGCGCCGCCACATGGCCCAGCACCAGGACCAGGGCGGGTTGTAACTCAGCCACGGCGTCGGCCAGCGCGGCGGGGATGTTGCTGTCGCCACCGGTCTCTGCGCCGGCTGCAGTGCGCTCCAGCGCAGCAAGGAACACACGGGGGTGCTTGTGCAGCTGCATGGCGCGCAGCATGTTGTCCAGCAGCCGGCCTGCGTCGCCACCCAGCGGCTCGCCCGGCGTCAGGCTCTCGGTCACGATCAGCCAGCCTCCACCCAGCCCGGCCGGGGTCTGCGATGGGTCGGCGCTGGGGTAAAGCACCTGGGGCGCATGCAGCCGTAAGCTGGGAATGGCCGGTGCTGCGCCTGCGTTCTCTACCGCAGGTGCCGGTGCGGGTGCTCGCGGGGCCGCTGGCTGGGGCGCTCGCGCAGCAGGAGGGCTGGCCACGGCGGGTGCCGGGGCGGTGGGGGGCGCCATGCGGGCGGCAGGGGCGTGCGCCGTCACGGCGACGACGGGGGCCCCGGCTGTGGTGCGGGCTACCGGTGCCTCCGGCTGCACCCACACGGTGACGCCCATTTCTTGCAGCATGGCGCGCTGCCGCGCATCGAGGTGAAGGCTCATGGAAAAAAGGGCCGGTTGAAGGTGTTGCTCACAGTGCCAGGCTCATGACCACGGCATCTTCGCGCTGGCCCAGGTCGGCGGGGTAGTAGCGCTTGCGTTCGCCCACGCGTCGGAACCCGTGTGTCTGGTAGATGTGCTGGGCGCGCAGGTTGCTCACGCGCACCTCCAGCCACAGCCATTGGGCGCCGCGCCCGCGCGACCACAGGGCCAGCGCGTCCAGCAGCACCCGCGCCCAGCCCTGGCGCTGGAACTGGGGGGTGACGGTGATGTTGAGCAGGTGCACCTCGTCCACCCCCATCATGGCCACGAAGTAGCCGAGCAGGTGTTCGTCCGCCATCAGCACCTGTGCCTGGTAGCCCGAGGCCATGGCATCGGTGAAGTTGCCGCGTGTCCAGGGGTGCGAATAGGCACGTTGTTCCACCGCCAGCACGGCATCCAGCCGCGCGAGCGTGAGGGCTTCAAAGCGCGCCTCGGGCGCGCCGGCAGACGGGGTGGGCAGGGCGCTCATGGGGTCCGGCAGAGAGGATTCACAAAGGAGCGGGCACCGCCTGGGCGGCGCGCAGCGCAGCCCGCTCGGCGGTGGTTTGTGCCACTTTATCGCGGATGTAGCGCGGCAGCGCATCGCTGGCCGGCACACCTTCGCCCGCTGCCAGCAAGGCCGGTGCCAGGCGCAGCAGCGCCGTGGCTGTGGGCAGCGCGGCCACGTGGGCGGCCGTGGGCGTCAGCCGCTCGCCATAGGGCGTGCGCGCATTGCCCGCCACCGTCCACCCTGCGGGGGCAAGCACGGATTCCGGTGCGCCCAGGCCAAAGTCGGCCTCGGTGTGCCAGCGGCCCTGGGCGGCGACCCATTCGCAGCGCGCGTGGTAGACCTCGTCCATGCGCGCGTCCAGCACCGCCACCACCTGCGTGCAGCCGTGCGCGTGGCGCGCTTCCTCGGCCACGGCCAGCAGGGTGTCCACGGGCAGCACCGGCACACCCTGGCCCGCGCGCGCGCCAAACGCCAGCCCCTGGGCCACGGCGCAGGCGGTGCGCAGGCCGGTGAAGGAGCCTGGGCCCCGGCCAAAAACAATGGCCTCCAGCGTGTCGAACGACAGGCCCGCTTGTGCCATCAGGCTGCGCACCGTCGGGATCAGGGTGGCCGATGCTTGCGCGCCCCCGGGACCCGTGTGCTGCCACACGGCATCCCCGTGCTGGACGGCAATGGAAAGGGTGTCGGTGCTGGTGTCGAAAGCAAGCAGATTCATGGGGCCAGTGGGGTTGCGCGGCAAAGGAGGTCAGGGGACGGTAGGGCCAGGCACGGGCGTGGGCGGGGTGACCGCAGGCGCCTGGCTCCTGCGCAGCACGCCCAGCAGGATACCGGCAGTCACCAGCAGCAGGCCGGCGACGAGGTTCCAGTACATCGGCTCGTCCAGAAAAATCACCGCGCCGATGGCCGAGAGGCCGGGCACCAGGGCCGTGATCATGGTGGAGCGCACCGGGCCATAGTGCTGGATCATGCGGGTGAAGCCAATGCCCGAGATCACCACCGACCCGCCACCTTGGAACGCCATGTGAAAGACGATCTCGCTCCACGGCGCAATGGCCAGATGGCTGGTGACGGTTCCCAGCGCAATCAGCAGGGCATAGCTGGGAACATAGACCAGGCAGGCAAACGCGGTGATGGCGATGGTGGCCTGCACGGCGTCCACGGCGTGGCGCCGGGCCAGCACGCTGTAGGTGGCCCAGCAGGAGGCGGCCAGCATGAACAGCACGTCGCCCTTCCACACATCACCGCCCGAAAACGCTGCCAGCAGGCTGCGCCCGCCCACCAGCAGGTCGCCTGCCACGATCAGCGCCAGGCCCGCCGCGCGCAGCGGGGTGATGTGGTCGCGCAGCAGCACGGCGGCGAGCAGCGCCGTCCACAGCGGCAGGCTGCCCGGCATGAGCACCGCCGCATGGGTGGCGGGCGCGTGGAAGAACCCCGCATAGGCCAGCATGGCGTAGAGCAGACCGCCAAAGCTGCCCAGCAGCACCGTGGTGCGCAGCGGCAGGGGCGAGATACCTGCCAGGCTGGAGGGCGGGGCCGCAGAGCCCAGTGCTGTGGTGCGCTGCCGCACCATCCACCAGCCCCAGGGCAGCAGGACCAGGCTGGCGCCCACGATGCGCAGCAGCGCAATGTCGAACGGGGTGAGCGTGCGCTGGGCCGAGGCGCGGGCAATGACGATGAAACCCGTCCAGATGGTGACCGTCACGACTGCTGCCAGCAGGCCGATGGCACGAGGAGAAAAACGCATCGGGGGATTATCGGTGGGTGGGGGCGGCGGCGCTTGCAGCGGGTCTGGGGGGCCGCCGCGGCCCAGGTGGGTTTCCTGCCGGGCGATAGACTCGCTCCATGCTTTTGCTTCCTGTTTTTTGGCGCCGCGCTGCGCTGCGTGGCGCCCTGGGTGTTGTTGTGGCCTGGTTGGCTCTGGTGGGGGCTGTTGACACGGCCCAGGCCCAGACGGCGGCGCCCGCCACCCCGCTGCCGCCCGAGGTCGAAGCCGCCCTGGCCCGCGCCAGGTTACCGCGCGAGGCCCTGTCGGTGATGGTGGTGGATGCCCAGGGCGGCAAGACTTCGCCTGCGCGCCTGGCGCACCGTGCGCAGTTGCCGGTGAACCCGGCATCGGTGATGAAGCTGGTGACCACTTACGCCGCGCTGGAGCAACTGGGCCCCGCCTATGTGTGGAACACCCCGGTCTATCTGCAGGGCACGGTGCAGGACGGCAGCCTGCGGGGCAACGTCTACATCCAGGGCCAGGGAGACCCCAAGCTGGTCATGGAGCGCCTGTGGCTGCTGATGCGCCGCCTGCAGGGCCAGGGCATCCAGGTCATCGTGGGCGACATCGTGCTCGACCGCACCGCCTTTGAGGTGCCCGACCACGATCCAGCGCGATTTGATGGCGAGCCCCTGCGCCCCTACAACGCCGCGCCCGACGCGCTGCTGCTCAACTACAAATCGTCGGTGATGACCTTTGTGCCGGATGCCGCCGCAGGCCTGGCGCGCATTCAGTACGACCCACCCCTGGCGGGCGTGGCGCGCCAGGCCACCGTGGCGCTGGGCGCGCCGGGCACCGAGTGTGGCGACTGGCGTGGTACCTTGCGGGCGGAGCTGGCCGACCCTGCCAAGGTGAGCTTTCAGGGCGTGTACCCCGCGTCCTGCGGGGAGCGGGTGTGGCCCGTGGCCGCCGCCGACCCGCGCGGCTTTGCGGCGAAGGCCGTGGAGGGCATGTGGCGCGAACTGGGCGGCAAGCTCACGGGCAGCGTGCGCGAAGGCAAGGTGCCTGCGGGCCTCAAACCCGCGTTTGTGGTCACGTCGCCAGCCTTGGCCGAGGTCGTGCGCGACGTGAACAAGTACAGCAACAACGTCATGGCGCAGCATGTCTTTCTGACCCTTGCGCTGCAAAAGAACGGCGTGGCCACCTTCGACGGCGCCCGCGAGGCACTGCGCCAGTGGTGGGTATCGCGCATGGGGGACGCAGAGCTGCCGCTGGCAGACAACGGCGCGGGGCTCAGCCGCGATGCGCGCATCACCGCCCAGGCACTGGCGCGCATGCTGCAGGTGGCCTGGGTATCGCCCGTGATGCCGGAGCTGGTGGCGTCGCTGCCCATCTCCGGGGTGGACGGCACGCTGCGCCGCAGCCAGAGCCGTGCGGGCACGGCGCACCTCAAGACGGGCAGCCTGCGCGATGTGATGGCCGTGGCCGGTTACGTGCACGCGGCCAGCGGGCGGCGGTATGTGCTGGTGGCCGTGGTCAACCATGCCAATGCCGGCGCTGCACGGCCCGTGCTCGACAGCCTGATCGACTGGACCGCGCGCGACCAGTGAATAATGCGCACTCGCGCAGCCATCCGCCGCGCAGTCACCCGCCTCCCTTCATGTCCACCACCGAGCTGATCGGCTACGTTGCCGCCTTCCTGACCACCTGCAGCTTCGTTCCGCAGGCCCTGCACACGTTCCGCACGCGCGATGTCCGGGGCATCTCTCTGGGCATGTACAGCGTGTTCACGGCGGGGGTGGCGCTGTGGCTGGTGTATGGCGTCGTCCTGGCGGCGTGGCCCATCGTGGTGGCCAACGCCATCACGCTCGCGCTGGCGGGGACGATCCTGGGGATGAAGCTGGCCTACGGGGCGCGCGGCCATCGTTGAGCGGCCGCCGCTGGCGGGCTGCTGTCACCTAGGCGTCTGCCCGCTGGTTCGGTCCGCGTTATCCCCTATGGATGGTGCAGTGCAGGTGCGCGCACGATGCGTCGTTGTTTCTTGACCTGAGGTATCCATCCATGAAGTATTTCCGCCTTACCTGTGTTGCCGCTGCTGCGGTGCTGCTTGTCGCCTGCGGTGGCTCTGACGATCCAGACCGTGGCTCGCTGATCGACCCCCCTGCCGTGATGACCACGCTGACGGCCGCGCAGATCGACGCAGGCACCTCCAGCAGCGGTCTGCAGGCCATCACGGGCAAGGCGAAGTGTGATGTCAAGGTGGTGGCGCTCAACTACGCCACCGTCGGCGCCAAGGCCGGAGAGAACACCAACGCCTCGGGCGTGATGCTGGTGCCCGCTGGCAGCTGCAGCACGGCCGCACCGCTGATTGCCTACGCCAAGGGCACCGATGTGCAAAAGCCCCGCACCCTGGCCAACCCGCAGGACAACGAAACCTTCCTGCTCGCCGCCATGTACGCCGCCCAGGGCTATGCGGTGGTGGCCACCGACTACCTGGGCTTTGCCAAGTCGGGCTACAGCTACCACCCCTACCTGCATGCCGACTCGGAAGCCACCACGGTCATCGACTCGGTGCGTGCCGCGCGCAACGCAGCGGGCACCGTGGGGGCCAATCTGTCGGGCAAGGTCATGTTCACGGGCTACTCGCAGGGCGGGCACTCGTCGATGGCCGCGCACCGCGCTGCGGAACGCGACTACGGCAGCGAATTCAATGTGGTTGCTGGTGCCCACCTGGCGGGCCCGTACAACCTGTCGGGCTCGCTGCGCATTCCGGATGCGATTGCCGGGGTGCAGTTCTTCGTGCCGTATCTGGTGACGGCCTGGCAGAAGGTCTATGGCGACGTTTACACGGACGTCAAGCAGGTCTTCAAGGCACCGTACTCGGGCTACATCGAAAACCTGCTGCCCAACCCCACGATGACCTACACCACGCTGCTCACCTCGGGCACCCTGCCCGCAGGCACGCCTAACCAGGCGCGCGACGCGCTGTTCCAGTCCGCCTTCATCACGGGCTCGCAGACCAGCACCACCCACCCGCTGTACCTGGCGGCCAAGAAGAACGACCTGCTGGGCTGGAGCCCCAAGGCCCGCGTGCTGCTGTGCGGCGGCGCGGGTGACCCCACAGTGCCGCCAGCCATTCACCAGCGCGTGATGAAGGCCGACTTCGACAGCCGGGGCCTGACCAACGTGACCTCGGTCGACGTCGATGCCGCCATCCAGGCCACCTTTGGCCCGGGTGGCCAGGCCCCCACCGACCCCGCGTCGGCCGCGTTTGCCACCTACTACGGCGCCTACCATGGCACCTATGAACCCCCGTTCTGCCACGCCCAGGCGCGCGCTGTGTTCGACATGGTCAAGTAAGCCAGCTGGCTTGCCACAGCAAGCCGCACAGCAAAAAGCCGACCCAAGGGTCGGCTTTTTTTGTGGGCCGCTGCCCCTGCACAGCAGCAGGCTCAGCGGCGGCTGGGGGCGAGTCAGCAGCCCCTTACCAGCGGGCGCGCAGGCGGTCGTAAGCGTAGGTGCCGAACTGGCGTTGCGCCGAGGGCGTGAGGTACACCGGGTCGGCAAACACGTAGGAGGTCTGGCTGGCGCCCGGCAGCAGCGTGGAGGCGGTGCACAGGGCAGAGTTGACCTGTCCCGCGCCGATGCCGATGCCGTTGGTGGCATCCACCGAGGTGCACACGGCCGTGGTGGCGTTGTTGAAACCGTAGTTGGCGGGCACGCCGGTGTACAGGTTCACGTAGTAGGCCAGGTCCACATACAGCACGTTGGCACCCAGGTCCACGATGCCCACGAGCAGGCCGTCGTTGAAGCGGCTGCTGGCGTCGGCCAAAAGGGCTTCGCGGCCAATGGTCTTGGCCCAGGGGGTCTTGCTCAGGTCGTAGGTTCCCGTCACGACCACATATTTGGCGCCTGCGGCGACCAGGCGTCGCACCTGCGCGGCCATGTCTTCACCCGCCTGGCGGGCTGCGGCCACCATGGCGGCCTCGGTCTGGGTGCCGGCCTGCACGGCGGCCATGCCGGCAATCACGTCGCTGATGCCGCCGCTCAGAAACACCACGTCACTGGCGCCAAAGCTGCCACTGGCCAGGAAGGTGTCGATCTGCTCGGTGATGGTGGCGGTGCTGGCGTTGCCAGCCGCGTCGGGCTTGATCTTCACGCGGGCATTGCCTACGGCATAGCTCTTGCCACCCGCAGAGGCGGCCGCAAGGGGCTTGCCGTAGTTGGCGGCCACCTGCAGGGTCCAGTTGTTCACACTGCCGTCGTTGACGGTATAGCGCGTTCCTTTTTGCCCCACATCGCTGTTGGCATCGCCAAACGCGATGAAGCGCTCGGGCGCGATGGCCGATTCGGTGGTGCTGGAACCGCAGGCCGCGAGCAACGCGGCCGACGCACATGCGGCGACCAGTACGGTGCGGCGCATCCAATTTGCTGCCATGTATTTCTCCAGAAAAGTGGGGGGTAGTTTAGCGGTGCAACGTCAACGCATGTAAAGCGGCTGCCTCGTGCGTGCCTGCGCATTGTGGGCGCTGCGGATGTGTTGGCATGGCCCAGACCAGCGGCCGCGGCGCAAGGGCCGCCCCGCCGCGCTGGCGGCGTCTCCCCTCCCGCGCACAGCGCGAGAGAGGGGGGAAGGCGCGCTGCGCCTCAGGGGGGAGTCTCATGCTGCAGACGCACGCTGCAGGCGGTCGCGCACACCTTCCCACTCGGGGCTGGTGGGCGGGGTCTCGATCCAGATCAGTTTCACGCCATCGTCGTCAAAGCCGCGCAGCACCGCGAACAGCTGCTGGGCCGTGGCGGTGGCGTCGTCGGGCATGCGGCGCATGACGAGCTTGGACGATTGGGTGCGCAGCGCAGCACGGGCATACACCGCGATGTGGGCGGCGTCGGCGCCCAGCAGGTCCAGGCCGGTCTGCAGCGCCTTGGCGTCCATCAGTCGCACCTTGGCGGCGGGCGCGTAGTGCGCTTCGAGCGTGCCCGAGGCGCGGGGCGTGAGCGCGGGCATGTCGTCCTTGGACAGCGGGGCAATGCCGCAGGCCGCCCGGATCTGCTCGCGCGTGATGGCGCCGGGGCGCAGCAGCACGGGCACGCCCCGCGTGCAGTCCACGATGGTGCTTTCGATGCCCACTTCGCACGGGCCGCCGTCGAGCACCAGCAGCTCGGCGCCCAGCTCGTCCTGCACGTGCCGGGCGGTGGTGGGGCTCACGCGGCCAAAGCGGTTGGCGCTGGGGGCGGCCACGCCCCACACGGGCGGGCCGCCCTGGGCGTCGCTGTCGCCGGGTGCGGCGCAGGCCAGCAGCAGGGCATGGGCCACGGGGTGGGCGGGGCAGCGCAGTCCCACGCTGTCCTGCCCGCCCGTGGCGGCGCTGGCCACGCCGGGCAGGCGCGGCAGGATGAGCGTGAGCGGGCCGGGCCAGAAGGCATCGACCAGCTTCTGCGCAAAGCCCGGCACTTCGCTGGCGAAGTGCGCAATGCCCTCGGCATTGGCCACATGCACGATCAGGGGGTGGTCGCTGGGGCGCCCCTTGGCCGCAAAGATCTGCGCCACGGCGGCATCGCTGCTGGCGTCGGCCGCCAGGCCGTACACCGTCTCAGTGGGCAGGCCGAGCAGCGCGCCGCTGCGCACGGCCCGCGCTGCGGCGGCGATGGATGCGGGCTGGGTGCCGTCAAGAATCATGGTCAGAACGGTGCGATGCCCAGCAGGGCCGCCGCCTGCAGGGCAGTGGCACGTGCTGCTTCGGGGGTGGCTGCGGTGATGTTGAGATGCCCCATCTTGCGGCCGCGTTTGGCGTCGCGCTTGCCATACAGGTGCAGGTGCGTGCCGGGCAGGGCCAGCACCTCGGCCCAGGGGGGCATCTGCGCGGCGTCGCCGTGCGCAAACCACAGGTCGCCCAGCAGGTTGAGCATCACGGCGGGGCTGTGCTGGCGTGGCTGCGTGAGCGGCAGGCGGGCCATGGTGCGTACCTGCAGCTCGAACTGCGACACATCGCAGGCGTTCTGGCTGTAGTGGCCGCTGTTGTGTGGGCGCGGGGCGATCTCGTTCACCACCAGGCTGCCGTCCTGCAGCACAAAGAACTCCACGCAGAGCACGCCGACGTATTGCAAACCATTTGCTATCGAAACTGCAGCTGCTACCGCTTGCTGGGCAAGCGCTGGAGGCAGATTCTGTTCAAAAACCTCCGTCACCGCCAGAATCCCGTCGCGGTGCAGGTTGCGCTGCACGGGCAGGTGCACGGTGCCACCGTCGGCGCCGCGCGCCACGATCACCGAGCATTCCAGCGCCAGCGGCAGCATCTTCTCCAGCACGCAGGGCACCTTGCCGACTGAGTCCCATGCAGCGGCCAGCTCGGCGGGCGTCTTCACGCGCACCTGGCCCTTGCCGTCGTAGCCCATGCGGGCCGTCTTCAGGATGCCTGGTAACAGATCAGAAGAAACTGCAGCCAGTTGCTCCGCCGTCTCGATCACCGCATACGGCGCACAGGGCACGCCGCAGGCCACAAAGTGGGCCTTTTCCCGGGCCCTGTCCTGCGCCACCGACACAGCGCTGGCGGCAGGCGACACGGGGCGTTGCGCAGCCAGTGCAGCCAGCGCGGCAGCGGGTACGTTTTCGAACTCGGTGGTCACCGCATCCGACAGGCGGGCCAGCTCGGTCAGGCCCTGCGGGTCTTCATAGCCGGTCTGGATGTGGTGGTGGCTCACCAGCCCGGCGGGGCTGGTGGGGTCGGCGTCGAGCACGGCCGTGAAGTAGCCCATGGCCTGCGCCTGGTGCACGAACATGCGGCCCAGCTGGCCGCCGCCGAGCACGCCCAGCGTGGCGCCAGGCAGCAGCGGTGCCAAAGTGTTGTCGGCGCTCATGCAGCAGGCGGCAAGGTCATGTTGCGGGCCACTTCCGTCTGCTCGGCGCGGAATGCTTCCAGGCGCTGGCGCAGTTCGGGGCTTTCGTTGGCCAGCAGGGCCACGGCGAACAGGGCCGCATTGGCAGCGCCCGCCGTGCCGATGGCGAACGTGGCCACGGGGATGCCCTTGGGCATCTGCACGATGCTGTGCAGCGAATCCACACCCTGCAGGTGGCGGCTGGCCACGGGCACGCCCAGCACGGGCACGGTGGTCTTGGCGGCAATCATGCCGGGCAGGTGGGCGGCGCCACCGGCGCCCGCGATGATGGCTTTGAGGCCCCGGCCCGCGGCGGCCTCGGCGTAGGCAAACATGTCGTCGGGCATGCGGTGGGCCGAGACCACGCGGGCCTCGTGCGCGATGCCGAACTGTTCAAGAA
Organism: Acidovorax sp. LjRoot38; assembly: GCF_964252975.1. Lineage (NCBI taxonomy): Bacteria > Pseudomonadati > Pseudomonadota > Betaproteobacteria > Burkholderiales > Comamonadaceae > Acidovorax > Acidovorax sp. LjRoot38. Next base: position 24,274 of record NZ_CAXUPT020000013.1, on the reverse strand, counting down.
TCTGCACTGCATGCTGCATGGTGTCCCAGTCGCTGCTGGAACCCATGACCACGCCGATCTGGATGGGTTTCATGGTGTGGAGGGCGCTGGCGGGCAGGTTGCGCCTGCTTTGCCGCTGTAGGTGGAACCCGCGATTTTACTTTTTGCGCCTCCCTTCCCGGCATGGGGCTGTTTCGATGGGCCAAAATAGCGCGCAAACCGCTCCACAGGCCTCTGGCCTCCACACCGCCATGATTGACGTCACCGTAGAAAATTTTGAAACCGAGGTGGTTGCTGCCTCGATGAACGTGCCCGTGCTGGTGGACTTCTGGGCGCCCTGGTGTGGCCCCTGCAAGTCGCTGGGGCCGGTGCTGGAAAAGCTGGAGACCGACTACGCGGGCCGCTTCAAGCTGGTCAAGATCGATTCGGACCAGGAGCAGCAGTTGGCGGGCATGTTCGGCATCCGCAGCATTCCCACCTGCGTGCTGCTCATGAATGGCCAGCCCGTGGATGGCTTCATGGGCGCCCTGCCCGAAGGCCAGGTGCGCGCCTTCTTGGACAAGCACATCCCCACCGCCGAAGAACTGGTGGCGGAAATCGAGGAAGAAGAAGCCCAGGACGCCCTGGCCGAAGGCGACACCAGTACCGCGCTGGAGAAGCTGCAGCACGCCGTGGTGACCGATCCTTCCAATGACGACGCGCGCTTCGACTACGTCAAGCTGCTGCTGCAGTTGCGTCGCGAAGACGACGCCAAGGTCGCCTTTGCCCCCGTCATCGCCAAGGCCGCAGCCTCGCGCAAGCTGGGTGCGTTGAAAGCCTGGATGGATGCTATTGATTTCGTAGCTTCTAACGCTTATGGGGAAGGCGCTGGTGCCGATTTTGATGCAAAAATCGCCGCCAACAAGCGCGACTTTGACACCCGCTACGCCCGCGCCCGCTGGCTCATGGCCGACCAGCGCTGGACGGACGCCATGGACGAACTGCTCGAAATCCTCATGCGCGACAAGGCCTGGGGCGAAGAGGCTGCCCGCAAGACCTATGTGGCCATCCTTGAAATCATCGAGCCGCCCAAGGTGAAGGTGGCCGACGGCCAGATCCCTCCCGACGACCCGGTGGTGGCGACCTACCGGCGCCGACTCTCCAGCGTCGTGCTGAGCTGAGCGGGGTCTGACGCGCCAAAAAGCAAAGGCCCGTGAAGGGCCTTTGCTTTTGTATAGAACAGACGGAGGCGTCAGGCTGTCAGCCGTTCCAGCGCTTCACGGTACTTGGCGGCGGTCTTTTCGATCACTTCGCGCGGCAGGCGGGGGGCGGGCGCGGTCTTGTCCCAGGGCTTGCCGTTCACCTGGGCTTGCTCCAGCCAGTCGCGCACAAATTGTTTGTCGTAGCTCGGTGGGTTCTGGCCAGCGGCCAGGGCGGCCTCGTAGCCTTCCACGGGCCAGTAGCGCGAGCTGTCGGGCGTGAGCACTTCGTCCATCAGCACCAGCGTGCCATCGGGCGCCAGGCCAAACTCGAACTTGGTGTCGGCAATGATCATGCCTTTGGCGAGCGCGATGTCGGCAGCAGCCTTGTAGATCGCAATGCTCAGGTCGCGGATGCGGGTGGCGAGCTGAAGGCCAATCATCTCCACCGTGCGCTCGAACGTGATGTTTTCATCGTGCTCGCCCGCAGCGGCCTTGGCGGCTGGGGTGTAGATGGGCTCGGGCAGCTTGGCGGCATTGGTCAGCCCTTCTGGCAGGGGCACCCCGCACACTGCGCGTGATTCCTGGTATTCCTTCCAGCCGCTGCCGGCCAGGTAGCCGCGCACCACGGCTTCGACCGGAATGGGCTGCAGCCGCTGCACCAGCATGGACCGGCCACGGATCTGCGGGGCTTCTTCCGGAGACACCACACTTTCCGGCGCGTCGCCCGTCAGGTGGTTGGGGCAGATATCTCCGAGCTTGTCGAACCAGAACAGCGCCATCTGCGTGAGCAGCTCGCCCTTGCCCGGAATGGGCTCGCCCATGATCACGTCAAAGGCCGACAGGCGGTCGCTGGCCACCATCAGGATGCGGTCGTCGCCCACGGCGTAGTTGTCGCGCACCTTGCCGCGTGCCAGCAGGGGCAGCGATGTCAGGGCGGAGGTGTGCAGGGCGTTGGAGCTGGGCTGGGTCATGGTGTCGGTGTGGGCGATCGATGTGCGCTGCAGGCAGGCCGCAAAACGGGGAGTGAAGCGCGGGAGCTGGTGAAGTCTTCAAGTGCGTGCGCGCAACCTTCGGATTTTACGCGCGGGTCTGACGCGTGTCTGCGGCAAGGGCTCGGTGGGGACTCGGCAAGGGCATGTACCGGCGTGTATGAGGGCGCTAGTGTGGACCTGCGCGCTCGACGAGCTTGCGGCACACTGTGTGGCCCTGAATCTGACAGTGCCACCTTCGGCCGCGCCCCCTGTGCCCTCCACCTCTGCGCTCACTCCCCGCCGCGAACTTTGGCTGCTGCTCACCCTGGCGGGCATTCAGTTTACCCACATCCTTGACTTCATGATCATGATGCCGCTGGGGCCTCGGTTCACGCAGCTTTTTTCCATCAGCGACGCGCAGTTCGGGCTGCTGGTGTCGGCGTATACGCTGTCGGCCGGGGTGTCGGGGTTGCTGGCCTCCACCTACATCGACCGGTTCGGGCGCAAGCGGCTGCTGCTGGTCCTCTACGTCCTGTTTGGGCTGGCCACACTGGCCTGTGGCGTGGCGCCCACCTACGGCACGCTCATGGTGGCGCGCGTTTTGGCGGGGGCATTCGGGGGTGTCTTGTCGGCCCTGTCGCAAACCATCGTGGCTGACGTGATCCCGTTCGAGCGGCGCGGCCGTGCGATGGGCATCGTGATGACCTCGTTCTCGGTATCGACCGTGGCCGGTGTTCCGCTGGGGCTGATTCTTGCCGAGGTGGGCGGCTGGAACATGCCGTTCATTGCGATTGCCGCGATGGTGGGGCTGCTGGCCGTGCTGGCGGCGCGCACCATGCCGGCGATGACGGCCCATGTGCAGGCGGCCAGCGGCAGAACGGCGCTGGGCGGCATCGGACAAGTGCTTGCCGACCCGAACCATCGCTGGGCGTTCCTGTTCTCCGCGTTGCTCATGTTTACAGGTTTTACGGTGATTCCCTACATCACCATCTACATGCAGACCAATGCCGGTGTGCGGGCCGACCAGATTCCGGTGGCCTACCTGTGCGGAGGTGTCGCGACCCTGTTCACCGCGCGCCTGTTTGGCCGGTTGACGGACCTGCGCGGCAAGGTGCGAACCTTTCGCTGGCTGGCCCTGGCTGCGGCGCCCTGCCTGTTGGGCATCACGCTGGTGCAGGGGCTGCCGCTGTGGGGCATTCTGGCGGTGTCCACCCTGATGTTTGCCTTTGTGAGCGGCCGGATGATTCCGGGCATGGCCATCGTGGCCTCTGCGGCGCAGGCACCGCTGCGCGGTACCTTCATGACCTTGAACGCATCGGTGCAGTCTGCGGCCATGGGGGCGGCGTCTTTGGTGGGCGGGATGCTGATCAGCCGCGACGCGCAGGGACTGGTGCAGAACTACTGGATGGCGGCGCTGGTGGGTATTGCCGCGAGCCTGCTGTCGATGGTGGTGGCAGGGCGGTTGACGCTGCACGGTGCAGCGCCTTCGGCACGCTGAGCAACTGCCGACTGGCGGGGCGTGTGCTCCCCGGCAACTCAGCCATTGTGCGCGCTTTTTGGAGGCTTGGCACCTTGGCGGGCATAACCCAGCGGGTCGGGGCGGAATGGGATTGCTTTTCAGGAAGGGCGGGGGCATAGTGACTTCACGTCAACGGGATGCATCCAAGTTCGCCGGGCCGCTCCTCTGATCCAGGGCGGCGCTTCTTCCACAGAGAGTGTTACAGGAGACTTATTTATGAACCTGACGATCAGCGGTCACCACCTCGAAGTTACCCCAGCCTTGCGCAACTACGTCACCACCAAGCTGGACCGGATCACCCGCCATTTTGACCAAGTTGTCGACGTCAAGGTACTGCTGACGGTAGAGAAGCAAAAGGAGAAGGAAAAGCGGCAGCGAGCGGAATGCAATATCCATGTGAAGGGCAACGACCTGTTTGCCGAAAGCTCCCACGCCGACCTGTATGCTGCCGTGGATGAACTGGTCGACAAGATGGACCGTCAGGTGGTGCGCCACAAGGATCGCCTGCAGGACCACCACCACGAAGCCGCCAAGCGCGAACTGCACGCTTGATGCGCCAGCCCTGAGCCTGGCACAGCAGCCGCCCCTTTCGGGCGGTTTTTTTGTTGCCCACAGCGCCGCGCTCAGGGTTTTCGCCAATATGTGCATAATTGTTACCCTTGACCATGAACCGACTCGCCTCCATCCTGCCCTCCGCTCAAGTGCTTGTGAGCGTTGACGCCACCAGCAAGAAGCGTGCTTTTGAAGAAGCGGGTCTGCTGTTTGAGAGCCAGCACGGTCTCTCGCGCGCGTTGATCACCGACAGCCTCTTTGCGCGTGAACGCCTGGGCTCCACCGGACTGGGCCATGGCGTGGCCATTCCCCACGGGCGCATCAAGGGCCTCAAGGCACCGATGGCTGCCGTGTTCCAGCTGCTGAACCCCATCGGGTTCGATGCGCCAGACGAATTGCCTGTGGGCCTGCTGATTTTTCTGCTGGTGCCTGAAGCCGCCACACAGAAGCACCTCGAAATCCTCTCCGAGATTGCCGAACTGCTCAGCGATTCGGCCCTGCGTGAAAGGCTCAAGGCCTGCACCGATGCTGCCGAACTGCACGGCATGATTGCCGGCTGGCAGTCCACGCAAACGGCCTGAGCCTGTCTGGCGCTGCGCACTTTCGCTGATTCGCCGTGAAGCCCAATGTTGTCAGCGCCGATGTTCTGTTTGAGGAATTTCGCGGCCCCCTGAAGTGGGAGTGGGTGGCCGGGCTGGGCGCTTCCGAGCGGCGCTTTGACGAAGTGGCCGTGCGGTCCGCGCGCTCCGGGGCCGATCTGGTCGGCTACCTCAATTACATCCATCCCTACCGCGTCCAGATCCTGGGCGAGCGCGAGATTGCCTATCTGAGCAGCGCGTCTCCCGACGATTGCAAGCGTCGCATTGCCCGCATCGTGACGCTGGAGCCGCCCGTGCTGGTGCTGGCCGACGACCAGACCGCCCCCGATGCGCTGGTGTCGATGTGCGAACGCGCGCAGATCCCGATGTTCTCCACGCACGAGTCCTCGGCGTTTGTGATCGACGTGCTGCGTGCCTACCTGTCCAAGCACTTTGCCGACCGCACCACCATGCACGGCGTGTTCATGGACATTCTCGGGCTGGGGGTGCTGATCACCGGCGAATCTGGCCTGGGGAAAAGCGAGCTGGGCCTGGAGCTGATTTCGCGCGGCAACGGCCTGGTGGCCGACGACGCGGTGGACCTGTACCGCATCAACCAGACCACCATCGAAGGCAAGTGCCCCGATCTGCTGCAGAACCTGCTGGAAGTGCGCGGCATCGGTCTGCTCGATATCCGAGCCATCTTTGGCGAGACGGCCGTGCGCCGCAAGATGCGCCTCAAACTCATCGTGCACCTGGTGCGCAAGGAGACCCTGGAGCGCGACTACGAGCGCCTGCCCTATGAGCCACTCACGCAAGACGTGCTTGGCGTGCCGGTGCTCAAGGTGGTGATCCAGGTGGTGGCTGGCCGCAACATCGCCGTGCTCGTCGAAGCCGCCGTGCGCAACACCATCCTGCAGCTGCGCGGCATTGATACCTACCAGGAATTTGTGGAGCGCCATCGCCGCGCCATGGAGCGCGATACAGGCGGCTAGTATGCTGCGTATTTGATAGCTGCCGGCGCTTGGCAGGCAGGCGCTACAGCCAATTTAGGTTCAGATACTGCGAAACTGGCGCGCGCCAATATCAGTGCACCCGTGGAACCGGCTTCGCCGGGCCACTGGGTGCGTCCCCCTCGGGGGAAGGCGCCGAAGGCGACTCAGGGGGGCTTACTTGCTAGCGCAGGCAGCGCACTGGCCATACAGGGCCATGGTGTGGTCCTGCACCAGCCAGCCCTTGGCCTTGGCCACGGCCTGCTGGCGTTTTTCAATCTCGGGGTCGTAGAACTCCTCCACCTTGCCGCACGACGTGCAGATGAAGTGGTCGTGGTGCTGCCCTTCGTTGAGTTCGTACACCGCCTTGCCGCTCTCGAAATTGCTGCGGATCAGGATGCTGGCCTGCTCGAACTGCGTGAGCACGCGGTAGACCGTGGCCAGGCCAATGTCCGAACGCTCTTCCAGCAGCACGCGGAACACATCTTCGGCCGTCATATGGCGTTGCTCGCCTTTCTGGAAGATCTCCAGAATCTTCAGGCGGGGCAGCGTGGCCTTGAGTCCCGTGCTTTTGAGTTCGTCGATGTTGGTCATGGCATGGTCTTTCGGGATGCGGGCCCGGCCTCAAGGTCAGAAGGCCTGCCGCTACAATGGGGCGATCATATCCTCAGCCCTTTTACCCATGCCCGTCAAAGCCCGTTGCAGCGCCCGCCTGGGCCTGGTCCTTTTGGTCGGTGCCAGCGTGGCCGCCCTGGCCGGTTGCAGTAGTCTGGATGGTGCCAGTACCCGCATTGCCAGCATTGTCACTCCCTACAAAATCGATGTGGTGCAGGGCAATTTTGTGTCGCGCGAGCAGGTCGAGGCGCTCCAGCCCGGCATGAGCCGCCAGCAGGTGCGTGAAGTCCTCGGTACGCCGCTGGTCACCAGCCTGTTCCATGCAGACCGCTGGGAATACGTGTTCACGCTCAAGCGCCCCGGTGAAGAAGCCCAGACCCGCAAGCTGACCGTGTATTTCAAGGGCGATGGGTTGGACCGCTCCGAAGGCGATCCCATGCCCACAGAGACCGAGTTCGTGGCCACACTGGGCTCGCGTGGCTCCAAAAGCAAGGTGCCTGTGCTGGAGGCCACACCGGAGCAACTGGCCCGCTACCCTGCGTCGCAACGGCCATCTGCCTCCCCGACAGCGCCCCCGCTGGAGCCTGCTTCTGTCAGCTACCCGCCGCTGGAAGCCCCAGCACGCTGATTTTCGCGATCTGGCCGGTGGGGCAACGGGTCGATCGATGCCCGCCTCACTTCAAAGCCAACGACAACGTACAGGACACTCATGACAGGGACCCCTTCGCCTGCCCCCGCATCCACGCCCTCGCGCCCCCTCCGTGTTGCCGTTGCCGGTGCATCCGGTCGCATGGGCCGCATGCTGATCGAGGCCCTTCGCGCCAGTGATGACTGTGTGCTGGCAGGCGCGCTGGACGTGCCGTCCAGCCCCGGCATCGGTTCGGATGCCACCGCGTTTCTGGGCCATGCCAGCGGTGTTGCCATCACGGCCGACATTGCTGCGGGCCTGAAAAACTCCGACGTTCTGATTGATTTCACACGCCCTGAGGGCACCCTGGCCCATCTCGCCGTGTGCTGCGAACTCGGGGTGAAAGCCGTGGTGGGTACCACGGGCTTCACCGATGCGCAGAAGGCCGAGATTGCCGTCTTTGCCCAGCGCACCGCCATCGTCATGGCGCCCAACATGAGTGTGGGCGTGAACGTCACCCTCAAGCTGCTGCAGATGGCGGCCAAGGCCATGGCCACGGGCTACGACATCGAGATCATCGAAGCCCACCATCGCCACAAGGTGGATGCGCCCTCGGGCACCGCGCTCAAGATGGGCGAGGTGATTGCCGACGCCATGGGGCGCGACCTCAAGGAATGTGGCGTGTACGCCCGCGAAGGTGTCACTGGTGAGCGCGATCCGTCGAGCATCGGTTTTGCCACCATCCGGGGTGGTGACATCGTGGGCGATCACACCGTGCTGTTCGCGGGCATCGGCGAGCGCATCGAGATCACGCACAAGTCTTCCAGTCGCTCCACCTACGCACAGGGCAGCCTGCGGGCGGTGCGGTTCCTCGCTGGGCACAAGACGGGCATGTTCGACATGTTCGACGTGCTCGGTCTGCAATGAGAAACCCCCTGAGATGCTTCGCATCTTCCCCCTGCAGGGGGACGCCACCCGTGGCCTGGCGAAGCCAGTTCCACGGTGGCACTGGCTTCGGGCGCGCCAGTTGCGGGCGATGCGCCAAATAGCGAGGTATTGATGGACGCTCTCCACTGGTGGCGCCAGGGCGACGCCGTCACGCAGGGTGCCGCACTGGTGCTCCTGGCCATGTCGGTGGCAAGCTGGGTGGTCATCGTCTGGAAGCTGCGGCTCATGCGCCAGGCCAGTGCCGATGTGGCCCGCTGCACTGCGGCGTTCTGGCAGGCGCCATCCATGGAGGTTGCAGCACAACGTTTGCAGTCTTTTGACCGCGCTGCGCTGGTCTTGCCTCTGGTGGTTGCTGCAAATTCAATAGCAAATCATTCTCTGCCCGATGCCCCGGCCTCATTGGCCAGCGCGGGCAGCCTGTCTCAGCGGTTGACCCGGGTGCTGCGCGATGCCCTGCATGGCGTGCTGGGGCGCCTGCAGTTTGGCCAGGTGCTGCTGGCCACGGTGGGCTCCACCGCGCCGTTCGTGGGGCTGCTGGGCACCGTGTGGGGCATCTACCATGCGCTGACGGCCATGGCGGGCGCGGGCCAGATCACCATCGACCGCGTCTCCGGCCCTGTGGGCGAGGCCCTCGTCATGACGGCGGCCGGGCTGGCCGTGGCCATACCCGCCGTGCTGGCCTACAACGTGTTTGGGCGGCTGATCGGTCGCATCGAGGCGGACCTGGAGGGGTTTGCGCGCGACCTGCGCGAACTGGTCATTGACACGGTCGCCCCCGCCGATTCCCGGCCCTGAGCGCCAGGGAGGTTGAATCCATCATGGCCTTCGGACGTCTCGAACGCACCACCGGGCCACAGCCCATGAGCGACATCAACATGACGCCGCTGGTCGATGTGATGCTGGTGCTGGTGGTCATCTTCATCCTCACGGCACCGCTGCTGGCCAGCTCCATCCGGCTCGACCTGCCACGCTCCGAGGGCGCCACGCCCGGTAGTGCGCCGCAGTTCGTTACCCTTGTGGTCGATGCGTCGGGCCAAGCCTTTCTGGACGACCAGCCGCTGTCGCAGAGCGCGTTGGCTGAGCGCCTGCGCCGCATCGGCGCCGAACGGCCCGACACCGAAATCCAGCTGCGCGCTGACGCCGCAGTGCCCTACGGGCGCGTGGTCGAGGTCATGGGCGCAGCGCATCTGGCCGGGCTGCAGCGCATCGGCTTTGTGGCCGAGCCACCGGCCGCAGGCGCGCCGTCTGCCCCTGCCAAGGCCCCCTGAAACCGCCGTGCGCTGCCGTGCCAGCCGTTCTGCGCAGGCCGCTGGCGGCGGCAGGCGCGGAAGGTGGGGCCTGACAGCCTAAAATCCCTGCAGCGCGGCCCTGCGGCTGCACCTCCCTCTCACCCCCGAGCCCCCATGCAAGACAAATACTCTCCCCAAGACGTCGAGCGCGCCGCCCATGGCCACTGGACCGCCACCGATGCCTACCGCGTGACGGAAGACGCCAACAAGAAGAAGTTCTACGCCTGCTCGATGCTGCCGTACCCCAGCGGCAAGCTGCACATGGGCCATGTGCGCAACTACACCATCAACGACATGCTCACGCGCTACCTGCGCATGAACGGCCACAACGTGCTGATGCCTATGGGCTGGGATGCGTTTGGCCTGCCCGCCGAGAACGCGGCGCTGAAGAATGGTGTGCCCCCTGCCAAGTGGACGTACGAAAACATCGCCTACATGAAAAAGCAGATGCAGGCCATGGGCCTGGCCATCGACTGGAGCCGCGAAGTGGCCACCTGCGACCCTGAGTACTACAAGTGGAACCAGTGGCTGTTCCTGAAAATGCTCGAAAAGGGCATTGCCTACCGCAAGACCCAGGTCGTGAACTGGGACCCGGTGGACCAGACCGTGCTGGCCAACGAGCAGGTGATTGACGGCAAGGGCTGGCGCACGGGTGCGGTGGTCGAAAAGCGCGAGATCCCTGGCTACTACCTCAAGATCACCGACTACGCCGAAGAGTTGCTGGACTTCGTCACCGGCGACAAGCTGCCCGGCTGGCCCGAGCGCGTGAAGCTGATGCAGGAGAACTGGATCGGCAAGTCTGAGGGCGTGCGCTTCGCCTTCACGCACGACATTGCAGGCGACGATGGCGCATTGATCGGCGACGGCAAGATGTACGTGTTCACCACGCGCGCCGACACCATCATGGGCGTGACCTTCTGCGCCGTGGCGCCCGAGCACCCGCTGGCCGCCCATGCCGCCAAAACCAATCCCACGCTCAAGGCCTTCATCGAAGAATGCAAGAGCGGCGGCACGACCGAGGCCGAGCTGGCCACGCAAGAGAAGAAGGGCGTGCCCACGGGGCTGTTCGTCACCCACCCGCTGACCGAAGAGAAGGTCGAGGTCTGGGTCGGCAACTACGTGCTCATGGGCTATGGCGACGGCGCCGTGATGGGCGTGCCCGCGCACGACGAGCGCGACTTCGCGTTCGCCCTCAAGTACGGCATCGAGATCAAGCAGGTCGTGCTGGTCGATGGCGAACACTTCGACTACCACCAATGGAACGACTGGTACGGCGACAAGCAACGTGGCGTGACCATCAACTCCGACAGCTTCAGCGGCCTGTCGTACAAGGAAGCCGTGAACGCCGTGGCCCATGCGCTGGAGCAGAAGGGCCTGGGCGAGAAGAAGACCACCTGGCGCCTGCGCGACTGGGGCGTGAGCCGCCAGCGCTACTGGGGCACGCCGATCCCCATCATCCACTGCGATGAACACGGCGCCGTGCCCGTGCCCGAAAAAGACCTGCCCGTGGTGCTGCCGCAAGACTGCATCCCCGATGGCTCGGGCAACCCGCTGCACAAGCACGAAGGCTTCCACGCGGGCGTGACCTGCCCCGTGTGCGGCAAGGCCGCCCGCCGCGAGACGGACACCATGGACACCTTCGTGGACAGCTCGTGGTACTTCATGCGGTATTGCGACCCCAAGAACGCCGATGCGATGGTGGCCGGTGGCGCCGACTACTGGATGCCGATGGACCAGTACATCGGCGGTATCGAACACGCCATCCTGCACCTGCTGTACGCCCGCTTCTGGACCAAGGTCATGCGCGACCTGGGCTTGGTGAAAGTGGACGAGCCCTTCACCAAGCTGCTCACGCAAGGCATGGTGCTCAACCACATCTACAGCCGCCGCACCGCCAAGGGCGGCAAGGACTACTTCTGGCCGCACGACGTGGAGCACGTGCTGGACGAAGGCGGCAAGATCATCGGCGCCAAGCTGAAGAACGAAGCCACCAGCGGCGACGGCCTGTTGCCCGTGGGCACGCCCATCGACTACGAGGGCGTGGGCACCATGTCCAAGTCCAAGAACAACGGCGTGGACCCGCAGGACCTGATCGAGAAGTACGGCGCCGACACCGCCCGCCTGTACACCATGTTCACCGCCCCGCCCGAAGCCACGCTGGAGTGGAACGACGCGGCGGTGGAAGGCAGCTACCGCTTCCTGCGCCGGGTGTGGAACTTCGGCCTCAAGCTGTCTGCTATGGATATGGGAGCTGCAAGCGCAAGCGTGGCAAGCGCCAGCAGTCTGAAAGACGTTGAGTTTGGCAAAGAAGCCAAGGCCCTGCGCCTGGAGATCCACACCGTGCTCAAGCAGGTGGACTACGACTACCAGCGCATGCAGTACAACACCGTGGTCTCCGGCGCGATGAAGATGATCAACGCGCTCGAAGACTTCAAGGCCACCGACTCGGCTGGTGCTCAGGTGGCGCTGATCGAAGGCTTTGGCATCCTGCTGCGCTGCCTGTACCCGGCCACCCCCCACATTGCGCACAGCCTCTGGAGCGGCCTGGGTTACGCGGCCGAACTGGGCGACCTGCTGGATGCACCCTGGCCCCAGGTCGATGCGAACGCGCTGGTGCAGGACGAGATCGAGCTCATGCTGCAGGTCAACGGCAAGCTGCGCGGCTCCATCCATGTGCCCGCACAGGCCGACAAGGCCGAGATCGAACGCATTGCCCTGGCCAGCGAGGCGTTTGTGGCCCAGGCTGCAGGCGCTGCACCCAAGCGCGTCATTGTGGTGCCTGGCCGCCTCGTGAACGTGGTGGTATAGCCCCCATGAACAAGCGCACACTGCTCTCCCTCGCGCCCGTGGCCCTGCTGTCCGCTTGCGGATTTCGGCTGCGGGGCGTGCCCGAGTTCGGGTTTGACTCGCTCTACATCGCCGCACCTGCAGGCTCGCCCCTCGCGCGGGAGTTGCAGCGCACGCTGGAGGGTTCGGGCGGCAAGCTGCAGCTGCTGCGCGACCCGGCGGCCATGCCCACGGCCGATGCCATTCTGGATGTGCTGCAGGAGCAGCAGGAGCGCGCGGTGGTGGGGCTCAATGCCTCGGGCCAGGTGCGCGAACTGCAGCTGCGCCTGCGCATCAGGTTCCGGCTGCGTACCCCGGCAGGTGCCGAACTGATTCCCGAGACCGAGCTGCTGCAGCAGCGCGACATCAGCTACAACGAAACCATCGCCCTGGCCAAGGAGGCTGAGGAAGCACTGCTCTACCGCAACATGCGGACCGACCTGGTGCAGCAGCTTATGCGCCGCCTGGCAGCGGCCAAGCGCTGAGCCCAGGCGTGGGGCTGTGGCCTCTTGGCGGTAGCGCAGAGCAGCAGGCAGCTACAGCGCCGTGCCGGGCGTTCGTGATGGGCGAGGCGCAGGTGCTCAGGGGGATGTCCGCATGAGCGTACTTTTGCCAAACAGCGACTCCACCAGGTCCACCGCCAGCACCGCAGTGCGGTTGCGCACATCGAGCGCGGGGTTGAGTTCCACAATGTCCAGCGAGGCCAGGCGCCCGCTGTCGGCAATCATCTCCATGCACAACTGCGCCTCGCGGTAGGTGGGGCCGCCGGGCACCGTGGTGCCAACGCCGGGCGCGATGTCGGGGTCCAGAAAGTCCACATCAAAGCTCACATGCAGGTGGGTGTGTGCATCCAGTCCGGCCAGCGCCTGCTGCATGGTCTGGCGCATGCCCACCTCGTCGATGTAGCGCATGTCGAACACCTCCAGGCCCTGCTCATGCACAAAGCGCTTTTCGCCCGCGTCCACGCTGCGGATGCCGATCTGCCGGATCTGCGACGGGTGCAGCGCTGCGCCACCGCCCGGCATGCGGGCCAGCCCGGTCAGCGCCTCGGGGCCGAACCCGCACAGGCAGGCCACGGGCATGCCATGCACATTGCCGCTGGGCGTGAGTGCACTGGTATTGAAGTCGGCATGGGCATCCAGCCACAGCACCCGCAGCTTCTTACCCACCTCCGCGCAATGGCGGGCCACGGCGCTGATGCTGCCCAGGCCCAGGCAGTGGTCGCCACCCAGCAGGATGGGCAGGTGGCCCAATTGCAGTTCGGCATACACGGCGTCAAACACCCGCTGGTTCCACTCCACCACCTCGGGCAGGTGTCGGTAACCGTCCACGGGCGGCTGCCAGGGGTTGGCGGGGCCACTCAAGTTGCCCCGGTCAAACACCTGCAGTCCGTGCGACTCCAGCGCTGCCTGCAGGCCCGCCACGCGCAGGGCCTCGGGCCCCATGGAGGCGCCGCGCGCCCCGGCGCCGATGTCGGTGGGGGCGCCGATCAGGCTGGTGGGCTGGGCGCTGCGCAGGGCGTTGGGTGGCATGGTGCGGGGGCTTTCTGGGAAGGCAGTCGATGTCGGTACGGGCGCGTATACGCGCCCCGGGGGAATTCTCGGGGCTTTGGGCGCCAGTGAATAGCACTGCAGCTGATTAGATCGCGGTCTCTCTTGTGCACTGTGAGGGCATTTGCTGGCAATGTGCACAGTGCCGGGCCTGCCCAGGCGATAAACTTTGCCGCATGCAAGTCGCCCTGGCCCAACTCTCACCGCATCTTCAACGGGGCCTGTCGCCGCTTTACGTGCTGCATGGCGACGAGCCCCTGCTGCAGCAGGAGGCGGCAGACGCCATCCGCGCCACGGCCCGTGCCCAGGGCTATACCGAACGCACCTCGTACACGGTAGCAGGCGCTCACTTTGACTGGAGCGCTGTGCTGGCAGCTGGCGGCAGCTTGAGCCTGTTTGCCGACAAGCAGATCGTCGAGATCCGCATCCCCTCGGGCAAGCCCGGCAAGGATGGTGGCGTGGCGCTGCAGCAGATTGCTGAATCCGCCAAGGGCAACGACAGCACGCTCACGCTGGTGATGCTGCCGCGCCTGGACAAGGCCACACGCACGGGCGCATGGTTTGCGGCGCTGGAATCCAGCGGCACCTCGATCCAGATCGACCCCATCGAGCGCGGCATGCTGCCGCAGTGGATCGCCCAGCGCTTGGCCGCCCAGGGCCAGCGCGTGGTGGCGGGCGAGGAAGGCCAGCGCACGCTGCAGTTCTTTGCAGACCGGGTGGAGGGCAATCTGCTCGCCGCCCACCAGGAGATCCAAAAGCTCGCATTGCTCCACCCCCCCGGCGAGCTGACACAGGCCCAGGTCGAAGCCGCTGTGCTCAATGTGGCGCGCTACGACGTGTTCAAGCTCTCTGAATCCGTGCTCTCAGGCCATACCGCCCGCGTGCAGCGCATGCTCGACGGCCTGCAGGCCGAGGGCGAGGCCGAAGTGCTGGTGCACTGGGCGCTGGCCGAAGACATCCGCGCCTTGAAGCGCGTGAAAGACGCCATGAACGCCGGCCGCCCTCTGCCCATGGCCCTGCGCGAAAACCGGGTGTGGGGCGCCAAGGAAAAGCTGTACGAACGTATCCTGCCCAGGGCCAGCGACGCGGCGCTGGCGCGCCTGCTGCAGTCGGCGCATATCGTGGACGGCATCGTCAAGGGGCTCAAGCAGCCCGATTGGCCCACGGACGGGTGGCAGGCGCTGCAGAGGCTTGCGTTGCAGGTGTGCAGGCTGACCCAGGCCGCGCGGTAAGGTTGGCCGATAAATTTGAGTGTTTTTGGCCTCTGGCGCTTATCCAGTAAGCGCAAGTAGCTATCAAAGATGTAGTGGCGACTTTGTGTGCCCGTGGGCTTCAGGGCTGCTCCAGCACCCCGCGCGCTTTGTCCGCCCACATCCGCAGGTTGGCCACCAGATCCTTCTGGCTGAATGAGCAGCTTTCCTCCGAAAACAGCGCGCTCGACTCCAGCCGGTCCAGCAGGTTCAGCAGCACCTCGCCGTAGCGTGGGGGCAGGGCGGCCAGCAGGGTGGTTTGCTGGCGGGCCAGGGTGCTCAGGGTGGCGGCGGTGTGGTCGCCGCGTTCAAAGGCCTGCAAGGCTTCGGTCAGGGCGACGAGCTGGGCGGGGGCGGTGGTGGTCATGGCCAAGGATATGCGAGTAGGGCAAGGCCGCAAGGGTAAAGCCAAGTGCGGCAAAATCGCTGGATGAACGCTCTCAACGTCGCCGAATACACGCATTCTCTCGGTCTCCAGGCCAAAACGGCCTCTGCGCTGATGGCCAAAGCGCCAGCAGCTATCAAAAACAAAGCGCTCAAGGCGCTGGCCCGCTTGCTGCGTGAGAACGTGGCTTCGCTGCAGATCGACAACGCCAAAGACCTGGAGCGCGCTGTGGCCAACGGCCTGGCCGAGCCCATGGTGGACCGCCTCAAGCTCAGCCCCAAGGTGCTGGAGACCTGCGCCGAAGGCTGCGAGCAGCTCGCCGCCATGCCCGACATCATTGGCGAGATCCTGGGAATGAAGCAGCAGCCCAGCGGCATCCGTGTGGGGCAGATGCGCGTGCCGATCGGTGTGTTCGGCATGATCTATGAGAGCCGCCCCAATGTGACCATTGAGGCCGCGTCGCTGTCGATCAAGAGCGGCAATGCCTGCATCCTGCGTGGTGGCTCCGAGGCGATTGATTCGAACAAGGCGCTGGCCAAGCTGGTGCAGCAGGCACTGGCGGAGGCGGGCCTGCCGGAGCACGGCGTGCAGCTGGTGCAGACCACGGACCGCGAGGCCGTGGGCCAGCTGATTGCCATGCCGCAGTTTGTGGACGTGATCATCCCGCGCGGCGGCAAGGGGCTGATCGAGCGCATCAGCCGCGATGCCAAGGTGCCCGTGATCAAGCACCTGGACGGCAACTGCCACACCTATGTGGACGACCCCTGCGACATCGCCATGGCGGTGAAGGTGGCCGACAACGCCAAGACCAACAAATACAGCCCCTGCAACGCGAGCGAAGGCCTGCTGGTGGCGCGCGGCGTGGCGGCCGAATTCTTGCCCCAGATCGGCGCTGTGTATGCCGCCAAGGGCGTGGAGATGCGCGGCTGCCCTGAGTCGCTGGCCATCCTGGCCTCGGTGCCCGGTGCCCAGCTGGTGCCCGCCACCGAGCAGGACTGGAGCGAGGAATACCTGGCCCCGATCATCAGCGTGAAGGTGGTGGCCGGTGTGGACGAGGCCATTGCCCACATCAACCACTATTCGAGCCACCACACCGATGCCATCCTGACGCGTGACCACATGCACGCCCAGCAGTTCCTGCGCGAGGTGGATTCGGCCAGCGTGATGGTGAACGCCAGCACGCGGTTTGCCGATGGTTTTGAGTACGGCCTGGGCGCCGAAATCGGCATCAGCACCGACAAGTTCCATGCGCGTGGGCCGGTGGGCATCGAAGGGCTGACCTCACTCAAGTACGTGGTGCTGGGCGAGGGTGAGGTGCGGGGTTGATTTGCTCCTTATTTCATAGCTGCTAGCGCTTGCCTGTAAAGCGCTAAGGCCCAATTTCTTATGAAAATCATCATCCTCGGCGCGGGCCGTGTGGGCCAGAGCGTGGCAGACAGCCTGGTGTCCGAGCGCAACGACATCACAGTCATCGACACCGATGCAGCCCGCCTGCGCGACCTGGAGTCGCGCTTTGACCTGCGCGGGGTGGTGGGCAATGGCATCGAACCGGCCGTGTTGGCCGAGGCGGGCGCCGAGGACACCGATCTGCTGATCGCCTGCGCTGCACAGGACGAGACCAACCTGGTGTGCTGCAAGGTGGCGCAGCTGGTGTTCAACATCCCCAAGCGCATCGCGCGGGTGCGTTCCAACGGATTCACGCTGGATGAGCGGCTGACCGGCCCCGAGGGCTTTGGCGTGGACCGCATCATCTGCCCCGAAGAGTCCCTGACCCGCTACATCGGCAAGCTGATCGAATACCCCGAGGCCATGCAGGTGCGCGAGTTTGCGGGCGGCCGCGCCTGCCTGGTGTCGGGCCGGGCTCGGCCCGGTGCGCCCATGGTGGGCCCCACGATTGGCGAGCTGCGCGAGCGTGCGCCCGAGATGGCGATGCGCATGGTGGCCATCTACCGCCGTTTTGCCGACGAGCCCGATCGCTTCATCGCCTGCGACGGCGCCACCCGTATCGAGCCGGGCGACGAGGTGTTTGTGCTGGCGGCGCATGAGCACATTTCCCAGGTGCTGGCGGCCTTGCACCGCCCTACCTCGCAGCAGGCCCAGCCGGTGCGCCGCATCATGATTGCGGGCGGCGGTGGGGTGGGCTTGCGCCTGGCGCGGCAACTGGCGCAGACGCCAGGGCGCTTTCACATCAAGATCATTGAAGACCATGCCGAGCGCTGCGTGGCACTGGCGTCGGCGCTGCCCTCAGACGTGCTGGTGCTGCAGGGCGATACCACCGATGAAGACCTGCTGGGTGATGAAGGCATCGAGGAGGTGGACCTCTTCCTCGCGCTCACCGACGATGACGAGGACAACATCATGTCCTGCCTGCTGGCCAAGCGCATGGGCGCAAGCCGGGTGCTGGCCCTCATCAACCGGCGCAGCTATGCCGACCTGATGCACGGCACGCAGATCGACATCGCGCTGTCGCCCGCGCAGGCCATGCTGGGCGAGCTGCTGGCCTATGTGCGCCAGGGCGACGTGCAGGCCGTGCACAGTCTGCGCCGTGGCGTGGCCGAGGCGCTGGAGATCGTGGCGCGCGGCGACCGCAAAAGCTCGCGCGTGGTGGGCCGCAAGGTCAGCGAGCTGCAGCTGCCGCGCGACGTGCACATCGGCCTGATTGTGCGCGGGCTGCCCGATGCCTCCGACCCTGTCCCGGGCCACCCACGCGAGCCCGAGGTCATCATCCCGCGCAGCGCGACGGTGATCGAGAGCAACGACCATGTGGTGTTCTTCCTGCCCAACAAGCGGCGGGTACGTGACGTGGAAAAGCTCTTCCGCGTGAGCGCGACCTTTTTCTGACCCGACCCCAGGCTTGGCGAGATCACCATGACGGACATGTTTCCCGTTTTGCGGGTGCTGGGCATCCTGATCATGATCTTTGCGCTGGCCATGGGGCTGCCGCTGGCGGTGTCTTTGTGGACGGGCGATGGTGTCTGGTTTGTGTACCCGTTGTCCATGGGGGCCACGATGCTGGCGGGGGCCTGGCTGTGGTGGCGGCTGCGGTTGTTCCGGCAAGAACTGCAACCGCGCCATGGCGTGATGCTGGTCTCGCTGGTGTGGATGCTGCTTCCCCTTTCTGCCGCGCTGCCTCTGATCCTGGCGGGGCACTACACCGGGCAGCCGATGTCGTTCACGCATGCCTACTTCGAGGCTGTGTCGGGGCTCACCACCACGGGCTCCACCGTGCTCGCGGGCCTGGACGCCTTGCCGGTGTCGGTCAACGTGTGGCGCACCTTTTTGCAGTGGATGGGCGGCATGGGCATCCTCATCCTGGCCGTCGCCGTGCTGCCGCTGCTGGGGGTGGGTGGCAGTCAGCTGTTCAAGGCCGAGGCGGCCGGGCCGCTGAAGGACACCAAGCTCACGCCGCGCATGACCGGTACGGCCAAGGGGCTCTGGGGGGTGTATGCGCTGTTCTCCACGCTGTGCGGCCTGGCCTACTGGGCCGGGGGCATGGCGCCACTGGATGCGCTGATGCACATGTTCACCACCGTGAGCCTGGGCGGGCTGTCGTCGCACGACCTGAGCTTTGGCTACTTCCAGTCGCCCCTGCTGGAGGTGATCTGCATCTTCTTCATGCTGGTGGCCAGCTGCAACTTTGCGCTGTACTTTGTGGCATTTCGCAAGGGCCACTGGGGTGGTTTCTGGCGTGACCCGGAGCTGCGGGCCACGCTGTTTGCGCTGATCGGCGGCGGGCTGGTGGTGGCTCTGCTGCTGTGGGCCAAGGGCGTGTATGGGCCGCTCGATGCGCTGCGCCACGGCATGTTCAACCTGGTGTCGCTGGCCACCACCACCGGCTACGCCACGGTGGACTACCTCGCCTGGCCGGTGTTTGCGCCCGTGTTCATGCTGCTGCTGTCGGGCGTGGCCACCAGTGCCGGCTCCACGGGCGGCGGGATCAAGATGGTGCGCATGCTCATTCTCGTCAAGCAGGCGCGCCGCGAGATGAACCGGCTGGTGCATCCGCGCGCGGTGCAGCCCGTGCGGCTAGGCGATGCCGTGGTGGACAACCGAGTGATCTTTTCGGTGTTGGCCTTCATGCTGGTCTATGGGGGCACCATCTTCGGGCTCAGCATGGTCATGCTGTTGACCGATCTGGACCCGGTGACGGCTTTTTCCGTGGTGTTGGCCAGCGTGAACTGTGCGGGCCCAGGCCTGGGCAGCGTGGGGCCTGCGTCCAACTACGCCGTGCTGACCGATTTCCAGATCTGGGTGTGCTCCCTGGCCATGCTGCTGGGGCGGCTGGAGATTCTGAGCTTCATGGCCTTGCTCACCCCGGCGTTTTGGCGGCGCTGAGCGGGGCTACCCGAAAAATCCGCCCGGCGGGCTTGCGAAGGTCCGGTCACGCCCCAACCCTACAATGGATTGCAATCGTTCCCGTCTCCTCTGAGGGCTTCCCATGGTTCCGCATCTCATCACGGCCCTGACAGGGCCGATCAACGAACTCGAACAGCGCGTTCTCGACTCGATGCCCGCCATCGAACGCTGGTTCCGGCTGGAATGGATGGAGCATACGCCGCCGTTCTATACCTCGGTGGACATCCGCAATGCCGGCTTCAAGCTCGCGCCCGTGGACACCAACCTGTTCCCCGGCGGCTGGAACAACCTGACCAAGGAGATGCTGCCCCTGGCCGTGCAGGCCGCCATGGCTGCCATCGAGAAGATCTGCCCCGAGGCGCGCAACCTCTTGATCATTCCGGAGAACCACACACGCAACACCTTCTACCTGGCCAACGTGGTGCAGCTGCAGCGCATCTTCAACATGGCCGGGCTCAACGTGCGCGTGGGCTCCATCAGCCCCGAAATCAAGAAGCCCACGCTGATCGAATTGCCCAACGGCGACACGGTGACGCTGGAGCCCGTGGTGCGCACCAAGCGCCGCCTGGGCCTCAAGGACTTTGACCCCTGCACCATCCTGCTCAACAACGATCTCTCGGCCGGCGCCCCCGGCATCCTGGAAGACATCCACGAGCAGTACCTGCTGCCGCCGCTGCACGCGGGCTGGAGCGTGCGCCGCAAGAGTACCCACTTCAAGAACTACGAAGAGGTGGCCAAGCGTTTTGGCAAGATGCTGGGTATCGACCCCTGGCTCATCAACCCCATGTACAGCCAGTGCGACGAGGTGGACTTTGCCGAAGACAAAGGCATGGACAAGCTGCAGACCACGGTGGATGCGCTTTTGACCAAGGTGCGCCGCAAGTACAAGGAATACGGCATCAACGAAAAGCCGTTTGTCATCGTCAAGGCCAACAACGGCACCTACGGCATGGGCATCATGACCGTGCGCGATGCCAAGGAGCTGGATGCGGTCAACCGCAAGACCAAGAACAAGATGGCCGTCATCAAGGACGGCCAGCCGGTCAACGACCTCATCATCCAGGAAGGCGTGTTGACCCAAGAGCGTGTGCACGAGGCCGTGGCCGAGCCTGTGGTCTACATGATGGACCGCTACGTGGTGGGCGGTTTCTACCGCATGCATGCCGAGCGCGGCGTGGACGAAAACCTCAATGCACCGGGCGCCAGCTTCGTGCCGCTGGCCTTTGAGCACAGCACCCATATGCCCCAGCCTGGCGTGCGCCCGGGGGTGAGTGCGCCCAACCGCTTCTATATGTATGGCGTGGTGGGCCGCCTGGCGATGCTGGCAGCCAGCTATGAGCTGGAGGCCACCAACCCCGACGCCGAGGTGTACGACTAGCGTTCTCCCTGAATTGCCCACGGCGCGTTCCCTCCAGCCAGGGGACGCTGCCTGCCACGCCGGCCCACGACTGCCAAGGATGAGTTGCTGCGTTGCAACATTGGGTGTGGCCTCCAGGCGCTTGATCGGGCGCAAGCGCACAATAGCGTTCCCAAAAGTAACGGAACCCGGCGACCCTTGTGTGTCGGGTGCGGTCAGTGCAAAGCTCCAAGTCATCGCTCGCAGCGCTCACGCTGGGCGCCATCGGTGTTGTGTATGGCGATATCGGCACCAGTGTGCTGTATGCCGTCAAAGAAGTGTTCGGGTCCGGCCATGTGCCGTTCACGCAAGACAACATCTACGGCATTCTTTCGATCTTCTTCTGGACGCTGACCGTCATTGTTTCGCTGAAATACGTGGTGCTGGTGCTGCGCGCCGACAACCATGGCGAAGGCGGGCTGATCGCGATGCTGGCCCTGGCTTCGCAGGCCGTGAAGGACAAACCCCGGCTGCGTGGCGTGCTGCTGGCAGTGGGTATCTTCGGCACCTCGCTGTTTTATGGTGACGGCGTCATCACCCCCGCCATTTCGGTGTTGTCGGCGGTGGAAGGGCTGGAGGTGGTCTCGCCCCATTTCAAGCAGTACGTGATTCCCATCACCCTGGTCGTGCTGTTTTGCCTGTTTGCCGTACAAAAGCGCGGGACCAGCGGGATCGGCAAGTTCTTCGGGCCCATCACGCTGGTGTGGTTTTTCAGCATTGCCCTCCTGGGGGTCTCTCACATCGTGGGCCACCCCGAAATCCTCTGGGCGTTGAGCCCGCACCATGCAGTCGGGTTCATGTGGGCCAACCCGGGCACCAGCTTCATCATCCTGGGTGCGGTGGTGTTGTGCGTGACCGGCGCCGAGGCCCTGTATGCCGATCTGGGCCACTTTGGCAAGCGGCCCATTCGCCTGGCTTGGTTTGGCGTGGCCATGCCGGCGCTCACGCTCAATTACTTTGGCCAGGGCGCACTGCTGCTGGCCGAGCCCGAAGCCGTGAAGAACCCCTTCTACATGATGGCACCCGACTGGGCGCTGATCCCGCTGGTGGTGTTGGCCACCATGGCCACGGTGATCGCGTCGCAAGCCCTTATCACTGGCGCCTTCAGCGTGACCAAGCAGGTGATTCAGTTGGGCTACCTGCCCCGACTGAATATCCAGCACACCAGCGTGCGCGACACGGGGCAGATTTACATGCCGCTGGTCAACTGGGGGCTGTTCGCCGCCATCGTTCTTGCGGTGGTGATGTTCCGCTCGTCCAGCAACCTGGCGGCGGCTTACGGCATTGCCGTGACGCTGGACATGCTGATCACCACCACGCTGACTTTCTTCGTAATCCGCTATGGCTGGGGCTACCCGCTGGCGTTGTGTATTGCGGCCACCGGCTGTTTCTTTGTGGTGGACCTGGCGTTTTTTGCGTCCAACCTGCTCAAGCTGTTCCAGGGCGGCTGGTTCCCGCTGCTGATTGGGGGCATCGTGTTCTCGTTGATGATGACGTGGAAGGAAGGGCGCCGCCTGCTGAATGACAAGTTGCGTGCCGACGCAATCGACCTCAAGGACTTCCTGGAGTCGGTGTTCGTCAGTCCGCCCACGCGCGTGGATGGCACCGCAGTGTTCCTCACTGCCGAAACCGGCGCAGTGCCCAATGCGCTTTTGCACAATCTCAAGCACAACAAGGTGCTGCATCAGCAGAACCTGTTCGTCACAGTGCACAACCACGAAACCCCCTGGATCGGCCTGGACAAGCGCCTGCAGGTCGAACCGCTGGGCCACGACTGCTGGCAGGTGGTGATCCACTACGGCTTCAAGAACGACCCTGACGTACCCCGCGCGCTGGAGCTGCTGCGCGGCCGGGGCTGCGAGCTGGAGGCCATGACGACCAGCTACTTCCTCTCGCGCGATACGGTCATCCCCACCATGGGCGGCGGCATGGCCCCCTGGCGCGAAAAGCTGTTTGCCCAGATGCACCACAACGCCAGCGGAGCGGCAGACTTCCTGCATCTGCCGAACAATGCGGTGGTCGAACTCGGGTCCAAGATTGAGATTTGAACAGGTTCTAAGGTGTTTTCAGGCCCTGGCGCTTGGCGGCCTCAAATCTCAAGTGCAACACCCTCTACGTTTCTGGTGACGCTCAGCGGCGTGGTGTTCGCGGGCAGCTTTGCGCTATTTGTGCAACAGTACAGGCGTTTACCAGCGTGAGGTACACGGCGCACTGCATGCGTCGCTCCCTGTTCTTCTTATCTGCCTGCAAGTGATCTGCCATTGGCAGCACCTGCACACCTTTCTGACCCGACACCATGAAACTGCTCTTCATTGCCGATCCTCTGCAAAGCTTCAAGATCTACAAGGACACGACATTCGCCATGATGCGCGAGGCTCAGCGGCGCGGGCACACCTTGGCGGTGTGCGAGCCGCAGCACATTACCTGGCAGCGTGGCAGCAAGGTGACGGCCCGAGTGTGCGACATCCAACTGACAGCAGACCCGGTGCAGTGGTACGCCGCACAGCCCGAGCGCAGTGCACCCTTGGCCAGCTTCGACGCTGTGCTGATGCGCAAGGACCCGCCTTTCGACAGCGAGTATTTCTATGCGACACACCTGCTGGAGCAGGCTGAGCGTGACGGCGCCCGTGTGTTCAACAAGCCCCGTGCGCTGCGCGACCACCCAGAGAAGCTGGCGATCATGGAGTTTCCGGAATTCATCGGGCCCACTCTGGTGACGCGGGATGCCGCAGACATTCAGCGTTTTCATGCAGAGCACGGGGACATCATTCTCAAGCCGCTCGACGGCATGGGCGGCATGGGAATCTTCCGCGTGGGCCCGGATGGGCTCAACCTGGGAAGCATTACCGAAACCCTGAACCGCCACGGCGCGCAAAGTGTCATGGTTCAGAAGTTCTTGCCGGAGATCGTCGAAGGCGACAAACGTGTCCTCATCATCGGGGGGGCACCAGTGCCTTTTTGCCTGGCGCGCATCCCGCAGGGCAGCGAAGTCCGGGGCAACCTAGCTGCCGGAGGCAAGGGTGTTGCCAAGCCGTTGTCGACACGGGACTGGGAAATCGGTAACGCCTTGGGGCCTGCGCTTCAGGCGCGGGGCCTGCTGCTGGCTGGAGTGGATGTGATCGGCGATTGCGTTACCGAGATCAACGTCACGAGTCCCACCTGCTTCCAGGAGATCTTTGACCAGACGGGGTGCGATGTCGCTGCCCTGTTCATCGATGCCTTGGAGGCTGCAATGACGGCCTCTGCCCCGTAGTCTGCT